>CAZSKK010000001.1:0-584792 GCA_964607415.1 uncultured Candidatus Saccharibacteria bacterium | reverse complement strand
TGGGAAAGTGATGGCATTTGTACAGACAGGTTATTATTGGGGCTTGGTTCAAAATTCTCAGCAAATAACAATTCCGATTGAGGAAATAGATGCACAAATTCCAGATATTAAAGATTATAATTTAAGAAATCTTAATAACTACGTTAAATTTAATAATGATGGTAATTACTATCGTTATGGAGTGCTAGCGATCGGTGCAATTGATAATTCTATCAGTTCAGAGCAGGAGTTACTGCTTCAGACAAATTCTAATACTGATATTAGCTTGTTTGGTTCAAAAGTCACAATTAGTTCGAATGGATCTATACTCACAGATTCTATTGCCGTAGATACTTTAACTGCACAAAGTCTAGAGCTTTCTCAGCTAAGGTATAGAAGCGATTTAGCTGGTTCAATTACGATAAAAGAAGGAGAAAGTAAAACATCAGTTGAATTTTCTAGAGAACTTGTAAATTATACAGTTTTATTAACGCCGTTGATTAGAGATTCAAAAATAGAAAAAAGAGCCACGGGTTTTGATATAATTTTGAAAGAAGGAGCACTCAAAGATCTCTTCTTAGACTACTTAATCATCGAAAAGTAATATGAATCAAGGTTATTCGCAAGAACTTTTAACACACATTAAAGGTCGTTCAGAATATAGAAAGACAAGCAAATTAACAACTAATCAAAAATTTATATGTTTGATAACATTTCTTCTGCCTTTTGCATATGAGCCTTTTTTTAATAATGCAAACATTTATGGAGTAAAATTCCTTATTTTCATTGTCTTGATTTGTTATCTGATAATTACTTCTTTATACAGGCTTATAAATGAAAGAAATTTTGAACTAAGTTTAGACAATGCTACTCTAGCTTTAGGTGTGCTAAGCTTTCTGCCAATAATAACAACTTTTGTCTATTGGCAAGATTGGTATAAAGTGATTTTTAAATTTGAATCATCAAGTTTTAACCTATTGCTTTTATTTCTATTTTCAATCTTTGCTTTAATCAATTTCAAAGACAGCTTTAGTATTTCCAAACTTTTACTTTCAGTCTGCGGAGGATTTTTATTATCTTCGCTTGGAAGCTTTATCGTTCTAGTACTAAATGTAAAAAATATATTAGATCTACCAAGTGTTCTGCCTTATCAAGAATTTATTATAACTAATATAGCTGTAAGCTCACTTTTAGTGATTTTTGCCGCTCCATTGATTTATGAAAAAAATAAAAAAGACAAAAAAAACTTCCTACTAATGTTTTTACTAATGTCAACTTCTGTCTTAGTTTTATCTTTTGCTTTTGGTTTAAATATTTTATTAACACTCGTGACTGTTCTTCTTCTTACAACTTTAAACAAAGAATTTAAAACTGTTATGGGATTTTATCTTGTAATAATTTTTCTGATTTTTTTCATTGGTCAAATTCTGATACCAAGATTTAGTTTTACGGAAGAGTTCAGAGATGAAATATTTTCAGAATCAACTTTGGACTTGATTCCTTCTACTCAAATTGCGTTTGATTCATTATTTGACAGTAACCCGATCGTTGGATTAGGTTTTGGAGAATTTGAAGATATTCATTTAAAATATGAATCAAATAATAAATCGGATACGTTAACTAAAGTATTTCAAAGACCATTTAGCCAAATCTTTGATTTTACAATTAGATATGGATTACTCTTTATGGTAGGAGCAATAGTGATTGTAGGAATAATTTTGGGTAAAGTTTTAGATTTTAGAATTTCTGAAAAAGAACAGTATACAACAAGACTTCTAACTTACCTTACATTATCAGCTTTTGTAGGAGTAATTGTATTTTTCTTTTTTACTTTTGATTTTGGGCTTTTGTTTGTCACATCTATACTGTATTTAGGTTCATTACAAGCAAAGAGTTTAATTAAAATTAACAATGCCCAGTCTTTTGTTTTTGTGCTAATAATATTAAGTTCTCTATTATTAGTTCCTTTTTTATTTGAAACACAAAAAGTTGTAAGGGCAAATTTAAGTTTTAGTAGTGGAATAAATTTGCTCGAAACCAATAATATAGAAAGTCAGCTGGAAGGTATAAGAAAAATACGTAGTGCAAGTGAAATTAACGAAAAGGAAGGCAGATTTAACTCGGAACTTGCTCAGCTTTATCTAGGGCTATTTTTAGCAGGTAAAGCAAGCGAAGCGGGACCAGATGAATCTTATCTTAAGAATTTGCTGGATAATATTGTTTCAGAATCTAACAAAAGTGTTACAAATAACTCTGAAAGTTACAAAATCTGGGCTTCCCGATTTGCTTTGATGCAGGAACTTAATAAACAGGTTGATTCTACAGCAGCTATCGATTCAGCTGCAGGAACGATTGAAAACCTGGCTCCAAAACATGGATCAGTTCTACTATACCTAGCTAAATACTATGTGGATACTGATTTAAGTAGATCAATGAGTTTGGTTCAAAAAGCTTTTGATTCAAATCCTAATGTTCCAAAAGTTAAACTTGAATACGCTAAGTCGTTGATACTATCAGGTAGGGAAGATGAAGGAATAAATCTTTTAATTGAGCTTACAGAGGATACAACAAAGGTTAACGACGACGTTTACCAGGAAGCTGCATTAGTGCTTCGAAATGAGCTAAGTAAGAAGTAAAAAAATTTAAAATTCAAAAGGACCTTTTAACGGTGCTATTCCAATCCTTTCCAGTATTGCCACATCATTAGTTGTTAAGCTTTCTACAATGATATTATTTACAAGGTCTTGTTGTCTAGGTTTATCATCCCATAATTTTAATATATCTTTATTGACTACGATCTGGTTAAGTACTGCTTTAGGGTCTACATTCCAGGCTTCCATTACAGCCTCGCTTAACCATTGAGATAAGGTAGATCCTGGAGTTAAGTATCTCTTAACAGTCTCTCGATAAACTGGCTTAAGTTCCAGTAGTTCTTTGGTTGTGAATCTTGTATCCATTTGATCTACAATCCGAGGGCTCTCTGGCACTACACTTATTAACTTAGAAGGAATTGTGTGGTCTCTTCGTGAGCTATTCCTGAATCTAGGTATATTGATTTGTAAGTTCATAGAGTTAATAATAAAAATTAAGCTTCTGGTATATTTGTATTAAACAAATTAAGACTTTCTGGGTTAATTCCATTGCAATTTTTACTCACAATTTCTAATGCCATATAAGTATTATTTTGGAATATTGCAGTTTCAAAGTCTTGTAATTCACCAGCACTAGTATCTTCTAATTCAACAGGAGTATTGCCAAAGAAATTGATTATTTTTAAAGTGTCAAATTGTCCTATCAAACCCAATGCTATTGTTTGAAAAGCTTGAGCGTCGGCTGAACTTATGTTTTCGTGTGTAACCAAGGCTTTATTATTTGGCGCTTCAGTTTGCTTGGTTTTTGGCGCTCTTTCTTTTAAAAATGCTACTGAAAAGGCTTTTGTTGTGCCTATTGCCATTTATTTAATTTAAAAATTAAGCTTCTGTACTTCCTGCACTAAAACCAAATATATTTCTTGGTTTTTTAGGATAAAGTCTGATTAGTAGTCGTTCTAATCGCATTGCAATTGCTTTTTGACCGCTTTCGTTAAGATGGACATTATCAGGTTTCTGCAAGTATTCATCACTTGGTAAATCATCATTTATATCGATTATATGTGAAAGCCAACTAAACCTTTCTTTTATTTTTTGGCGATATTCTTTCACTAAATTTATAGCTTGTGGACTTATGAAATAACTTCCATCCGCAAGTCGGATTTCCTTCATGTCGGGTGGTGCAATAATAACCAAGTGCTCCCATGGTTCTCTTGTGCTTTTAAGTATTGTTCTAAAAAAATTTGTAAAATTTTCTATGAATGTTTCTGGTGCTATATTTTCGATAGCATCGTTTGTTCCAAGTGCTACAACTAGAACATCGATTTTACCTATTTCTTTTATTTGTCTTATAACTTGATCAGTCAAATATTCAAAAGTTGTTGCTAATGAGTTATTGTCTATAAAGCTTCCATCTGGCGAAACCCGTCTAGCCCCTTGAGGTATTTGAACGATCTCTATAGGAAATGGAAAGTTTCTTTGTGCTAATAATTCTCCAGAGCTGAAATCTTCTTCACCTGCACTTCTATTTTTTACATAGTCATAAGGGGCATCAGATCCATCAAGGTTTGAATCTCCTAGATACAGTACTTTGATAGGATTGCGTTCTGATTCTATAGAGTTTTCTTTTTCAGTTATCTGAAATTTATTTAACACACTCTCTGCTTTATTTGCTGCAAACATAAAAGGCGCACCAAAGAAGGTTAAGACGAAAGTTCGTCTGTCAATATTTCCCGGCCCATTTTCGATTGTATTTTCAGGCATTTTATTCATTAGAGTTACTTTGGCTTAAAATATTAATTAGCCCCACCTAATCCACCATGTATTTCGGTATCGGGGATTAAATTGAGTGTTTGAAACATATAATTTCCTAGCTTGGTTTCACCACTATTTAAAAGATGAACACCATCCCAATTTATATCATTATCCACAATCATCCATTTAGTTACAACTCTTTCGTCTCTAAACCCGTACCAGTCAGCCAATCCGTTATATTGAGTATTGAAAAGCATCATATCGTAAATAGCTTGAGAATAGTCATTGACCATTTGAGCTTGTTCAGGGGTATACACTACAGTGCCATCAGATAAAGTTGTTGGCCTAATCATAGGAGGCTCAACAATAATTAATTTGTCAAACTGAATAGTAAGTGCAACTTGGCTAATAAAATTAATTAGACTATTTATAAAAATGCCAGTTCCTTCATTACCATCTCCAATTTTTTCAATAATATCATTAGTTCCTAATGCAATAATTAAATAGTCTACGTGCCCATATGTTGCAATTTCATTCAGCTTAGCCTGAGTCAAAAAAGGAGTTCCATTTATATTGGGATCCCCATAAGTGTTTAAGGTATTCTGATCGCTTACAGTTGTAGCTCCTACAGAAAGATTATATGTTTCTATAATTATACCTTCGTGTGCAACTTTGTTTGCTAGAACGTCACCCCAGTTTATAAATCCTCTATCTTGTATATAATACGGTTGCCCCGAATAAGGGACGCCTGGTAAAAGAGGCTGAGCATTAGAATCTCCTAGAATCATCACTTTTATATGAGTAGAAGTTGGCTCCGGTGCTGGCTGTGGAACATAATCATCTGGTAAACCTGCTGTTCCGCTTTCAGAATTGTTGGTATTAGTTATAACTTGACTAAAAGTTTGTAAATTATTATTAGGTAAAGTGTTGTTAAATTGTGAGAATGGCATCAAAATATCTACATCATTGTTATTTAATATTTTTGAGGCAGATGCATTGGAAAAAGAAGTAAATGCGCTTTCTAGGATACTATTATTTTTATCAACTTTAATAGTAAACCTTCCAAACCCAGGAATTTCTACATCATATAGGCTAAATTCATTTTGAACTGCTACTTCTAACTTATAATTCTCCGGTTTGAAAATATTGACTTTATTATTACTTTGATTTTTGATTTGCAAATTTTGCTCAATTTTTCTGGTTTCTTTATTATAGGAAGAGTAGGATGCTAATTCATATCCATTTACAACAAATTTAAATTTTTGTTCGTCAGAAAATTTTTTCTTGCTATTAGTAGAAACTCCGAAAACAGTACCGGGCAAAATTATTGCAAGAATTAGAATTAAACTTATTGATAATTTAAGAACTTTTTTCATATTGATTAATTAATATCTATTTAGAATTTCCTAGCTTTTCAATTAGTTGCATCAAGCTTGGTTGAATTAAATCTGCTAACCCAGATTCCCCGTTATTATTTAAGTGAACATTATCACTTTGTAAGTGCGATGGATTTAAATGAACTGTGTCAACAAAACTTATATTCATTGCAGAGTATTGTCTGGTTGTTGTTAGTGATCTTTGCAAATTGCTCAGCTCAGTTCTGTAAACTGGAATCAAATTAGCTGCATTTGGATGTACAAAATAGTTGTTTGGTCCAATTTGCACGGGTAGCATAACTGGTGGTGCAACAACAATTATATTTTTAATACCGTAATTTTCTATAAAGTTAACTACAAAATTTCTATATTCCCTTATAAACTCATTTACATCTCTCAATTCAATAGCATCATTTGTACCCATATCAATTATCAAAATATCAATTGGCATTAAACTTCTAATTCTGCTTTCTGTAGCTGTGTCTAAAAAGTAAAGAGATTGGGCGTTTGTATTTAAGTCAGTTGATGGATCGTAGTTTGTGATTCTTGTAGCGCCACTAGAAATATTAATAAAATCATGACTTAGTTCCAATTGATCCAATCTCTGATCTAAAATTTGAACCCAGCTTTTATCATTTACTGATGCCAGATCTCTATTTTTAATATGAGTTTGCTGAAAGTTATCAGGCAATGGCATGCCAGCTGCATCCGTTAGTTGATCTTCACTATTTGAATCACCAATAATCAAAACTTTGGGGTTGTTTTCCGATTTAATAGTGTTTTTAGATGAATCAGAACTCATGTTAGATTTATTTTGGTTTTCAGGTTGATCAACTGATTGAATCTGGTTTGCAATGTCACTTGTTAAAATCTGTGAGTAATTTTGCAGATCATTAATGTTGTTTAAAGCCTCGTTTGCATTAAACTCTGAAGTAACATTTCTTTTCTGAATTTTTAGAGCAGAAGCATTACTAAAAGATAAGAATTCTGAGTGAGTAACTTCTCGGGCAGAATTAATCTGAATAGTAAATTGTCCGAAGTAAGGGATCTCTATTATATAAGTATTTGAACTGTCAAACTTAGTGCCTATTTTATATTCATCTTGCTTAAAAATATTTACTTTATTATCCAATCTATTTTTCACTTGTAGATTTGTCTCAACTTTTTTTGTACTTTTATTATAAGTCGCATAGGTTACCAGCTCATAGTCTGGAGTCAAAAATTTAATCTTACTATCACCACTATTATTCTTTATATTTGTTTTTACAGATTGAAATCCAAGGGCAGTTGAAGGTATTAGTAATAGCATTACTAATATAATGAAAGAGGTAATTTTTAAATTTTTTTTCATTTTTATTAAACTAATTAGTTTTACTGTTCTATAGGTTGCTGGCCTATAATATCTCCTTCTAGCATATGATTACCATCATTATTACCATAAGGTATTTCTACTAAAACTGTATTTCCGTCTATTCTAATTTGATAAAAACCTGCCCTTTTAGATACTTCAATCTGACCGCTATCAACAAATCTTCTTTCATCTCCTTTTATTATCAAGTAACCTTTTTCTATCTTTCCTTGCCCAGACTCAGGTGTCATTGTTGCACTAATAAATTCAGTATCGCCAACAGTAAAAGAGGGAAGATGATCGGAAAAATCATAATCTGCGTTTTCCCTCATTTGCTGAATTCTTGGATCTGGTGTTTTTGTAGATTTGCTATCTACATCACTTATATCTGTGCATCCAGCAACTGCAGCCAAAATCAGTGTACCTACTGCAACAATTTTTAAATTCTCGCCAATATTTTTTAACATATTTTTAAGCTTATTAGGTGTAGCATAATTATATATCAGAATGGGCTTTTTGTAAATAGAGGAAGAGCAAAAGTCATGAGATTGGGTTAGGCGCTGTCAGCGCTTGACGACGTTGCTTTCTGGGTAAAAGACCTATTATGCCATTATATAAATTTATATTAATTCTCTAATTACTTTTTTATTTAAAATATGTATATATAAAATAAGGTGTAGTAGTTGTTATGGCTAGATTAACTATCTTAGATTTTGCTTAGTGGAATCCACCGGCTATTGACAATAGGTTAACTGGTTTAATTAAATTAGTTTATGTCTTCTTGGAGAATTGGAACTCTGATATGCCCTGTGAAAAGCAACATCCTTTTGATTCTAAGTCATAGCATCAGGTTTTGATTCCAGTTCAGTTATAATTTTCTATTAAAAAGTATTTGATTTTTTTGAAAAAAATTGTGATAATACACACGGTCGATTTGATTCACCACTAGTTTGTAGTTAAATAATAAGCCTATTCTTAATAGGTTTTACATTTTTAACCTGCTAAAATTAAATAAAAAAAGCAGTACAATTCTTTTGGCGAAGGTGTTATAATTCAAGACACTTAAATAAAACTATTATTCTTTATTTATATTTATTAAAAATCAACATATGGCAGAATTCCAAAGAAGTAAACCACATGTTAATGTTGGAACTTTGGGTCACATTGACCACGGTAAAACAACATTAACTGCAGCTTTGGTCTCCTACTCACAAAGAAAAGGGTGGCAAAATTCTGGAAAAAGTTATTCAGATATTGCTAAGGGAGGTATCGCTAGAGCTGGATCAAATAAAATTGTAACTGTTGCATCATCTCACGTTGAATACGAATCTGAAATAAGACATTATGCACATATTGACTGTCCAGGCCACAAGGACTACATCAAAAACATGATTACAGGTGCTGCTCAAATGGATGGAGCAATTCTTGTTGTATCTGCAGCTGATGGACCTATGCCTCAAACAAGAGAACACGTTCTACTTGCAAAGCAGGTTGGTGTTAAATATCTTGTTGTTTTCATCAATAGATTTGATGACAACATGGACGAAGAATTGCTTGAACTTATTAAAGAAGAAGTAAAAGATATTTTAAAGAAATATGGTTATGACCCAGAAAAAGTACCTTTTGTTGTAGGTAGTGCACTTTATGGTACAACAGGTGAAAAGGATGGAGATGAGGCTATGGCTAATCTTCTTAAAGCTATGGATGAGTCAATTCCAGAGCCAGTAAGAGAACTTGACAAACCATTCTTAATGCCAGTTGAAGATGTATTCTCAATTGAAGGAAGAGGTACAGTTGCAACAGGAAGAATTGAAAGAGGTGTTGTTAAAGTTAACGATATTGTTTCTCAAATAGGTTTAATGAAAGATGCAAAAGACTTGACAATTACAGGAGTTGAAATGTTTAAAAAGTCTTTAAACCAAGGTCAAGCAGGAGATAACGTAGGACTACTGATTAGAGGTATTAAAAGAGAGGAAATAGAAAGAGGTCAAGTATTAGCAGCTAAGGGTTCAATTAAACCTCATACAAAATTTAAAGCCAAGCTTTACATTTTGTCTAAGGATGAAGGTGGAAGACACACTGCATTCCAATCAGGTTATAAACCACAGTTTTATATCAGAACTGCTGATGTAACTGGTGAGGTTAAGCTAGGAGAGGGAACTCAATTAGTAATGCCTGGAGATAATGTAGAGGTTGATGTTGAATTAATGCAACCTGTAGCTATAGAAGAAGGAATGTCATTTGCAATTAGAGAAGGAGGTAGAACTGTAGGAGCTGGTATCGTTACAGCTATCTCGGACTAAGAAACTTGATTGGGGTGAAGTAAAAAACTTCACCCCAATGTTTTGTAATTTAAAAGTGTTCTTTAATATCTAAATATTATGCAAAAAATCAGAGTCAAAATAAAAGGTTACGATCATAGAGTTGTTGATAAAGCAACAGGACAAATTTGCCAATCAGTAATAGATACTGGGGCTAAGATTAGAGGTCCAATCCCTTTACCAAACAAAAGATGGAAAGTAGCAGTTCATAAAGGAGCTCATATTGATGCAAAATCAAAAGAACACTTCGGAGTTACAGAACATATTAGAATGATAGACATTGTAGAATTTAATCCTAAAACTATAGAATCTTTAACACATATGCAACTTCCTGCTGGGGTTGATATATCTATAAAATAATCATGAGAAAGACAATATTAGCAAAAAAAGTCGGAATGACAAGAATATATAATGAAGATGGTAAATCAGTACCAGTTACTGTTTTAGATGTGTCAAATAATGTAATTTCAAAACATCTTAAATCCTCTAAAGAAGGTAAAATAACTCATATAGAATTAGGAAAAGACTCACAAAAAAAATCGAATAAAGCAGATTTGGGTAATTATAAAGAATTAAAGAAAGTGCCGAGATTTAAAGTTGTTATAAAATTAGCAGAAAACGAAGAGCCTATAGCTATAAACACAGAAGTTAAGGCAAGTAGCTTTGAAGTTGGAGAAATGGTAGAAGCTATCGCATATACTAAGGGAAAAGGGTTTCAAGGAGTTGTAAAAAGATGGGGCTTTAGTGGTGGACCAAGAACACATGGAGCTTCTGATAGAGAAAGAGCACCAGGTTCAATTGGAGCTAGAATGACACCTGGTAGAGTTATTAAAGGTATGAAGATGGGTGGTCATATGGGTAATGTTCAATCGACAATAAAAGGCTTAAAAGTTGTTTCTGTAATGGATGAGGATGGTTTAATTGCAGTATCAGGTTCTGTGCAAGGAGCTAAGGGTAGTTTTCTAATTATTCGATCAGCTAAAAAGTAAACTATGAAAGCATCTGTTTATAATCAAAAAAAGGAAGAAATAGGAACAGTAAGTTTAAATGATTCTGTTTTTAAAGCAGAATATTCACCAAAGCTTTTAGCGCAATATGTTTATTCTTATCTTTCAAATCAGAGGCAATCAAATGCCCAAGCTAAAGATAGAAAGCAGGTTGCAGGTAGTGGCGTTAAACCATGGCCTCAAAAAGGAACTGGTAGGGCTAGAGCAGGTCAAAGACAAAGCCCTTTATGGAAAGGTGGAGGAGTTACTTTTGGACCAACAAATGAAAGAAACTGGAAAAAAGCAGTTCCAAAAACATTTAAAAGAGCAAGTATTAGAGCTGCTTTAACAGAAGCTGCAAAGAATAAAAAGATTTTTATTGTAGATAAAATTGATTTTAAGAAAAAAGATCAGTTAACAAAACAAGCATTGGCAATTTCCAAAGCATTTGGTACTAAGAAAAAAATAACAATTATTTCAGGTGAAGTAGAAAAAGATGTTATCAATGCTTTTTCAAATATACCTGGAGCGAGAGTTATTTATGTAAAAGATTTAAATGCATATGATATTATTACAGGCGGTACAATTATTTTAATTCAGAATTCATTAGAGTTTATAGACCAGAAATGGGCTAGAACAAAAGCAAAATAATATGATTATCAAAAAACCAGTTGTAACTGAAAAAAGCGTAAAGCTATATAAGGAGCAAAATAAAGTTACTTTTGAAGTAGCTCATGATGCTAATACTGTTGAAGCTAAAAAAGAAGTTGAAAATGTTTTTGGAGTTAAGATAATTGATGCTTGGACTCATTCAAGATTAGGAAAAATTAAAGTAAATAGAAAAAATAATAGAAAATCTAGAACTCAAAATAAAAAAATAATGATTTTCGAACTTAAAAAAGGAGATAAGATTGAAGTTTTTAACCAATAATTATGTCACTAAAGAAATCTAAACCAATAACATCAGGAAGTAGACATGCAGTATTGCTAGATAGATCTAAACTTTCTAAAGTAGATCCATATAAACCGTTGACGACATCTAAAAAGAAGAGTGCGGGTAAAAATAATACTGGAAGAGTAACAATGAGACACATTGGAGGGGGGGCAAAAGTTCTTTATAGAATTGTTGATTTCAAAAGAGACAAGAAAAATATTAAAGCTATTATAGAAACCGTTGAATACGATCCAAATAGAACTGCATTCATTTCATTAGTAAAATATGCTGATGGAGAAAGGAGATATATTCTAACTCCAGATACATTAAAAATAGGTGATGAAGTTATCGCAAGCGAAGATGCACCTATTAAAGTCGGTAATGCTTTGCCACTTAAAAAAATTCCACAAGGTATGTTTGTACATGCAGTGGAATTAGTTCCAGGAAAAGGAGCAGCGATAGCAAGGTCAGCTGGAGTTTCAGTTCAAGTAATGGGAGGTGATAAAGGATACATTCAATTAAAAATGCCAAGTGGTGAATATAGATTAGTTAATGAGGATTGTTATGCAACAATTGGAAACGTTAGTAACCAAGATCAAAAAAATATTAAGCTTGGAAAAGCAGGAAGAAAAAGAAACAAAGGAGTGAGGCCAACCGTTAGAGGTGTTGCAATGTCAATTAAGCACCCGCATGCTGGTGGTCAAGGTAAAGGAGGAAGACATGGAACAGGCGGACCAAAACAGGATCTTTGGGGTAATAAAGTAGGAACTAGAACAAGAAAAGATAGAAAGCCATCAAGTAAATACATTATAAGAAGAAGACCAGAGAAAAATAAGTTTAAGAAATACAAAACTATAATATAAAAGAATTAAGATTCTCGATTCATGAATTAAGAAATAGTCTTAAATTTTGAATCATAATTTTTGAATCTATTTTAAACTAACTAAATATGTCAAGAAGTACTAAAAAAGGACCTTTTATAGATCCAAAACTTCAAGAAAAAGTAAATAAAGCAAAAGCAAACGGTTCAAAAACCATTAAAACTTGGTCAAGAAGAAGTACTATCTCTCCAGAGATGGTAGGTTTAACTTTTGATGTTCATAATGGTAAATACTTTAATAAAGTATTTGTAACTGAAGCGATGGTTGGACATAAGCTAGGAGAATTTTCCTTTACACGAAAGTTTACTGGGCATAGTAAAAAAGGAAAGATTGCGAAAGCTATGGGTACTACAGGTAGAGTTGCTACAGATTAATTAAAAATATATGGAAATTAAAGCAGAATCAAAATATATAAGAATCTCGCCTATTAAAGCTAGAATTCCTGCAAATATTGTAAGAGGAATGTTAGCAGTAGAAGCAGTTGAGGTTCTTAAATACACCAACAAGAAAGCAGCTAACGATATTGGAAAAGTTATAAAAAGTGCTATCGCAAATGCAAAGCACAACAATAATTTATCGGTCGATGATCTTGTAGTTAAAGATATTCAAGTTGCTGAAGGTCCAAGATATAAAAGGTTTAGACCTGCAGCAAAAGGCAGATATAGACCTTTTGTAAGAAGATCTTGCCATATATTTGTAACATTGGAAAGTTTATCTAACATTACTGAAAAATCTTTGAGTAGTAAACCTAAAAAAGAGACTAAGGCTCCTAAAGTTGAAGCTAAAAAACCGGTTGAGAAAAAGTTACCAGTAAAGAAAGAGACAAAAGTAGTAAAAAAGCCTACAAAAGCTACAACAAAAAAGAAAAAATAGGCTAAAAATTGAAATTCTTGACAACATAATAGGTTGTCTCATGGTAAAATTACCAGATTAATTTTTAATTTAAAAATGGATTTTCATTTGACATTTTAATTAGTCATTTGAATTTCGAACGAAGTTCGACTTATGGCACGAGGATCACACAAAGTACAACCAGTAGGATTTAGATTAGGAGTCAATAAAAATTGGTCTTCAAGATGGTATGCAGATAAAAAAGTATATGCCAATTTTTTCTTGGAGGATTTAAAGATCAAAAAGATTATTGGAGAGAAACTTAAAAATGCTGGCGTTGCATCAATTTTAATCAAACGAGCTATGAGTAAAATCATTGTGGAAATTGAAGTTGCTAGACCAGGGGTTGTGATTGGAAAAGGTGGCGCAGCTATCAACCAATTAAAAGCTGAACTATCAAGAGCAGTTGGACATGATGTTGAAACAAAAATTTATGAAGTTAAGAATCCTGAGATTGTAGCTAAATTAGTTGCAGAATCAATTGCACTACAGTGCGAGAGAAGAGTGGCTCCTAAAATGGCAGCGGCAAAAGCTGTTGAAGCAGCAAAGGAATCAGGCTTAATTAAAGGAATAGAAATATGGGTTGGGGGAAGAATTAGAGGAGCAGAAATGGCAAGAAGAGAAAAAGCAAGATGGGGAGTTGTGCCAAGACATACCTTAAGAGCTGACATTGATTATGCTTTTGCAACAGCAAGAGTTCCTAGTGCTGGAGTGCATGGTATTAAAGTTTGGATTAATAAAGGAGAAAAATTAACTTATAGTATAGATTAATAACAATAACAAGGGATAAAGAATACGAATATGTTACAGCCAAGAAAACAAAAACATACAAAGGAAATGAGAGGAAGAATGAAAGGTATAGACCTTAGAGGTTCTTCTGTATCATATGGTGAATGGGGATTACAAGCATTAGATAGAGGCTGGGTTAATGGTAGGCAAATTGAAGCAGCAAGACAAGCTATTGTAAGACACACAAAAAGAAGAGGAAAAGTATGGATTAAAATTTTCCCACATAAACCTGTCACAGAAAAAAG
This sequence comes from uncultured Candidatus Saccharibacteria bacterium, assembly GCA_964607415.1. Taxonomy (GTDB): domain Bacteria; phylum Patescibacteriota; class Dojkabacteria; order J137; family J137; genus CAZSKK01. The sequence continues at coordinate 570,699 of CAZSKK010000001.1, read as the reverse complement.
TTCCGAGGTAAGAAGAGGAGGTGGAAAGGGGCCTGTAAAAGAGCATGTAGCAGTTGTAAAACCTGGAAGAATTTTATTTGAAGTTGGAGGTATTCCAGAAGATTTAGCAAAAGAATCTTTAAGATTAGGAGCACAAAAAGTACCATTAAAAACAAGAATAGTAAGTAAATAAAATGGCTGAAACTAAAAAAACAACAAAAAAAACAGAAGCTAAAGAAGTTGTGAAAAAAGAACCAAAGAAAGAGGTTAAATCAAATGTTAGCAAATGGGAAAAACTAACAATAACAGAACTAAAAAAAGAACTTTCAGAATTAACATTAAATATAAAAGTTGGAAAAGAAGAAAATACAGCTCAAAGAAAAGCTTTAAGAAAATTAATTGCTAGAAAACTTACATTGGAAAATAAATCTAAATAATTTTTATGGTTAAAAAAGAAAAACAACAAAAAAAGAGAACTTTGATAGGTAATGTTGTAAAAATTAGTAGTAAAAATACTATTAAGGTACGAATTGAACAAAAATTTCCTCACGTTAAATATTCAAAAATTATAAAAACTCATAAAACTTACATGGTTAATTACAATGAAGAAAAACAGGAAGTAAAAGTAGGTGATGTAGTAGTTATAGGGGAATGTAAACCAGTTTCAAAGAATAAAAGATGGGAATTTATTGAAGTAGTTAAATAAAAAATATGGTACAAAAAATGTCTGAATTAAAAGTAGCTGATAATAGTGGAGCAAGAATGATAAAAGTTATTCAGGTTCTTGGTGGTGTGAAGGGAGGTATGTATAAAAATTTTGGGTATGCTGGTGATATTGTAAGTGCATCTGTAAAAAGAGCTTTACCAAATAGTAACTATAAAAAGGGCGATGTTGTTCATGCTGTCATTTTAAGAACAAAGAAAGAATGGAGAAGAAAAGATGGCTCAAGCATTAGGTTTGACGAAAATGCAGCTGCAATTATAAGTAAAGAAAACAAAGATCCTAAAGGAACAAGGATTTTTGGACCTGTAGCTAGAGAATTAAAAGATAAAGGATTTAACAAAGTTATTTCTTTAGCACCAGAAGTGCTGTAATCAATTTCGGAATTTTTGAATTTTGAAAATTTTAAAACTAGTACTGTTTAAAAATTAAGTTTATTACAAATTTAAAAATTGGTTTTATGACTAAAATAAAAAAAGGAGACACAATTCAAGTAATGAGAGGAAAAGACGCTGGAAAGAAGGGGGAAGTTCTTAAAGTATTAAAGACTTTTTCTAGAGGTGTTTCTAAAACTCAGGTTGTGGTTAAAGGTGTAAATATTGTTAAAAGATCAAGAAAGCCAAATCCACAATTTGGAATTCAAGGAGGAATAATAGAAATAGAAAAGCCAATAGATCTATCAAATGTAATGTACTTCGATGAAAAAGCAGGGAAGCCATCTAGAATAGGGTTTAAGATAGATGAAAAAGGAAAAAAAATTAGATTTTCAAAGAAATCTGGTGAAGCAATAAAATAGATTCAAGAATTAATCTGTCTAATGTAAGTCAGAGAAGCATGAATCAAGCTTAATTCTTAAATCTTGAATTACAATTTAAATTAAAGTTTAACTAAAATCTTTTAATTAATATAAAAATGTCCGAGAGATCTGAACTATATACAAAATATATCAAAGAAATAAAACCAGAATTAAAAAAGAAATTGGGAATAACTAATGATATGGCTGTCCCAACTTTGGAAAAAATTACTATTAATGCTGGAATTGGTAAGGAATTTAGAACAAATCAATCTGTGGTAGAGGATATGATAAAAGTTATTACTGAAATTACCGGACAAAAACCGGTTGTGACTAAATCAAAGGTAGCTATTGCTAACTTTAAGTTAAGAGAGGGTATGGAGAATGGTATTAAAGTAACTTTAAGACGAGACAGAATGTGGGATTTTTATTACAAGCTAGTTAATATTGCACTACCTAGAGTTAAAGACTTTAGAGGAGTGCCAAAAAAGTCATTTGATGGAAGAGGGAACTACACATTAGGAATAAAGGAGCATACAATATTTCCTGAAATAGATACATCTACTTTACAAAAGATTAGATCATTACAAATTGTTGTAAAAACAACAGCAAAAAATGATGAAGAAGGTTTAATGTTACTTGAAATGTTAGGAATGCCTTTTGAGAAAAAGTAGTTTATCCTTGATAATTAAGCCTTGTGCATATATAATTATTCGACTATGGCAAGTAAAGCAGCAAGATCAAAAACAAAAAAACTAAATGAAAGACTTACAAAGGGAAGTACAAAAGTACATGCTGTAAAATATAGAAACAGGTGTGCTCTTTGTGGCAGATCTAGAGGTTACATTGGAAGATATAAACTTTGTAGAATTTGTTTCAGAGAAAAGGCTTTAAGTGGAGAATTACCAGGGGTAAGGAAAGTAAGTTGGTAATAATAATTTTTAATTTTCAATTTTCAATTTTCAACTAGAAAGCTGAAAACTTTTACTAATATGATTAGTGATCCAATAGGAGATTTTTTGACAAGAATAAGAAATGCTCAGCTTAGAAAGGAAGCTACAGTTTCTGTACCTTCCACAAACATGCTTATTTCTATTTCAGAAATCTTAAAAAAAGAAGGGTTTATTAGTGGATTTGAAATCAAAAAAAATGATATTCAAAATACATTAGTAATTGAACTAAAATACGTAAATGGAGTTCCAGCTATTAGAGAACTAACAAGAGTATCAAAACCCGGAATTAGAAAATATAGAGGTTACAAAGAAATTCAAGTTGTGAGAAATGGTCTGGGAGTTGCAATCTTTTCTACACCAAATGGAATTATTACGGGTGAAGATGCTAAAAAGCAGAAGGTTGGTGGCGAATTTTTATGTTATGTTTATTAAATACTAGAAAATGAGCAGGATAGGATATAAAGAAATTACAATCCCTCAAGGAGTTACAGTTGAGATTTTAGATGGAGGTGACTTCGGATATAAAGAAGTTGTAGTAACTGGCCCTAAAGGATCTTTAAGACAGTCTATTAAACACGGAGTAACTTTGGAAATTGAAAATGGAGTTTTAAAACTTGAAAGAAAAGATGAATCTAAACAGATTAAATCTTATCATGGTTTATACAGATCTTTAATTAATAATATGATTGAAGGAGTTACTAAAGGATACTCCAGAGAACTTGAAATTGTAGGAATAGGTTACAGAGCAGAACAAAGAGGTAACGAGGTAGTCTTTTCTTTAGGTTACTCTCATCAAATTCATTATGTTCCGCCTCAAGGAATAGTTGTATCAGTTTCCGATCAAACAAATGTAAAAGTTGAAGGATTCGACAAACAATTAGTAGGAGAGGTGGCAGCTAAAATTAGAGAATTTAGAAAACCTGAACCATATAAAGGAAAAGGCGTTAGATATAAAAATGAAGAGGTTAAGAGAAAATCTTCAAAATCAGCTAGTTAGTAAAATCTTAAAACATGGACAAAGTTACAAAGAAACAACAAACAAGAAAAAAAAGGCAAAAAAGAATAAGAAAGAATGTTTTTGGAACGAGAGAGAGACCTAGATTGTCAGTATTTAGGTCAAATAAACACATTTATGCTCAAATAATTAATGACGTGGATGGTGTTACGTTAGCATCAGTAAGTGATAAGGAAATCAAGTCATCAGGAAAACCTTCTGATGTTGCTAAGGAAGTTGGCTTAAATCTTGCAAAGAAAGCAAAAGTAAAAAAAATAGATTCTGTAGTATTTGACAGAAGTGGTTATAAATATCACGGAAGAGTAAAGTCATTAGCGGAAGGGTCCAGAGAAGGTGGACTGATTTTCTAATTTACAAGTAATAATTTTTCAAAAATGTCAGAAGAACAAACTCAAAAAACTGAAACTAAAGAAACAAAAGAAGTAAAACCTTCATTTGAAAAAAATAAAGGCAAGCTTAGACAGAAAAGAAAAAGAGAAGGTAAATCTGAAGAAAGTGATGGATTTAATCATAAAATTATTGATATAAGAAGAGTTTCAAGAATGTATAAAGGAGGTAGAAGAATGAGAATTAGTGTATTTGTAGCTGTAGGTGATGGGAAAGGTAAGATTGGTCTTGGCTTAGGAAAAGGTGATGATGTTAGATCAGCACAAGAAAAAGCTATTAGGAAAGCAAAAAAAAGCTTAGTATTTTTTCCTTTAAAAGGTAATACTATTCCGCATGATGTTAATAGCAAAACAGGAGCGGCAAGAGTTATTATAAAACCTGCATCACCAGGAACAGGAATTGTTGCAGGGTCATCTATGAGAATGGTTGCAGAGGTAGCAGGTATTAGAGATATGCTAGGCAAGATTTTAGGAACAAATAATAAGATTTCCAATGCGTATGCAACTGTTGATGCATTGTCTAAATTAAGAGAAACAAGATTATAAAATAAAATTTACAAGTTACAATTACAAATTTTCAAATATTTGGAAATTGAAAATTATTAAAATTATAAATTGATAATGATGGTACATACTTTACCTTCACCAAAAACAACAAAAAAAGCAAAGATTGTAGGAAGAGGACAAGGCTCAGGAAAAGGTGCACACTCTACTGGTCGTGGAAATAATGGCCAGAAATCAAGATCGGGTTATGATGCTCCAGGTCCACAATTCGAAGGAGGTCAAATGCCTTTATCTAGGAGACTGCCAAAACTAAAAGGATTTTCTAGGAAAATGAGGAAAGCTACAAGAGGATATTATAGATCTAAGGAAGAAGTTGTGGCTTTAAAACTCAGTCAAATAGAGTCTAAAGTTAAAGAAGGGGAAACATTAAGTATTGATAGATTAGTTGAACTAAATGTGTTAATGCCAAAAAGTCATAAAAAAACAAAAGTTAAAGTTCTATTTGATAAGAAAATTGATAAGAAACTTAATTTCGAAGGTCTTGCTCTATCAGCTAAAGCAGTAGACGCTGTAAATAAGGCTGGTGGAAGTGTTAAAGCCTAAATTACATCTTGCTTCATGCCAAAATCAGACAATAGGTATAGTAAATACTTAAAAACTTCTTCTACAAAGAATTCTAAAGCAGATAAATTATTGCTTAATCGTCTTGTGTCTAAAGTAATTAGACCTTTTAGGCCTTTAATTAAAACAAAAGTAGGAAAATCTTTAAAGAGCTTTTTTAGCAATAAAGAAATTCTTAAAAGAATAGGTCTTACAATTCTTTTAATAGCAATCTTTAGAGCTTTAGCATCTATTCCTCTACCAGGAATAGATATGAAAGTATACAAAGATTATTTTGGTAGTGCATCTGCATCAGAGGCAAATTACCTATTACTTGTATTTACAGGCGGCCAGCTAGATTCCCCAAGCATAGTAGGGCTTGGTCTTGCTGCATATATTAATGCTTCAATCATTTTGCAGCTGTTAACACCTGTGATCCCTAAACTAACTGAATTATCCAAAGAAGGAGAAAGAGGCCAGCAGGTTATTAATCAAATGACTAAGTATTTAACAGTAATTTTAGGATTTTTTTACTCTATTGCTTACTTATTATTAATTTCAAGAAGAGATTTAACAAACCCAAATAATACAACTGGAGCAGGAGAAGGAGTCTTTTTAATCCCTCATGGCGATGGATCACAATGGCCTACAATTACTAAGGTGATATTTATGGCTTTAATTCTGACAGCGGGGTCTATGCTATTGGTTTGGATTTCTGATTTAATAACTGAAAAAGGCATTGGAAATGGTTCTTCAGTAGTAATTTCAGTTGGAATTTTGGCTGCATTACCGGCACTTATTAAACAAGATTTTTCATTGTTAGATTTAAGAACGATTGGAAATCAAGTAATTGAAGGGACATTCAGTGCATTAACAGATCCAATATTTTTGGCTTTACTATCAATAATTGTAGGTGCTATTTTGTTGGTCATTACTATTGTTTATATTGGTGAGTCGGCAAGAGAAGTTGAAGTTCAATATGCTAGAAGAGTAAGAGGGGAAGACGCAGGCCAAAAATCATCTTTACCAATAAAGTTAACAATGACAGGGGTCTTGCCAATAATTTTTGCATCAGCATTTTTATCGGTACCTCAACTATTAATCCCATTTTTGAAAGATCTTGTAGATACTTCTTCGTGGTTTTATAACGCTATGCTAGATATTGAAAAGAGTTTTTTGTTTGCTTCAGCTGATAATGTTGTTAATATAAATGATCTTTATTATGGCATTTTAGACTTTGCAATGATTGTTTTGTTTGGAATGTTTTATTCATTTATTGTAATGAAACCTAATGAAACAGCTGAAAATCTTCAAAAATCCGGAGCCTTTATCCCAGGTATTAGACCAGGCAAATCAACAGAAAACTACATTAGTAACGTCCTTCTAAGAATTGGATTTGCAGGTAGTATTTTCTTAGGTGCTATAGCATTGGTTCCATTAGTAGGAAGAAATCTGATTGTAAACTTCGCAGATATTAGTCCAGTAATACTTTCAGGTATTGGAGGCACTAGTATCTTAATTATCGTAAGTGTTTGTATGGATACACTAAGACAATACAACTCACTTAGGGTTAGCAGAAGTTATGAACAATACATCAGATAAAAGCTAGGCTTGAACTTCAAAAATATTTTCACCAAAAAAGAAGATATAAAAACCTACCAGGAAGCGGGTAAAATCTCTGCTGAAATTTTGAATACAATAAAAGAAGCTACCCAAATTGGTGTTACTCCAAAGCAGATTAATCAATTAGCGATTGATCTTTGTAGGAAGAATAATGTCAAGCCTTCATTTAAAGGAGTTCCTGGCTATTTAATGCCATTCCCTGGCTCTATATGTGTTTGTGTTAACGATCAAACTCTTCATGCTATTCCTTTCTCGGATATACCGTTTGAATCAGGAGATATTATCAAATTAGATTTTGGAATTATTTACAAAGATTTTTGTACAGACCATTGTGTAACTGTGGGTTTGGGTGATCTTTCTGAAAGAGAGAAAAAGCTAATTTCAACAGCAAAACTTTGTGTTGAAGAAGCTATAAAAAAAGCGCTGGCAGGAAACACAATTGGTGATATATCAAGTACATTACAAACAATAGCTGAAGTTGAAGGATTTAATTATGTTACAGAATATGCAGGACATGGAATTGGAAAAGTTTCTGATGGTGGCATTCATATGGATCCAAGTGTTCCTTCTTTTGGAAAAGCTGGTCAAGGAATAAAATTGGTTGAAGGGTTAGTGATATGTATCGAAAACCAAATTAGCATTGGTGGCTCTGATTTAAGACTGGATCCCGATGGATGGACTTTAAGAACTAAGGATGGGTCAAAAACTGCAATGTTTGAGCACACGGTGATGGTGGGGAAGGATAAGCCAATAGTATTAACACGTTAAAAGTAGGATTAAGGTCCGGTTAAGAGACAATGACCCGGGAAGGTTAAAATCTTGAATCAACAATCTAAAATCTATAATCAATTATCATTTAAACTATGTTGGACCCTAATAAAATCCTAGAGCTAGAATTTAACTATGCAAAAGATACAGCCTTTCAAGCAAATGAAGATAGAGTAAAAGAATATAGCTATTTTTTAACAACAGCGGCAACCATTGCTGGTGGTTTTGTGTTTATTGATCTTAAAAACGATCTTCAAATAATAGTTTTTAGTTTATTACTTTTAAGTATTTGGTTTTTAGGATTACTTTCTGCACTGAAATTGATAAAACTTAGAATGGGATGGCTTAGTAGTGTTAAAGCAATGCTTAAAATCAAAAGCTTTTATATTGCACAGAATAAATCGATAGCAAAAGCATTTAAGTGGAATGAAAGTTCGCTTCCTGCTGTTAATAAATATTGGAGCATTACTTTTATAAATTTCCTTACCATAACAGTAGTTAGTATCTTGTCTTTAATAACAGCAATTTCGATATTCTTAGTAAATATTGCAGATCTTGGTAATTGGGAATCAGTAATAATAGCTATTGTAACAGGAGTGTTGATGCTATTAGTAAATATAACAATCTGGTATGGGTCAAACAATGGTTAATTTTTTATTTTCAGTGCATAATATTTTCTTGTCGTGTTAGAATCATTTATGAATCAAAGTTTTAACTTTCAACACAAACTCTTCCTCGTGCTTAGCACGAAATTAACTCAATTAGTCTAATTGATATAATTACACTAAGTACGCTAGAATTCCAATAAGAATCGTAATAAACTTAGGTAATCAGAAATCTTTAACTCGTAAACAAAATAAAACTATTAACCGTTAACAATCGACTATGAACCATACCAATTTTGATCCCAAAACTTACGAAGAAAAGTGGCAAAAAAAGTGGAAAGAAGAAAACATATATTCAAGAAAAAGAGAAAGTGAAAAAGGAAAAGGGAAAGAGAAGAAAAAATTTTATTCACTATATTCCTTCCCATACCCTTCAGGTGAAGGTTTACATGTTGGGCATGTTGAAGGTATGGTTGCGAATGATATTCCTGCAAGATATCACAGGATGAAAGGAAAAGATGTTGTTTTACCAATGGGATGGGATTCATTTGGACTACCTGCAGAAAACTTTGCAATAAAGACTGGAGTTCATCCTGCTGAAACAACTGAAAAATCTATTCAAAATTTTAAAAAACAGATTGATTTATTGGGTATTTCAGTTGATTGGGATACGGAAGTTGGTGCACACTGGCCTGAATATTATAAATGGACTCAGTGGATTTTTTTGCAAATGTATAAAAAAGGTGTCGCCTATAAAAAAAGTGCACCAGTTAACTGGTGCCCCAAAGATCAAACTGTATTGGCAAATGAGCAAGTTATAAATGGTAGATGCGAAAGATGCGATTCAGAGGTTATTCAAAAAGAAATGGAGCAATGGTTTTTCAAAATTACAGACTATGCAGAAAGACTAAATAATGATTTAAATAAGATTAATTGGCCGGAAAGCACAAAGCAACAACAAAGAAACTGGATTGGAAAAAGCGAAGGTGCAAAGGTGAAGTTCAAAATCAAAAATGCATACTCAAATCTAGAAGTAGAGGTATTTACAACCGCACACGATACAATTTACGGAGCAACTTTTATTTCAATTTCGCCTGAACATCCTTTTTTAATTAAAAATCTAGATCTATTTTTAAATAAAGAGGAAGTTCAATCTTATATTAGTTCTGCAAGAAATAAGACGGACCTTGAAAGACAAAGTAATAAAGATAAAACTGGTGTTAAAATTGAAGGTATTATCGCTTTAAATCCACTATCAGGAGAAGAAATCCCAGTTTATATAGCAGACTATGCGTTGATGGGTTATGGCACAGGTATTGTGATGGGGGTACCAGGTCATGATGACCGGGATAATGAGTTCGCGGTTAAATATAATATTCCAATTATCTATGTAGTAGAAGGATATAATGAGCTTTTAAGCTTTTCTGAAAAAATAAAAAAAGATCCCAAAAATTTTATTTTAAAAAATTCAGGTGAGTTTGATGGCCTGGATTTTGAAGTAGGAAGGACAAAAATATTGAAAAAGTTAGTTGATATGGGTATAGCAGAATCTGTTACTATGTACCGTTTACGGGATTGGTTAGTATCCCGTCAACGTTACTGGGGCTGTCCAATTCCAATTATCTATGATCCAGAAGGAAACGCTCATCCAATTGATGAAAAAGACTTACCACTTTTATTACCAACCGATGTAGATTTTAGACCGACGGGTGAGTCTCCAATTGCAAGATCAGTAGAATTTAAAAAAAGTGCAGAAGAAAAATATGGAAAAGGTTGGCATTATGAAGTGGATACAATGGATACATTTGTAGATTCAAGCTGGTATTTTTTTAGACATATTGACCCGCATAATCAAGAAATTTTCGCATCCAAAGAAAATGCAGATTTCTGGTTACCAACTGATTTATACATGATTGGAACAGAGCATACAGTGCTTCATTTGCTGTACTCACGATTTTTTACAAAGTTTTTCTATGATGAGGGATATATTTCTTTTGATGAGCCATTTTATTACATGAGGCATATGGGGTTAATTCAAGGGCCGGATGGGAGAAAAATGAGTAAAAGATGGGGCAATGTAATAAATCCTACTGATGAAGTAAATAAATATGGAGCAGACGCGGTCAGGATGTATGAAATGTTTATGGGCCCGCTAGAAGATGCTAAGCCATGGAATGATAGAGCAGAAAGTGGTGTATTTAGGTTTTTAGCTAAAGTATGGGATTTGCAAAATAAAGTGATTCAAGATTCAAGATTTAAGAATCAAGAAGTGATTATTAATAAACTTATAAAGAAAGTATCGGAAGATATAGAAAGTTTGAGCTTCAATACGTCTGTTGCTAAATTTATGGAAGCTGTAAACTTTTTCCAAAAAGAAGAAAGTATTTCTAAAAATGTTTGGGAAACGTTCTTAAAAACATTAGCTCCATTTGCACCTTATATTACTGAAGAACTTTGGGGTAGACTTGGTTACGCCGAATCAATTCACTTACAATCCTGGCCGGAATTTAACCCAGATATAATTACTGATGAGAAGGCAAAGATTGCAGTTCAGGTTAATGGTAAAGTTAGGCTTGTTCTTGAAGTTGAAAATGACGCTAATGAAAATAATGTTTTGGACTTAGCAATGGCAGATGATAGAATTAAAAGATTTATTACAAATAATCCTAAAAAGATAATTTTCGTAAAAAATAAGGTTTTGAACATAATTATTTAAAAATTTATAAAGAAAATTTGTATTTGTGTAAGTTTAAGATGACATTTGTTGGATTATAGGTCGCAAGACCAATCACCATAAAATGAGAATTGTCCTACCATAAGGCCTTCTAAGTGAAATTGAATAGAGTAAACTTGTCAGAAATAAACAGATTTAATGTCGCCATATAGTGTTGACATATATTGTTCCCATGGTCTATAATAATAGTACTTTAGGCTTCATTAGGGTGTACTTAGGTTCCGGATTAATTTCCAGGAACCTAAGTTTTTTTTAGCCCTTCTCACTTTTACAAATAGGTACTATATTATAAATCCTATAGCGTGTTATAATGTTGCGTCCATTCCAAGAAGTAGCTCGTAATAGGCTTAGGCGTAAAAACGAGAGGAAAGTCTGGACTCCATTTCGGTCCAGTTGCAGTAATGTAACTGGATAGGCACCTTTAATCACAAGCCTTAACTCTGATCAGTAAAGGTCTATTGTTGAAGAGAGGTTGGGAGCAATCTTAAGGAGAAAAGGGCAACAGAAAACAAACTACCTCGATTTATCGAGGAAAAGGTGAAAAGGTGGTGTAAGAGACCACCGTCCTGATTAGTAATAATCGGGAGCTGGTAACCCCTGCCTGGAGCAACTCCGTAAACTCGGAGGCAATAGATAAATTACTTCTTTAAACACAGAATCCGGCTTATGGGATGGACACTTTAAATTTTTATGGAAAAATTTAAAGAATATCAAATGACTAATGACAAACTTCAAAATAATATCCAATTAACAAATTTTCAGTAGCCAATAATAGTACTTGGAGTTTTTATTATTACAATTCGTGATTACTTCAGGGCAATAGAAATTGAATTAAAAGTCTGAATGAATCAAAAGGATATTCAAAAACTCGATATTTAATGTCATTTGCAAGGCTTTCTGCACGAGCAATTTCAACGGAGTCTAAATTTAACAAATCCTTAGCTATTTCAAGAGTTTCTTCTGTGATATATTGAATCAAAATCATCACGAACATAGAAAGTACCATGGATAAGATTAAAAATGATAATGAAAGGCTTGCCAATAATTGACCATAAATACTTTCACCTAAAGCAATTGCAACTATAAAAGTGGCAATTTGCAATATAAACAAAAGAATTTGATATCTTTTTGATTCCCTTACAAATTTATTTGTAATTTTTGAAAGCTCGAGTTGGAATATTATAAAAAAATTAATGTATAAGTTTGGTGTATACATTACATTCCTGTTTAAAAGCAAAAATTCATTTCGAGCTTTGGCAGGATCTTTAATAGCAGCATTTACTTTAAGATTAACTTTCCTATAAATTTTCATATATTTTTCAAGAGTGGAAACAGGTTCTGAAAGATCACCTAAAATAAAAGAGTATTTTTTGGGTAATTTTACCTTATATGAAAGGCTAAACGCTCCAAGAACAATCTGACAAATTAATAAAAGCACGGATATTAGTATGATAGTGTAGTAAAGCTGCATTCTAAAAGATTCAAGAATTAAGATTTATGTTAGTGACTAGCTTTTATCACATAGTCATTAGCGCCAATTTCGAGAACATAAAACGCTAACTGCTAAAGCAATTCAATTCATCGAAAATACTAACTTTTAATATAGAATATAAGAATATTGAATGAGAAGCAAGGCTTATATTTAAATCTGTAAGTTATAAGGCGAAATGACTAATTTGCAAGTAGCAAGTCCCAACATAAACCTTCAAACACCAAAGCTTTCTAACACGCAAACTCTTTTTCGCATAAACACTTTTTACTATTCAAAAAGATTGGAAACGATCTGAGGAATTTCCTGAATATTAACATTATTGATGATTGTTACACCATCATCTTCGTTAATCAAAAGACTTGGAGCATTGGTTATTTCATATTCATTTGCAATACCTCTGTTATTTTCAATTTGAGCATCCATTAATGTAACATGTTTACTATCATCATACTTTCTAAGCTCATTTTCAAGTGTAATTTTGGTAGCGTTACACATTCCACACCAGCTAGATGTAAAAAACACAATATTTTTAGGAGTTTTGCTGATTTTTTTTAGATCGGTAAGAGTAGTGATATCAGAAGTTAATTCAAGCTTAGTGTATGTGTTTGTTTGAGATTCAACTGAGGCATTACTTTTTACTGTAATTACTTTAACCTGACCGCTTGTAATAAAAAAAACAAAAAGAAGCGAGATTAGTAAAATCGCTAGAACAATTAGCCTACTTACAGTTTGCTTCTTTTTTCTTGCTTTTCTCATAAATTTTGTTGGTGGTAAAAGGATATCATTTTCGTAACTTTAAATCAAGTGCTTTAAACATCTCAATTTATTTGCTGAAAAATACTTTTCAAAGGTTCGTTGAATTTTTCAATTTGTTCAGGAAAGTTTTTTTTGATTCCTTTAAGAATTTCTTCGGGGGTAGTAACTTTTTTATTTTCAATAAGGTAGCTTTTGAAGTATTCTTTTCCTTTTTCCCAGTAAGTTTTTTCTATTTTGGACGCATTATCTGTAAGTGTTTGAAATTGGTTTTTTGATATTTTGTTTTTTATTAACAAGTAATCGTATACACTTGCCAGTTCTTCTTTCAAGGATAAATGCGTGTTATCAATTGAAATATCGTATTTTTGTTTAATAATATCTAAATCTAAGAAGTTAATGCCATGCAGATTCATATAGATTTCCGCTAGATCTTTCTGCCTATGTTCCAAATAATCTTGGTCATTAGCTCTATTATCATATGCAAGTCTTTCCTTCCTTGAGCTCAAATCCGAATACAGAAAAATTGAAGTATAATCATCATTTTCATCTTTAAAAAATCCTGCAATATCACTTTCAACTATGAAATTGTCATTAATATTAGACTTAAGGATGCTCTGGATGTATTGATCGAATACTTTTCCAAATTCATTTTCAATTACTTGATCTGCCTCGATTCTATCAACGCCAGTATCTTGAAAATTCATTTTGGAACCCAAAAATCTAAATACATCTGTGCCTTTAAGCCAGGTTAAATTAAGTTCTTCAGCAAGTAATAAAGCAAGTGTTGTACCGCCACTTCCTGGCCAGCTGGAAATTAGTAATTTCACTATTAATTGATTTAACTTATTTAAGCATAATTAACATTTAGTTTTTTAGCAAGAGGTCAGCTGTCGATGCTTTTTGGTATCTTAAAAACGGTTCGGGTTTATGTTATAATAGAAAGCTGAATTTAAAACTTGAGCTTTATGAAAAAAAATAATACAAAAAACTACTTTGTTTTTGATTTTGACGATACTCTTGTTGACGGAAGGGAGTTCTGTGGAGAAACTATTGCCAGGGCAATTACTCAACTTCATCCAGAAGCTAACTTTGAACTAATTGTAAAAATTCATGAATCCATAAGAGGGATGGCAATAAGAGATCTTTATGAGTACATTCTTAAAGAACTAAATTTAGAATTATCTATAGATGAATTACTAAAACTTGATGCCGATATTCAGATAAAAAATATTAGAAAAATGAGGATTTTTGATGGAGCTAAAGAGATTTTAGAATTCTTAAAAACTAGAGAGAAAAAGATTTATATTTGTACAAATAGAAGTAAGAAGCTTTTAATGCCTATTCTTGAACATAACGAGATATCTGAGTATTTTGATGAGGTTATTTCTTGCGTGGATGAAGGTTATAAAAAACCAAATCCTAAGTGTCTTCTTGACATAATTACTCGTGAGAAAACAGATAAAGATGAATTCATTTACTTCGGAGATTCTGAGATTGATTCTCAATTTGCAAAAAATGCAGGAATTGAGTTTATCATCTTCGATCAGTACCTTAATAATAAGAACCTCTTCAAAAAACTTATTAATCTTTTTCTTGAAGAAAAAATGAATAATTCTCTATTATTAAGAAACGAATAATTGTTTAACTTTCAAACTTTTGATTAAAACCCATTTTGTACAACAAAAAGAAGCAGGTAGCAGGGTAGACATAACTTTCTTGACAATAAGACCAGATATCACAAGATCAGTTGTAAAAAAACTTATAATTAAGGGCATTATTACTGTAAATAATAAAAAAGTCCTTCCAAATTATAAATTGAAGTTCAAAGACAGGATTTTTTTTGACGAAAGTGCAATAGCGAAATTTCTAAAATCTCCATCAGGAAATACAATCCTAAAACCTCAAAAAATGAATTTGGATATTATTTTTGAGGATGAGTATACATTAGTTATAAATAAAGAATCCGGTTTAAACTCTCATCCTGCTGTTAAAAAAGATAATCAATCATTGTTGAATGGAATAAATTATTATTTAAATTCTGAAACTAAATTTGAAAGAAATGTAAAACCAAGGCTTGTGCACAGACTGGATAGAGAAACTTCAGGAGTTATTTTGATAGCTAAAGATTTAAAGGCGCATGATTTTTACTCCAAATTATTTGAAACTCGTGAAGTGAAAAAAGTTTACGTTGCAATAGTACATGGTGATTTTATGAGAACTCAACAAGATCCCAATGAATTTATTGAAATAGAATCAGTTATAAGTGTAAATAAGAATCAAGATGGTGCTTACTACAATGCCAGTGGAAGAAAGGGGAAACATGCAAAAACAATATTCTACTTTGATAAATATTTTAATAAGTTTGGAAAGTATAAATTCAGTAGAATATTTGCAGAGCCTAAAACTGGCCGAACACATCAAATTAGAGTACATATCTCGAGTATAAAGCATCCAATTTTAGGTGATAAACTTTATGGAGGCCAGAAGTATAAAAGACTAATGTTACACGCATATTCTTTGACATTGCCTTTATACTCACCTGATGGAAAAGGTATAAAAAAGACTTTTATTGCAAGATTACCGGATAAGTTTGAAGAATAGAAGATTATTGGTCTAACAAGTCAAGAATTGGTTGTTTTCATGTCATACTGAGCTTGTCGAAGTATGACACTTAGCAGTTTTTGATAAGTTAGAGATATTTTGCCAGTCATCTTTTATTAAGGTCTTTTTCTTTTTCCTAGACCAACCCTTAACTTGTTTTTCGAAAGCTATAGCCTCCCTTATATCGTTGAATACGAAGCTTTTTTCTTCAACTTTATTGGAAAACCTTTGTTTTGTATAAGCACTTGCTTCTCCGTTTTGATGCTCTGACAGCCTACGTTCCAGATTGTTTGTTACACCCGTATAATAGCTACCATCGTTACATAGTAAGATATATACAAAAAACTCATATTTTCTCATGAGGAAATTCTATCAGATAAAGAAGTATTAAACATTGTATTAAAATACAAAATTAGGGGTTCAGGCTTTGACAAGCTCAGCCTGACACGACAAGCAACCTAACATAAGAGGATTAGTTATCTTCAAATGTTTTATCTACCTGACAGAAGCCGTGTTTCAAGACAACACATCATCCTTCCCGAAACCTAAATACTCTCAAAGAAATTAAGGTAGTTAAAATAATCCAAATTAAAATAATTAAGAGCTCATCAGTGAAAGTATTTAAAGATTTAGCATATAAACTTACACCCCTTAGGGAGTCTATGACTGGAGTTAGTGGAACATATGCTGAGATTCTAAACGCCCATTCAGGCAGTAAAGATCTTGGGAAAAACACTCCAGAAAAAAACAACATAGGTAAAACAATTCCACTTGCAATACCATTTGCAGCTTTGGCTGTTTTGGTTAAACTTCCAGATATAAAACCCAAGTTTAAGAATATCAAATTTCCTAATAAAACCAATAAAAGAATATTTAAAATATTGCCATATAAGTTTGCATTAAATACAAATTTTGCAACTGCAAGTATTGCCATGGCTTGAATTATTCCAATTAGTACATGCATTGTTAAAACAGATGCCAAATACTTTGCAACAGAAAGTGGTGTTGCCGCAATTCTTTTAAAAATTCGTTTTTCCTTTTGAGTTGCAATCAAAATTGCAAGACTTGTAGTTTGAGCCTGGGCTATACTAAAACCAAGAATTCCTGGAACTAATACATCATAAAATTCAATTTTATTTGTATTAATACCTGTTCTTTCAATATTAACATTACCATTAACTGATTTTAAAATAAGCTTTTCTACTTCTTTACTTGAACTTACCTGGCTTTCTTGGGCAGGATCAAAAATTATTTTGAAAGAATTGGAACTTTGATTGTCTACATAGATTATTACATTAGGAGCTTTTAGTTGGGATGTAAGTTTTCCTTCTTTAATGTGAAGAAACTCTATTGGCTCTCCAGAATCTAAAGCTTCTTTTGCTTTATCTAAATTATTAAAATCTTCGTTTATGAATAAAGTTTCAGATTTTCTCAGATCGTTAATAATTGTAGAATAAAAAGACGATTGAGTGTTATCAACAATGATTACATTTGCACCAACTTCACCACCAAGGCTGACAAACTTGAAAAGAACAAGAAATATCATAGGTAGACCAAGTGTCCAGAATATAGCTTCGAAATCACGAAAGTAGTTTAATAATGAGTAGTAAATTAGTTTAAACATATCAAATGATTAAGGACTTAAGAATTTTATTCATATTTCGAAAGGCTTAACATTACAAAATAATGCTGCACTTTCCTCTCTACCTTTTCAACTCTAAACCTCTTTAGCTCATATGCTATTTCAGCTTCTTTCCAGTCAATTCCAAAAAAACATCTTCCAGGTTTGGAGGAATTATTTCCAAATTTTTAAATTTTACTTTATTTTCTTCCAGTAAGTTCAAAGTATCGTTTATTTTTGTGGCATCGTTTAGTTTAAGAATATATTTTTCTTTCTCATGCTTAATATTTGAAATTATTTTGCTTGCTAGGAGCTTTTCGATTTGTTTTGAGCTTAATGGTTCAACCGATACAAACTTTATGGTAAATTTTAAGTTCAAATTTGTAATTAAATTTTGCGGAGAATCGATTGCTATAATTTGTCCACCATCCATTATAGCAACACGTTCGCAAAGCTCTTCAGCCTCCTCCATATAGTGAGTAGTTAGAACTACTGTCTTTCCAGATTTGTTAATTTCTCTAATTAATTCCCATAACGATCTTCTTATTTGTGGGTCAAGCCCTGTTGTTGGCTCATCTAAAAATACAACATCTGGATCATTAACTAAAGCTGCGACAATCGAAAATCTTTGAGCTTGACCGCCAGATAAATTCTTTACAAACTCATTAGCTTTGGGCCCAAGTTTTACTTGTTCTAAAAGCTTTTCGGCAGCAATTCTTTTTTTATAAAATGAGCCGAAAAGCTTTAATATTTCCTTAAGAGAAAGAAGGTCGAAGTATGAGCTAGATTGTAGTTGAATACCTATTTTTTGCTGAATTTTATTCCGATTTTTAGGCGCTTGCTTTATATTTTTTATATATACTTCTCCAGAAGAAATTGGTCTTATACCCTCAATCATCTCTAGAGTTGTAGTTTTACCAGCACCATTTGGTCCTAATATACCAAAAATTTCGCCGTGTTTAACCTCAAAACTTACAGAATCTACAGATTTAAAACCTGTTTTGTATTCTTTCGTTAGATCTTTTACTTCGATAGCATTAGACATGCCTAAGTATAACTTGATATTTTACAAATTTCATCTTTCACCCTAGAGATCTTTTTTAAATTTAATTACAATAGGTTATGTTACGCCGATTAGCTCAAATATTTTTTGGTATCTTTGCAATTTTCTTTGCAGTTAGTGGTATCTTTTTAATAACCTTTCGATTTAAACTTACAAATGCTGACTTCTATAAATCAGGCTTAGAAAACGCAGGCATTTTTGACGAAATTGACAATATTGAAAAATATTTTGATGCAGATCAAGATGATGTTCAGCTTTTTTTGAAACCTATACTTAATGAGCTAGATATAAAAACTTTAGTAAAGAAGACGGTTTTTACAAATCTTGATTATCTTTCTAACTGGATTAACCGAAGGGATGATTTTTACATATATTTTCCTAAAGAAGATTTAAAAAATAAGATAACGTCAGAGGAGTTTAGAAATAAGGTACTTGATAGTTTTGAGGAGAATTTTAGTAAGTTACCAACATGTGAAAATGATAGTGATTTAGAAAATTTTCAGCCTGGTGTTGATGGAAACTATGTTCCTGAATGTAAACCTTCAAACTTTACGCAGATTTTTTCTGAAAGTAGGGCTGAACTTGAAAGCAGACTTGCAACCATATTAGATAACCAAGATGTGGTAGAGCAGGCTTTACAAGAAGCAGGGTATGCTGGAATCGGGGAGAAAACTTCTTTAGATTCAGTTTTAAGCTTAATAAAGTCTGACGAAGATAAAAAATCCTTTCAAGATGCAATTGAAACTGCAAGTGATATTGCTTTATATACAAAGATTTTAGGATTTGGTTTAATTGTCCTGTCAATTGTTTTGAGCTTACTTGTTGGCTTATTTTCAAAAGATGGAATAAAGAATTTTGTTATTAATTTTTCTAATATTTATATTCTTGTAGGTGTTTTAGTTACAGCTTTATCAGGGAGTACACTGGCAGTTATTCCATTGATTTTTGATACAATTGAGAAGCAGGCACAAAATGATAACTTGCAGGTACAGGAGTTGGTCATCAAAGTGTTGGGTGGTTTGGAAAGCATGATCAATAATATTTTTCAAATGGTCTTACTAATAGGCATTTCGCTTTTTATCATGTTTTTATTAATTAGGGTATTGTTGAGTTTTTCCCATAAAAAGGAAGCCCAACTTTTACAAACCACTTGACGACAAAACACTTGTTTGGTAATCTCCCAGTATTAACTTTACTTGTTGTTAATGCCAGGTTTAAACGAGTTACCTTCTAACAATTTTGTAGTTGAATCAGTTGATGGAATTGTCCGCTTAAATAATTTACTTTCAGGCTACAACGATACTTTTCCAGAATTATTAAGAGATTTTTGTATAAAGTTAAAATCTTACGGCTTGGATCCCTCTGAAGTTTTTATAATTCCTGAATATTTTGAAAATGAAGAAACTGCATGTATTGTGGAAGCACAAATTGATTTAATAGATAAGCAATCAAATGTACTTATTGTACCTGCGGAATCCTTTATTATCAGAGCTGTAGATGAGAGCTCCTTCTTAGCTCTTTACAATATTTTTTCAAAACGTTTTACAAGTTCAACAATGTTATCTGATCGTGAATTAAGGCGACTAATCGAGCGGCTTAGGAGTCCAGGGGCTTAAGCTTTTAAACTATAAAAATACATTATTTACTCTACTACCAAATCCTAATTTATATTTGTAATTAGGCTTTTATAGCTATTACTCCCAGTCTTTTCTATAATATTTTTTACCTTTTAAATTTTTAGGCATGTATTCCTGCTCAACCTTTTTTCCTGTCTTTAGTTCTTCAAGCCAGGGATAACGAATATGACCTTTCCCATATCCAAGATTTCGCATCACTTTGTTAGGGGCATTTCTTAAATGAAGTGGTATTGCATCAAGCTTTTCCATATCGATATCTTGTAAGGCTTCAAAAATTCCGATGGTTGATGCGATTGATTTTTTTGCCGTTGCAAGATAGGTTGCTGTTTGAGCTAAAATCAACTGACTTTCTGGCATACCAATCATTTTTACAGCTTGCATACAAGTGGTCGCAACCATTAATGCTGCCACCTGGGCGTTCCCTATGTCTTCCGAGGCAAATATAAGCATTCTGCGAGCAATAAAGACTGGATCTTCGCCCGCTTTTATCATTCTGGCGAGGTAGTGAAGAGTAGCGTCAGGGTTGCCGCCTCGCATACTTTTTATAAAAGCAGAAATTGTATCGTAGTGATTATCACCTTTTTTATCATAATATATTGCCTTTTGTTGAAGTGCCTCTTCTGCAACTTTTAAATTAACTGTTTTTGCAATTGATGCAGCCAGGCTTACAGCGTTTATTGCTGTTCTTGCATCCCCATTAGCGTGTTTTACTATGTGTTTTATTGCTGACGCTTCAAAATTATTTTTGGGAAAATACTTTATTGCTCTTTGAGTTATTTCCTTAATCTCTTGGTCAGTTAAACTAAAGAAGACATAAACTTGGCTTCTAGAAATTAGAGGAGCGTTTACTTCAAAACCTGGGTTTTCTGTTGTTGCACCAATTAAAATTATAGTTCCATCTTCAACTGATGGTAAAAATGCATCTTGTTGGCTTTTATTAAACCTGTGAATTTCATCAACAAACAGAACTGTTTCAATTCCTGACTCTTCTTTTCTTTGAGTTGCTAGCTTGATGATTTCACGAACTTCTTTAACACTTCCCGTTACTGCTGAATAGGGAATAAATTCGGCTTTTATATAGTTAGGAATAAGTCTTGCAAGTGTGGTTTTCCCTGAGCCTGGTGGTCCCCAAAGAATCATCGAAGTTATTTTACCCGATTCAAGCATTTTGCGGATTGGTTTATTTTTACCAACAAGATGTTGCTGTCCTACAAATTCGTCTAAAGTTTTTGGTCTAAGTTCGTCTGCTAGAGGCAAAGTAATGCAATTAAAGATTAATGTGGTATCAATTAATTTTTAAAAAATTTCAAAATTCAAAAATTCTCAAATTGCTTACTTAATTATAGAATGGAAATTTGAAAATGGATATAGGAATATTGAATGTGGGATATAGAAAAAGGTAAAAGAGCGGAGAGGAAAGGTGTAGTAACTGGTATCAGGTAAATGAAAAATAAAAAACTGTATGTAGATATATTAAGCCACCTGGAGCTCAGCTGTGATTGTTTCTTGCTCTGATATTCCAAATCTCTTATATATAATTGATCTTCCAATTTCAAATATCTTTATAGAGTCAGTTTCAATACATTTATCAAATGCTTTGTTAACGGATTCTGTTTGAATGCTATCAACTTCTTGGAGGTAAAACATTCTGGCATTTTTAAATGCTTGATTATTTACTCCATTAGTTATATCTAAAGCTGGGTGCTCAGATAGGCAATTTTTTGCTAGATAAGCTACCAGGGCTTTCTCTGCCTCTGAGCTTAGATCAAGTAAGCCAGCTATGTTGTCTACATATTCAGGTAATACTGCCCAAAACTGTTCTGCTGTAAGTTTTGTTGTTGAAAATCTTGTCATATGGAATTCAATTTATTGTTCACTAAAAATATAGGCTAATATTCCTTGAAATTCTCTTGGAGTATATTTTTTCCCAAATTTAGATTTAAATGTTTCTATATCCATCTGTCCCAGCTTAATCCAATCTTTTGCCATATTAGCGAATGAGAGTAAGTCAGAATTAAGACCGTTTGCTTGAGCTGTTTGTTTTTCGGTGAAATAATTTAAGATTGCTGCGAACTCATTTGGGGAATATTGGCATTCGTATTTTTCCTTAAAAGAAGCTTCTGTTAATCGTCCAGAGCTAATCCAACCGAATGCCATATCAGCAAATGAAAGTAAATCAGGGTTAAGGTCAAGACGAGTAGGAGTGGTTTCTGAATTTAAGTAATGGTTACTAGCGGATCTATCATGTCTACCTTCTTGCTCTTCTATTGAAATACAGTTAGCTTTGATATATGAAATATACTTTTGTATATCAAGACCTCTTAGCTTTTCCATTACAGCGAAAGCTAGTTCAACAATTACAGGGTTTTTCCCAAAATAAGTTGTAGTTGTAAGGTCTATAGGACTAGCGCCGAACTCGTTCAGGAAATCTTGTACATCTTTTGAATCCCAAATTTCGTAAATGGGAATATCGCATACCATTAATGCAGAATCAACATCAATAAGCTTATTGATAGTCACTTCTATGACTTCTGCAACAGTTGGTTGGAATTGTTCGAAATTACCTCTAGGTTCGTTTAACATAGTATTTTTCTAATATTTTATTAAGCTTCTTGGTGAATTCCTTTAGCTTCATCATGAACTCTGTTAAGTGCTTTTCCCTGCTCTAAAGCAAAAAGCTGAGTTAATTCTTTTTGTGTACTTTCCTGAGCAATCAATGTATTCCAGATACTTTCATAAATCGATCTAGTTTGATCGCTCAGTTCAGGATCAAAATAAATACTTTGTAATATGTTTGCGTTTAAATGCTTAATAAAATCAGAAGGTATATATTTTTGTATAACTTCTTTTTTTGCGCTAAAAAACGCTTTAGTTTGTTTTTCAATACGAGGAACAAAATAGTTCCTGATAGACTCTCTTGCGAATAAGTTTTCAATTGTCTCCATATATCGGTAACTAAAATTAACTATAGCCATTATATAATTGGCTATACGACTTGTCAATTAAAAGTTGCCGGCAAATGGCGACATTAATTGTCATTTTGAGCCACTAACTCTGAAATCGAAGACAGTATTAGGTACTTTGCTTCAAATTTGTTAATCTGTTCTAGCAATTCAAGTATTGTGTTTTAAAGAAATTAGGTTGCTCTAGGAAGCTTATCTTTGAAAGTAAGCCCCATTATTGTAACGACTGCTTACAAAGTCGTTAATAAATCTATAAAGATTTAAAACTTAAGGAAATCTAGAGTTGCTTTTTAATTATACAAAAAATACTAAAAAGTTGGATTAAGAAATATTTTTACTTTATTAAAAGTCTAGGAAGTAAAGGCAGATAATTCTTTCCAGAAATTATTCCAGTCAGCATGATACACCAGATCATTTATTTCAGTTTCGTGGGCAAAGTAAACTTGAACCGTATTTCCATATACATGAGATTGTAGATCAATAGATTGGCCAGATATTTTTAGATAAATTCCTTCTAGAAGATTTCTCGCGAACGCTTCTTTATAAGGTGTATCGTGGCTAAAATTTAGATATTGAATTGTATAGTTAAGCATCAGTTCCTCCAAGGAAAGCGCATCTTTCATACTATTCTCGTCTCTTAATCTTTTAGCTCTACCAAAGGTAATTAGAATAAGATCTCTAAAATCTACGTATTGTTCACAAAGTCTTCTAAAAGTATCGATTGATTGGGCAGTTGATTCCATTATTTAAAATTTTAATTTATATGGAATCATAACATAGATCTATTGCCGATCCAGCAAATTTTTGGCACTCTTCTTTTTTTTTGTTTTCGTTTTTATTATATGACCAGCCCAGGTAGCTAAGGGAATCTTTGTAACAGGTCTTTTTGTTATTAGGGTCTGATAAGCTGTTGCAAAATCCAAATGCAAAAGTTGCATCCCAAGTATTATCAATGAGCGCATAAACCACACCGTCTATACAATTTTGCTGATTTCCCAAACTTGAAATTTCACATGCCTCAACAGCTAATTTTGAATTCCCAGTTCGTACATAATTACTCAAATCTCTACCTAAACTAATAAAACAGTTACTTTTATAGTCTTTAGCAAGCCTGCACTGTTCAGCGATTTGTGGAATGCTTAACCCATATTCAAACATCAAACTTGTTTGCATTGTAAAACAATCTCTTTTGTATTTTTTGTCAACTTTATTGCAAGGGTAGAGTGGATCCTTTGGATTAACATCTCTTAGCTTTTTATCAAATGCAGTAACATTCTCCATAAAAACTCCGCCGTAACAAGAACTTTGTTCGTAACTAGTTTTAAAAAAATCACACGAAATTAATGCATCTTCAAGGTTGTAGGCCATAGAATAGAGTATTGCATGTCCAACTCCATGTAAGCATTGAAAAATGATTGAGTTAGAAGGATCGCTAAAATTGTTTTTATTACAGATATCTGGAATTTTATCTTTTAAATCGGTTGGATTTAAATGATTTGTTGAAGAAGAAATTTCCTTATCTGTAAAAAAAAGCCTTTCCATTACACCGTGATAACAACCAGAATGACAAGTTAAATCGCACTTTTCAAAAGAGTCGCCTACGTTTATATATTTTACTAAAGAGTATCTTCCAATTGCATGTGCTATTGGATGGCAACTATTTTCAATTGTTTTATTTTTGGATCTTGCTACTTCTAAATCAGTTAGTAAACCATTTACATCTTTGTTGTTTGTTATTGCGTAATCTTTTATAAAATCATCAAAACATTTTTGCTGTTTATCAGAAGGAAGGCTAAAGCAGCTTTCAATCTCATGCATGTTGTTGTAAGTAGTGTTTGTTTTAATGGTAGAATTATCCTGTGAATTTGGAAAATTGGACTGGTCTATCAGTAAAAAGCTTAATAAGCTGATTGAAAACAGTGCTAAAAGAATAATCCAAATTGCAATGAAGACTTTTGATTTGTTATTTTTTAATTTATGCATAAATATATTCTGGTATTGGTTCTTGGATTACTAATTCTACTCAATAACTCATTAATTGTAAAAGCACATGATGTTTCAATAAATCCATGGCTTATTATAAACAATGAAAGTTTAAGCACTGATAACGAATCTCCAAATACATCCAAACTTGAGTGGAGTGAACATGTTTTAACAAAGAACTTTGAAAAAAACCGGGAAATTAATTTTAAAGTAGATTTAGAAGCTTTGGGATTTGAGAAAAATGTAGAAGTAAAATGGCAAATTGAAGATAAAAATTTAAATGGAGTAGAAGTTAACCATTTATTTGAAGAAACAGGAAATTATTTTGTAAAAATAGAAGTGATTGAAGAAAATAAATCAGAATTTGATGAAACATTTATGATTATTATTGGCGATGAAATTGAACCTACTAGTTTTAGCGTTGATGGGCAAGAAGTTTCGGATGTAAATCCAACAAAAGATATTTCTAGATTTAAAGAAATTGAGTTCAAGGTGATTAATCCAGATATACAAAAATATGATTATATTTGGGATTTAAATGATGGACAAACAATGAAAGCTACTAGCGCTATTAAATCTTTTGAAAACACTAAATTACCCGGATATGTGATTTTAAGAACAATCGATAAAAGGTCTAATGTATTTGCTGATTCATACGTAAAGCTGCGAAGTGACGATCCACAAAGCTTTGAAGTTAATACACCATCCAGAGTTGCAACTACTAATGAAGGAAATTCTGATAATAATAAAGTATTCACAATTTTTGGTGTAATAAGTGGTGGATTAATTATAGTTGGATTGGGATCATTTTTACTATTTCAAAACAAGTTAAAAAAACACAAATCATAGTGTATAATCGGAAATCATTATTAAATTCATAGATGTTTGAAGTAAAAAATCTGTCAGCAAAATTGATTGAAGGTAGGAAGACTATTCTAAGTGATGTAAATCTTTTGGCGGATAAGGGCCAAGTACATCTTGTAAATGGAAGAAATGGGTCAGGCAAAAGCAGCTTTTTTAATGTTGTGATGGCAAACCCATCTTTTGAAAAAACATCTGGTACAATAAAATTAATTCATGAAAAATACTCAAGGCTGGAAGTAGAGAAAATAAATCCTGAAGCTTTTAAAAAAAATGAAGGGGATAGTTTTGATATCGATATTTCTATACTTGAGCCAAACGAAAGATCCTTTGCCGGATTATATCTTGCCAATCAATACCCAACAGAAATCCCGGGTGTTAATCTAATTAGTTATTTGCGGTTGATTTACAATAATCGTAAGCCAAAAGAAGAGCAACTTCCTGTATTTAAATTTAAAAAATTTCTAGAGGAAAGAGCAGAACTTATAAAGTATCCCAAACATCTTTTAACTAGAAACCTTAATGAAGGTTTTTCGGGCGGTGAAAAGAAAAAAACTGAAATTTTACAGTTTCTGATTCTTGAACCAAGGTATGCATTCTTAGATGAAATAGATTCAGGTTTAGATAAGCAATCAATTCAAGATGTTTTTGAAGGGCTTTCAAATTTTAGGAAAATAAATCCTGAAATTGCTTTCATAATAATTACCCATTACGATAAAGTCCAGGAATATCTAAAACCTGATTTTGTTCATGAAATGGTAAGTGGAAAAATGGTTTAGTCAATTTCTTTACGGTTAACAAGTAACACTACTAATTAAACGTAAGCCAATTAACCAGTATATTATTGTAAACTTGTAGTCCCTCGGTTAATTAATGAGAAGTCTTTAAGTGGCCAGAATCTTAAGATAACTTTTCCTTTTATCCAATCGTGCTTTATTAAACCTATTGATCTGGAATCTCTGCTTACAGATCTGTTGTCTCCTGCGACAAAATAACTTCCCTCTTCAACTAAAATGCTTTCTCCTCCATCCTCAATAAACTCGCCACCTCTGGTATATGTTGCAGGTGGAAGATATTCTTCGGTTAATTTTTGATTATTTATATAAAAGCTACCATTTTTGATTGCTACTCGTTCGCCCGGGAGTCCAATAACTCTTTTGATTAATGCTTTTCTATCGCCTGATTTTTGGAAAGTTATAACATCGCCCCGTTTGTAGGTTAAGTTTAAACTTTTCCCAACTTCCTGTTCGCCTAAAATGTTATAAAGCTTATTGGTGAATAAAAGTTGACCATTGTAGAAGTTCGGTTCCATTGATGGACCATCAACTTGGTTAGGGTTAACCACAACAAGGTACATAACAATGAATATTGCACTAATTACAACAAGGATTTGAAGCATATTTAGAAATACGCTTTTTGTTGTTTTTTTTGTTTGTGGTTTTTCAAAAAAGGGATTCAAAAAAGATTAAAGATTAGAAATTAAACTAAATTTATTTAAATTACAAAATTTTTCACTTGTTTACTTAACATCAAACATTATAGTATTTCGATTAATTCAACGTCAAAGATAAGGTCTGCATTTGCAGGAATTGAATCTCCGGCGCCACCTTCACCATAGCCTAAATCTGATGGGATTTTTAATCTTCTTACCTCACCTACTTTCATTCCAACAACACCTTGGCTCCAGCCCACGATTACTCCACTTCCTACGGTAAATGTAAACCCTTCATCGCCTCTATTAAATGATTGATCAAAAACTTGTCCATTAGATGCTAACCATCCTCTGTAGTTTACTCTTATCCTTTGTCCAGTTGCAACAGTTTCATCTCCAGATCCTTCGGCAATAACCAGAGTTTGCAACTCAGTTAGTTTGCTAGATAAAGTTTCTAAGCTGGATGTATCTGCATTCTTAAGCCTACTCTCAAATGTATTTGAAGTCGAATTTGTATTGGAGTCAACTGGTCTTCTTTTATTTTCGATCTTTTTTGGGTTATAAATTACAAATGCTGCCATAACGATAATAATGATAATTCCTAAAAATAAAGTTTTGTTAGACATAAATAAAGATTAAAGATTAAAGATTCATGATTCAAGAATACTTTTCAAGAAAACTTGCTGACTCGTAAACTTGTCAACTCAAGCTCTCACATTCTAGCAAAAACCAGTAATAAGTGAAATTGTAGTTATTTGGAGTTAATTTGAAACCTCTGCCGGTGTCTGGTAGCATATAATGTTTAATTGATTCTTATGAACGATTTAAGTCAACCGACTGATGATTTATTCTTAATTGCATCCACTAGAGCTGGTAAAACAGGACCACAGTTGGTTGATACTACAGGAGCGATAACTGATGGTGAGCTTAAGGAATCAGTAAATCCAGTGGCAGTTGATGGGTTACAAGCAATTCCTGCTGAATCACAGTTGGAAACTATAATTGGTGATGAACCTGATTCAGGTGAAGCAATTGTTTGGAGCAAACTTTCGTTTAATATCAGACAAGATTTTAAACATGGAACCATCGGAAACCTGGACACTTATAGAAGGCAAATAAAAGCCCTTAAGATAGAGGACAAGCTTATGATCTATTTGGATGTTATTGACTCTTTCGTCGAAACTCAACCCACACCTCTTCGTATTAGGATCTTTGCACAAGGATGTTTGATTAATTTGGAAAAAGATTTGCTGAATTTAGATCTCCGGGAAGCACCATTATATTTAGTATATCGCTTATCTTCTTGTGATAAGATTAATGAGGAAGTTAGATTAAGCCTAGGTGAGGCTCTAAAAAATAGAATGCCTACATTGGATCAGCTTGTAAAAAGTTGGGGCATAACATTTGATGGCTTTGTTTTATCAAAAGATCCTAAGAAAGATAAAATTTTTAGAAAAATTTTGCGTAGTCTACCTTTAGCTGAAGCATGAAACCAACTACAACAATCAAAGGATATATCTACAGAGTTTTTGATTCTGGAGCTTCGGATAAAGTTATAAATATCATTGATACCAATGGATCCAAGAAATCTTTTATTGCAAAAGGTGTAAAAAAACAATTCAGTAGAAAATCCCATTCTATTGATTTAGGAAATTTTGTTAAAGCAAAAATTGTTGAAGGGTATAATGTGCCAATAGTGTCTGATGTTGAACTTCTATCGGATTTACGCCAATGGAAAAAAGATTTTGTTTGTTTAACTGCTTTACAGCTAATTTGTGAGATTATCAACAATTTTTGCTTCGAGGAAAATCACGACCCAAGACTTTTTAAGACTGTCTCGAACATTTTGGGTTTGGAAGATCTATCAGACATAACATTGATAATGTTAATCTTTATAGTTCAGATTTTGGATATTACTGGAAATCTTCCGGATTTATCAACATGTGTAATTACTGGAGAAAAGCTTTTAGAGGATCAAATATTTATATTGGAAGATCATGTGGGATATGTATCTAACCAAAAGGGAATGATGCTTACTAAAATTGATTCCAGATTTGTAAAGGCACAGAAATTTGTATTAAAAACGGGACTTTTTTCATCTTTAAAACTTTCACTAGATTCTGAAGAAAAGTTGAAATTACTCAATATTCACATTTCTTGGCTTGAAACCTTACTTGAAAAGAAGTTAAAATCAGTGAGGATATTCATTAAAGCACTAGAGGAAGAGAGTGAAAGAGGTTGAGAGCAAGACAGGCTAGAGGTTTTTGGGGCAATAAAGTGGTTAATTAGTTAACGGAGAAGAAGTTAATTTGTGGACACCAATTAACCCAGAACGAATTAACCAATTAACTTTTTCTTAATTCCTGAATCGTGAATCTTAATTCTATTCAATAATCTAAAATCAATTTTCAAAATTCTAATTTATGAAAGTACTTTATTCTGAGCTAAAAAAATATCTTCCAGATTTAAAAGCTGATGCAAAAGAAGTTGCGCAGGTTTTTACAATAACTGGCTTTATGATTGACAAATTCTTTGAAGTTGAAGTAAATGGTCAAAAGGATTTCCTATTAGATTTAGAAGTTCGACAAAATAGAGCAGATAGCTTTGGCGTTTTGGGCCTTGCCCGAGAACTGTCAGCTTACTACAATATTCCATTAAAAAAGGATGATTTTAGCTTAGATTTAGTCACGCAATCTTACAATCTTCCAATAGAAGTAAAAACTAATAGAGAAACAAAAAGACTTTTAGCAATAAAAATTTCAGACCTCAAAGTTAACGAATCACCAGCATGGCTTAAAGAGTATCTTGCACAATACGATATTAATTCAATCAATAATCTTGTTGACTTAACAAACTATGTAATGATTTTAACAGGTCATCCTTCACATGCATTTGATATAGACTTAATGGGTTCAGATAAGCTAGTTTGGGAAATGAATAATGGTAAATATAAAAAGTTTAAAACTCTTTCTGGTGAGGAACTGGATATTGTAAATGATGCAATTGTTATTTCTGATGGTATAAGACCTCTATCCTTGTCGATGATTGGAGGATCAGAAGTTGCCATTAATTCAAATACACGAAATATTATTCTGGAAATTGCAGTTTATGAAGGTGGTGTTGTTAGAAAAAATTCAAGACAAATGAGAGTTGCGACAGAAGCTGGAAGTAGGCTTGAAAAATACCTGGATCCTGAATCAATTCCGTATGCCTTTAATTTGCTCGTAAATTTAATTTTAGAGAATTGCGGAGGTATTATTTCTTCAAAACTTTTTGAAAGCTATATTGTCAAAACTCCAGAAATTATTATTGATGTAGAGTTAAACAAAGTTCAACAGATTGCAGGAATTGAAATCCCTTACGAAGACTCAATTAACTATTTAACAAGATTGGGTTTTGAAATAATAGAAACCGACCTTCCAAAACTAAAAGTTAAAAGGCCAATTGATAGATTAGATATTGAGCTTGAAGAAGACGTATTTGAAGAAATAATAAGACTTAAAGGATTTAACAATATTCCTAAAGATAGCTTAGTATTACCTGTGTTTAAAGAAATTACTCCAAGCAGAATTAAGCTTTCGAAAAGAATAACTGATAATCTTTCTAAATCAGGTTTTGACGAAGTAAGATCTTGGGTACTTGTTGGTGACAGCATCAATAATACTTCTAATTATCAAAAATGGTCAGAGATAAAGGTTACTAATTCGATTAATGAGGAAGTTTCGAATCTTAGACAAACTATTGCAGCAAGTCTTATTGGACAAGCTGCTGAAATGAAAAAAAACAATATTTCTGATATAACAATTTTTGAAATTGGAAAAGTATTTGGTAAGTTTGAAGATTACAATGAGGAAGAACATTTGGGCATACTAAGTGTCAGTAAAGACATTAACGATCTCAAAAACACTTTGGAAACAATTTTAAGACTAGAAGGTATTAATAGAATTTATTATAAAAATTCAGAATCTATACCCGGCTCGGCTCATCCAAAGGCTTGTTGGGATGTATATGTTGAAGACATTAAGATTGGTATAATTTATAGCTCCAATAAAAGCAAAGTAGATGAATCCAATATTTCTGAGATCAATTTAACAAAACTTGATGAGGTTTTATCTAAACATGAAAGTGCAAAACCTGTTCAAGAAATTACTCAAAAAATTGTTGAGCTAGACACAAATCTTGTTTTAGACTCTAGCAAAAACCTTGAACAAGAAGTGCAAAAGTTAATTCAAAACGAAAGTGATAATATTTGGAGCTATAAGGTTATAGATCAGTTTACAAATGATAATAGTACAAAATACACAATAAGAGTTGCGTACATGCATTTAACTGATCCTGAGGCTAAGCAATTACACAGGAAGATATTTAAATAAGAGTTGACGAGTTTTCGGGTTTACGAGTTAAATTTTTAACCCGCTAACCCGTCAACACGTAACTTTTAGTCTTTGATCTGAATACTTATAACCTGAGTAGTACCATCGAAACTTGGTTGACTAAGCAAGCTAAAATCAGCTTTTCTTTTTAATTCAATTCTATACGTTGCTTTTCCACCTTCAAACTTAATTCTATCAATTCGCACAAAGTTAGCCCCACTTGTATTGATGTAAGTTGATAAATCGGTTCCGTTATTTGTAAATCCGAGAAAACTGAATGGTTCTTGAGTTAGGTTCTCTAGCTCAACATACAAGTATTCTTTGCTGTTTTCAGTTTTAAGATAAGCAGTGGAGTTTGCGCTATTTTTTTCTCCTAGTTTGCCTTGCTCACCCCAGCTAAGTTCGAAAAATGTACCAGCGTCACCATAGAAAAATTTGTTATAGTTTAACGATGTAGTTTTAACTTCACTAACTACATATTGCTGTTTTTGAGAAAAATCATTTTTGTAGTTGGTTGCGGTTGGCTTATCGTTAGAATCATCTTCTGTTGTTGTATCTGTATCCTCTACTATTGCAGCTGGTGGAGTTAATGGTTTGTCAGATACATTTTTATCTTCATCTAATTGGGAAGCAGTTTTAAAGTCAACAATTAAATCTCCGGTGTTTTGTTTTACAGCATAAAAGGAATCTTCAGACAAGTTGATAGTGTATTCTTTTGTTGTTGAATTAAAACTTACTGTCGATACAAGATCTGAAATTTGTTGAGCTGATGTTAGATCATTATTTACTGTAACACTATTTGGCAATTTAATTGTAAAAATATTTTTTACTGAATCAAAAGTGGTGTTTAATTTAGGAAGTTTTGCTCCTGAAAAATCAAATTCCATTCTCACAAATGTTGTATATTTTTTGTAAGTGATTTTATCCAGGCTTACAACAGCTTCACTTGCGAGTTCTTCGCCTAAAGTAACTTGAGCAGAATTAACATAACTATCAACATTTGTTGGTAGTATAGCTTGAGCATCAGCAGTTACAACCTTATCAATCACAAAGGCTGATAGCATTTCACTTTCTTGGTCTTGCGTTGTATTATCTTCTTCGGTCTTGTTTCCATCATTATTAATAATAAGATTTCTAATCAAAAGTGCTGCACCAACACCAACTACAATTACAATTATAACGTAGATCAAAATTCTCAAACTACTACTGCCTTCTTCATCAGCGATTCTGTCAGAAAATCGCGAGTGATCCAGTTTGTCTGGGTGTATAGTGCTGGGAGATTCTTGCCTTAGAAGCGGAGATTTTTCCATTTCAAGGCTTAAAGATTTAGGCTTTGCCATATGTTTCTAGTAAAAGTTAAAAGTGCTTAAATTCAGTCTAATATATTTAATAATTCTGCGCAACAGTCAGTAGATTTTAGATTGGTTTGAGTTTAAAATAAGTTAAAGCTGAGAGGGATTTATCACTGACATCCGGTTTCGAATTTATATAATTTACTTGTTATTACTACTATATATGTTCAATAAACTTTGGGTCCGGTCTGTTTTGTTATTTTTCACTTTTATTCTTTTTGTTATAGCGGCAACAGTTGCAGGAATAGTAGGATTTCTTTATTACCAAAAAGATAAAGATTTCAGTGATCAACAAGATGAGAATGCATCTTTGCAAGAAAAAATAGATGAACTTGAAGCAGGGAGCCCAGCAGATTGCCCTGATGTAGGTACATCCGAATGTGTAGGTAAAGATATCATTTTTGAAGACAAAGGTAGAGGTATAAAAGTTACTTTTCCTCCGACTTGGAAACAAAGCTTGAATACAGAAATAGGGGAAGACTTTATTTATCCTGAAGATGGGAGCTCCAGCGGAAAAATTATAAGCGGTTATGAACTAACTTTATCAAAAGGCACAACAAAGATGATTTTTAGTAAAGTTTTGCAAGCAATCGATGGATTCCCAAACGGATTTTCTGAGTCTGATTACGAAATTGTTGAGGTTAGCTCAGATTTGATAAGATATCGAGCAAATGGAGAAACAGTGTGGAGATATGCTGACGTTGTTGATTGTGCAAGTTTGGATGCAGATTTATTTGGCGATTTAACAGGTTCTGACTATTGTGCATCACCGTTTTTCCCAGGATTTGGTGATAGCGCAAATTCGCTTATTATTGAAGGCAACCCAAACGCAAGTGTGCTTAACGAAGCTGATGAAATTGCAATTTCAGCATTAAACTAAAGCTTAGGATGTTAGAGTTGGCGAAACGTCAATAAAAAAGAGAGCTTGAGGTAAAACTCGGAGCTCTCTTTTTGAAATCTTCACTACACTCGGCCCTTGATCTGTTACTCTTGTCTGTTGACAGAAATATGTTATAAGGATTAAAATGGATTGGTTATATAAAAAATATGAAGGAATTAATTAATCAAGATAGTATTGCTCCAGTTCATCCAACTGAGTTAAGGAAAATAGTGTTGGGGAATGCAAAAATGGAAATGGGAGAGGACAGAATAGCCCAAATGCTACAAATACTTGATGAGATAGAAGCTGTACGAAATAGAAGATTGGATAAAGCTAATATTTTTGTTCAAAGTACAAATTACCCTCAGCTGTATTCACCAGTAGATCTACTTACCAATGGAATTAAACAACGCTTAGAAGCCTAAACCTCCCTAAAGAAGCCATTATTTAAATATTAAAAATAAAATAATGGAAAATGCTTTACGAATAAGCTCACCAACCTTGTTAAAAGTAGGAATTTTGAATAGAATAGCTACTAAGTTAAATGGTGGACCTGATACCAGAATAGGTAATAGATTCAATGCTTTACAACTGCTGTTAGAAAAAAGCTTAGTAGTTGTTAATGACCCGTTCTCAGGTGAAGATGCGTTTAAAGCAGCAGTTGAAGTTCTTATAAATAATGGTGTTATACTAAACCCAGATGCTGAGCAGCGTCTTGAAATAATTGCAAGTAGAGAATTCAACGGCTTAAATGAGCTTGAAGCTTGATAATTCTAACATCACAAAGTATCATGGAAGTATAGTTGTTAACATACTTTCATGGATACCAATCTTACTGAGGAACAAATTAAACTTGCAAAAAAGAAAGCTAAAGATAAAATAGAATTTTTTGGACATCTTGCAAGTTTCCTTTTTGTTAATTCAATCTTGTTTACTATCAACTTGGTAACAATTTTTACAACAGACTCCGATAGCGTTTGGTTCTTCTGGGTAACAGTTTTCTGGGGATTTGGCTTATTTATGCACTTTATTTCAGTTTTTGTTTTCGATGGTCTTTTTGGGGATTTGCAAGGAAGGCTTGAAGCAAATGAAATGAAGAAAATAGCTAGAAAAGGTGGAGAGGTTTAGAGGTAAAGAGCAAAAGAGTTAAAAAATTTTAACTTTTTATAAATCCTTTATGAAAAATAAAACATTAGTAGTAACCTTTGCGATACTGTTTTTTATTATTGCAAGCGTTGCAGGTGTAATTTCATATGTTCTGATTAAAGATGATAACGAAGAAATAAATTCATATGAGGAATGTGTGGAAGCTGGAAATCCAATTTTAGAAACTTATCCAGAGCAGTGCAAAACACCAGATGGAACAACTTTCATAAGACAATTGACCCAAGAGGAGCAAGATAATTTAGATTCGGGTGAAAACACTGATTATTATGGAAGCTCAACGTTTTCATCTTGTAATGCAGATTCTGATTGTATTGTATCTGGATGTAACATGGAAATTTGCCAAGGAATTAACGAAGAATTAATGTCATCTATTTGCTTGGCACCAGCACAAGATACACCAACACAAGCGGGATATAAATGTGGATGTAGTGCTAGTAATAAATGCCAGTGGCAAAAGTAGCCTCACCGGCCCACGGTCACCCCGAGACAGGATATTATCCTGTCGAGAATAAAATTAGCTACATTCGACAGCACGAACAGTGAATCATACATTCACAGTGAGAAATGGTTTTAAGACCTAATAGTGTTAGTTTGCTCAACAACATAAAATGTTGTTTCGATCTCAGGAGAGGGAAGTTTGAACGAAGTGAAAACATGGAGAGGCTGTTGCGCAGTACTATTAGTTTCGGCTATAATCAACCTATGCAAATAAAAGCAAATAGCCAAAAAATGATGATGCAAATCCTGTAATGATACTAGGAGGCTCATCCATTTTTTGTTTTTAGATCCTCCAAAAGAGGATTTTTTGTTTTTTAAAGCAAGCGAATAGCGTAAAGCAGATAGCGATTAGCATTTAGTGCTACAGTAGGTTATAGGTATTCGTCGTTAATTTGTTAATTAGTTCATCTTACTAATTAAACGTTGTCGACCAATTAACTATTACGTCTTGATCTCTAGTCTTTGTTGTCTGGTTTCTGCACTTAACCTTAAACATTTAACTTTTAACTTACTAACATGAACAAGAATTTTTATGTCACAACGCCAATCTTTTATCCAACTGGACTTCCGCATATTGGAACTGCCTATTGCGTTTTTATTGCGGATACACTTGCAAGATACGCAAGAATTCAAGGAGCAGAGACTCTTTTTTTAACAGGTACAGATGAGCACGGAGCAAATATTGCGACAAAAGCTTCTGATGAAGGTAAAACTCCTACCGAGTATGTTGATGATTACGCTGAAGCGTACAAAGAAATTTGGAGCAAAACAAAGATAACAAATGATTATTTTATGAGAACCACACATCCTGAGCATGAAAAATTTGCGCAGGATTTACTTCAAAAATCATTTGACAATGGTGATATTTATGAAGGATCTTACGAAGGTTGGTATTGCCAAAGTTGTGAAGCGTATTATAGTGAAGCTGATCTTGTAGATGGTAAATGCCCTAACCATCCTACAAAAACTCCAATATATACAAAGGAAAAAAACTACTACTTTCGATGGTCAAAATATCAAAATTGGCTTTTAGAATATTACGAAGAACATCCAGATTTTATTCTACCTGCAAAATGGGCTGAATTTGTAAAAAACTTTGTTAAAGCTGGACTTCAAGATATTCCTGTAACTAGAGCTAATGTAAAATGGGGAATTCCCGTTCCTTTCGATCATGAACAGACAATTTATGTCTGGTATGACGCCTTGCCTAACTATCTTTCATATTTACATTTTGCAGAAAACAAAAAGGAAGGATATCCCGAAAAATTTTGGCCAGACAATGTTACACATGTTGTAGGAAAAGATATTCTAAAATTTCATGCAATTTTATGGCCTGCAATGTTAAAGTCTGCAGGATTGGAAATACCAAAGCATATTTTGGTAACAGGATTCTTTACGGTAAATGGCTTGAAAATTGGCAAAAGCAACGGAAACGCAATAAGCCCTGTGGATCTAGCAAATGAGTTTGGGATTGATGCAGTTAGGTATGCATTGCTATCGGAATTTCAAATAGGAAATGATGGTGATTTTAGCATTGAAAGGCTTAAAGTTAAGTATCAAACGGAACTTGCAGATCAGTGGGGAAATCTTATAAATAGGGTTATTCATCTTTCTAATAAAAAAAACATTGGAGAAGTAAACAAATCTTTGGTTGATAAAGATGTTTTAACAAAGATTGAAGAAGCTGAAAATAAATATCACCAACATTTTGAAAATTTTGAAGTATTTGAAGCAATAGAACAAATTAACGAATTAACAAGGTTTGCTAATAAATATATAACAGAAAAGCAACCTTGGAGCAAAGAAAGCGTTGATTCTGAACAGGTGATAAAAAATCTTATTTATTTAATAGAAAGAGTAATTATTCTTTTTAAGCCAATAATTCCTGAAAGTTCCGAAAAAGCTGAACAAATGTTAAAAAATAGACAAACAGGGATTTTGTTTGAGAAGTTTGATGAATAGCGTTTGGAGCTAGGCGTAGGACGTTTGAAGATTTAAATAACAATTTACAATTAAAAAAATTTTCAATGTCATATTTGGGAAATTGTAAAATTGTTTCTTGAAAATTCGACTAGAATATTTAAGTAAATTAGAATAATCTGAGCTTTGTTTTCTGGCTTCTTGTGTTCTTTTGCTATTTTTAGTATCGTTTTAATATGAATCCCGAAGCTGATATTCAAAAAATAAACGAAGCAAATGGCTTTGCTAATCAGCCGGTTGATCCTCCAAGATTGAATCCCAATCTTTCCAGAATTAAGGTTCAGGAGTCGAAAAGAGTAGCTGCAATAATAGTTCTGACGATGGTAACTTTTGGGCTTATTGCGATCTCAACGTATATAGCTTTGCAATCTAGGAGTGATAAAGACAAGGATACTTCAGGTGAAACAACAACTTGTTGTTCAGATTCAGCCTGTTCAAATTACGATGGTGATTTTACAGCTGGAACCGAAGCATGTAATAAAGGCGAGTGCTCAGCATGCAGCGACAATGCTTCAGTTTGCGATGGTGATGCTATTTGCGAATCAGGTGAATCAGTAACAAATTGTTCCACCGATTGTGATACTTCGGGTTATTCAGAAATTAAAGATGAAGGTGAAAGTTGTGATTCTGATTTAGTTACAGCAAATAATGATGAATGTGACCGAGATTTGAACCTTGCTTGTATAACCTGTCCAGATGGGTCAAAAGCAAATATTGGTAAGGCATTTTGTACTGAATTTTATGACCAAGATGTAAATGAGCTAACAGCAAGTGAAGTATTTATAAACACATACTGTGGAGGGTTAGATAATGCAGTTTCAACTGCTAGTGGATGTGCTGGCGCTGATATTCAGTTTGAGCAAGGAACCATTAGTGCTTGGATGAGTGGAGCACAGGTTTCAGCCATGAATTTACGAACTCCAGCAAGTAGTTTTCATATAAATTGTTTTACAGAAAATGGTGCTGCACTTTTAACTGGAGCTAGTATTATCTTAACTTCACCAAGTGGTAGTATCGTTAACTATAGTACTAATGAGGTAAGAAATGTAACTCTTTCAGCGGCAGGTAATTACTCTGCCAGTTGCTTTTTAAATGGTAGTGTTTGTAATACAGATACATTTACAATTTTAGCTGGGAGCTCAAACAATACAAATACTAACACTAATACAAACACAGGAACAAATACATCTAATAATTCTAATCTTCCTTCCACAGGTGTTGCTGATAATCTTCCGTATTTTTATATAATCGGAGCGCTGTCATTATTTGCAGGTTTATTGTTTATGTTTAGAAAGAGGATTGGTGATTAAAAAAGTGTATGTGATTTTATTGTAAATACAGCTACTCAATTCGAAGCTTCGATCCATTTTCCCTAAGCCATAATCGGTTCTGTTTATAATTAGGAGCAATACTGCCAACTAAATCCCAAAATTTCTTAGAATGATTCATTTCTTTTAAATGGCAAAGTTCATGAACAATCACATAATCTAGAATATCTTCTGGAGCAAAAATTAATCTCCAGTTAAAGTTCAGGTTCTTTTTTGATGAACAGCTTCCCCACCTTGTTGATTGATCTCTAATTGCTATATTGTTATATTCAAAACCATTTTCAAAAGCTATATTTTCAACTCTGTTTTTAATTTCTTTTTTACTAAACTCTAGAAGGAATTTTTTTAAAACAGTATGGTAGCTTTTAGGTTGGAGCTCTGATGTATGAACAATAATTCTATTGTCTTTAAAATAAACCTTAGGCTTTAGAAAGTATTTATCTGAATATTCAATTTTATATAATTTACCTAGAATGCTCACCTCTGTTTTTAATTTTGGTTCAAAAAGATTTATTTTTATTCTCATATTTTCGGTTTCAAACTCCATATTTTAGCATCTAAGCAAATACCTCATATCTTGATGCTTTGGAAAACTCAGTATTTTGTTTAGCGGCCTTATATTCCATCGTATCAAGCGTTTTAAAAAAATTCCTTATAATGCAAATTGTCCTTATTGTTTTTTTCCTAAAACTAGGACTTATTAGCCACAAACTGATGCTAAAAATAAAAAGCATAAAAAGTTGAACTGGCCAAAGATTAATTTCGTATTGTATTTGAGTTCTTGAAGCATCTTTGTTGTTGTGCATAACCAAATCAGGTAATTTAAAACTTGTTTCTTGGGTACCAAGAACTTGAGATGAAGGGTTTATATTATTTGTACCAACTTTGGGCTCTTTTTTTACAGAGGGAGAAGTTGTGGATTTCTTTGGGGCTAGTGACGCTATTGGTTGCGATATGATTTCATTAATAAAGCCTGGAGTTGACTTGTACGATTTAACAAATTCATTATTAATTCTTGAGTAAGACATACCTTTAGGAATTTCGGGATATTCAACTTCATTCAGTAGCTTATCATTTTGGTTAAAAAGACCTATCAGATCACCTGAATTATTAAGAGATATTTTTAAATCAAAATCATTTACAACATAATATTGATCCGGTTTTAAAATAATATTAGGAAGGAAACTCTTGGTTGTGCCAAATCCACCAGAACTTACTTTATCTTTTAAATAATAATTTTTAAGATCTAGTGCAAAATTTCCATAGTTGTAAATTTCGATCCACTCTTTTTCGCCTGAATTCGGGGATGGATAAATTTCATTTATTATTAAAGTACTAGGGGGTAAGTTTTCAGCTCCTAAAGAATTTTCGAAATCCGAGTACCAGCTACCTTCAAAAAAAGATGCTTTCAAACTATCAGATTGCAAAGTTTCTATTATTAAATCACCAACTTGTAAAGTAATTTCATTTAAGGATTCTGGAATTGTTATGACGCAAAAGCTATTAGGGTTAATAATTGTGGAGCAAGTGTTTTCTTGAATTGCAAAGCCTGCTAACTGATAGTTTGAAAGCATGATATCAAACGCATTTGGATTAAAAACTTCTATTAGATTTTGATTATTTTCAAAGCTATACTCATTAAGATTAATTATTGGGAAAATACTTATTGGAAGGCTTTGAAAATTGTGAATTTCATTATTTTCGAGCGTTACTTGTAAATTTATCGGGCGGTTAACATAATTTCCGCTTGAAAACGGAGAATAAACTTGTGTCCCATCATCCAAATAGTATATGTAATCCGTAACTTCCAGAGTAGAATCCATTGTGAAATCTAGGTAAATTTGTTGCCCAGAAAGTGTGTAGATCGAATTAGCAAAGCTAACATTATCGGAGCTAAAAAGTATTTCAGCATTAACAGGTTCGGGCTCAGGATCGAGAATTTGTTCTCCCCAGCAGGAATCTTCGAAGTTAGTATTTGGAATACCGATAGAATTAGAACTTAAATGAAGATCAAGTAAGTTACATCCTTCAATATCAGAAATCCCATTGCGTTCCCATGATTTTGCCGAAGGTGTAGTGGAGTATTCAATTTCATCCAGAATATTATTTTGCCTATCTTGTAGCCTTATGAATTGGCCATCATTATATAAATTAAGCATTCCATCCCCTACAACTAATTTCTGAGTAAAATCAGGCGCAATGTTAGCACTTTCCAAAATCAAAAAATAAGAAAAAGGTTCAACTGTAATTTCAGAAATACTGGTAATCCTTTCGTTTCCTGCAGCAGATATTGTTACTATTTCCAGATTTGTATAAGTTATTGTCTCGTCAGAGTTGTTAAAAAGTTCCACCCATTCCTTGCCAGAATCAGATCCTTCTGGGTTTGGGAAGAATTCGGTGATGAAGAGTGTTTGAGGCCGAATCTCCTGTGCGTAAAGTTTGACTGAAATTAATGTAAACAATACAGCGAAAACTAAGGTTAGTGGGATGATTTTCATAAACGTTAACTAGTTAATTTGTGAAAAAGTTAATTAGTCAAAGGATTTTCTTCCAAGATATTTTAAATAAGCATTCAATTTCCTAATTAATATCGTTATTGATTCATTAAATTCGGTTAGAGAAATAAACTCGTTTTCGATTGCTACGTTCAGATGATCTTTAAGCTCAAACATGGATCCTCGAGCAAATATGTATATTCTTCTGCTGTCTTTAAATCCGAAACGCCCATAAGCTTCAGCGATATTAGCTGTAATAGACCTTCCACATCGAATCATCTGGTAAGTCTACCAAAATTACTTTATGGCCGCATTGTATTGCAATACAAATTTCTGACAAAAAGCGGGAGGATTTGGTTAGTAAGATGAAAATGGAGAATAAATGGTAGGAACGAAGTTTACCCCACACTTCCTTCCATGCTAAGTTTAATCAGCTCGTTCATCTCCATTGCGTATTCCATTGGAAGTTCTTTTGCAATTGGTTCTACAAACCCTGAAACTATTAATCCTGCGGCTTCCTCTTCCGATAAACCCCTACTCATTAAGTAATGAAGCTGATTATCAGAAACTTTACTTACAGTTGCTTCGTGTTCTATTCGGGATGATCTTTCGTAGATTTCGTTATATGGGTAAGTATCTGTTTGAGAAATATTATCTAAAATTAAGGCATCACATTTGATTTTTGTCTTCGCATT
The DNA here is from genome assembly GCA_964607415.1 of uncultured Candidatus Saccharibacteria bacterium. Lineage (GTDB taxonomy): Bacteria > Patescibacteriota > Dojkabacteria > J137 > J137 > CAZSKK01. The sequence goes on along the minus strand of CAZSKK010000001.1, from coordinate 528,841 downwards.
TTTTGCGTTTTTTGCAACTTTAACAAGCCCTCTATAACTAGTTCTACCACCATTTTTGCAAATAGATTTTGTTGTAATTATCCCACTTGTGTCTCTACCAATATGAATCATTTTGGCTCCAGTGTCCAAATGTTGTTTACCATCTGCAAGTGCTATAGATAAAACCTCACCATGTGCTCTGGCACCAGCCAAAATCACTGAAGGATATTTCATAGTAACTTGTGATCCTAAATTGCAATCAACCCATTCTATCGTTGCGTCATCATATGCAAGGCCTCTTTGAGTTACCAGGTTGTAAACATTCTTGGACCAGTTTTGAATTGTTGTGTACCTAATCCTTCCATTTTTTTGTGCAATCAATTCAATTACTCCTGAGTGAAGAATGTCTGATGAATAAGTTGGAGCGCTGCAGCCTTCAACATATTGAACTTCAGCACCTTCATCTGCAATTATTAAAGTTCGTTCAAACTGACCAAGATTTTGAGTTTGAATATAAAAGTAAGCTTGAAGAGGGATTTCAACTTTAACTCCCTTTGGAACGTAAACAAAGCTACCGCCACTCCAACATGCTGTATTAAGTGCTGCGTATTTATTATCAGTATATGGAATTGCTTTGCCGAACCATTTTTTAAAAATCTCTTCATGTTCGCGCAATCCTGTGTCTGAATCTGTAAAAATGACGCCTTTACTTTCCCACTTTTCCTTCATTCTTCCGTAAACAACGTTTGAATCGAATTGTGTTTCAACTCCGGCCAGGTATTTTTTCTCTGCTTCAGGAATTTTAAGCCTGTCAAATGTGTTTCTCATGTCTTCTGGAACTTCATCCCAGCTTCTAGTTTTTTTAGATTCTGGGGTTACATAAAACTGGATTTGTGAATCATCAAAAGCAGAAAGATTTGCACCCCATGTTGGAACTGGTCTTTCGGAATAGTGATCAAAAGCTTTAAGTCGTAGTTCTTTCATCCAAACTGGCTCGTTTTTAAAAACAGAAATAGCTTCCACTGTTTCGCGGCTTAAGCCCTTTTTGTTTAGGATCTGTTTTGCGTCGTCTAAAGTCATGGTAAAAGTATAGCATGTGCAATTACGAGTTACGAAGTACGAATTACGAGGGGAGATTGCCAGTTACGAAATAAGAATTACGAGGGGAGGTTGTCAGGTACGAAGTACGAATTACGAGAGTAGATTTGCAGTTAACAATTATGAATTACGAGATATGTTTAGGTATTAATCTCGAGGTCTAATTCTTGATTTAGTTTTTATTTGGATCGTTCCAATTATTTTAAGAAGCTCTTCATTAGCATTTAATAGCTGTAGCACTTGATCTGCGCATTCTGGAAAAGATTTATCTATAAGTGTTAACCAGTATTTGGATTCACGTGCTTCTTTATATGCGATAGTCAATTTAGATAAGAAGTCTTTTGTAGAAGCTGCTCCTATGCTTTCTTCTACATTGGCACCAATAGAAGTTCCGCTTCTTAATAGTTGATCAGCAAGAACAAATTCTTTATTATTTCTTAATAGCTTGCAAAAAGATATTATTTCAATAGAAAAAGCTAATGATTTTTCCTGAAGGATATTGTATTTCATAATTGCTGGAATTTTCGTGGGGCAATAAATAATAACATAGATAAATGACTACGAGAAGATAAATTACGAAATACAAGAGCATTATGTAAATTTTTTGAAAGCGACTTTTAATTTCTAGCTTATAATTCTCAGAATATACTTTCTCGTAATTCAGATCTCGTAATTAGTAATTGATTCTGTTTCTCGTAATTTCTAAATCGTAATTCGTAACTGATTCTTTTCCCATTTGCAGCCATTTTGAAAAAGTTATACACTGGTACTAAGACGTAGATTTACGTTTTTATATTACGTGCTGTTGATATTTTCATTATATATGTCCAAACCTGAAAGATTTTTGCAGCATTTGAAAGATATGGGCTATAATAGCAAGCAGATCGAAGATTTCGCTATGTTTTTGGAGCCTACTATTTCTAGATTTATTGAAAATTTATACGAAACAGGTTTTACTAATGAAGAACTGAAGGCTATGAAGGAGGTGTCAGAAGCTAGGGAATACGATGCTTTTGAAACTGAACAATATGTTGCATTTTGTTTTAATAAAAAAACTAGTAAAGATGTTGATCAACTTGTTGCGGATTTTCTCGACAGCTTGGTTGAATCAATTGAGAGCCATTATAAAACTGTGGCTCATATTGTTGATAAACTTAAAGATGAACCGGAAGAAGATTTTGTTAAAGAATTTAACGAATATATGAATGAGTTGGAAAGCTTATATTTAGAAAGAATAAAAAAAGAAATTGAAGATAAAATTCAAATAAGTTCTAAATCGAATGAGTAATGCTGATCCAAACCAAATAATTTCTGGAGCAATAGATATTACAGATAATCTTGATACTGGAATCTCCCCGGAAAATGAGGCAATGCTAACTTCTGAGCAAAAAGCAGGGCAGATACTTTTAGAAGTATCTGATATTCTTCCCAAAAATAGATTCGCAAAAAAAGAAAATAAAGTAGTTGAAATAGGCGATCTTACTGCTGAAGAAGTAGATGCTTTAGTTAAAAAAGCAAAGGATCAAAACTTTGTGCTGTTGAAAAAAGGTGACAAATTGGCTTTAACCAGAAGAAGAAACGGTGATTATGCAAAGGAGTTAGAATACCAGGAATATACAATTGAAGATTCTGAAAAAACTAAAGAGAGGGTGGCTGCAGAAATTTTAGCGGATGAATTTGAAAAGGAAGAACAGACTAAGAGTGGCTTTAGAAGAGCTATAGAATCACTTCCCAGAAATATTCAAAAAAACATTCCATTAATAAATGCTTTAAATAGGCAAAAGCAGTTTATGGAGAACTTTGGTATTTACGAAGATCCAACTAAAGATATTCTTGGAATTCGTAAATATATGGGTTTATATACAAAAGGAAACTATAAATGGGGAGAAAAACTTAATATTGAAAGAGAAGATAATAATGAACAAGGTATAGTTAAAATTAGACTTAATAAAGAAAAGCAAGCAATAGATTTAAATATTGATAATGATGAATCTGAGCTTGTAAGAAAACAAATACTAAAGAGCACCGGTTTAGGAGAGGGATTAGCTGGCACATTTAAAAATATTGTTTTGTCTCCTAGGAATGCTATTAGAACACTTGGTGAAGGTATTGAGCTGGGGTTAACTGCCGCAGCAATGATCGGAGGTGGAATTCAAATGTCAAAGTTTATGGAAAAAGGTGCGCAAAAAGGAATGGAGCTTGCAGGACAAAATGCATTTGTAGATTTATCTAGAATGTTAAATTGGGGAAGATTACCAATTCAACGTTTGCTGGGAGGAGTTAAGGAATGGGCAATAGATGGTAATAGGTCATTTAAAGAGTTTTTTACTTCTACAGTATTAAGTTTGCCCGCTACAGCATTTTTATTATTCCCAGGAACATATTTTAGTGAAGGGAGTGGAATTTTAGCTGGTAGCCTTGCAAATAAGCTTGGCTTGGATGTAATGAAATCTCGAATGGCAGATAGAGCAATGGCTTGGACAGTTAGAAGAAGTTTATCAACATTTGCACCTGTTTTAATGTTTAGAATGGTTGGCGCAAGAGGGCTAAAGGCATTAGGGTATGAAAATAAAGAAATAGAAAATATTCAAAAAGACTTTTCTAGAAATGTTTCTGCAATGAGATCGTTGGCATTATTGGTTCAATTTCAATTAGTTGGAAACGATTTTCTTGACAAATTTTCAATTAGAGGTGTAAGGCAAAATCTTGAGACTACTTTGGGAAGTAATAATGAACCAAACCAACTTGAACAATTTTTACCACAAGCGAAAGGTAGACCTGGTTTACCAACTCCAGGGAAAGGAGGTAAAGCAGGTGAATTTATGGGTTTTGAGGAAACAACTAAGAGCCCTGTTGAAATAGGAGAGAAGGGAAACTTACTTGATGAAAAGTTAGAAAACTTAAAACCTTTCGAAAAGGGACCACCAAGAGGCCCAGTTCCAATTGACGATCCTTTAAAGTGGGGCATACCGAGAGGACATGTAAGATCTGGCGTAATTGAAGAGCACTTGATAATTAATAATGGTATAGCGCCAATGGAAGTTGTGAGGGAAGGCTCCCACTTTGGAGACATAAATGTTTTTGCGGATGGTCAAAATGTTCCAATGGAAATAGTTATGGATGGGGATGGGCACATTTTAGGATTTATAGATCAACGCTCTCCAAGTCCTCAATTGATACCTCTTCAAGGAGCCGGAGGAGGAGTTATTGCCGCAGGGTTTGGACCTTTGAGGCATGAAGGTTTGGGTGTAATCCCCGGAGGCGACCAGGTTTTCGCGGCTAATATGGACACAGACCCCGGTTTAGAATATATAGTTTTTAGAAATGGGCCAGGTGCCAACGACGTATTGCAAGTACAGTACATTATTGATATAAGCATCCCCGCAGGTGCCCCGGCGCCAGTAGCAGGAACACCAATAGTAGGAAATTTGATTTATTCAGCTGATGGATCTATACCAAACTACGGTCCAGCAGGAATGCCACTTCCTACAGGATTACCCTCAGGTTTAGTATTAGCTCCTCCAGGAGGAATTAGTACAGCTGGGCTACCAATAACGATGCCTCCAACAAGTGCAGGTGCTTTGCCACCAGGATTTGTAGGCGGACCAGCAGTAGGAGCACCAGCTGCCCCAGGTGCAGCAGCACCGGGAGTAGTAAGTAGTGGATATGGTACTACAAGCCCAGCAGTTGTAAGTTGGATTACCGGTGCAGGATCTAGTTTTGAAAATGAACGCCAAACAGCTGTTTTTATTGCACAACACGTACTAGCGGATTTGAACGGTGGAGTTAGACCTGAAGATTATGGGCTTGATTCAGCAGCGTTCGCATCGATGACTCCAACGGATAAGGAAGCAATAGCTCTAGATATAGCAAGGAGAATAGTTCAAGGGCAAGATCCCGCTGGTCCTACTTATGCAGATGTAAATGCAGGGAAGTATTTTACAGGTGGTGTAGGAACGAGCGCTATTCCAGATACAACAAAATTAGATACATTAGTTAATGATTTCAAAACCGGTGTAATCACAGGCACTGAAGGTCCAATGGCTATAAATTATTATCCAGGAACTACAAATGTGGATCCTTTTTGGGATGGAGCTGTTGGTAAATTAAATGCAGCTACAGCAACACCAGGAGTAGTTGGACCAGGTGCACTACCTGGAGTTCCAGCGGCGGGAGCAGGAGTAATAACACCAGGTGGAGGATTGATAGGAGCTGGAGGTACACCAATTATGCCAGCAGTAGAAGTTACATATACACCGGTAGTTGGTGGAGCGCCTATAACTGTAACAATAATGCCTTGGGATCATCACAATGATCCAGCAATTATTGCGGCTCTTCAAGCTTCCGGCTATGAAACAAATTGGCAACAAGTTAACTATGGAGATCAAGTTTTATACTGGGCTGAAAACTCTGACGACGGTGTAAATGGAGCTATTATTTACGGAGGAAATGGAGTTCCATTAGATCCTAATAATGGAATATACATGTCTAGAGCATTTAAAGATGGGGAGCTTGTAATGGTTAATGGAATGTATTTTGATAATCAAGGTGGTGCTTTAGTTGAGATTACTGAAAATGATTTTTTGAAGAGAATGCGTGATGTAGATTTGACTAAAGCAGCAGCCGTGCTAGGTTTATCATTGATTGGTTTAGGAGCTTTAGGGGCATTGGCAACTAGAACTATTTTCAGGACTGGTAGAGGTCGAGGCAATAATAATCCACCTAATATTCCGCCGCAAAATCTGCAACAGCAACAACAGCCTCCTCAACAACCACCAGCTAATGCAAATGCAGCAGGTGGGGGTGGCTTAGGAAATGCGGCAGCACCAGTTGTGGTTCCACCACAGCCAATGAGTAATTTCGGTAATAATACTAATACTGATTCTTTTAATAATGAAATGAATATTCAGCCTGGAGCTTTCCAGATAACAAATAATGTTGATTTAACACCAATTGCAGACGCAATGAATGGAATGGCTGGTATTATGCAGCAGATGTTGAATATTATTGCACAGCAACAACCAGGAGCTGGGGGCGGAGTAGCGGCAGGAAATCCAGCAGCTAATCCTGCACCTGCACAAGGGGTAGTTGTACAAATTACACCTGGTGGAGGATTGTTAATTCAGGCTCCTGATCCAAATGCTGCAATTAATTTAGTAAATGCTTTACAGCCGTTATATGGTCAGGCAAATCTTAATCCACAGCCATTAGCTGGAGCACAAGCTCCAGGAGGACAACCGGCAACTGGTATTCCGCCTCAGGCAATGCCAAATAATCCTGTACCTTATATTTACTATCAGGCGCCAGGAGGTCCTGTTGCACCATGGCCTGCTAATATTCCACTCCCACCAGGAGTTAATCAAGTTCCTGCGCCTGGTGGACAGTATGTACCTCCACAGACTACAGCAGGCAATCAGGCAACAGTAGGTAATCCACCATTGAGACAGACACAAGGACCAAGTAATTTTACAGTTGAACAAGGAGCTCCGTACATTACAATTCAATATCCTAATGGCCAACAAACTTTGTGGAATAGCAATAATCCCTTACCTGATGGAGCGCATCCAGTAGGGGGTGGAATGGGAGCAGGTGATGACAAAGTTAGGCCTCCATTAAGACAAGATGCTTATGATGAAAATGGTGAGCAAATATTTTATCAATACCCTGGAGAGGTAAGAAAAATTTATATGCTTGAAGCTGGTCAGCGTATACCTGATGGAGCTTATCGTGTAACGGGAAATGGCGTTGCTTATAAACCTGTGAAACGAACAGCAGATCAGCCACCACAAAATATAATTGGCCAACCTAAATTACCTACTAGTGTAAAAAGAGACAAGGATTTTGTTCAAATAGAATACAATAATGGAGATTTTGACATTATACCTACAACAGATTCAGAAAAAATTAATCAAATACTTGATAGGGCTATAAATATTGTAAATAACCCATCTAATATAATTAACCAACTAGTTCCACCTCCAGTGGCTGACCTGCAAGCACTACCGCCACAAACTGCAAGACAAACTCCTGCCAGTATAAGTGGTGAAGGAAGAACTGTAACATATATGATAAGGTTCAGCAAGCAAGAGCAAAGCGGGCTTTTGATGATTACGATGATGCACTTAAGAATGGTACTGAATTGCCGGAACAGTTTATTCCTAAACCTGTACCTGCAGGTCTCCCAGCGGTACTTGGGTATAAAGAACCGCCTGCACCACCATTAAAATCAAATCGTAATAGTGAAGGTGCAGAGTTTGGTGATGTTAGTAAGGGAGAAGCAGTATTTGCCCAATCGCAGCCACCTGCATCAGCTAGTGAAGAACCTGGAGAAGATGTCAGCCAACCCAATGGGACAGCAATACCAGAATATTTCAATACAGCTGAAAGAATAGGACAAGCTTACGGACAAGCCGCTTTTGAAGAATTTAATGATCTTATAAAACATGGTGTGAGTCCGGAAGATGCTGAAAAACAAATTAGTGAAAACCACCCAAAAAGAACTAAAAGTGAGGAGAAAACATCCACTGTAATTGAGGATACTTCAAAACCGGCACTAATAGATAAGCTAAACCCACAAGGAGAAAAAGGTGATTTTATGCCAACTCCTGATTTAATCGAAGAAGAATCTCCGCCTAACGATTTAAGTTCGCAAGGTGAGAGTCCTGCTAACGCTGAAACACCTGAAAACACTAACCAGTCAAATCAAACTTTACCTGGTATAGTTTTGTCCTCAGATACTTATGTAAATGCTACAGGTCCAGACGGAGATTATTACGGCCCTTATTCAGGACTGGAAGGAAGAGCAGGGTATACTGTTACACAATATACAGATGCAGCTGGTAATACTCGTAATTATACTCCGCCATCGCAAGTAGCTGAAACAGCTGTAAATAATCCTACCGTCCAGATACATACGGTACCAGACTATCGCTCTTATGGTATTCCTGAACTTGGTGATCCTGAAACTGGCCCGGTGCCACCTAGAGAAGTTAGTGTATTTGGACCTGGTGCTGAACAGGATTATTTAAGAGCAAGAAAACAAGCAGCTGATGGAGAGAGAGCGCGTCCACAAACAGGTGGAGGCTTAGATGAGAGGGATGGAAATAGAATTCATCGAGGAGTTATGCAAAGAATTAGAAATAAAGCTAGCTTATTAGAATTGGCTGGAAGTAATTATCGATCATTTAGCGAAATGGGCCCTACAGACCAACAATCTTGGCTTGAAAAGACCTATGATGAAGTGGAAGGTGTAAGAAATAGATTTGGAGAAGATAAAGATCAGGCTTTAGCAATAATGCGAGGAATATTAATGATTTAAATATAGACCTATGACACAACAACCAATAACGTTCTTTACACAACAAAATTTAAAGTACTTGGTAGAAACTTACAAAACATTTGATGATAAGCCTATAACTTCAGAACTTTTGGATAAATATAACCAAGAAGTTTTGGTTTTGGGTTCAATAGTTAGCTTAAAAGATTCAGAAAATAATACATATATTTTTATTAAATTTCAGGGTGGTATTGTTCAAATTCAACTTTTAGAAGTAACAGAGAATAACGAAAAATCTATATATGCATTTATAGACGAAAAAACTAAAGTTCTTTTTGCAAAAGATGCAAAAATCGATCCAGTAAAATTTAAAAACGATATTTTTAAAGAATTAGTTTGGCAAAAACTATCTACACTTAAAACATTCTTTACAATTCAAACATACGAATCAATTGATTTTGGTAATTACGAAGCAATGGATGGTAATAAAGAGATTGATTTTAAAAAAGTACTTACTGAATACCTGCTTTTAATGTGTAGACAGTCAGATTCAAAGAAGAAATTTTTGTTTGTTCTTTTTGATCAAATTATAATTCAACTAGAAGTTTTAGATGATCAAAATCTTCAATACGTTGAAATCTGTGACTTTAATGGCAATGTGATTGATTTGACAGTTGGAAAAGATGATCAACTTTTAGTAAATATAGATGAATCAGTTCTTGCAATGGTTAAATTATTACTACAAGTTATACCTTAAATAATGGCACAAGAAGAAATTACTGATGAAGTTGAAGCTACAACAGATGCAGGATCGCAAGGAATCACAGGTCAATCAGGTGGTGAAGTAGCACAGGATCCAAATGCAGCTTTTCAAGATTTTTTGGATTCACAAAATGATCCAGCTGAGCTTAGAAACGCTATATTTCAAGGTAATTTCACAGCTGAACAAAAGTCTAAACTATTGAATAAACTAAACAATTTAGCAGGGCAACAATTTGAAACACAAGCAGACAAACTTAAATCAGAACATGAAAAAAGGCTATCTCTAGGTGAAACAGAAGAAGAAAAGCAAAGAAATTTAGAATTGCTTACGAAAGGAAATTATGAAGTTGTTGAAGAAGGTTTAGGATATATAAATCGTGACACAATTTCAAGTTATTATGATATGTATGGACAATTACAATCAGCTGATACCTTAGTTGCCAATAGCAAAAAGATTGATCAGGTTGCAAAACTTAATGCACTAGATAAAGCAAAAGAATTAATTAGCAAAGCAACAGTTAATAAAGAAGAATTAAATTCAGTAATTGCAATTTTAGAAATGTACGCTGATGATCCTTCGGTTAAGCCTTTACTTGACAATCTTGAAAACAGAAGAGATATTTTAGAGTTAGAAGAGATGGAAAACTTAGACTATTCAAACATGCAAGATCAAGAAGCGGCTATTGATGCTGATATTGTAGCTTTAAGAGTTTTAAGAAAATCTTTTAGGGATAGGAATAATAGTACTTACACTACTAGGATAGATAGTCTAATTGGTGAATTGGAAACAAAAAAGGAAGCTTTTGTAAAAAATAAAAATAGTGAAAATCGAGCGAACTTTTAAATATTGAAAGAAGACAGAGGATAGAGCTGGAAATCGGCAGTCAGAGGGTAGGATTTATACACTTAGGAATTTCAATGACGAGACTTGAGCCTCTCTAACGCTCTACTGCTCTAAAGCTTTCTACCTCTCGCTCCACCTGTTTTGAGCTACTCACCTGCATCAATTTCGTCTTTAAATCCTTCATTTTTAAGAAAAACTTAACATTATTGTTATTTGTTCCTTGCATTTTGGTAATTGTATTAATGTACCATGCAAAATGTTTTCGCATTTGCACAAATGCTTTTTCGGAGTAGTTATTCAGTTCGTCAAAAAGTTTGGCGTGTTCTAGAAGAACAGCTAACACCTCACCCGGCTCGCTTGCGCTTGCCACCCTCTCCTGAAGGAGAGGGGCAGGGGGTGAGGCAAAAATCCACGGGTTACCAAACGCACCTCTTGCAACTAACGTCCCTTTAGCTCCTGTTGCATCTAAAATCTTTTGTATATCTGCGTGTTCTTTAACATCACCGTTTGCCATAACAGGTATATCTGTGGTTTCTACTGCAATTTTAATTTGGTTCCAGTCTGAATTTCCTGTATACATCTGTTTTAAAGTTCGTCCATGAACTGTAATCCACTGAGGGTTTCCTTTTTCAAGATTTTTAATCCAGCTTTTAGTAACAGGTTCATCGTAACCGATACGCGTTTTGACCGAAACCGGGATTGAGCTACGAGCTACCAGCTTCGAGTCGCGAGCGAGCAGGTTAGTCACCCCCACCCCCTCTGCCTTCGGCTTCTCCCCCAGATCTGGGGGAGAAAAAGAGGGGATGGGGGTGGTAACTCTTAATTGGTTCCTTTCTGCCATTTTTTCAATCGCTCTTTGTGCTTTGGGCCTCAATCCTGTAAGCTTTCCATCTTTAACCCAATCACTCACTCCAAGTTTAGTTTGAAAAATAATTTCTCTTGCTAAATCTGGAGTTTTTATAAGACCAGCGCCAGCACCTTTACTAGAAACACTATGCGCGGGGCAGCCCATATTTATATCAACGCCATCAAATCCTAATGCACAAATCACTTTTGCAGCGTGATAAAAATACTCTGGGTCTTTCCCAAAAATTTGTGCCACTATTGGTCTTTCCATTTCTTCATAATCAAAAGTATTTAGTATATTTTCCGCAGCAAAACATAAGCCCATTACATGCGTAAATTCAGTAAAAATCAAATCAGGATTTCCATATTTCTTTGTAATTCTTCTAAAAGCAGCATCAGAAACACCATCAATAGGTGCAAGTCCAATTACGGGGTAGGGTAGACCTAGTATTCCTGTATCAATTGTTCTGTCTTTTGGAGTCATGGTGCTATTTTAGCATATAACAGTCAGCAAATAGCTCATAGCGGTTAGCAAGTAGAAACATTACTATAAGCTATCTGCTATGTGCTGGTTGCTTCTTATATATCCCAAATAGATTCTTGCTATATTTATTACATACTATATAAAAGTACCAATCAATAGACGTTTCACGCTTGTTTCCAGTTTCACGCAGCAATTTATATAAAAACTATTGAAATTAAAAACAGAAAGGTTTAGTATAAACGCAACATATAGTGTTCAAGGCATGGTCCAGATACTATAGATTGTATATTTTAAGTAAGACATATGTATCAAAAGGTCGATGAAGTTGATGAAATTATTGAGATTAAAAATGTAGGGAGTTTGCTTCTTGATGAATGGGAAAATCCAAATACATTAAATACTTGTAATGGGAAGCATTTTTATTTTCAGCCTTACGATTCTGGAAGATTTATCACCACTAATGAGGGGCCTATAATATATATAGCAAGTAAGTATAATGAAAAAGTAGAGCTTTATGAGATGCTACATACCGAAACAGGCTTTGGAGAAATTTATTTTGACAATCATGGCACTCCAGAATTTCTAAAAATAGGCAAGGATAGGCATTTTTTCGAACTAGGACAAAATGCATATATTTCTCAAATCTCAAAAGAGAAATTTTTTTCTCTTTCATTTGTTCCAGAAACTGAAAATCCACAAGTCTATCTTAATATTCAAACCGAGTTAGGCCTACTATCTATTGGAGCTGTTGAAGGTGTAGAAGTTCCAGTTGGTATTTATCATGGGAACAATTTCATACAGTTTTCGCTTGATGAGGAAGGTGTTTACACTGGGCAAATAGATGAAGGAAGTGATGTAAAAGTAGCTTTTTGGGAAGGGGAATGGTATGTAAAAAAATCTTTAAGAACAATTGAAAAGGGAGAGCAAATGCCATTGTTCCAAGAAATTTAAATCTGTAATTCACATACTTTCAGCTCAATAGTCTGCAATACACTTTCGATATTGTAACGTGTTTCATGCTCAGTGAAGCGTAGGAATGTAACGCCAACAGATTCAAGCTCTACTTGTCTTCGCTTGTCATATAAATACTTAGCTTCATCGTGGCTACTGCCATCAATTTCAATGGCAAGTCTAAGTTTTATACAGTAAAAATCTACAATATAATTAAGAAGTGGGTGCTGCCTTCGAAACTTAACTCCTTGTTGATTTTTGTTTATAAACTTCCATAGTAGTCTTTCGCCTGGTGTTGCATTAGCGCGCAAGTCTTTTGAGTAATGGACTAGTTTTTTGTTGTATGGATTATTTACTTGCATAACTTACCTTTACTTACCTCCCCTTTATCCCCTCCTGCATAGGCGGGGAGATTAATTTGAGAGTAGCTTAGTTTTAATATATTCCCTCCACTAGGTCTCCTCCCCAAAACTGGGGAGGAGCAAGGAGGGGTGTATTCATCGAGGGCAGGATTTACGTAAGCACTTATCTCGCTTCAAACTTATCAACGTAAGTTCTCATCCACATTTCAACCGAGAATAATCTCCAGAAGAACAAGATATCGCCTTTCTTTTTATTATGTAATGCCAGTTCAAATTCAGAAAGAACTTTTTCGGCATTCCAATATTTTCTACTTCTGAATGTTTCAGATACAAAAATCTCTCTAAATTTGTCAGCTCTTCTTTCTATCCATTCCCATTCTGGATTTGTAAATCCAACTTTACTTCTTCGGGTTCTATTCATTTCTGGAATTATGCCTTTCATTGCATTTCTATATATAAATCTGTTCCAACCAAATTTAATTTTCTGATCAATCGGAAGATTAAAAATATATTCAACAACTTTATGGTCAAAAAATGGAACTCTGGATTCTAATGAATGAGCCATTGAGTTTTTATCTTCATATCTTAATAGTGCTGGTGTTGTATGTGTTGTTACATCATAAAACAGCCTTTCATTAAGATTCCTACTTGGCACAAATTTATCAAGTGTAACTGAGTTTGCTTCATCAGTTAAAATTTCAGAGGGCACAATTGGATTTCCCGAATTTACTTTTGATCCAATTTTTTGCATAAAATACTTAAAGTATAGATCACGACCCATAAAGCTTTCTCTAATCATAGGTAAGTATTTATGCTGATCTTTTGCAGAGTTTAAATATGTTGCAAAATAAGGAATGTAACCTGCTAGCAATTCGTCACCACCCTGGCCCGAAAGTAAAACCGTAACCTGTTTTCTGGCTTCTCGCATTACAACGTAATATGCATATGGCGCACCACTTATAACAGGTTCTTCCTGAAAATATGTCCAAGTATCCAACTCTTCCCAGAACTGATCTACATTAGGTTGAATCTTTACTGATTTTATTCCTGTATAATTTACAACTGAATCAATATATTCAGATTCATCAATTGTTTCGCCTGGATGAACGGCAGAGAATGCAATAATCTCAGCTTTTTTAGATCTTCCTTCAACTTGATCAATAGTTAGAGCATCATTAGTTAGTTTTGAGGCTAGGCTTACAATTCCACTTGAATCTAATCCTCCTGAAAGTGTAATTCCAACAGGTACGTCGGCAATCAAATGAAGTTTAACCGCTTCAGAAAAATTCTCTTTAAATTCAGCTGCATAATCTGCATCACTTTTTTTAGATTTAAATTCGGAATTAAATTCAGGGTTCCAATATTTTTGAATTTTAATTTGTGTATCAGAATCATCAAACTTTAAAATCATAAAATGACCTGGAAGTAATCTCTTTATATTTTTAAAGAAAGTATTTTCTGTATCATCATGAACTCTTGTTTTTAAAAATTTTGCTACAACTTCATCATTAGGCTCTCTAGGTATATCAAAGCCCGCTAAAATTGATTTAATTTCAGATGAAAATGCAACTCTACCTTCATGTTTTGCATAGTAAAGAGGCTTAATTCCAAGTCTATCACGAGCAATAAATAGCTCATCCTTTTCTTTATCGTAAAGAACAAATACAAACATACCTCGTAAATGTTCAACAACTTCATAGCCCCATTCTTCGTAACCGTGAACTATAGTTTCAGAATCAGATTCAGTTTTGAATTCATGTCCTCTGGATTCCAACTCTTTTCTTAAATCCTGATAATTATAGATTTCTCCATTTAAAACCAAAGAGATTGTTTTCTTTTCATTTTCAATTGGGTAAATATTTGCCGATAAATCAATAATTGCAAGTCTTCTATAGCCAACTGAGTATTTTGAACTTACAATATATGCCGTGTCATCGGGACCTCTATGTTTTATAGAAGCTGTCATTTTCTCAAGGATTTCAGAATTGGGTGTTCCTGTAAAACCTGTTAGTCCGCACATATTTAGTTACAAGTTAATAGTTAAATGTCAAAGGCTTGCTCACAGCCATCAGCTGCCAGCTTCCAATAGAAACTAATCCATTTTATCATTAGAATAACGAATTAGTAACAAGTAAGTTTGTAACTCATAAATTCCAAATCACAGATCAACAAGTTTAATAAGAATTCAATTCGCAAGTAGTTTTGAGTCTTGTGATACATTTGAACTTTAATTATTGCCATTTGAAATTTAGAATATACTTAGCTATAATCTTACTTAATGAAAAAGATTAGCAAATTCTTCACAACAGCTTCAACAACAACCCCTTTGGGGGAATAACTAAGCACGAATATTAACCCTTCGACAAGCTCAGGGTGACATAAAAAAACAAATCCAAATACTCAAAAATCAAAGATAATTCACAATTTAAAGTTAGTATTTTTCAATTTACATTTATAAGTAGTACAATTGTTTAGCAGATAGCAGATAGCAGATAGCAGATACTAACTCGCAAACTCGTCAACTATAAATATTAATTAATATAAACAATTACAAAACCCATTACTAAAAAACACTATGGAAGATCAAAATTATAAAATCAAACACTCAGCAGAACACGTTTTTGCGCAAGCAGTAAAAGAACTCTATGGAGATAAAGTAACTTTAGCAGTAGCGCACATTTCGGATACAGGTTTTGCAAATGATGCAAAATGGGATGTAAAATTATCCGAAGATGACTTTGCAAAAATCGAAAAGAAAATGCAAGAAATCATTGATAAAGATTTGCCTATAACTGAAAAAGAAATCAGTATTGATGAAGCCAAAGAAATGTTCAAGAATAATAAATACAAACTTGAATGGATGGAGCAGTGGGCAAACGAAGGTAAATCGTTGACTGTTTATTGGACAGGAAATGAGTACGTAGATCTATGTAAAGGACCTCACGTTGCTAAAACTTCAGAAATAAAAGCATTTAAATTAATGAGTTTATCTGGAGCATATTGGCGAGGAGATGAAAAAAACGATATGCTAACTAGAGTTTACGGAATTGCATTCGAATCAAAGGCTGAAATGGATGAATATTTAGCTAAACTCGAAGAAGCAAAAAAAAGAGATCATAGGAAAATTGGTAAAGAATTAGGTTTATTTACAATTTCGGAACTTGTTGGCTCAGGTCTTCCACTTTTTACTCCCAAAGGTGCGTTTTTAAGACAGCAACTTGCAAGCTTTTCTGAGCAGCTACAAAAAGATGGAGGTTTTGAACAGGTTTGGATTCCTCATATTACAAAAACTGATCTTTATAAAAAGTCAGGTCACTGGGATAAATTTGGTAACGAACTATTTATTGTTAATAGCCAAGAAACTGATGATGTGTTTGTAATGAAACCAATGAATTGCCCACATCATACTCAAATTTACGCTTCAGAACCAAGAAGCTATAAAGATTTACCAATTAGATATTTTGAAACAACAACAAACTATCGAGATGAAAAAGCAGGAGAGCTTTTGGGTTTATCAAGAGTTAGATCATTAACCCAAGATGATGCACATATATTTTGTAGGTTAGATCAAATAGAATATGAGTTTACGAATATAATGGGTATGATTAAAACCTTATATAAAGCTTTAGGCTTAGAATTTAAAGCCAGACTATCTTTTAGAGATCCTGATCAGCCCGAAAAATATCATGGAGATGATGCAACCTGGGAGAATGCGCAAAAAATAATTGAAGATGTAGCAAAAAAATTAGATTTAGATTACTTTGTTGCGATTGGTGAAGCGGCTTTTTATGGCCCTAAAATTGATATTTTAATCACTGATTCTTTAGGTAGAGAATGGCAATGTGCTACTGAACAATTGGATTTTATCCAGCCATCAAGATTTGAACTAAAATACACAGATAAAGATGGAAGTGAGCAGATGCCAGTTATGATCCATAAGGCATTACTAGGTTCGATTGAAAGGTTTATGTCTGTTTATATTGAACATACTGCCGGAAATTTCCCTGTGTGGCTTTCTTACGAGCAAGTAGAGATCTTACCAATTTCTTCTGAAAAGCACGCTGATTATGCAGGCAATGTTCATGAGGAATTAAAAAAGGCAGGAATCAGATCACACTTAAATTTAGATGCAGAAACGCTAGGAAATAAAATAAGGAAAGCTCAAGGCCAGAAAATACCATACATTGTTGTAATTGGAGATAAAGAAATTGAAAATAATTCAGTTAATATTAGATTAAGAAATGGAGAAACTTTGGGCGAAATGAGCGTTGCGGATTTTGTAAAAAGAGTTAAGGAAAAGATCGAAAGTAAATCTTTGGATTTGTAGTAGCAGCGACTTCGAAGTCACGGACAAGAAAGGCTACGAAAGAAGCCGAAACGGCGACGTTTCGGCTTCTTTGGCATTTATGCTTCGTGGTGCATAGCAGCCTCCAAAAGAAACCCTCCTTGATACGAAACTTCTTCATTCTGGCACATAATTAAATATTCAATATACTTTAGAACACCTTTAGCACAGTGAATATCTTCGATTCCTAAATTTATTTGATTATCAAGCATATTTACCAATTGTAAATCGGTATTTAGTGAAACTGTTTGAGTTTTGCCAAGTATTTCATATATTCTTCTGTTTGATAAATTCGTATAAGGTAAATTTTGATCTTCACCATTTTCTATTTTTCTTCCGTTAAAAATGCACGATGCTACATTAAGCCTATTCAAAAAGTCTTTTAGAATTGTTCCTTTAGAATCTACAGCTTTGGGATTAAAAGAACCTAGGGGGAAAATTATATGTTCGTCTTGAGCTGCTTTTTTTCTAACTATCCTGGTTCTTGAGCAGTATTTAAACTTTATTTCGGCATTAGGATAGTTATTTAGTTTACTAAAAAAGTGCTTGAAGGAATTAAGCCCAAAGCTGAATGAATAAAAACCTCTTATTTCAGTTAAGCCCACATACTTAAATTGATCCTCAAGCTTTGCCGATTTGTCCCAACCATTTAATTCAAGTGAGCCTAATATCAACTCAATTGTTTGAACAATATACTCAAAGTTATAATGAACTGAGTTTCTAAAAAGTAGTGCATCTTCAGTATCAGTTGGAATTTGGTCGAGAATTCTTTTTAGGTTAGAAAGTATACTTAATCTAGTAAATATTTCATTCCTAGACAATATATCAGTAGGATCAAATCCTACACCTAAGTAAGCAAGATACGCTCTTGCAATATCAATTCCATCTCCACATCTTCCAAATAGTAGCTTGTCACGGTTAGTATCAGTGGATAGAACATACTCATTAATTTCTAGATTACTTTCAGGAAGGTCGAGATTTAATAAAGCATTAATTAAAGAATCTGTTAGAACCGTAAACCTCTCTGTTTCTTGACCCTTTAATATTTGTTTTAGTAGAACTGGATCGTGCTTTGAAAAGACTGCCTCAAAAATTGCTTCTGTTATTTTCTGGAGTTCAATTTGCTCTTTTTGCTCATATGTTGGCAAATCTTCAGGTTCATCTTTTATTAAAACAGTTTCTTTTCGCTTAGAATAATATTGATAAAATGAACGGATATCCTCGCCTGTAAATTCTCTATAAAAATGAGTTTTTCTACCTTCGAGCTCTTCAATAGCCGTTGTAGGAAGAGGACAATCGTAATTGACTTTTAATATTTGTGGCGCGGTATCTTCATATCTTCTCATTTTAAGCATAAAAAAGAGGCAATACGCCTCTTTGAAAATCTAAGTTAAATATTTTGTTTTAGTTCTACACATAATCAAGTCCTTTATTAATGTAAACCTGAGTTATTCTATTTAATGTCAATTGTAACTGCAATAGCTTATAGCATCTTCTTTAGTTTCGATTATTCTGTAAGCACATTGATAACATCAAAGATCAAATAACAAGATAATAATCAATTTTTAATGGTTTAATTTTTAAATTATTTTGAATACTTTGAACTTTGTCATTATTTAGGTATTTTCTATTTCCAAAGATTTCATTGTTCTGCTATAATCCTATTGCAATTGGGGATTCTTTATAGTATCCTTTTTAAGTCTTTTTAATTGAAAAAACATGAGTAAATTCGCAATAATAAAATTTGGTCCTTTTCAGTACACGGTTGAAGAAGGTAAAGAATACTCAGTGCCTAGATTTGAAGCTGAACCTGGGAAGAAAATTACAGTTTCAGAAGTTTTGGCTGTTGGATCAGATAAAGATTTACAGGTTGGAATGCCAAATCTTGATAAAGCAAAAGTTGAAATTGAAATCATAGAACAAGGAAAAGGTGAAAAAGTTGTAAAACAAGTTCACAGAGCAAAAGTAAGATATAAAAGAAAAATTGGACACAGAAAATTGGTTACAAGATTTAAAGTGGTACAGATAAGCTAGTTAGCTTTTAGCAATTAGCGTTTAGTTTTTTGTTAATTTTTTTATTTTATTATTCAATATTGTTTAGTTATTCGAATTTAGCTATTCGGATTTCCAAACGAAGTTTGGCATATGGCACACACCAAGTCAGCAGGAGCAGCAAAAAGAAACGTAGATGTTGCAGGAAAAAGATTAGGTATTAAGAAGTTTGGCGGAGAGTACGTAAAACCAGGAAATATTTTAGTAAGACAAAGAGGTACAAAATTTCATGCAGGTGAGAATGTTTCTATAGGTCGTGATCATACTCTTTTTGCAGTTGCAGAAGGATTTGTACATTTTCAAAGAATGACAGGATTTAAAAGACATTTGAAGAAAGTACATGTGCTACCTGAAAAGAGTAAGAGCGTGAAAAAAGTTGAAACTAAGAAGGTGAGCGAAAGTAAGCCAGTAAAAAAAGTAACAAAAAAGCCAGCTACAAAAAAAACTCCAGCTAAGAAAACTACAGCAAAAGCAAAATAAGACAACTGCGTTCATAGTTAACTTGTCAGTTTTGCGGAGTGATTTATAATAAGTTTCTAAACCTCAGAAGATTCCATCCTGAAAGGTAAGGAGATAATGCATTCCAAACTTGCTAAGTCCTCTACAGAATGTGTTATTGTAAGATCAATACTTCCACCAAAATATTCTTTTATAATTTTTTTTACATAAATTGCATCTACGGATTCAATTTGATCTTGATCCAGAAAACTATCATTTTGCCAATATGCAGCAAGATGAGAAAGATGGGGATGAATAATCTTAGCATCTGATTTATTCAATTTTATTAACATTGCATCATCTGTTCTCTCAATTGAAATTTCAAGATTAAACCCTTCGGCTTGGTTCTCAAAAATTTTATTTATAATTACTTTTACAGATAAATCAAGAAGTGATTCATTGCCAAAAACTTGTTTTTGTGAAAGAGTTTCATCGATTGAAATGACTCTTACAAAGGGTGTTGTGGATGCACGTGTTTTAAAAGTCTCTATCCAAATTCCAGGACTAAAAGAGGCTAATTTTTCAGAAGAATTTAGAAGAGATTGTAAAAATGAAAGTGATGATTCTATTTTTTGCTGGTTATTAATTGCACTTAAGTTTAAAGAAGATAGCGTTTCAATCTGTTCGGTTAATTTTTGTATTTGATTAATATCTGAGGTTTCTTTCAAGGTATTTGATAATTTGCCAAGAATACTTGTGATTTGATTGATGATTACAGAAGATATACTAAACTTTGTTCGCAAATCTCTAATAAATGATTCAAGCAAGGATGCTGTTTTACTATCTTGTTTTCCTATTAATGGTTCAATTGCTTCAGTTGCATCAAAAAATACCATTTCTAAAGTCATTTCCCAAGAGCCGTCGAGGGCCTGGTTACGTTTAAGAATACGAGTAGACGTAACAACATGTTTTAAAATTCCATCGGGAGTAAACATTCGAAAGTGTCGATAATTTGCTTTTTGGAATAAGAACGGATCAGTAAGGTCGGTTTTGATTATGTTTTCAAATTTAGTAAATTCGTCTGGAGGAAGCAAGCTAGTTAGAACTCTATTCTCTGAAAGATTAAAACCAAACAGTTGCAGGAATCCTACTTCATCTGCTTTTATACGAAAACAAAAACCGGAAGGGTTGGTTTCAATTATTGGTACCCAGCCTTCTTCCAATCTGGGTTTGCTAGAAATTTCTATAATTGCTGGAAGATAAACATGACGTTCATTTGCAGCTTCGAAGTGAGAAGTTGAATTAGAATCAGGATTGTTAAGACTATCAGCCCAATTCAACATTTCGATTTTATTGACCTAGCTCATTTTACCAGAAAAAACCTAATAGTCAGACAAATTTTTGATTAGCATTACAGTACTTAGCTTTATAGCGGATAGCAGATAGTTCAAATTCTAAAATAAAGCACTAGCACTATATCTAGTTAATAATCTTATTATGGACAAGGATCGAATTCACAATTATTTTCAGGGTTCCTTCCAACTGCGCTTCCATCCGGACAAATCATTGCATCCATTGTGCAAGCAATTCCACCAGATTCTGGAGGTAATACATCCACAGGAATTGGTTGATCTTCATATGCATTATCGATTAGAATTTCAATTTGAGCTTTGGCATCGATATTTTTTGAATCTAGACTTTTAAACTCAGTGATAGAAAGGGTATTGTTTGTTAAGCCATTTGAATAATCGTAGTAATCAAGCTTATAAAAATATCCATTAAATTCAACAAAATTAATTTTTTGAATGGTATACCCGCAACTACCTGTTAAGCAATCTGGTGGTTCTACAGGCATTGCTCCTTCAGCTGAAGGGGGCATTGGTCGTATGGAGTTTTCGTATGTATACTCAAACACATTTACCGAAAATTGCTTTCCGTCAATTGTAATTTTTAGTGTAGACTTATTCAAGCTATCGGAATCCACTTCGCCAATAAGATTTTTCAAAAGTTCGTCGATAGCCACATCGTCTTTATAAACTTCTATGTTTAAGCTTGAATTTGTATCGTAAAAACCATAACTTAATAATTGACTTGTTCCAAGATAGCTCTGGATTATATTATTATAAAGCTCATCTCCATAGGATCCTTTAGGGTAAAAATCCCTATCATCTCTCAGATTCTTATATTCAAATGTATCAAGACCTCTTTCGATTTTTGTTGTCACAGCAGTTGGTGCATACAGTGTTTCATTTGCAAAAGTTTTTACCGGAACTAAAATTTTTAAATTGTTTTCGGAAAGGTACTTTAGAGTCTCGTCTTTAACTTTTTCAACATTATTGTAAGGGTTAAAACTTGTAATTCTTTCTTCTTTTATTGGTACATCATACTCAAATTCAAATTTATCTGAAACATCACTATAATCTTTTTTCTCTTCTTTTGAATCTATGTTTGTTGTATCAAGAAGATTTTCTTTGGACACAATATTTAAGTAAGTTTGAGTTTTAAATATTTCAAATGAATCTGATTTTATATAACTTCTCGTAATTAATGTATCTAAGTTTTCATTACTATCAATTAAACAATTGATTTCATGCTGATATTCAATAACATAGTATGAATCATCGTTTTCGGGTTTTAGAATAATTACATCATTACCAAAAATATTTTTGATTTGATCTTCTACATTCACATCATCACCAATTTCGTTTTCTATTAAAGGTATTGCAAGTGTACCTGTTGAGCTTACAGTATCGTAAGTAGCAACAGTTTTGATAGCAAAATTCCCGCCATAGTATTCTATGTTTTCAGATCTATTTTCGTAAGATTTATTTATATAGTAGTATTGTAAAACACCATCTATCTTAGAAAAATTTTTTGAGAAATATTTATAATTATCAAAGTAGTATTCATACGATTCTGAGTTTGCTTCTTTGGCTTCGTCAGCAATACCGTAAGACTTACACTCTGCAACTTTAGGACCATACTTAATTTTTGTTTTAGTGTAAGCGAAAGTTTCAGGTTCTTTTGGAGGAGCTATTAGCATTCCTGGTGCAGAAAGTTTATCTGGTGATGGCTCTTCCATTGCTACTGCGCTATCATTTGCAAGATTTGGTGCATTTTCATAAGTCGGCGTATTGTTTGTACTCTTCAGAGAATTACTTGTGAGTGCTGCTTCTGAGTTATTGGCTATCACATTGCTAAGTACACGTTGCCTTTCAGAAGCACTTACAGTAAAAAATTTGTCGGACTTGTCTTCTTGTAGTAACAAGTATCCTGCAATTCCGCCAGTGGAAATCACAGCAATAAAAAATAAAAACGTAGCAAAAAGCATTAGTTTTTTATTCATAAATAGGGTGTTAAAAGTTAATTTAGGTTTTTTTAAGTCTAATTCTCTATCTAGCTTAGTAAGCAACGTGTTTTTAAACTCGTTCGAAGGAATAGAGTTTTGTGAAGCTTTTCTAAGTTTTATAATTATTTTTTCAGAATCCATAATGTATTAGTAGTTTTAGCTGATAGTCAATGCTTGATAGCTAATGGTTTTGTTTTTATAAAAACTATTGATCATAGAGCATCGAGCAAAATTATAAATATATCTATTAATATGTCTTACTGCGTTACACTTCTAAGCTTTTCAAGCGCACGGTTTTGAATTACCCTAACGTTTGCTTCGGTTAGATTTAGCTTTTTTGCCGTATTTTTAACCGAAAGGTTTTCTAAAAATCTTGCTATTAGCACTTCTTTATATTTGCTATCAAGAGTATTTAAAAGAGCCTGAACTTCTTTTTTTAACTTTTCATCATCAATTTCATTTTCATCGTCCTCAGTTACATCGTCAATAATAAATTCTTCAAATTCATCAAGACCAGTAAGACTTTCTTTTTTTAAGGAGTTCCAGTGTGTTCTTAATTTATTAAAAGCAATTCCGATTATAAACGTTTGAAGCTTGGATTCACCTTTGAAGTTCGGAAGTACGTCAATTAAAATTAAAAAAGTATCGCTCACAATGTCTTCAGTCAGTTGCACATTTCCTGTTCTGCTATAGACAAATTTAAACACATAATCCACATACTTTATATAGATCTGATAAAAAGCATCGTTACTGTGATTTTTTACGTACTGTTCAATTAAGGCAGAGTCTGAAAGATTTTCCATGGGTAAATTTGCTACATCTATATTATATGTGATTTTATGTTACAAAGGAAAGGGCGGTAAGAGCGAAAGAGGTGAAGAGCAATAGAGCAATAGAGCAATAGGGCAAAAGAGCAATAAGGTTTGAAGTGCGGAAGCCTGAGGGCAGAGTAAGCCAAAGCCACTGTCATGCTAAGGAAATCGAAGCTTGGCTTAAACACACATACAGATTTTTATTTTGTATGGTTACTGTTCTAGGATTGCTGTTGCTTCTTCCGTTTTTTCTGCAAAGCTTAATTCGTAAACAAACGTATCCCCAACTTTTTTAGGCGAAGTATTTTTAATACAAAGTCCAGAGTCTTTCATTTCTATATTTAATGTTTGTATAGCATTTACTATTATATTGTGCCCTCCTAAATCTGGTTGTTTGAGAGTGATTATTAATCTATTTGGGTCTAACTCGGCAATAGGATTTCTAACTACATAAGAGTAGGGCAATTGGCCGTTAACTGAGTCAATTTTCTTTTGAAGTTGCAATAGCATTTTAGTTTTAGCTTTCGTGAGATTTGTATCAGAAACCGTCTCATTAGTACCAGGTATGAAGTTGCCCATTACTTAAAAATAAAATCTAATAAAAGCCGCTACTTGCGACTAAAAAATTAGCTGTATTTTACTCTTTGTGAAGTAAGAAATAAAGAAGAAAAATTAAGCTTCAAGATCTTTAGTAGGGCGATTGAATCCAAGTAGTCCTGTTCTGTAAATTTCTGGTGTAATTATGCCTCTTTCAGTACACATAGCAATTAGAACTTCTATGGCTTGAAAAGATACAGGGCCAATCCATTTGTATTCTCTAACAAAACCCATGTTAGTAGCCAAATCCCTCAAAGTGCTGATGCTAGTTTTTCTTGCTAGATCGGACCATGTTTTGGGTATAATTTGAACATCAGTTGATAATTGGGACTGTAAACTAAATGTAGCCCAGTCTATTGTTGCTTCATATATTGCCCTTAGCTCCTCAACTGAGGTTGGAGTTTCCGCTTGAAGAATTCCTTTTTGGATGAAAAGAGTTTTTAAAGCTTCCAGTTTAGGTTTTAATACAGCACCAATTCCTTTAATTTTTGCACTAGTATCACAGGATACTAGGTCATCAATTATGTAATATCCCTGTGCTTGAAGACATCTAAATATTATGTATACACTTGTGCCTTCTTTTTTATCTGTAATTCTTCCTTCAATTTCATTTAGTCTGGTATCTCCTGAAAGTCCTTTTAGTTCAATACCACCGTTGTTGAGAAATTCTAGAAATTGGACGGCTTCTGAATCAATATTGTCATGGTTTAGGGAGTCAGTCTGAGAAGGCATAAAGTTATTTATTAATCAAATGTAAACTAATTGTAAAGTAATTGAGCTCGAAGCAGCATAATTCTTTTTTTATATGCGAAACATGACAATGTCATGTTTCGGGGTGGACGAGAATCGAACTCGCAACCTTTCGCGTGACAGGCGAATGCTCTAACCAGTTGAGCTACCACCCCAAAAAAACAATATTATTGTTTTTTTGAAATTACTCAGCCCATGGCTGAGTTTATCTGTGATTCTAATTTCAACTAAACTAATAATACCATTTATGTTTTAATGAACAATCTGTATTTTAGACAGATGCTGAAATAAATTCAGCATGACGTCTAAAATTGCAAGTTTTTGCAAACTCTTCAACGAAGTTGAAGTCATTTGCGACAAATTATCGAACACTACTAAAGTTTTAAGTACGAAGTATTTTACCCGATTTTTGAGTTATTTTCTATACATTTCATACTTATTTGATATAATTCTGAAAATTTCACTTCAACTATGTTAGATTTTCAAAAATGTGACGAAGTAAGAATATCTTTAGCAAAGAGATTTGATCTTTCAGATTCCTCAGGCCATGACGATTTATATCCATTATTAATGCAGGAGTTATTTAGAGGTAACGATGATTTGAAGGCTTTGGAGGACTTCTATAGACTAGATTGTATTGAAGCTTACCAACTACCTGAAGACTCAACCTGGGAAAGAATAGTTGATACATATCTAAAAAGATTGGATGATTCCCTGAGAAATCTTAATACTGAAAGTAAGAAAGCACTTCTTTCAAACGAATTTAATCGTCTTCAAATAGCTAAATTGCTTCAACTAAATAAGTTTCTTGCAACGTGGGAAGATATATTCTTTGGCTTGGAACAGTTAGGTATCATGGTAGAATTCTAGTCAACACTTTTCCAAGTAATGCCATCTTGTTTTTATAAAACTCAAGTTCGATAAAGAATCTATAAATTCGCAATTATTTGGATAGGCCTACTTAATCATAACTTTATTCTGCTCTGATAAGAGTATTCGAAGCTTTTTCTTTACAGTCAAAGTTTACTGTACTATACTGTAAGTGTAGATGCATTTTGCCTTTTGAAATTATGAAATTACAAAGTCCTAATTTCAAAAACAATGGATATATACCTTCAAAACATACCTGCGATGGGTATGATGTTAGCCCTGCCTTGCAAATTACTGATGTGCCAGAAAATACTAATAGCCTAGCATTGATTGTTGAAGACCCAGACGCGGAAGGCAAAGATTTTACACATTGGCTTGTTTGGAATATAAGTCCGTCTGAAATTTTTATAAACGAAGGTCAGGTTCCTGTGAATGCAGTTCAAGGTATTAATGATTTTGGGAATATTGGTTATGACGGGCCATGTCCTCCTAGTGGTATTCATCGTTATTTTTTTCAACTACATGCATTAAATGATTTTTTAAACTTAAAAGAAGGCTCTAAGAAAGATGAATTAAAAAAGATAATACAAGATAAAATTATTGCCTCCGCAAAACTCATAGGTCTTTATGCTAAACCCAATCCTATAAACAATGCGGATCATGTGGTTGCAACTTTGCAAGGTGATTAATATTAAAATTTTAATGAAGAAGTAGTAGATTCAAGTAGCTAAGATTTTGCTAAATAATGTTTTCTAGTTTTGTCATCAAACTTTTCAATTGAATATCTTAACATTATTCTAGGCATTGTTTTGTAATGTTTATCTAAAAATTTTTTTAATACATCTTCGCCAGATCTTTTACCAACTTCTCTCAACATCCATCCAACTGCTTTGTGGATTAGATCATGTTTATCATTCATTAGAACTTCTGCGATTCTAAAGGTATCATCATTGTCTTTATTTTTAATAAAATGAAATGTTGAGATTATGGCAATTCTTCGTTCCCATAAATTTTCCGACTTTGCGAGCTTGTATAAAACAGATCGATCTTTATTTTCAATGTATGGGCCAACAATATATTCCGCACTTATATCTACAAGATCCCAATTATTAATGTTTGCTGTATTGGAAAGGTATATTTCGTAAATCTTTTTTCTTTCTAATTCATCAGCTTTATCAAATTTTCTGGTAAGAATAGATAAGGCTACAGATCTTTCTTCGTGAAATGAGCCATTTAGTAGGTTTTGAACTTCAGAAAGCGAAATATTTTTATAGTATTTCTGGATAACATCTTTAAGTTCTGGAGTTGTTATTCCTAAGAACTTATCGCCTTCACCGTATTCCCCCGGTCCAGTTTTAAAAAATCTTAAATATGCTGTTGCTTTTTCGGGTTTGGCTAAAGATTTTAGTTCTCGCTTGATCTTTTTATCCATCTTACAAAATGTGTATAATGTACAAATCTATTATAGTTGTTTATTAGGATTTTTTCCAAATGAAACTAACTCTTTACAACGCAATTTCTATAGATGGCTTTTTAGCAAGCAAAGATGGTAATTCGGAGTGGGTATCAGAAGCTGATTTCCCTTACTTTGAAAAAGCCATGAAAGAAAAAGGATGCATTATAGTAGGGAAAAGTACCTTTTTACAATTTGAAAATGATTTGTATCCGGTTCAAGATGTTTTGAATGTAGTTCTTACTTCAAATCCAGATTCAATAAAAAAGTATGATAATGTATTGGCTTTAAATTTAACGCCAAGTGAGATACTAAATGCAATTAGTGAAAAAGGTTATAAGGAAGCTTTACTTGTTGGAGGCGGAATAACAAACGCATCATTTTTAAAAGCCGGATTGATTGATGAACTGATTTTAAGTATTCATCCATTAATTTTGGGAGGTGGAATTAAATTATTTTCTTCCGATTTTGAAACACAGTTGAAATTAGAAAAACTAGAAGAAAAAGATATTGGAGAAGGTGTTTTACAGGTTAGATATTACAATGTTAAATGAAGCAGTTTTTAAAAAAACATAAATTATTGATAATATCTCTACTAGTTACTATTTTGCTATTTACTATTTTCTTCCCCAAATTCTACACAACTACCGATGAACATGATTATATTCAAAACGCATACTTCCTTACCAAGGGAAGCATTATTGTGGATGATCATCAATGTTTTGATGGTGCTTATTGCGGGTATTTTAACGAACAAGGTTATGTTTCAAAGTATAATCTTGGACTAAGTTTTATTTATGCACCATTTGTTTTAATACACTGGAATCTAGCTTTTGTTGTGAACTTTGCTTTTTTTCTAATTGGAATTGTAATTTTTTATAAACTACTTTTGCATTTTAAAATTCAAAAATTTTTTATTTTGCTTTACACTTTTTTTCCCGCTTATATTTATTATTCGCATAAAGCACTAACCGAAATTCCTAGCCAAACATTGATTATAGCGATATTTTATTTGTTTATTAAATTAAAAAATTCAGGAATTAGGATTCAAGATTCAAGAAAAGGAAATGCAAGGTGGATCTACGCAGTTTTGTTAGGGATACTTTCAGGAGTTTTGATTTTTATTAAGTACACAAATACAATTTTTATTCTGCCCTTTTGGATTTCATTAATTTTGGATTTAGCAAGATCGCTTGATAAAAGTAAATTACGCGACTTCATCAACTCAGCACTTTTCATTGTGCCCTTTGTTTTTTTTATTCTTTATTTGAATCAAAAATATTATGGAGGAATATTTAGGTCAGGCTATAGTTTTTCTGGAGAAGAGTTTTTAATACAGTCTAATTTGATTATCCCACAGGCAATCAAGTATTTTTTGTATTTAAATTTGGTATTCCCTGGCATGTTAATACTAAGCTTTTTTTCTAGGATTAAATATAAGTGGGAAATTCTATCTGGCTTTTTACTCTTTTTTGTTTATATTGTTGGATTCCCAACTTATCATTTTGAATCCGGTTTTCTAAATTTGATTTTCGGAATTAGATTATTTGTGCCGATAACGGGATTAGTTATGCTGCTTTATTTCGAAACTGTTAATAGGTTAATTCGTAAAAAGGTTAATTGGTTGATTTATCTTGCCGCTTTTATGTTTATTTTAAATGCTATAGCTATGACTTATACTTTCCAAAAAAGATTGATTGATCTTAAAAATCAGTCAGATACTATTTATGCTCTAACAAAAGAAGAAGGAATATTTTATACAACTGATATTGAAGATAGAAAATTAGTGAATGAGGCATTTGGAAAGGGAAAAGTGTTTATAAAGGTAGTAGAGTAATAGCCCTTGTTGTCAGTTGGCAAAAGAAGGTATTATATAATTAAGTTAATTGGCGGAAGGTTAATTAGTATCGTCACCAATTAACAAACTTACTAATTAACTATCGTAACTAGTGGAGCAACATCCAGTACCACAAAATATTTTAGAAGTTGAATTCAAACTTTTTGGAAGTTTTACTTTAAAACAGTTTGCCAAAATCGTTTTTGGTTGTGTTGGCGCATTCCTAATTTTCTTTTTGCCATTACCTGTAATAATAAAATTCCCGCTCATGGGTGTAAGTGTTTTTACTGGATTACTTTTAGCGATTATTCCAAATTTTGGTACCTGGTTGAATGGATATTTAAAAGCTTTATTCATATCTCCACGATATGTTTGGGTTAAAAGTAGTAGAGCTCCAGATATTCTTAAAAATAGCCAAATTACATCTCCTACAAAAAGCCAGCAGCAGCTTGCGATGCAAAAACAAGGGAAGGTTGATATTTCGGATATTCCATTGGATAAGATTTTTGGTTCAGATTCAAAAGCAGGAAATGATAGGGATTCTCTTGAGCCGTCAGGAAATTTAAATCAGGTTTACGATCAAGTTTTTAAGAACGATATACAAAAAACAAAAAAGCAAACCATTCCTAAACCTCAATCAGCGCACACTCAGATGCAAAAGCCTGTAGAACAAGCTCCATCAGAAAATTACCAAAGCCAAATACAAAATTTGAAATTTGAACTTTCAAGGCTTGCCAAAGACGATCCGGAATTTAATAAAAAGGAATCTCAAATTATGAATAAAATAAATTCCCTTTTTGAAAAATTAAAATCTGTCGGGAAAGAAGAACTTAAGTCTTCAGAAGCAGAATCGTTAAATGAAAAAGGGGAACTTATCAGTCAGAATGGACAAATACTTTTTGGGATAGTTGTGGATAAAAAAGATAAGCCAGTGCCTGAGGTCAAAGTTGTTTTTAAAAATTTACAATCAGGTAGAGTTTATGAAACCAAAACCGGATCAGATGGTAAATTTGCTACAGTAAATCAAATTCCATTCGGAAATTACGATATTGTGATTTCGCATGAGAAATTAAAATTTCATACTTATAGAGTGGCAATTTCTTCTCAAAAGTTACCTGCATATAAGTTTAGAGAACGGTAGCTCCTCACCGGGCCAAAGCCACCCTTTTCTGAAACACGAAACAACATTTTATGTTGTTGAGCAGATTAACGGTTTCAAACTTATAAAGTAAATTCGTCGTGAATGTGTGATTCACGATTCATGCTGTTGAGAATATAAAAAAAGTAGAGGGATTTCCAACTAAGTTGGAATAGAGCTGAGTTTTTCAAAATCCTTTGAAACTTTTTACTTTAAACGCTATAATACTTGCTATTGACTAGTATTGTGTCGAAGTGGCGGAATGCTCAAGAGATTCTTAATGAGACAAACGTAGTGCTGTCGAATGTAAGAAGATCTTAGTCCCGCGAAGTTTTACGAAGCGGGAGCAGACTCCTAGAACTTTAAAATATAAAAATGTATTGTGTCGAAGTGGCGGAATGGCAGACGCGGCGGACTTAAAATCCGTTGGCCTTTATCGGTCGTGAGGGTTCGACTCCCTCCTTCGATAAGAATCACAAATTCTTATCCTTACTCTTAAATCTTACACTTAAACTTATCTCGAACCTCATCTTGCGCTGGTTCTTCCTTTCTAGTAAATTGTTTATAGCACTTACAACTAACTATATGCGAAAGAATTTAAGTTTTCTACTTTTTTTATTGCTAATAATATTCGTAAGCATTGTTTCATACTTTGCAATTCAAGCTTTAAGAGAAAATTTAGCCTCGGAAGATTCTAGTGCAACCACAGGAGAAATGTTGTATGTGTCTACAAATGGAACTGGTAATTTTTGCAGTCAAACAAGTCCTTGCTCACTGTCTACAGCTGCAAGCAGGGCAACTGCCGGAACAACAGTTATTTTAAACGGTGGGAATTATACATCGTCGTCGTATGACCCGCTTCTTACACCAACTAATTCTGGTACTGCAGGAAACCCAATTACTTATATTGCTGCAAGTGGCCAGACGCCAACACTTTCAGGGGGACAAGTTGTTATAGATATTACAAATAAAAGTTATATTGTTATAGATGGGCTACATGTAAGAGACTCAAATGTTGACACAGATAGAGGAGTATGGATGAATATTGAAAACTCCAATAACATAACTGTCCAAAATTCAAATTTCAATATGAATCAGCCTGCTCAGGATAGAGCATTTGTTGGATTTCAAATAAAAGGATCAAGTTACACAAGGGTTTTAAATTCCAGATTTGATAACTGTGGAACACGAAGAGACGGTGATGCAGGAGTAGCATGTGGTGACGCAATTCAGATTTTTGGTGGATCACACCATAACCTGTTTCAAGGCAATTATGTGGGTAATGCAGGCCACGCGGGACTTCAAATTGATGGAGGTTATTTAAATGTAATAAGAAATAATACTTTTTGTAATGATTTAGAGAAAGGTTTGGAGCTTACGCACAGAGGTAATACTCCTTCCGTAAATGGATTTCGCTGGAATCTGGTTGAAGGTAATACTTTTACATGCTCAGGCTTTAGCGTTGATGACCATGGCGGTATGCATTTACATGCAAATTCAAGCTATGGAATATTTAGAAATAATACTTTTAGAGATTCGCAAGGTTGGGCTGTTGATATGCAAATGTGGGATGAAGTACTAACAAGCCAAGGCAACAGATTTTTTAACAATACTATTGCACATAACGGTATAAGACAGGATCTTTTTGATGATCAATCTACAACAGGGCTTTCTATAGATGACTTTGATTCTAATCTTGTTGGAAGGCCAATGGGTAGCCACATTCTTAAAAATAATATTTTCTTTGATAACCTTCCATCTGTTAATCAAGGCGGTAATCCAGCTCAGATTTTCCTTAGTTATCAACCTGGTAGAAGTGGGGCACCTTGGGTTGGAACCTTAATTCAAGGTAATTCATTTTTTTATCAGAATACTGCAAATACTGTGATAGATGTTGTTGGCCTTCCAAGGGGAACTGTACAGCTTTATAATTCACAATATCCAAACAATTTTTCAAATAATATTCAAGCTAATCCACTTTTTGTAAATTACAATGTGGGTTCTGTTTCGAATCCTTCAGATGGATCATTCGATTTTAGGCTACAAAGTAACAGCCCAGCAATTGATGCGGGAGTAGATTTAACAAGTACTGCATCTTCAGGATCAGGTACAGTTGTTACTGTTAGTGATGCACTTTATTTCCATGACGGATTTGACGGTCTTATAACTCCTGACAATATTGTGATAGGGGACGACACTGCAACAATCACAGACATTAATTATCAAACTAACCAGATTACTTTGGATAGAAGTATAACTTGGGCAAATGGGGAGGCAGTTAATCTTCCTTATGCAGGAAATAGACCTGATATAGGAGCTTTTGAATATGGAACTATTTCTAATCCACCTCCAAATCCTACACCTACGCCAACACCGACAACAAAATCATGTTATAGATGCACTACAGGTCTTGCTGACGGTAATTCATGCGAAAGTACAACAGTGGATACTTCTGCGAATTGTCCTGCAGGATATACAGAAAATGCAAATTGTTTTGAAGCCGAAACTAATAACCAATGTCCAGTGGAACAAGCTCCAACAACTAAAAGCTGTTATCGATGTACTGCAAGTTTAACAGATGGTAATGCTTGCGAAAGCACAACTGTAAATTCTACCGAAGCATGTCCTACTGGATATACCGAAAACTCAAATTGCAGTCAAACAGAAACAAACAATACTTGCCCTGTTTCCCAAACTCCAAATCCACCTCCTGGTTCGAGTTCTTGTGGAAAATGCGGGCCCTTGGATAGAAATGGCAATTCTAACTTTGACATACTTGATATTGTTGCAATGTCTGCATCAGGAGTATTTGGAAGTACATGCGAAACAATTAACTATTCTGGAAGCACTGCATGTAATGATTGTGGGTCAATGGATTTAAATGGTGATGACAAAATAAATATTATAGATTTTGCAAATATTGCAATACGAAACTCAGAAGGTGCAATAACAGATAGTATATTTAAGAAAACTTGTACACAGATTAAAACTCTGAGAGACTTAAATTAAAATGAGAAATAAAATTGTTTTTATCATACTTTTTTTCTTAACTTTAGGATCAGCTTTTGTCACAATAATAATTTTGAGGCAAAGAGATCTTTCAACTGAAGATACTTCTGCGAATATTTCTGGATCCACTGCAGTTCAGCCTTTAAACACCAATTACGTTTTGGGAGCTTATTATATGCCAAAACCTGAATACCCTACGCATCAATGGTACGATCTTAAAGTATTCAACAGACTTCAATCAACCGAAAATGTAAATCAAATAAGAAAACCACTTTTGGGTTTTTATGATGGTAGCAATGTTGAAGCAATGAATTACAAAATCAAATGGGCCGCTGAGGCAGGGATAAGTTATTGGGTTTTTAATGATTTCTGGACAATTTCTGGATCAAATTCATCTTACAGAACGGATATAAATGCTTTTTTAAGTTCTCCGAATAAAAACTATCTTCAGTTTGCAATGATGATTACCTCTGTTGCACCGGAAACGGATGCTACAAGCGTAGCTACTAAATTAAATTCTGATGTTGCAAATATATATAAAAATACTTATTTAAATCAACCAAACTATCTTAGATTTGATGGTAAACCGGTAATTTACATTTTAAATGTTGATACAATTGCTGATTCAGCAGATACACCACAGACTGTAAATCAAAGATTAATAAATTTTGAACAAGCATTGGGACAGGATATTTTCTTTGTGTATGCAGGTCATGGTTATGACGCAAATAGTGTTACTGTGCTTAAACAATACGGATTTGATGCACTATCACCTTATTATGTTATTCCTGGAATTACATATCCTCCATTTAATACAAATCCAGTCGTATATAGTCAGATGGTTAGTCAAGCTATTAACGCAAATTCTTCATTACAGCAGGCTGCAAATCAAGCAGGTATGAAATTTATTCCAACTTCAACTACAAACTTTGATGAAAGACCCAGATATGATATAGATACCTTTCTTAGCCCAAGACAGTACAGCACAGATCATAATATAAACGACTATACTAGGTATTTACAAGGAGTAAAATCACTTGCCGACAATAATGCATCTTCAATTCTAAAAGTGAATGATAAACCTGTAGTTGGACTGGGTGCATATAATGAGTGGGTTGAGGATGCACAAATAGAGCCAGGAGTAAGTTCGTTAAATCCTAACGAACCGTTTAAAGTTATTAATGCAGTTGCTAGTGTTTATATGCCTGGGTTTGTACCAAATTCGTCTCAGCAAGAGAGTGTGGCAGACTTAACCCCGGCTGTATCTATTGGTAAGACAAGTTGGAATCTGGGAAGCCCATCCGATGTTTCATTAATTTATCTTAATCCTAATGCTACAAAAATTACATCTGCGGCAACAGGTGATTATGGCAGTTTTACTGTAAATAACAGTCCTGGAGGTAACACTTTTTTTGATATTGCAGCTAATGTTGACCTTACAAATTATGAAGGTGTAAGAATAGCATTTGTTGCAACTTGCCCTGGAGATAGCTGTACAGCTTCTATTCAAACCACATGGTATACAACCACATGCACAGGTGATACATCAAGCACATGCACTGATAAAGCTAATTCGGTAAGGACAGGTGGCACAGGATCTGTTCTTGCAAACTGCGTTAATAAACCTAACGATCAGACATGGGGTTATTGTGATCTAAAACCACAGCCTGGCGATTCAACATGGTCTGGAAAACTAGAACAGCTTAGAGTGATTTTTTACCTAAATAATATTACGCCTATCAATTATGCCATTTCAACTGTAGAGCTGATTCAAAAAACCACAACTACACCACCACCAGCAAATAGCTGTGGATTATGTGGACCGCTCGACAGGAATGGAAGCGGAGATTTCGATATTCTTGATATTGTTGCTATGTCTGCAAATGGAACTTTTGGATACACATGTCAAAATATAAATTATTCAGGGGCTTCTGAATGTAATGAATGTGGAAGCATGGATGTAAACAAGGATGGGAAAATAGATATTTTAGATTTTGCAAATATTGCCATAAGAGATAACAATGGAAATATCACTGATAGTATTTTTAAACGTACCTGCAGCCAGATAAAAGCTTTAGGGCGTTGAAACGTTGTAAGGTCAAAATGTTAGAACGTAAATAGCTAACAGCTAACTGCTTTTCGCTTTACGCTATATGCTATACGCTAAACAATTAACTATTAATTATTAACTACTAGCTATTGGCTATCAACCATAAATTAATAATAAAACTTCTTGTTCTAGTTACAATTTACTGTTTACAATTTAATCACCAAGTTAATGCAACTCAAATTAACTTTGATGTGCAAAATGCTCAAATTAATCAAATCTATACTGTTGATATTCTCGCAACTCCTGAACCTAACGAAAATGCAGTTTCTATTAAGTTTAAAACTAGTGGAGTTGAATTGCTAGATTATCAAAAATCGGATGGCTGGCTTATTGCAGTTGCTGACTGCGATAATGCTGAAGCTATCAATGGCAACCTTATTTGTGTTAGTCTTGCAAAAGAGATACCGATTGAAAGCAAAGAGTCTTTAGGGAAAATTAAATTTAAATTGTTAGACAAATCCGAGTTCAAATTTGAAGCAATAGAGGGTAATGGCTATTCAGCAGGAAAATTTATTAGAGAATATGAAGGAAACGTTCTTGGAATTAATTCGAAAAAAGAGCCTGAAGATAACTTTGTTTACCTTTTGATTTTCGGAGGCTTGGGAATCTTTATTGTTTTTGGCATTAAGATAATATTAAAGACAAAATAGTAGCCTTTACTTGAGATTACTTTTAGAATAATATAAATATAAGTTAAATTCTTTTAATGACAAGATTGATTCCAACTTTTATAATTGCAATTGCTTTAATATTTGTAAACATTAGCCATGTTAATGCTTTTACTGCAAATCCAAACTCTGGTACATTTGCACCTGGAGCTTCAATAAACATGGTTCTTCCGGCAACACCTCAGTCAGGAGAAAATGCTCTTGAGATTAATGTTCAGGTAACAAATATGACAATAACAAACTATACGCCGCCAGCAAGCTCAGGTTCTGTTACATGGGTTCCTATTGCCGATCCTACATGTCCAACTTTCCCTAATTTTTTTAATGCAACTCAAATTTGTTACAGTCTAGCAAAAGTGAGCGGAGGTAATATTACAGCAGGTGAATCTTTAGGAACAATTGCTGCAACAGCTGGAAGTATTGGAACTGCAACGGTCTCTAAAGTTGCCGGTAATGCTTATGTTGGAAGCTCATCAAGAGCAGATGTTGGGCAAATAGCTTCATTTACAATTGCCACAGGTGGAAGTACGGGGAATACTTTACCTTCAACAGGAATAGGAGAAAGCTTTTTAGATCAAAAATTTTTATTTCTTGGCTTAACTTTTGTAAGTTTAGGACTTTTAACATATACGATTCTTGCCCCTAGAAAGCTGGATTTTAAGGATGTAATTCGAGTAAAATAGGTAAGTTACGAGTTACGAGTTACGAGATCTATGTCTTCGTTTCATTTTTCTTCTAATATTAACAATCATACCGAATGTCAGAATCCCTGTTCCTATTGCACAGACTCCTGCTATCGTGTAGCCTGATAATTCAAGTTGTAAATGGTCTGAACTGCTTACACTTTTAAACGAGACGTTATCAAACTCGATTCTTACTTCATATTCTTTAGTTCTAACATCAAAAAAGTTGTCTTCCCTTATTCCACGGATATTAGTAATATATGTTTGAGTAGGTAGAATTAATGGTAGAAAAGTTCTATTTATTTCTAATTGTTTGGTAAATTCCTTGTCATTAATCAAAACTTTTTCTAACGGCAGTGCAAAAAGAGTATTGTTTGTAATCCTTAGTTCTCCAGTAAAATTAAATCCTGAGTTTGCTGTATCAGGTAATATGAAGTTTACACCTACCGATGTGGTAGGTATACTTGTTTTTTCTAGCTTTTTCAATGACATTTTTCTTTGAATATCACTTTCTAATAAGCCTAGTAGGTTATTATATTTTTCTTCAGGGTGCCAGGTGCCCATAGTTATTCTATCCAGTTTGTGCTTAATACCAAAATATTCAAGACCTGTGAGTTTTTCCAAAAATGGGTCAATTATTATAACTTCATCTCCAACTTGGACTTCCACCCATGTATGAGGCTTTGTTGTATCTAGATTTGAAAAATAATCATTGATTAAAAATCCATAGTTAATTCTTGAAGGCAAATTAAGATATTCTGCTATCGATAGACTAAGCAAAGAAAATTCCAGGTCAGTAAGTTTTTCTTCTTTAGAAAGTTTTTCCCAAAGATCATTTTTGTAATTTTTAAGAAATGTTTGTGAACTAATATTAGTATCAATTCTTTGCTTAATAAGATTATTGGCATTATAAAGCTGATCTTTAGTTTGCGTATTGCTAGCTATTTGTGAAAGAATTTCATTTCCTATTCTAGTGCTGGAGTCAATTTTAGTGTCATTCTCCATAAATTTTAAATTCTCTATTTGGGTTGAATCAATTTCTAGGTTGAAGTTATAACTTATTTCTTTTTCTGCATTAGGCTCTAAAGATATATTAAAAAAATAGTTGCCTAATTGGTCGTAAATTGATGAGTCTACGTTGTTAATTTGAGTATATGCAACCTTTTGTGCACCTGTGAATGGAATAATGTTAACCAGTGTATTGATTGAATGATCTTTTACATTTAAAATAGTAAGTTTATTAGAACCTGAAAGTTTAACCTTTTCTGCCCAAATTGCATAAATCCCTTTCTTCTCGTTAAATTCAATACTATAGTTATTACCACTATCTTTCACCTCGGTTTTATAAGAAGTTATGAATTGAGGTTTCCCAAAGCTTTTATCAAAATTAATTCTTAAAGAAAAATTATCAACTCTGTGGTTTGGAATCAACTCGGGAATGTAAAGATCATGAGATCCAAAATCTGTTTGTTTTATAGCGTTTTTTACATTAAAGACAATTTGAATATTTGATCGAGAGGAAGGCTTTATTGTTTGACCTCCAAAATCTACTTCTAAAGTCTTTATTCCTGAAGTATCTTTTATGTGGTTGTTAACGGGTTGCGAATTTAAGGTAGTAGAAATATCAAAAACCTCTGCAAATGGAAGCACTATTGAATATCCTCCAGCAAGCTCTGTGGACTGGTCATTATTCAAATCTATTGTTATTATTACGTTAGCATTAGTATTTTTATCAATAGATATCTGAGCAGTGTAGTTTGAAGCGTAAATTTCTTGAGCATTTACGTGAGATGAGAATGCAAAATGAAAAATGACAAAAGAAACGATTATTAGAAATGTTTTGGTTAGTGGTTGGTTAATAGTCAATGGTCAATAGTTAATAGTTAGTACATAGCGTATTGCAAGTATCACTTAAATGTTCAAAGGTTTCCCGCCTGTCTAGCGGGCAGACAACGTTAAAACGTTATAACATTGTAACTTTATAAACTGGATCGCATTTGTTATCCTATTTTACATTCTTATTGTTCATGGCGCATCAATTTAAAAAGAAATTTGGACAAAATTTTCTTCATGACAAAAAATTTATTGTAGAGATGGTTGATTCTTTGGATTTAAAAGATGATGATATTGTTTTGGAGATCGGTCCTGGAGATGGAAGTGTTACCAATGAAGTATTAAAGCGAGGTAATAAAATCATTTGTGTGGAGGTTGACTATAGCCTTCTACCGAATTTAATCAGAAGGTTTTCAGAAAACCCTAATTTTAATCTTGTTCATGAGGATATTTTAAAATTTGATTTGAAAAAATTTTTGGAAGAAAGAAACATGAGTGGTGATTTAAAACTTATTGGATCTTTACCTTATAACATATCAAAAAAAATCATTGCGAAGTACCTTAAGTACAACTTTCTTAATCCAAAATTCAACCTGCCTGTCGAAATGGTTGGCACGCAGACAGGGATTCACGATTCAAGAATTGTGAAAATGAGTTTTATTGTGCAAGATGAAGTTGCAAAAGATTATGTGGCAAGAGCTCCAAAGGCCAGTTTTTTGTACAATTATGTAAGAATTTTTTCTACTCCAAAAAAACTAAGATCAATACCTGCTGAAAAATTTTATCCAAAGCCTAAAGTTGATGGGGGAATTATTACTTTTTTGATTAAGGATTCAACTGATGTTAAAGCTCATGACAGCTTTGCAAAGTTTATAAAATTAGGATTTACAAATCCTAGAAAAAATCTTAAGAATAACTTGAAGCCATTTAAAAATTTAAAGCTTTCTGAAAGTTTTACAGAAAATCAAAGGGCTGAAGAATTGGAATTTGAAGACTGGCTGGAGTTTTATAAGCTAAATTTCCCAGAATAAGCCACTTTTTTAATACCTAACGTAGGTGAAGCGTAAACACTTCGCCTGCATGTTAATCATTAAACTATTAGGGTATTAATCATCGTTATCTTCGTCTTCAACTTCATTTGAGTCATCATCCACATCTTCATTTAAATCATCAGAAGTGTCTGAAGCGTCAGCTGGATCTTCAAACTCAAGTTTATCTTGCACAAATTGTTGTTCTAAAGCTTTCTTTTGATCTTCGCAGTCATCACAATTTTCCAAAGCTTTTTTAATTTTTCGTATTGAAGTTCAAATTCTTTTTTTGCAGTTTCAAACTTATCTTTATCACCTTCTTTTTCAATCGCATCAAGATCTAGATTGAAGTAACTAGAAGGTGAATTTGACAATACAAAAAAACAGTGTTATTTTCTATACATGTCTATAACCACAAACGCAACAAACTTTTTCTTCTTTTATCCTAATCAATCCGATTAAGGGAGGAATAAGCGTTGCTTTTTTATAAATTTAGAACCTCCCAAAAAGGGAGGTTTTTTGTTATCTATGAAACTAATTTCAAAACTTACAAAAATAGTTACTAAATCTGAGTTTTACTTCGGATACTTCTTCTTTTACCCTCAGGGGTAAAACATATTTTCATTTCCAAAAAATACTGGTTCTTTTTAATTTAATTCTAAAATTTAAACTTTTTTTTATGATAATCTCAGATAATTCAGATCTAATTGAAGCCCAAAGTAGATCGGAACTATTTAAAACTACTGAATTAAATAATGTAAGTGAGAGTTCTGAAAATCAAAATCTAAGAGAGCAGATTCTTGAAAAGGCTAAGCTTCAAATACAAACAGTTTTGGCTACCGAATTCAGTAGTTATGCTATTAACCTGGCGCTTACCAATATTTTGCAAAAGTCGTGGGAAGAGATAAGTTCAAGCTCTGGCCTTAGGGCAAGAGCAATTGGAGAGCTTAAATCAAATCAAATTTTTGACCCATCTCAAGAAGAAATTGAAGCAATGGCTCAAGCTTTACCTGAACTAAACGAGGCTGAATTTAAATCAAAAGTAGAACGAGTTCAAAGAGCAAACATAGAATCAAAAAAAGCTAAATTGATTTCTATCCTGGAGAATCTTAGAAATGTTCAGCTTAGTATTCAGGGTAATTTAGGGAATACAATTAGAATCTTTGAAGAGCGCATATTAATCTCTAACCTTGATTTTGGAGGGTTACAATTTGATTTAAATAAGATTGAAGATCTGGCAAAACCAAATAAATCTTCAAATGCTTATTTAGGAATTTTAAAATCGATCTGCAACGAAAATGATTTGGATGTAGCATTAAGTGGTAAACGGATAGTACTTTCTTCTGAACTTAGTGCAGAAGAAGTGAAAGCGCTCAATCCACTTTTAAATTTAACAAGTGATGTAGAGACTTTAAATCTAGTAGGAGAAATTACTTTGGAAATACTTGAGCTTTCAAGGCAAGGAAAAATTGTAACACCTACTGCAAGTGAACTATCAAGCATTCAAAAGCATTTGGTAAAAGCGAAAGATAAAGGCTTGAAAATTATTTCTACAGCATGCCCGCCATATAAATTTAATAGAGCCACAAGTCAATTTACAGGAGAGCCTGGATTTGATGACGATATAGGAATTGTTACAGAAACTATTATTGATGGAGCCCCTAATGTTTTACAGATATTATCGAAGCTCGGGATTGGATATGCAGTAGGCTATGCAGATTTTGAAGGCTCTAATCAAAATGCAATCAACAACGGGTTTAATAACTCTAGTGAATTTGTTGATGAGCTAGTTTTAAGGGCTAATAGTATTTCAGAAGAATTAGATTTAAATATTGGCTTAATTACAGAAATTACAGGTGTAACTAGGGAAGAGTTTTGGGCAATTAGAAATATGCTAAATCTTTCTGGAAATTTTGTTGTAATGCGTAAAATTGATGAAAGACTGGGCGTTGCAACAAATGCAGCTGATTGGGCTGTTATGGCGATGATTGCTGCAAGTCAAAATCTTTTTATTTTGGATGCAGCATCAACCGAGGTTGCAAGGAAATTTTACGCAAGAGGCCAGCGAATAATGCACGCCATAAACCAGTTACAGAGAGCTGATTTATCTGAAAAAACTTTGCAGAGAGTTCAACAACAGCTGTTAAATGCTTTAAAAGGGGATAATGAAGAGTTACAAGATATAAGTCAAAAAATGAATGAAAAGGGTTTAGTTTTTGAACCTAAAGAACCTGACTGGGAAGTTATAGAAAATCTTATTCATATAATAACAACAGTTTTGGGTACAGGATATAATCAAGTAGGTGTAGTATACCTTCCTCAAAGATACTCAGAAGAATAACTAAATAATTTACAAGTTTACAATTTAATAATTTTCAATTATGAAGAAACTAAACTTTAAAGAATACAAGCTAGATGGTGGAAGCACTGTTAAACTTTTTGAAAGTACTCCAGATAAAAATTTAAATATGGCGGTTGTTAATCAAAGTGGACGATATCCAGAGTCTGGATTCAATATTAACTATATCTCAACGGAAGGACTTTATGTTATTGAAGGCGAAATTACTTTGCATATAGATAATCAAAGCGTGTCTTTAAAAGCAGGAGAAGCATTTTATATTTTGCCAAATCAAAAATATTGGTTAGAGGGAACAGCTAAAGTTTTTG
Organism: uncultured Candidatus Saccharibacteria bacterium; assembly: GCA_964607415.1. Taxonomy (GTDB): domain Bacteria; phylum Patescibacteriota; class Dojkabacteria; order J137; family J137; genus CAZSKK01. The sequence goes on along the minus strand of CAZSKK010000001.1, from coordinate 486,600 downwards.
TAGCTGTTAATCCAAGTTCTGAAGAAAATAAAAGTGAAATATTAAATAGTTAAATTAAAAATATGAATAATATAAAAATAATTACAAAATTTTTAAAAGATAATAATTCTGATGCGTATTTAGTTTACGATTTTAGAGGTTCAAACTTTGTAGGCAGGCAAGCTTTAGGCATAAATCCACATACAACAAGAAGATGGGTTGGGTTTGTAAAAGCTGATGGCTCAATAATATACGTCATCCCAAGAATTGAGATAACACAGTTTGAAGATGTGGATGCTAAAAAATTTCTGTATTCCAGTTACCAGGAATTTAATGATATTTTAAAAAATCAAATTAGCTCTTTTAAAAAACTTAATGCAGAAATTTCGGAAAACAATGAAATTGCAGTTAGTGATATTGTGCCGTCAGGTTTTGTACAGCTTTTAAGAAGTTTTAATCCAAATTTAATAATTGAGTCCTCTGCAAATTTAACGTCTCAAATTGCAGCAACTTGGAAAGATGTTGGATTACAAACTCATTTGGAAGCGTCGAAAGACATTACAGAAATAAAAGATTTAGCTTTTAATTTTGTAAAAAAATCTTTAAGTGAAAATAAAATAATTACTGATTACGACGTAAGGCTTTTAATTATTGAAGAATTTAAAAAACGAAATTTGTATACGGAGGAAGATATTTGCATAGTTTCAACAAATGAAAGAACAGGAGATGCTCATTACTTTCCAACCAAAGAAAAGAACCATGTTATAGAAAAAAATAGCGTATTGCTTTTGGACATTTGGGCAAAAAAGAATATTGATGGAGCTGTTTATTCGGACTCAACTTTTATGGCGTGGATTGGGCCTGATAAAGTTCCTTTCCATGTGGAGGAAATTTGGGATATTGTTTCCACAGCTCGTGACATAGGAATTAATATGGTTCTTAAAAATTCGGAAGCTGGGTTAATGGGTTTTAAAATAGATAAAAAAGTTAGAGAATTTATAGTATCAAAAGGATATGGTGATAATTTTATTCATAGAACAGGCCATTCTATAGATACAAATGATCATGGAAGTGGAGCAGATATAGATAACTTTGAAAAGAAAGATACAAGAAAACTAATTCCAGATTCAGGATTTTCAATTGAGCCAGGAATCTACTTAAAAGAGTTTGGTATAAGAAGCGAAGTAAATATGTATATTGATAAAAATGGCAAAGCAAGTGTTACGACTTTTTTGCAAAAAGAGCTGAAAGTAATTTAAAGCCGAAGTCTCTTACTGGTTAGATTTATTGCTTGTTTTCTAGCAACTTTCTTCATGCTTGTCTTTTTAGCTCTTGATTCTGTTCAGATCTACTGGACATTTCTTGAATGCCACTAAAAAAGTGCCCAATATCAGAAATTACTTGAACTCCATCTGGTAGTGGAAGACCATCTGGGCTCCAACCAGACTTTACGTAAAGCTGATAAGGGATTCCAATTTCTTGAGACGCAATAATATCGGCTTTTATGTTATCGCCAACTACTAAAATTTCAGTTACATCAAGACCAATCATTTGTACGCCTTTACGCCATTCTTCTTTATCTTTTTCTTTTCTAATTTCGCAAATTACAATATTTGATTCATCAAAGTATTTATCGAGCCCTGCGGATTTTAGTTTAAACTCAGTCCAGTCAGGATCTGCATGTGTTACAAGCACAAAAGGAATGTTTGCTTCTTTTAGTAAGTCTAGCATTTCAAAAGTTCCGCTAAAAACTGCAGGAATTGTTGTGTAAATTTGATGGGCTTGGGTTCTTATAATTTCAAGCTGATCGGTGGTTAAATTATATTCAGTTTTAATATCAGCTAAAACTCCTTCCCACAAAGGGATATGGTCTACAAAGTGAATGTGTCTATACACATCAAACAAGTCATCAATAGCCTTAATTATTGATTCAATATCTTCATTAGAATTAGATAAGTCTTTAATAGTTAATGCAATATGAGAAATATACGTTCTAAAAATAGGGTGAGTTTTAATTAGAGTACTATCTAAATCAAAAAGAATGCCTTTAACGCCAATATTTTGTAAGTTTTGTTTTAGGGTGATTGGATTCATTTAAAAATTTTAGCATAAGTATAAGCTTATCTTTCCCCATTCCATTCAGAAAAAAACTCTTCTAAATATTCTTCCATAAACTTATGTCTATGCTCTGCAATTTCTTTGCCTGTTTTTGTATTCATTAAATCTTTTAAAAGTAAAAGCTTTTCGTAAAAATGGTTAATTGAAGTGCCTTTATTGGTTTTGTATTCTTCTTTTGTCATTTTCAATCTTGGTTTTATTTCAGGATCATACATCGGACTGCCAGTATGTCCACCAAAAACAAATGTTCTTGCAATTCCAATTGCGCCAAGTGCATCTAGCCTATCAGCATCTTGAACAATTTTACCTTCTATAGACTTCATTTTATTTTGATTAGCTTCGCCTTTAAATGAAACGTTATCTACAATATGTACAACCGCATCAATATCATCGTCAGATAAGTTTAAGCTTTTAAGAATTTCTTTTGTGGTTTTGCCTCCAATCTCCTCGTCGCCATCGTGAAATTTATAATCTGCAATATCGTGCAAAAGTGCGCCAAGTTCAACATGGAAAGTATTGCATTTTTCTGATTTGGCTATTAACTTTGCATTGTTCCATACTCTAAAAATATGCCACCAGTCGTGTCCTGAACCTTCACCTTCTAATTTTGATTTTACAAGATCGGCTACTTGTTGAATGATTGGAGAGTTTGTCATAAGAAGATTATAGCGCTTAGAAAATATTTAACCTAGCTTTCTTCGTTCTTAAGTAATGCCTGTATGTGCGGATTCTTTGCCATAATATCTTTCAGCTTTTTGGCTGTAAGTGTACCGTATTCAGGAAATTCAGTAGATAAAATTTCAGCAATTTTGATCATGTTAACCCGGCCTTTAGAATGTCCAGTTTCGTGAAAAATTTGAGTTCTAAGGTTTAATAGTCTTTGTGCGAACTCAAGCGAGTATGAATTTTGGCCCTGAGCCTCTCTTCCTTTTCGTTGTGTATGTTGGTAAGTTCCTTCGGATATTCTTCTTTCAAGTGTTCTTCGATTTAAAAGAGCTTTTCTTGACTCATTAAAATCAGTGTAAAGTTTGTTTACTAGATTTTCCCTAGCTTCATCTGTAGGGAAAGGAATTTCTTCTAATATAAGTCTAGTTCGCCGTTTAAATTCATGTTGTGCAACGCTTGAAACTACCGATTCCCAGAAAGTTTTGCTACTAGTTTTTTCAAGAATATTTTCAGGTAGAGTTTGTGCAATATCATTTAAAGTAAGAATAGAGTCTAAATCAGAATTATCTTCAACTCCTTGAATATACTGGAAGTAAATCTCTTCACTTAAAACAGGATCTTCTATTATGTATTCAACCCAAATTCTTCTAGGCTCAGCAAAAGCTGCTGGGTTTGTTTCGTCTGGAAATCTATCCATTTTTAGGCTATTAATATCTATGACGAGAAATTATAGCATAGGTATATTGGGTTAAATTTCCTGCAACTCGTCATCACGAAGAAATTTAAATATCCATTGTGCGGATTTCCCATTAAGTTTTCTATGGAGGTCGCTTAACTTATTAATTCCATTTTTATACTCAAAGTCTAAAGGGTTGAAGGAAATCGCAAAAAAGCAAGAATTCATGTATTTTATTTCGTCGTTAATAAACACACAAGTAAAGGGGTCTCTAAAGACCATTTTTACATCGTAGCCGTCTTTATTGCTGGTAAGTATTAAGTAACATTCTTCAAATTGCCATGTAAGTTCTTGAGTAGGTTTTTCATTCATGCTGGAATTTTAGCATGTCTGGAAAAACGCTGTTGATTTCCGGCAACTTTTAACCTGAAGAGCTCTTGTTCTATAGAACTAGTTCTCCAGTTTATGGTGTAAAACCTTTACTACTGATACACTTTTGTCATATTGAGCCTGTCGAAATATGCCAAACAACGAATTAATTCAAATAGGACAAAATATAAAAAGATTAAGGCTACAAAGAGGTTTAACTCAAAAGCAGTTAGCAAAAAATGCAGGTATTGGTGTTAGTTATTTAGGGAAAAATAGAGAGGGGAAGGGTAAATGTTTCCGTTTGGATAGTTTATAAAATCGCGAGAGGGTTGGGGGTTAGCGTGGGGGAGGTAGTGAAGAGGAAGTGAGTTAAGAATTTTTTCAGTTGAAAGACATATTAGCAAAAAAATGATAATATTGAAGTCAGTAAAACACTCTTTCTTCATGATTATTGGACCTACATATTTAATCATATATTACTATCTTCATTTTTGCGATCTAGTTAGAAAACTTTCACCTAATTTTTTTAATCCTATTAGTTATTTTTCTTAAAATGGCAAGATACGAATATATAGTTACCAATCCGTATAACAATCAAAAAACTATAGTTAAAGCTTCTGATAAAATTTTGTTAAACGAAAGGATCCATAAACTTGAGGACAGGTGGTACAAAGAATATATTCGAGCTAAAGAATTACAGGAAAAAAATGAGCTAAAAGAAGAGGCAGAGGAGAAAACTAAGAATGTGCAAGAGCAGTTAATAGCTTTAGATAATATCTTAAAAGCGACTTTATCTGTAAATGATGTAATCGAATGGAAGGATTTGAAACATAATGATGAATTTAATAAACCAGAGCCTATATTGAAAGACTATCTTTCGAAAGTGAACAAATATTATGGGTTTGAAAGTGTATTTAACTTTTTGAAGGAAAAACAAGAAGAGCAAGTAGTTAAATTCACTCAGAATTTTGAAAGTGATCGGGGAAAATTTGAAGAAGAAAAAAAACAATTTGAAGCAGAGCAGAGGAAGCATAACAAAAAGATTGATGATTTAAAAACTTCTTACGAAAATGGTGAAGATAAAGCAGTTATAGAATATTTAGAATTAGTACTTGATAGGTCTTCTTATCCTGACATCATAAATCTAGATTATAAAATGCATGTGGTTGTTGAATCTAAACTCTTAATCTTAGATCTATTTTTACCAAATCCAAAAGATCTTCCAACTGTTGTAGAGTATTCATTTATTGCATCAAAAAAGAAAATTGTTGAGAAAGAACTAAAAGAAAAGGAATTAATTAAGTTATACAACGATGTAATTTATAAAATAGTGTTAAGGACTGTACATGAAGTATTTGAATCAGATTATAGTAAAAGAATTGACATTATTGTTCTCAATGGAATAGTCAAAGGCATTGATAGCAAAATTGGAAAGAAATTTGAAAATTATATTCTTTCTTTGCAAGTGGACAGGCAAACCTTTGAGGTAATAGACTTAAGCAACATTGAACCTAAAGAGTGTTTTCGTTATCTTAAGGGTATTTCCGCTGGAGATTTAGTTCAGCTGGCACCAGTTAAGCCAATTATGAGATTGAATATGGAAGATAAGAGAATAATAAAAGCAGATAGTGTTGTTGACAACTACGATGAAACTACAAACCTTGCAACAATGGACTGGAAAGATTTTGAAGTTTTAGTAAGAGATCTTATACAAAAGGAGTTTGCTAGAGAAGGTTGTAAAGTAGAAGTTACAAGAGCTTCTAAAGATGCTGGAGTGGATGCAATTGCTTTTGATGAGGACCCTATTAGAGGTGGAAAATACGTGATTCAAGCAAAAAGATATAATAATTTAGTTCCACTTACGGCTGTAAGAGATTTATTTGGTACGGTTCATAATGAAGGAGCAGTAAAAGGAATCCTAATTACTACAAGCTATTATGGGAAGGATGCACTTGAGTTTGTGAAAGGAAAACCCTTAACTTTAATAAACGGGGAGGAGCTTTTATACATGTTCCAGAAGCATGGATATAAGTTTAATATTGAGCTTGTTAAGAAAAAGAAGGCTGTAACAAATGAGATTTATTAAAAATTATGATGAATAGTTTAGAAAACTACTGAGGGTATGTAGTGGCTGGTGCCTTTGATTTATTTTCGGCCACCAACACTTTTCTTAGATTATTCGAAATTATAAATATAAAATTTTCGTCTTTTATTTCGGCTGTTATATAATATGCACCGTACATATCGGGACTACTAGATGTGTTGTCATATTTACTGATACTATTGATTTTTAAAAGGCTGGGGACATATCCTGACTTAGTAATAGTATCTTTTACAATATCCATAAAATTCTCCTCCATGTTGATATTTTTTCTTGTCTGTGAGCTTGTTTGAACAGCTATACCGATATGTATACCGCTTGCAAGAAAAAATGTCAGATATGCTATTATTTGAAGAATTGAAGCCAATTCAAAACTTATATTATTACTTGTATAGAGTAAATTTAGTAGATATTCAATGACTACTGAAGCGAAAAGAGTTATTAATGAGTAAAATCTAAAGCGTGATAGTTTGCTCAAATCATTTCTTAAGAAAATAAAAAAATCAAGTGATGTTGAAAACCAGGCAGTAAACAGAAGCAATAAGAGTCCAATTAGCGAAATTAGCTGTATTGAGGGTTTATCAATTAGAATTACTTCTAGAAACTTCGTTGAGAATATGGGCACAATTGCGGAGATAGCAGAAGCTAGGCCAACTAATATACCAATAAAGTTATTTGTTGAATCTAAAAAATCTTTTTTCATTAAAAATAGTAAATTAATAGTTAAGTATCGCTATTAGAACTAGGTAATGAAATGTCCCAAACATTCCCATCTTCATCATAAAAATTACAGAAAAAACGATTATCACCTTCGTTCCCATATATACCTGCATCTTTGAAACATTCTGTACCATAAGAGTCTAAATATCCTCCATTTGGGAAATTTATAGCTGTAAATTCTTCACCATTACTAGATACTCTCAAAAAATAACAATCTGAATCAGAATAGTAAGGTCTCTTACAAACTTTCATTAATCGAGTTCCTGAATACTCCATAATTTTATTGGGATTATCGTTTTGGAGTCCGAAAAAGCTTAAAATACCACCGAATCCAAATACTGCTCCACATATAAAAATGGCAACTATTATTAACAAGCAAGAAGAATCTGAATTTTTGTTAGAAATAACTTCTTCATCCATAGGTGGAATGCTGAATATTAAAACGTTGTCTATAAGAGATCGTGTCTTTGTGGCCGTTTGCGAAGCTTTTTTTACTGCCTATTAAGGTTTTCAAGGTGTTAGCTTTTCTATTTGAATTGTATCACACACAGATTTTTTGTAAAGAAAATTACTGCTCACTGTGTTTTTCAATCCATTGAATTACTTCGTAATCGTTTCTCCCTAGCGCTATCAATCTTTTTGCGTAGTACATTCCCGTTACTTGATCCTCTTCTTGCAATGCTATCTTCCAAAGAATTTCGTAAATATCAGAGTAGATATCAGTTCGTCTATCTTTACTCATCTTAATCTCTTTAAATAAGTCTAATGAATCATGAAGATATTTTTTTGCATTAGTTCGGTTATTTAAAAGAAATTCTATTTCTCCCAAACTGATAAAGTTTGCAGCAAGATTTGATGTATCTAGGCTAGGGCTATTTTTTGAGATGTCTACCGCTTTTAAAATTAACTCCCTGGCATTATCCAAATCACTAACATCTGTTACATCGTAAAGATTATCTCTATATCTAGGATCTGCTTCGTAATACTCTTTATAGTAATCTAACAAATCATAACCGACAGCAGATAGATGTTTTGCAATTTCAACTGTTGATCTATTTGTCTTTTCAAAAAGAGCGATGGCCCGATCTATTGTACTTAAAAGTTCTTGATCATCAATTTTTTCTTCTTCATGGTCACTTATTAACTGTAAATAAAAGTTATAGGCTGTTTCTCTCATATGTTTTTGTGCAAAGTTAATGTGTACTTGCTCACCATCTAATTGGGTAGCAACTGCTATAACTTCTTCATAAAACATAATTGCTTCCTCTAATCTTTCTGTTTCTATTTTGATACTTGCAAGTGCTTCTAATGGCACTAATTTTTCGCTTTGAGAACCATTCACATCAGCTTTTGCGATTAAATCTTTAAAAATATACTCAGCCTCAGGATATAATCCGAATTTATAATAAGAAGTGGCTCTACTAAGCTCCAATTTAATAGTTAATGCTTTAAAATCAGGATAACTTTCAGTAAGTGCATATGCTCTTTGATAGTATCTACTTAATCTTTCAATCCCTAAAACAGAAAGCTCAAAAGCCATTGCAGTGAAGGTAAATAGCTGTAAAAAAACTTCATTATCACCTGTAACATAAGAATAATCTATTGCCTCAAGAATATTTTCAAGTTGGTACATATCCCAAGATAAATTCCCTAAATTCCTTAAAAAGTATAAAGGAAAGTTTTTATTATATGATTCTTGTGTTTCTTTTAAATCTATATTATCTTCAACCTTTGTATTAAGGAAATTCTTTACAATTGACTGCAAGTGAATTCTTTGAATGCCAGAGTTTTGATCAATCTGTATAAGGTTAAATTTAGCTAACTCATCTAATGCTTCGTAAACTTCTATTCCTGCAATTCCACTAATTTCTGATATTAAGTCTATTGAAAGCGCAGACCCAACAGATGAACAAATTAATAATTTTTGTGCGGATTCACTTAAAGCTTTCCATGAGTCTTCAAATAAGTAAGTGTATAGTTTTTCTACTGTTTTAGATCTGCCAGTCTCCAAACCTTCTAAAACTAAGTTTAAAGGCATACCTGAATCTATTTGCCCTAGAGCCAAGTTTACTGCTAAAGGTAACCCACTTGTTGCTATAATAATTCTATTAACCTCAGTAAAGTTAACCTCAAGCAAAGTTGTAAGGTTTTTCTTCTCAGCATAATCTCTTATATACTCCAATGTATCGTAAGGATTTAATCCATGTAGCCTTATGCTTTCTGCCATAGGATGGCTAACATGTTGAGCGTACGTAGTAAGAATTTTTGAGCTGCCAGAGATTTGGAAAAGCCTATCAAGAATTACTTCGTAGTTGTCAATGCCATCAATGCCATCAATTACAATCAAAGCTTTTCTAGCTGCCAGTACTCTTGATAGTATAGCTTCTTTATGAATTATGTCTTCAGGAAGTGTTAAACCTAGCTCAAATCCTATTTTATTTAGTATTTCATCATAACTAGTAATAGGATTTGATATCCTTGTAGCTTTATCGGAAAGGAAGGCAATTCGTTCTGTGTTTATCCAAATTTTGGAGTCAAATTCTGCAGTTTTGTTAAATTCTGCAACAACTTCAGTTGCTAACGCAGTTTTACCAACACCAGCCTCACCACATATAGCTACTATTTTAGTGGTGCCATTTATAGCTTCGACTACTGCTTTTAAATCCTTTTCTCTACCAAAAAGCTTTTCATAGTACTTAGGTGGGATAGTAGGTGCAGGGCTAATTCTTAAAGGAAGTTCAAATACTGATGGTAATCTTTCACTTGTAACAAGCTGGTGCATTCTTTCTTTTATAAGACTGCTTGCAGCCACAGGGTCATCTAAAATAGCTGAAATATCAAGATACGCAATTGGAGCCGCAATATTGTAATGGGCAATAAAATCAATATTCTCAATCAAAATGGGTACTAAAATATTCTTGCCCTCTCTCCACGAAAGTGCAAGTGCAGTGTTTAGCTCTGCGGTAGTGTACTTACTATTTAGATAATTATTTGAGATAACTGCAATGACTCTTTCTGAAGTTTTAAATGCATCATTTATATTTGCAACAAAATCTGTACCGGTTGGAAAATCACGCATTTGCATTACTGTTGTGTAACCCGCCTCTTCAAGGGTTTGGTTTAGCCAGGCAACCACATTTATATCTTTGCCACTGTAACTAATAAAGAAGTCTTTCTTTGGTGATTCATGACGCTCGAATTCTTCTGTAGGTCCATCAAATGAGCTCATTTAATTTCTAGAAGATCAAAATACTAATGAATTGTAACACTATTTAGTCGAAGCAGAAAATTTTGCAAGAAAATTCTAATTTAAGAAAATAAACACTGGCAAACAAGCCTATGTTGGCCTATTTTAAGAATTTATGTTTCTGATTCAGGATTTAGTATATTTTCTAAACTTCTTAATACTTTATTAACCATTGGTAAATTGCCTGCGCTGGTAGCCAGCTCATCTATATTAGTTGTTTTTTCTAAAATCCCACTTGTTACTAATTCAATAATTTCATTTGAGCTTAAAATATTTTGAAATAAAGCCATAATAAACTGATTTACAAATTTCATTCTAAAATAGAATACATTTTCAACTGGCGATGATTTATTTGCTCCGTCTCTGAATATTCCATAAAATTTATCTTGCCAAGGTTGTCTTTTAGCTGCAATTCCTTTTACATGATCTCCTTCATAATCTTTTCTGCCTTTACCCGGTGCACGATTTTCATGATTATCTAAATTGGTCTCTAACCCATAAGCATAATCTATGCTAGTTTCCAGCCATACTTTTTCTAGCTCTCTAATATAAAATCGAGATAAAAATAACCGTAAAAAATCTTCTGAATGTGTTTGTTCAAATTCTTGCAGAGTAAACATATCATAAAAAAATGGATTACTTCCAAGATCTATACATAAATCGCGGATTACTTTTTCTGTTGTGCTTACGGCTTCTATTGGATCATCAAGTTTACGGATTCCTCTTGCAATCCTAAAGTAATCATTAAATGTTAAATCATAGCCTTGGTTTAAATAAACTGCGACATATAAGGCATCAGGTATGTCCCAGGCTTTGCCAGTTAAACTACCTGTACCTCCTATAAAGTAGTTAAATCTAAAAGGATTACCACTTCTTTCGTCTTCGTCGTATTCAATTTTCAAAAGATTTGTATTTCCGATTTTGTAGACGGGACATAAAGCTACTATGCTGCGGTATGGAATCCACAAATTTTCTTCTGGATAATATCTTTTATTACCGTACAAATCTTTTACTTCAATTGAATCGTCAGGATAACACAAACGCTGCAAAACTCTTAATTCACCAGCAAGATTGTTGATTCTCACATATCCTTCAGGATCGCTTGCATGTGGGTTGATCTCATAGTCACTATTGCTACCTGTTCCTTTAATGTTGATTGTATAGCGAGGCTGATTTATATAACAAAGATTATAATTACGAATAGTGGAAGGCATAGAAAGCCCTAGTTTTTCAGTTATCTCAGGATTTATTCCAATACTTCTGCCCATCATAGATGATCCATAGATACCATCTATCAGTTTAACCGCATCTGGAGAATCGTAACTACATGGAACGAATATGTTTTTAGAATTATTAGGTCGATACGCTTTGAATCTATCCTGTGGCTTTTTAGGAATTGTTCTGTCAAATGGATTACCTTTTTCAAAAGTAGGTATTTGCCTAATTGAAGCAAGCCTTAGTATTTGTTCTATCTGCTCCGTACTGATTGTGTCAAAAGGCTTAGGGAAAATAAATGGCAATATTGCCTCATCACCTGCATACGGCGAAATTAAACATTCATTGCGAGTATTAAATGGAGGAATTAAATTTGTAGCTACATATGCAGGCACTGGTAATAAACCTAAAGGCAAGGCTTTATCTACCATTTGCTCCAGATTTTCTTTTATTTCTTGCGTATCCATTTTTCTGTTGACGAATTTTACGACAATCTATTTATCCATGCAATAGAAATACTGCCAAACCAATTGCTCGTTCATGCTTTCACAAAAAATTCCATGTTCAATTTTCGGCGGTGATGGTCATTGGGCAGGGTATAATACTATAACGCTTTACGCAGTACGCTATACGCTGTACGCGAAAAACTTAAAGCGATCGCATAACGCAAAGCGTAATTCGTACAGCGTAAGGCGTACCGCGACCATATGATTAAAAATAAAGACAAACAAAAATTTTACAATGCTCTAATTTCAAAAGATCCTAAATTCGAAGGACTATTTTTTGTTGGAGTTAAATCTACAGGTATTTTTTGTAGACCAACTTGCCCTGCCAGAAAGCCAAATATTGAAAACTGCGAGTTTTTTGAAAATGCAAAGCAAGCACTACTTGCATCTTTTAGACCATGCAAACGTTGCAATCCACTTTCCAGTCCAAGTACACAATCAGAGCTAATTAAAAAACTAGTTGATGCAGTAGAAAAAAATCCCGAAAGAAAATGGACTGATTATGATTTTAAAAATCTAGGTATAGATTCAGTTACGGCCAGAAGACAATTTAAAAAAAGATTTGGCATGACATTTGTTGAATATGCAAGAGCAAGAAGAATGGGCATTGCAATGAAACAAATCAGAAATGGCGAAAAAGTAATAGATGCACAAATTTCTACAGGATACGAATCTGGCAGCGGCTTTAGAGATGCTTTTTCTAAAATTATGGGTGTTGCACCAGTAAATTCCAAAGAGAGTAAGATTTTAAAAGCGCATTGGATTGATACAACCTTAGGTGCAATGCTTGCAATTGCTGATGATGAGTATCTATATTTACTGGAGTTTGTGGATAGAAGAGGGCTTGAAAGAGAGGTAGAGAGCTTAAGAGCTAAAGAGCATGCAGCTATAATTCCAGGTTTAAATGAACCAATAAAATCAGTAGAAAGAGAAATAAAGCTATATTTTGAAGGAAAACTTACTCAATTTAAAACACCTGTTTTTTATTATGGCTCAGATTTTCAAAAATCCGTTTGGAAGGAATTGCAAAAAATTCCTTATGGAAAAACAATTTCATATTTGGAACTTGCAAAACGAGTGGGCAATCCTAAAGCTTTTAGAGCGGTTGCAAATGCAAATGGCTGTAATCAACTTGCAATAATTATTCCGTGCCACCGTGTTATCAACAACAATGGAAATTTAGGTGGGTATGGTGGTGGAATCTCAAGAAAAGAATGGATGATGAAAATGGAGAACGGAAATCATTAATTTTGTAGATTTTAGGCATGCCTGAAATCTACAAAATTTGTATTGCAATACAATGCTCTCACGCGTTTTGTTCTATAAAATCTATAAATGTTTGTAAATAAATATAGACGTAAAAGATTTTATAATTATGATTCTTCAGGCAGGTATTTTGTAACGATCTGTACCAAAAACAGAATCGAACATTTTGGCTCAATTAAAGATTCGCGTGTATATTTATCCGAATATGGATTGATCGCAAAGCAATGCTGGATAAATATTCTAAATCATTTTCAATGTGCTAGGTTGCATCAATTCATAATAATGCCTAATCATGTACATGGAATTATTGAAATAGAATACCGGGCGTACATACGTGACGTAGATCCGCATGAGAACCGGAATAATCAGAAATTGATGTCAATCATAGGTTCTTTTAAATCTGCTGTAACAAAAGAAATTAATCGTTTGGATTCGGATTTAAAATTTGGTTGGCAACGTTCTTTTTATGACCGAATCGTTCGTGATGATGATGAATTTTATAAAATCTCGGAATATATTAAAAATAATCCATATTTTGAAAATATCAACGATAATTCGTAGGTTTGAGGCATGCCTCAAACCTACGAATTAAAAAACCTGTTAAAATTATTTATGAAATACATAATTCTTCTCCGCGGAATAAACGTTGGCGGTAACAACACCGTAAAAATGTCTGACTTAAAATCCTGCCTTGAAAATGCCGGGTTTAAAAATGTAATTACATATATAAATTCAGGAAATGTAATTGTAGAATCCGAAAAAAAAGATTTGAGAAAATTAACAATCGAAATTGAAAAATTATTAACTGAAAGATTTAAGATCGATCTTAAAATTGTTTTGGTAGATTACCCAAGCTATAAAGCAATAATTGAAAATGCTCCCAAATGGTGGAATGGCAGCCCAGAATACAGGCACTATCTTTTGTTTATTAAACCTCCAGTTACTAGTGAAAGTGCGCTAAAAGAATGTGGCGAACCTAAAGAGGGTATTGAATTTATGACTGCAGCTGATGGTGTAATTTATTCTTCGGCGTTAATTTCCGAAATTTCTAAATCTACAATAAATAAGATTGTAGGAAAGCCAATTTATAAACAAATGACTATCCGAAACTATAATACGAGTTTAAAACTTCTTAAGCTTATGGAAGCAAATCCCCAGTAGTTCATGCAGGTATGGTTATTTTGAATTTTTATGTTATAATTTTGCAACTCTTCTGAAGCTTCTTTTATATATTTAAAATGGCATTAGTTCATCAATCTGTAGAACCTTTTCTAGGAAGAAGTGAAGAGCATACTTCTTTTGAAAGTTTGGTTTCCCATGTTTCGGGAATGTGGCCTGACTTAAGTATAGTAGAAATACTTGATATGCTTGACATTCCAGGTGCGCCTAATTGGAGTGTCTACGGTCAGGATGGAATATTTGAATATGAAGCAACCTTGAAAGTTAACATTCGAGATATATTAGAACAATTGCCACAGGGCTCTACAGTTATGGAACTTTGTGGAACAGGACAAGTTTTCCGAGAAGAATTGCCTTATTTAAAAAATATTAAAGGTGCATATGCTGTTAGCTTGGCTGATGGACGATTATATGAGCAAAAGCTGAATGATGGGAAAATAAATTTATCTTTAATTGAGGCAAATTTATTGATTCTAGAAGAATGGGATAAGTTACCTAAAGTTGATTTTATAATTGAAAGGCTTCTGGGCGGTTGGATGATAATGCCTGCTAAAAATAGAGATTTCCTTTTGCATCTTTTAGTTCAAACTGCTAATCACCTGAATGAAGGAGGTATTTTTGTTGGTCAAATGCCACAAGAATATTTTAGAACTAGTCGAGGCCGTTTTAAACCTTTAACAATTTTAAAAGAATACTTCAACGCAAATGGATTCGAGCTAGAAATTTACAAAAATAATACTTTCTTTTTAAAAAAATATACAAAGTTCACACCAACCGTAGACGATATAAGAGCTTATTTTTCTTATAAAATTAGACAAACAAAGGAAGCCTAGTTGCCAAAACTCTATGCCTCAATTTTTATTTTATTGCTCCTCTTGGGCATTCAAAAGTTTTGCTAACCTTTCTTTCTCGTAGGTTGAGATTGGTTGAACTGGATTAAACATTCCTCTGGCTGTAACCAAGTCTGGTTGACGTGAATCAATTTCCCCAAAAACTTTGTAAGGTTGCACAGTATTAGAATTTTGTATAGGTTGTTCTTTCACTATATTTGGCTTTGGACCTTTGTATG
Source organism: uncultured Candidatus Saccharibacteria bacterium (assembly GCA_964607415.1). Taxonomy (GTDB): domain Bacteria; phylum Patescibacteriota; class Dojkabacteria; order J137; family J137; genus CAZSKK01. The sequence continues at coordinate 471,489 of CAZSKK010000001.1, read as the reverse complement.
TAATAGGAAGCGGACAACCTGTTTCGTGTGCTCCATCTACAAAGTTACAAACATCAGGATGACCGAAAGGAAGACCAGGTTGAGGGGATAAATTATATGCCATTTTGTGACAAATAATAAATATACCGGGATTATAGCACTGGGATATTGTGTGGTAAATAGGGGATAAGATTATATGTAAATGACCTCACGGGGAATCGAACCCCGATTGCTGCCTTGAGAAGGCGGTGTCCTAACCGTTAGACGATAAGGCCATTATTTATCTTGCTAATTATAATAAATAAATCGAATTTTGTCGTTAGGAAAACGAGCTTGTCAAAAACTAGATATCTTCCTCCACTTTCTTTGTATGCGCACATATATTCTTTGTAAACCTTGTTAAGAAATCCTCTATAATTTTCAGCTCTGCTTCAGAATAACTATCAATAAGCTCACGATGTGCTTTTTGTATTCCACTAACCAACTTTTGAGCTTGCTTTGCATACTGATCATTAACCTCAATTAAAACACCTCTTCTATCATCTGGATTAGATTTTCTTTTTATAAATTTTCTTTTTTCCAATCGATCAAGCATTGTAGTTGTAGAACCACTGGTTAAACCAGTAAACTTTGCAATTTCAGTTGGAGTTGAGGTTCCGCTAACTCCTAAAATGGTTAAACATAAGGATTCGGTTAGGTTTAGACCCAATTTTTTAGCTAACGCATTTCTGAATAGTATTGAACTAATCCCATTATCCCTAGCGGCCATTAGCACTTTAATTTTTAACTTTTCTTTTGAAACCATAAAAAGTATTTGACATTATCTTGAAAATCAAGTAATTTGATTATATAACAAAAGGCCGATGCATACCATACTTTACTTTTTATTAAATCTTACATGGCAGCAAATAATAACAAATCTAAAGGTGTTTTTACAGATGTAGAGCTAGAAGCAATGAGGGCAAGGGCAAAAGAGTTAAAGGCAGAAGAGAAGTCAAAAAAGAACAAACAGCAGGGTGAAAAAGATGTTATGAACGCAATTGCTAAATTGACTGATTTAGACAAAACAATGGCACTTAGAATTTTTGAAATCGTAAAAACAGCGGCACCAGAACTTTTTCCTAAAACTTGGTACGGAATGCCTGCTTTTGCCAATAAGGAAGGGAAGGTTATTTGTTTTTTTCAGGCTGCAAATAAATTTGAATCTAGATATGCAACTTTTGGTTTTAGTGATTCTGCTAAACTTGACAATGGAAATATGTGGCCAACCTCTTTTGCGCTTAATAAGTTAACCAATGCTGAAGAAAACGAAATTATAAAATTGATAAAAAAGGCGGTAGGTTAGTTAATTTGTTAATTAGTGAATGGTTAATTGGTTGGCTTACATTCGATGGTTCTTCTAATTAACTAGGCACATAACTAATTAACCAGTTAACCGATTACCATTTAACTATTCCCGCAGTTAGACAGAACTTTGTTTTTCCTGTAAATTTAATGTAGATACTTCTTAAATTTATACTATGCTTTCACTTCAAAACAAAGTTACAATTGTTACGGGTGCTGCTTCAGGTTTGGGTAAACAAATAGCTCTATTATTTGCAAGGCAAGGAGCAAAAGTAATTGCAGTTGACTATAACAAAGAAACCTTAGATCAATTTATAAGTGAAGTTACGCCCGACTTAGTGATTTCCCAGGTTGTTGCTGATATTTCTAAACTGGAAGATGTCAGAAATATTTTTCTAGAAGCTCAAAATAAATTTGGAACTATTGATATTGTAGTTAACAATGCTGGAGTTATGGATAAGCTTGATCCTGTTGGTAGTTTATCGGATGAGATATTTGATAAGGTTATAAACATTAATCTTAAAGGAACATTTTATATGATGCGGGAAGCTATAAAAATTTTTGAACCTCAAAAACAAGGAGTTATTGTAAACATTGCATCAATTGCAGGAATTGAAGGCGGAAGAGCAGGGGCTGCATACACTGCAAGCAAACATGGAATTCTTGGTTTAACAAAAAACACGGCATATTTTTATTCAAAATCAGGAATACGTTGCAACGCAATAGCTCCAGGTGCTATGAAAACAAACATTATGAGTGGAAATATTGATCTTTCAACCGCAGGAAAGCTTGTTAAAAGTATGCTTTCAACACAAGGATCCCAAAAAGTTGCTAACCCACTGGAAGTTGCAAATGTAGCATTATTCTTAGCATCAGACGAAGCCAGCTTTGTGAACGGCGCTATTGTAGTAGCTGATGGTGGTTGGAGTACATATTAAGATCTTCAACCTCGATTACTTAAAGCAAATCTAGGTTTTTAATTCCTCAGTAGTGGTATCTTTAGGGCCGTTCCAATAAAGATTTAAATATTTTTTTGCTATTTTAAGGGCAAGTTCTAGTGATGGCGAATAGTTTCCTTTTTCTATAGCTATAATTGTTTGCCTTGTTACACCGACTTTTTCGGCTAATTCCTTTTGGGGCATTTCGTTTAATGGATATATTATGTGGTAAAATCCTTCATTAATACTATATTATCTAAAATCAATGGCATATATTATAAATATTACACCAGAAAACAATGTTGTTAATGGACATAATACTATTTTAGCTGCTATTTCTGAACAAGAAGTTGGAACTTTACTTGAATCTGTCCCTAGATTCGATTCAGAAGTGGTTATTTATAATAACAGTAACAATGAGATTGTAGGAGCACGACATATAGAAATGAATCTTTCAATAGATGATGGTAAGAGAGTAAAAGCGATATTTTCAGAGCATGGAGGGCAACTTATTTCTTTGGAAATTGATAAACATCAGCTAGTGTATAAAGGTACTTTTGGGACTATTTACAACGAAGATGTTGCTAGAGGACATGATCCGATAGGAATTCCTCAACTTGGTACCGATGGTATGAAAGTTCACAGAATGCATGGAATATTAGAAACAAGCTTAACCACTTTTGAATCACATTTATCTGATTTGGAAAATGGAAGAGTAGTTTTTTCAATAAAGGGTGAAGAATTCTGTGGCGAAGAAAAATATCCGAATACTGCTTTTTATATCATTCATCAAATTGATAAAGATGGTGGGGTGATAACTTCAATCCAGATTGCAAATGACAGTAAAAATCCACTATTTCTTGCTCCTGGATTACATCGATATACAAAAAGACATAACAATGTTAATCCTTTAGAAGCGCTTGAAATAGAGGGTGTTGAAATAGAATCAGCAAAGCAACTTCTTAATTCAATTATTGTTCCAACTAGTCAAATCATACAAGTTAATGGATCTGGTCAAATTGAAGGAGTAAAAGGAAAAATTTACGACAAAAGAAAAACTTCTATTAACTTAATTCCTCTATCGGGTTATATAGGAAGAGATGCAGAAATCGTTATATGGACAGATAATCCTGAACGATACATTTGTGTTGAGATGACATGGGGAGGGGAAGATGCCCGTGGCATTCCTGGTAGGGATTATTTAACAGTAAAACCAGGACAAACTGCATATGTATCAATGAAACAATTATTTTCCGTTGAATCCTAAAAATAAAGATCGACAATGTTATAAAGAAAGTAGTAACTGGCTTTTTTGAATTACCAGTTACCGTTTTCTATTTACTTATTAAAATTTGCTTCTTATTGAATGCTATTTAACACATCATCTAGTTTAGTCAGAGTTTCTTCATCAACTACAGCACTATTAATTTTAAATTCATAAGCATAAGCGGTGTATGTATCCAAGTTACTTGATAATGTAAATCCTAAAGCATTCAGAGTTACAAACTGCCCATTTAAACCACATCCAGCATTAAATGCTGTTAACGAGTTTTCCATATCAACATACAAAACATTTCCAACCCTTCTAAAATCTTTTCCTAAAAAAGAAATATCGGAGTAATTGCTAGCTGTATAGTCTAAAACATTTGTAGGGCCAAAACCTAACACATTTGTTTCATCAATAGTTGTTTGAACATAACTGGCTTCTGTATCGCTAAATTGAGCAAGTTCGGTGCATCCTCCTGTACCTCCAATTCCATCAACACCTTTTAGTGTAAAAACTTCCACGTTATCTTCATCCAAAATTGAAATTCCAGTTAAGCCGGAAAAAGTAAGTCCTTCTTGCTCTGCATAGTACTTCATTCCGTTTACATCTGAGTACTCAACAATGTTCCAATCTGTAGGAATAGTTGCTTGAATATAACTTCCATTAAATTCTTCGGTAGTTGAAGATGCCTGTTCATTACTATCTATATTTTCATATTCTGTGGATATATCGCTATCTTCTTGTTGAGAAACATCATCGGTACTTGAATTATCAGATTTAGAAAGAAGTAGTACTGCAACTGCAGCAATAGAGGTAAATAATAAAGCTATTATTATTAAAACAAGCAGTATTATTAAGGTTTTCTTACCTTTTTGTTTCTGTTCTGTAAAAGGTTGAGCACTTTGGATAGTTTCTTGGGTGTTGTCCATTGGAATAAATTAAATTATATAAGTTTAGTATATTCCTGTTTTGTAGTGATTGGTAGCAAAAAAGAAAGTGAAACTATTTTAATAAGCCGATATTTTTTGTTGCAAGCTCTTTTAGCGATTCTATTAGTTTTGGCATAAAAAAACCCGCTGCAATTACCGAAATAGCTTGATCCAGAACCAAACCTACATGCAAAGCTAATCTTTGAACTTCCCTATTGGCATCGTCATCAAGAGGCATACCGTTAGCCCTTAGACGCTTGATTTCTTCAAGATGAGTTTGATATTCATCCAAAATTGTTTTAGTTAATAGTTCTAGAAGACCATCATTGGATAAAAGTAATTGCTCTGCTTGGGTGATTAAATCTTGAGTTAACTTAAGCTGAATGTAATCTAACTCCGTTGGAGTTGCTGATGGATCTATCCCTTTCTCAGTAAATGGGTCGTAGTATTTACCTAGTATAGGTACAGAATATCCGGAACCTTGTGGTTGAAGAACATACCCCCAAAAATGGGGTTCCTCTTTTTGGCTTTTATTCCATTCTTCCAAAAAATTCTTTCTATAACTATTATCTTGATAATACATCAGTTGGAAAGTGGGTACATCATCTATTTCCGAGGCTTTATTTTTTCTAGCCTCATTAAGTATTGATTTCAAATCTTCAGAGGTCAAGTCGGTAGATAAAAGTGATTTTATTTCCTCACTTTTTAATAACCAATACTCATCATAAGGGGATAAAACATCCATATGCTTTCTTGCATAGGATAATGATGAATAAGTAGTTATAAATAGATGAAATAAAAATGAATTATTGTCTAATTCGCAAGTGGGCATAACTCTATACGCTGAAATTTTCCCATGATCATCTTCAAAAATATCACCCACAACTTTAGTAGAAATTTTACCTGATTTTTCTGATTCTTCAGCAAATTTACTGGATGTAGCACGGAGTGCAAAAGGGAAAAAAAGAGCAGATCTAAGTTCGTGTAGGTTTTGAGGTTCTCCGCGTGTGCTTAGCCCAAACTCAAAAGGTTGTGTTTCTAAATTCAAGTCTCCTGTGGTTAAAATCTTTCTAACAAAGGTATCAATTATATTTTTAGGTAGTAATTCAGATTCGCTCTCTAAGTAGATAGAATCCGTTGGAGCTTGATCGCTTGCCATTATAAATTAATAAAGAAACTAATTAAAATGCTATCTATTTACTTACATACGCTTTACCAATTGCATATGGAAGCATAATTTCGCTATAAACCAGTAGCGCAATTATTATAAATGGCCATAAACAAATTCCAACTAACAAAAATGTCAAAAAGAAGTTAATTCCAACTATTGCTAAAGCCGCAAAGGAAATTGCAACCTGCCATAGGATAACAGTGTTATAAGTTCGATTTTTTATACTATTTTCATAAAGTTTTCTAAATTTAAATGCCTCGCTAAATGTATGAGTTTTTATTAACTGTAGTTGCGCAGGAATTGAAACATAAAAATTATATACAATACTAATTAGGTAATATACCAAGTAACAAAAAATCAATATGATGTATAAAAATGTTCTTACATCTGACGGATCCATTAAATCAAGAAATGTTTGTCCGAGTGACAATACAGTAGAAATTACAATTAAAGGGATAGAGTAGATCAGCTGAACTAAAAATAATTTACCTGCTTTTCTAATTAAATCTCGCTTCTCCATTTCCCAAATCTTGCCAGTGTCCCTATCTTCCATTCCAGCTTTTGCATACTCATAAAAGTAGTTATTATTTAAAACTACAAATGCAGCCATCAGAAAAATTCCTCCAAAACAAAGAATAAGCCAACCTAAAATTGGAATAATTCCAATCAGTACCAAAGGTATCAAAATTAAAAAAAGTACAAAATTGGCAAGAAAATAAAAGCCAATTTTATTGAATGCCTCGCGTTCTTTTATTGGTTTTTGAAGAGTTTCAAGAAAATTCATATAGAAGGTATTTAAATATATAACTCATTATACCTCTAGATGTCATGGTGAGGGAAATCGAACCATGACATGTCTATCCCTCGATTTCCCTCGGGATGACATATTTACTTCTGTGGTTCCCATGGTGGCATTAGCTGGAAAAAGTTACCATCTGGATCTGAAAGTGTTGCAATAAACATGCCATCGCCTTCAACCATTTCATACGGTGCTTTTACAACTTCTGCGCCAAGTTCCTTAATTCTTTCAAATTCTTTTTTTACTTCGGATGTCTCAATGTTTAGCATTATTCTTTGAGGTTCTTTTGCTTTACCAACTACTTCTGAATGTGAACCAATTGTTAAAAAACATGATCCAATTTGCCACCCAGACCAATCGCCATCAACCATATCTGGTTTTTTCCCAAAAACTTTTTCGTAAAATTCTGCCATAACTTTTGGCTGACTGGTTCCTATCATTACTGAGTTTAAGTTCAACATAGTGAGTTTTTAACAAATAAATTTAAAATTGAATGTTTCAAAGTTGTAAAGTTATAACGTTTTAACGTTCGAACTTTATAACATTATAACTCATACGCTTTTTTAAGATCAGCAATTACAATCTTTTTCATTTTTAACATTGCTTGCATTGCTTTTTCTGACTTTTGGGGATCAGCTCCTCCAATATATTCCATCAAAGCATCAGGAATAATTTGCCATGATAATCCAAATTTGTCTTTAAGCCAGCCGCACATACTTTCTTCACCTCCATTGGAAGTTAACTCATTCCAGAAATAATTAACTTCCTCTTGGGTTTTACAATTTACAAAAAAAGAAATAGATTCATTAAAATTAAAGTGCTGTGGGCCACCATTCAAAACAAAAAACTCTTGATTGTTAAGTTTGAAAGTCCCAACAAATAGTTTTCCATCTGGTCCCATTTGTTTACTGGTTATTTCGCACTTATTTTTACTTGGAGCTTTAGAGAATATTTCAACATAGTATTCCATTGCTTCTTCAGCATTATTATCGAACCATAGGTAGGGAGTAATTTTGTTGGGCATAGAAACTATTTAAGAAGTAAGATTAACGATTTGTTTCAAAGTACTAAAGTTAAAAACTATCTTTACAAAATTTAATACTCTTTAGTTTCGTCATCAATAAAGCAATAAAGCCAGTTTTCGCCAAGCTCGGCAGATGAAATTACTGGATGGCCAGACTCTTCAAAATGACTTCTAGCATGATGATTAGGAGAAGAATCGCAACACAACATTTTGCCACAAGTTTGGCAGATTCTTAAATGAACCCAGCGGCTATTTATCTTTACACACTCTTCGCATTCAAATTTAATAAATTGCGATTTATGAATAATATTTTGGGCGGTTTTAGGTTCAAGATGAATACACATATATTTAAGAATATCAAACATCTAAAACTTTTAAAACATCATTAATCTTCTTAACAAATTATAATTTATTCCTGATAGAATGAAGTAATTAAACGCCTTAGTATGCCTAGGTTTAAAGCAATCTTAATTGCCTGTATTGCGTTTTCTGTTTTGTCGTTCACTTTTTTTATAGGTACGCCAAATCTAAAAACATTAAATATTGGCCAGGAAAATAAAATTTTTGATGACCAAAAGTCTATTCAAGACCTTAACCCAGAAGATTCTTTGTGGTTATCAAATGTTAGTAAAGATATAATTCAAAAAGAGCTTTCATTTTCTCTTCAATCTGCGGATTCAGCGGGTAATAACTTTACAAATTCCAAATGGCACTTTGTAAATAGAAATACAAACCTAAGATCATATATATCTAAAGAGGGCTGGGATTTAGAACCTAAAGACATTACAAATACTAGAAACTGGAAATTAAATATGAAACTTTCAGGTATTTCAAAATCTGAGGAGATTTTAAGCCCAGTGTTTCAGAATATTACAACTGACAATACAAATAACACGATCAATTTAAACTATGATTTGTTAGTTGAGTGGTATCAAAATTCTCCACAAGGAATTAAACAAAATTTAACTATAGATAATGCTCCAGCTGGTGCAGGAAATCTTGAAGTAATGTTTGACATAAATTCTGAGCTTTCGCTTAGTGTCAGTGATGATAAAGTTGCATTTTTTGATTCTGAAAAATCGGTTTTAGAATTCGGGAATTTAGTAGTTACCGACGCAAATGGCGTTAATCTAGAAAGCAATTATAGCTTTGATGAGGCAGCTAATCAGCTTAAATACAGAATAAATGATTCTAATGCAACATATCCAATAAATATTGACCCACTTGCCCTAACACCAGATTGGACTGCTGAGGCTGACCAAGCAAGTGCTGATTTTGGAAGATCTGTTGCATCGGGTGATGTTAATGGCGATGGGTTTGATGATTTACTTGTAGGAGCGTATTTATTTGATAACGGAACTAGTAATGAGGGCGCTGCTTTTTTATATTATGGATCAGCTTCTGGTCCCTCTTTGGCATCGGACTGGTTAGCTGATAGTACCCAAAGTAACTCAAATTTTGGTTATTCAGTTGCACTTGTGGATGTGAATTTTGATACTTATTCAGATATTTTGGTTGGGGCTTATGCATATGATAATGTACAAAGTAACGAAGGAGCAGCTTTTCTGTGGCTAAGTTCAAGTACAGGACCAGGCACAAATGGAGATCCTACTAATGCAGATTGGAGTGCAGAAGCAAATCTAGCTTCAAGTTTTTTGGGATACTCAGTTGCGAATGCTGGGGATGTAAACGATGATACTTACGAAGATATAATAATAGGTTCATATCTTTATAATAATGGACAATCGCAGGAAGGGGTGGCATTAGTTTGGTATGGCTCCTCTTCTGGTCTTGGGGCAAATGGAACCCCAGCAAATGCTGATTGGCTTGCAGAAAGTAACCAAGCCTCAGCACACCTTGGATATTCAGTATCTGGTGCTGGAGACGTAAATGGAGATAATGTTGATGATGTAATAATTGGCGCAGATACTTATGACAATCCAGAAATAGATGAAGGGGCAGCTTTTGTATATTATGGATCGCCCTCTGGCTTGGGAGTAAATGGGACCCCAGCAAATGCTGATTGGTTTTCTGAAAGTAATCAAGCAAGCTCTAATTTCGGACATTCTGTATCCAGGGCAGGAGATGTGAACGGAGATACTTTTGACGACATAATTATTGGGGCACATGTGTATACTTCAAGCTTAACAGGTGAAGGAGCTGCTTTTGTTTGGTACGGATCTGGTAGTGGATTGGGAACTAGTGGAACGCCTGCAAATGCTGACTGGCAAGCTTTCGCAGTGCAATCAAATGCTAATTTAGGCGCATCTGTTTCCTATGCAGGGGACACTAATGGAGATGGTTTTGATGAAGTGATTGTTGGAGCAAGTGGTTACGATAATGGGCAAAGTAATGAAGGGGCAGCATTTCTTTGGTATGGTGCAGATATTGGTCTCGGCTCAAATGGAACACCCGCTAACTCTGACTGGACAACTGAAGCAAATGTAGCTAACTCATTTTTTGGAACTTCAGTTGCAACTGGAGATATTAATGGGGATAGCTATTCTGATGTAATTGTTGGCGCACCTGGCTTTACAAATGTTCAGTCAGCTGAGGGTAGAGTATTTCTTTACCTTGCAGATCCTCCACCTGGATTTAGTGTAAACCAAACAGCTGGAAATACAACTGTTGTTGAGGGTGGACTAACAGATAGCTTTAGTGTTGTATTAACTTCACAACCTGCGACAGATGTCATTATTGATCTGTCCTCATCAGATACAACCGCAGTAACAATTGATCAAGCTCAGCTAACATTTACAAATTTAAACTGGAATATTTCTCAAAATGTAAATGTTAGTGCACCTGAAGATGCCGATGCTGTTGTCGAGAATGTTACAATTACAGCCAGTATTAACGATGCGTTATCTGATGATGGATTTGATCCACTTACAAATCAAACTATTAATGTAAATCTTACAGATAATGATTTAGTGGGAATAAACGTTTCAGCAATTTCAGGTAATACCAACGAGCTTGGGGCACAAGCAACATTTACAGTAGTTTTATTATCTCAACCAACAAATGATGTCACTATTCCCGTATCATCATCAGATACAATTGAGGGAACAGTTTCTACGACACTTTTAACATTCACAAATTTGAACTGGAATTTTACTCAAACAGTTACAGTTACTGGCCAGGATGATTTTATCGATGACGGAGCAATTACTTATACTATAATACTTGGAAATTCAATCAGTAGTGATGGAACATATAACAATATTAATCCTGACGACTTAACGCTTGATAATCTTGACAACGATACCGCAGGTGCATTGGTGGCTGTTCAAGATTCTATTACTTCAGAATCCGGTTCAACAGGAAATTTTACTATTGTACTAACGTCGGAGCCGCTATCAGATGTTACAATCCCTTTATCAAGTGATAATACAAATGAAGGTACAATTGCAATCACAGAGGTTGTATTTACAAATCTTAATTGGAATATTGCACAAACAATAACTGTAACCGGTGCACCTGATCCAGTACCTACAGTGGATGGAGCAGTCATTTATCATATTATTACTGGTGATCCCACTTCATCTGACCCTATATATAATGATTTAAACGCTTCTGACATTAGTGACGCAACATTTAGCAATCAAAATACAGATGGTTTTGGAATTATAATAACTCCCATTGGACCATCAATAACATCTGAAACAGGTGATAGCGCTTTGTTTAGATTTACACTTCTTTCGTATCCATCAGGTGATGTAACAATTCCAATTTCAGTTTCAGACCCGACAGAAGGAACACTAGTTGCAAGTACAGAGCTTACAATTGTCCCGGCTGATTGGAATAACGCAATTGTTAATGACCTTAATGTTTGGGGGGTAGATGACGTGCTTTTTGATGGAGATATTGATTATAACCTGGTAACTGGTGATCCTTTTTCAACAGATCCTAACTACGATTCGCTAACCGCAGCAGATGTAGCAGATCCACTTCTTACAAATTTAGATAATGATACCCCAGGCATAACGGTCTCATCAGTAAGTGGAAATACTTCAGAATTAGGAGCGCAGGCAACATTTACAGTGATCCTGGATTCACAGCCAACTAGCGATGTAACAATCCCTATTTCTTCTTCAAATGCACATGAAGGAACCGTATCATCAGCAAATCTGATATTTACAGATTCAAATTGGGATACAGCTCAGACGGTAACTATAACTGGGCAAAATGATTATATTGATGATGGAGATATCCCATATAGCATTGTAATTGGGCTAACAACAAGTTCAGATACAAATTATAACAATGTAAATCCAAATGATTTAACCCTTTCAAATACAGATGATGACACCTTTGGAATAACAGTTACACCCCCAACTGGAAATACAAATGAAGCAGGTACCAGCACAAGTTTCAGTATTGTTTTAAATTCCGAACCACAATTTAATGTATCAATTCCAATTTCATCTTCCGATACGACTGAGGCTATAGTTTCAACTTCCAATATCACTTTTACAAATTTGAATTGGAATACACCTCAAAGTGTAATAGTTACAGGCCAGGATGATTTAACAGATGATGGAGATATTAATTTCACAGTTAACCTTGAACCAACAGTCAGTACTGATGCAAATTACAATAATATTGATCTTGTAAATATCAATCTGGTTAATTTGGATAATGATGATCCAGCTCAACCACCATCAACAAATCAATCGTCTCAAAATTCAAATAATGTAGGTAGTGCTGGAGTTAACTTGCAAAATGAACTATTGAGTTCTGAAGCTTTGGAAAATAAAGAAGTAAATGCAACAGTATCAACCGGTTCAGATAGTGAAAATCAGCCAAACAAAGCTACTACAGGTGAACAATTACAAAATCCTGTTGATACAAGTGGACAGTCAAATAGTGAAGATAGTGGATTTAAGCTCAAGTTATCCTGGCTAAAGATTCCATCACTACTGCTTTTGATTTTAATTGCAATAATTTTTGCACTAAAGTCTTTAGGTAGCAGAGACCAAAACAGGTAGCCAGGAATTCTATACTCTATAGCTTAAAAAACTTTGGCGATAAAGTCTTTCTCTATAAATTTCTCTTTAGGAGGATTGGTCATAATTTCAAATAAATCTTCAAGGTCGTATGCTTTGTTCGTAAGCTTGTAAAATTCATCTTTATTTACCCAAAAAGGCTCCGCTTCTTCAGTACTTTTAATTTCGCCAGAAAAATTCTTTACCACAAACATACAAAAAGAATTGTCCTTCAAAAATTCATTATCCTGATTGTAAACAAACTGTCTATGAAAGCATACAAATTCAACTTCGTTTGCAGTTAATCCACTTTCTTCAAAAAGCTCACGTTTAGCAGTTGAAGCTGATGGTTCACCATATTTAACTTTTCCAGCAATAAAACATGCTTGTCCAAACAGCGGCTCTTTTAATCTTTTTATTAGTAAGTATTTAGGGTCGCCTTCGGATTCATCAATTGCAGTAACTAATATACTAAGCTTTGCACGGGATGAAATTAAAGATGTTTCAACATCAATTTCGGCTGCGTATTTCTTACCTTCAAGCGTTAGGGAGTATAAACCGTTATTATCTTTTTCTATATATGAATGTTTAATTAACGATCTTAAATGATAAGAAAGAGTCTCACTATCAACGCCTGGTATTATAAGTTCACCAAAAGAAACTTTTTGTTTAAATAATAACTGTTTAAGAATTGTCATTTGAACGTAGTGTAAATTATCCATATAAGGTTTGTTTAAAAAATATCTGGATAAAGTATAACTTAAAAAATGTGCAGAAATACTAAAATTGATTTTAGTAGAATATTATTGATGATCTTCGAAGTATGATTTTAAGCTCTTAAAATTCTCTTCACTAATCTTTTTAATCTTTAAACTCCAACCAATTCTATTTTTTTTATAAGCTTCTTCCAAAACTTCAAGCTTTGGAAGAATGTAACAACCTCGTCCTGGTTTATTTTGTTTTAAATCGATTGCAACTTCGTTATTTTCATGAACTAAGCGGAGCAATTCATTTTTCGGAAATTTTTGTTTTGTAACGATGCAGGTTCTTAGCGGTTGGTCCATGTTTATGAAGAATACTTTAACAAGTCACTGCGAGACTAACGAAGTTAGACGAAGCAGTCTCTATTACAGAGTTTGCTTCGCCCCGACAATGTCGGGTCTCGCAAAGACTTTTAGGATTTAAATTACTTTTTTGCTTTCTTAGCAGCTGCCTTCTTTTTAGGAGAGGTAGCTTTGGTTGTTTTTTTTGCTGAGGTTTTCTTTGTATCAGTTTTTTTAATCGCTTTTTTCACAGCCTTTTCTTTAACTGCTTTTTCTTTTTTTACTTTTTTCGGCTTTACCTCTTTTTTTACAACTTTATTTGCTTTAACTTTTTCTTTATGTTCTGTCTCACTCTCTATATCCAGTTTCCAACCGGTTAATTTATGAGAAAGTCTTACATTTTGACCATCTTTTCCAATAGCTAAAGATAATTGTTCGTCTGGAACAATTATGATTGCATGTCTCTCCTTCTCATCAACAATTTCTACGTCAATAGCTTCTGCAGGTCTAATCGCATTCATTAGATAAGTTTTAATGTCTTCATCCCAAAGAATAATATCTAGTTTTTCTTCAATGGAACCTATTCTCAATTCATTGCTAATTGCATTAATTCTCACTCCTTTTTGTCCTATGCAAGCACCCAATGGATCAACTCCACTAGAGTTAGATTTAACTGCAACTTTAGATCTAGAACCTTCTTCTCTTGCAATACTTACTATTTCGACCGTCCCAGAGTCAATTTCTGGAACTTCCATCCTAAATAGTTCTCTTAAAAAGTCAGGATCTGATCTAGAGATCAAAATATATTTTCCTCTTGTATCTTCTTCTATTGCTTTAAGTAAGACTTTTATTCTTGAGCCAACTCTATAATATTCAGCACCTATCTGCTCCTTTTTAGGCATAACAGCTCTCGCTTTATTAAGCTCTGCAAGTACTTCTCCATCTTGAGTAAATCTATGGATAGTGATTGTTTCAATTGTTCCCATTTTTTCATTAATTTCTCTTATAGCTGCATCTTTTTCTGCTTCCCTTAGCTTTTGAAGAATGATTTGTCTTGATGTTTGAGCAGCAATTCTTCCAAAGTCTCCAGACGGAGTAATATCAACTAAAACCTCATCCCCTTCTTGATATTTTTTATTGATTGCTTGTGCATCTTTAAGGCTGATTTCAGAAGAGTCATCTTGCACTTTCTTAACAACTTTTTTCTTAGCAAAAACTGCAATATGGCCCTTCTGTGGATCGAAATCTACTTCTAAAAGATCCATATTTTCCATTCCATATTCTCTTTTAAAACCGGCTTTAACGGCTTGCTTGATTGCATTTAGAATCTCTTCTATATCAATCTTTCTTTCCGCAGCAATTTGTCTAATTGCTGACATTATATCTGGTTGATCACCCATATTAGTAAGTTAAAAGTTAAATGTTTAAAGTAAAAAGTTCTAAATAACGAATTAAATCTCAATAATCAAAATCACAATTGAAAATTTTGTTTTGTACGTTAACTCGTTATTATTGATTCGTCATTAATGTTTACAAAAGAAAAATGGGTCTTAAGTGGACCCATAATCAATAGTTAATTATACAAAAAGAATAACCTACAAATCAATACAAAAAAAATTATATCACAAAAAGTGTTGATTTAAGTTAAAATAGAGGCAAGCTATTAGCTCATAGCGTATAGCATATAGCTAAAGTCTTAATTTTTCGAGCAATTTGTACTAAGAACTGATAACTAAAATAATTATGAAACTAAATCGACCTTTGCAAAATCCAGATCCAGAAGATTATAAAGCAGAGCTAACTGTTGAAGATGCTGTAGAGGAGCAACCAATAGAAATAAGCAAAGATCAGATATCTTTAGATCTAGATAACAAAACTACAAAATTAAAACAGTTTTTTAACGGCTTAAGAACTATTTTTAGAAAGAGAAATGATTTAATTGAAGTTTCTCAAATTTGGAAAACTCCTGCATTCCCATTTGCAATTGTTAGTTCTGTTATTAACTTTTTGTTCTTTTTATACGTCGCAATATTTAGATTTAACGATGTCCCACCAACTGTTCCTGTATTCTATAATTCTGTAAATAAAAATTGGAATCAGGTAGATAAATCTCTGATTTTTATATTTCCAATAACTTTGGCGATAGCTTCCTTTATTATTATTCAGTTTAGCTCTATTATTTTTAGAAAAGATAGAAGACTTGCCCTGACCATGATTTGGATTCATACTTATTTAAACTTAATGCTTTTTGTTGCTATTTTACAAATCTTTAATTTGGTAGTTGAGTAATGGAGATTCTTGATACGATTTACACAAAATTTACAAACCCAGTTTTAATTGAAAATCTCTCCAAGGTTAGTCTGGCTTTTTTATTAGCTTTTGTAATTACAGTACTACTTGTTCCTATTACCTCTAGAATTGCTTTTAAAGTTAATGCTGTTGATTTACCTGCAAAACTAAGAAAAAAAGCAGATAAAACTGCAGGAAGAAGGATTCACGATAAAATAATTCCAAAACTTCCAGGAATTGCAATGCTAGTAGCAATTTTAATCAGCCTTTATGCTACTGATTCAGGATCGATTTTACCTAGGGGTATTATTTTAGGAATGATTTTGATAACAGCTGTTGGGGCTTTGGATGATATATTTAATGTAAACGGTAGAGTATTACTTTTAGGTCAGGTAGTAGTTGCTTCATCTTTAATTATATCCGGAAATACAATTCTTAATATAGATTTAGGTTTTGTGAATCTGGATTTAAACTGGTACTCGGATCTGGTTTTTCAAGTGAGTAGATTTTCTTATAACTTTATTTTCCCTGCGGATATAATTACTATTCTGTGGATTGTTGGTTTGATTAATGCTGTGAATTGGGTTGATGGAGCTGATGGCGTTTTAGGATCGGTAGGAATAGTATCCGGCCTGGCTATGCTAATGATTGTATTAAATAGGGATAATCCCAACATTGCACTTGCAACTATAATTGCAGTTTATACAGGCAGCGTGCTTGGAGTTTTACCTTTTAATTATAATCCGGCAAAAGTATTTTATGCTTCAACGGGGTCGTATTTAATAGGATACATGTTGGCTGTATTTGCAGTTTTTGGTAGCGCCAGATGGACCGCGACTATTATTATTCTTGGTTTGCCCATACTCGACGCGCTCTTGGTCGTTTTAATAAGATTAAAAGAAAATAAAGAAGCTCGGAGAAATCCACTGATGCTTTTAAGCATAAGTGATAAAAATCACTTGCATCATAGACTCTTAGCCTCAGGCTATCCTGTTAAAATGGTTATGTTAATAGAATTATCGTTAATGATGATTTTAGGCGTAGTTGCATTCGCATTTAGTGATATTGAAGGGGAATATTTTGCAACTTTTGCAGGCATTGCTTTGATTGTTGTTGCTTTCACAGTAATTTCATTTTTAAAAAAGAGAAGAAGTAAAAGAAAAGCTAGAAAAGATTCAGATTTCCCTCCTGGAAAAGAACCTGTTGTTAATGTTCTTATTGATGAAAATTCTTCAGAAGACTACGAGAAGTTTATTTATTAGAAGCTTCAGTTTCGCTGTGTACAGGTTCGAGTTTATGAGTTTTTTATTTGATGTTTGAAAATTGATTTTATTATTGCGCCTTATGTTTTAGTATTTCCTTCGAAATTAGTAATTGGTCATTCGAATTTGCGGGCTTGTCCAGCTTTATGTATACTGTTAAAGAATAATTTTTTTACAATCTATGCCTTTGGTACAATTCAACAATGTAAGCAAAATTTACGGTAAAGACATCCGTGCGGTAGATAACGTCTCTTTTCAGGTCGAGGAAGGGGAATTCGTTTTTCTAATAGGACCTTCAGGATCCGGAAAAACTACAGTTATAAAAATGTTAATTAGAGACGAAAAACCATCGATAGGAAAAATTTATTTTAAAGATCAAGATATAACTAAAATTAATAGAAAACATGTTTATAGACTAAGAAGAGAAGTAGGAGTAATTTTTCAGGATTATAAGCTGGTTCCAGAAAGAACCGTGTTTGAGAATGTGGCCTTTGCAATGGAGGCCGCAGGCAAAAGGGATAAAGAGATTAACGAAACAGTTCCTTATATGCTTGATATTGTTGGGCTTTCTAATAGGATGGATGCTTTCCCCAAGCAACTCTCAGGTGGTGAGCAACAAAGAGTTGCAATAGCAAGAGCAATAGCAAATAGTCCTAAGATATTAATAGCAGATGAACCTACCGGTAATTTAGATCCTGCAAGTGCCTGGGATATTGTTCAAATTCTTACAAAAATTAATAACTGGGGAACTACTATAATAATGTCTACACATGGTACAGATATAGTTAACTCATTAAATAAAAGAGTTATACAAATGGAAGGAGGAAAGGTTGTAAGGGACGATAATAAAGGGCAGTATGAATTAACTAGTAAATACGAAAAAAATATTTTGGAAAACGAATCTGAACCTACCGAACAGGTTGATGCGAAATCTAAAAAGAAAAAAAGCGTATATAAAGTTAGTATTACTTCAAAAAAGAATGAAGAGCAAGCAGCTGAAATTCCTATTGTTGTTGAACCAAAGGATACAAAAGGTTTTTTGGGTATGTTTAGAAAGCCTAAGAAGGAAAAATCTTTTGAACCAAAAAACATAGAAAAATTTACCGAAGAAAAGTCCAACGAAAAAGAAAATGAGGAAATTCCAAATGAAGAAAAAAGAAATAAAAGTAAATCTGAAAAAATAAATGCTGATTCTAACCCTTTTTCTAAAGATGGAAATGAACCTAAGCCTCCTAAAAAGCCTTTACATATAACGCTTGATGAGCATCCGGATTTGAAATCCAAAGATGAGAATTCAAAATCAGAAGAAGAAAATGAGAGTAAGGATGATATTTCGGCTATAAATGAAGGCAACCAGAATACAGATGGTGAAGGAGAGCTGTTTTTAAAAAAATTTTCGGCTATGAAAGTTGAGGAACTTGATTTATCTGAAAAAGTTGTTAACGAACTAAAGGTAGCTGGATTTAAAAATGTTGGAGAAATTATAGAGGAAGGACCGGAGGCATTGGAAGAAAAAATTGACTTGGATAAAAAAGACTTGGTAAAGTTAGCTAAAGCAATTGATAAAGTAGTAGAAGAATAAAATTGTTAAAAGTTCTAACATTTAAACGCTAGAACGTTACTAGCTTATAACAAACTATATTCTAAAATCAATATTCAAATTTATGTTAAGTAGAATTTTAATAAACACAAAAAAACAAATTTCCCGAAGCGGTTGGTCAGGATGGGGGGCTATTAGTGTAATGATGTTAGCTTTCCTGGTTGCAAGCATTTTTGGAGGTCTTGCGTACGTTTCTGACCTATATATAAGGTTTATAGAACAAAAAAGTAATATGTTAGTATTTTTCGAGGTTGGGATGGACAGACAAATAATTGATGATCTTAAGTTAAAATGGGAGCAAAGCCCATATATCAAAAACATTTCTTACACAACGGAAGAACAGGCATACTCAGATTATAGCGATTTTACTTCAAAAGTAAGACCAGAAATTTATGCAATTTTAAAAAGCTCTTCTGAGAAAAAACTACCTTCCAGCCTTGATATTCAAATTTGGAGTTTGGAAGACCTGGACAAGATAACAAGTGTTTTGCAGGAAGACGTAGATGAAGCCAATAGAAACTTAGAGATTTTTGATACGACTGAGTCTACACAATCTGAAACAGCACAAACTAGTGATTCTAGTGTAGGACAAGCGTTGGATAATACTAGTAACTTAAAAAAGTATAAATATTCGGTGGAACCAGGAGACCCACCAATTAAGTTAAAAGTTGATGATGAGAACTTGGATCAACTTAGGGTGGTATTCTTTGCTATAAGACTTGTTGGACTTGCTGTTATTGGACTTTTATTTATAGTCATCTTCTTTTTTATTTTCTTAACAGTTGAGTTCAGGCTTTCTAACCAAATGGAAGAAATAGGAGTAATGCAGCTAGTAGGGGGTAGCTTATACTTTATTCGAGCACCATACATTCTAGAAGGTGGATTTTATGGCTTTATAGGTTCTTTGATTTCTTCGCTAATAATAGGATGGATTCTAACCTTTACGTTTGTAATTAATGAAGATTCTGTGCTTGCAAAATTTGCCTTTGAAAACTTTAGCAAGTTAAGTTGGCCCGAAATTAATTCTTTAATGCTTGCAGGACTGGTTTTTGGACTAGCAGCAATAGGGTTTATAATAGGATCTGTGAGTAGCTATATATCAATTAGGCGGTACATAAGATAGCTGTGAGGTTAACATCAAAGTTCAAACATCAAAATAATATCCTAATATTAAAACTTAAGTTCTAGATTAGTCATTTCGATTTTTATATTATTTTGAATGCTTTGAGCTTTGTGATTGGCAAGTTTAGGCTTCTATGATTAATATCATTACAAGCTTGTGGCGGAATATAATTTGGTTTGGAAACTTACGGACTAAATCCAAAACTATTCCTTAATCTTAATTCTTGAATCTTTTCTCGCTATCTAGCCATATTGTCCTGTTGTTGTTAAAATTATAGATATACAAATTACTTTTTATTTATTTCTTACAGATGAAACAAGCCTACGTAGTAATAAGAAATCTTTTATTATTCTTTTTTCTTGTTGCAATATTTGCAGGAACAATCAATGTTAACGATAACACCGTTTTAGATAAAGTAATTGTAGGTACTATCTTTGGAGTAGTTATGATGTTATTACCAAACTTTCTTAAATTTTTAAAAATTCCTGTCAATACTGGCTCTTTGTTATTGATAGGAGTTATAGCCTCATTTCTGTTTTTCTTTTTAGGGCTTTATGTAATTGAGTTCATTACTATTTCTGGCGGCAGTGTAAATTTCGGAATCTCTGACTTAACATTTACTCTAAAAGATAAAACAGTTGCACTTGTGGTTTTGAGTGTTACTTCTGCTGTGTTAAGTGTTGTGCTAGATACGATGAGTAAAAGCAAATAAGCGTTATAACGTTGTAACTACAGAACTTTACAACATTATAATTTTTTAATGTTACGACACATATTAATATTTATTCTTTATTAGCATTTAAGATGAATTTATCGGATATTCTAAAATATGCAATTGCTATAGTTTCTGTACTTCTCGTTTTTACAGTTGTTCTTCAAGTAAGAGGAGGAGGTATAGGGCAGGTTTTTGGTGGAGTGAGTGGGGGGGAGTTTTACCGATCTAAAAGAGGCCTGGAAGCTTTTTTATATAACAGCACTATTATTCTTGGAATTCTATTTGGTATACTTGCAATTTCAATTGCTGTTGTAAATGCCTAATCCATTAAAATTACTCGAAAACATTATTTACAAAGCCAGGGATCTTCTTTGGGAGTATCCTGACTTAATGCTTTCCGAAAAAAATTCTTTAAGATATCATATAACAAGGTTCTATAAAGTTTCAATCCCGTTCTCACATTTTTTGCTTTCAGCTTTTCTAATCGTACTTTTTTCTATCACAATTTTACTAAATCCAATCTCACAGGTACTCGGCTTACACGATACTAAGTTAGTAGAGGCGGTTGTGATGGGGGTGGATAGTGATGGAAATATTCAGAGACTAAATAAAGTTAACCCTGTAGTCCCTTCTAATATTCAGCTGGAAAAGGACCTAATAGAACTTATCTATGAGCCTTTAATTAGGTATGAGTTTGTTCAAAAGGAAGATAAGAGCTGGACAGTTTCTGTAGAAGGTGTTTTGGCTAGTGAAGTAATCAGAATAAGACAAGGAGCAGATTATCAGTTTCAGCTAAGAAGAAATGTAAAATGGCATGACGGTTCTATTTTCACAGCAGATGATGTTATCTCAACTTTTGAAACAGTATCCAAGCTAAACGTTTCAAACGCATACATTAAAGCGATTAGTCAACTGCAATGGGAAAAAATTGATGATTACAACTTGAGGGTTTGTACTAAATCTCAAGGAGAAGAAGATCTATCATGCGATCAAAGACTTAATAACCCTATCTTTTCGAACTTTCTGGAATTAATCAGTATTAAAATTTTACCTCAAAAGTACATTGCAGATATAAATTCTCAAACTGTTAACACTGCGGTACCAATGCTTTTTAGATCACCAATTGGTACAGGCAGATATAAATTTGCAGGGGCTAGTGATGATCAAGTTACGCTTGAGGCTAATAACGATTATTATAATTTAGATCAGGTTCCTTCTATAAGAAAGATAGACTTCAGATTTTACAAAAACTTAAGAGATGCTATTACGGCCATCGAAAATGGTGAGGTACATACGCTAGCTGCGGTTTCAGTAGAGTATTTAAATGAAGTTAAGTCCTATTCAAAGATTGTAATCCAGAAAAGTTCTGTCATAGACTCGCAATATTGGGGATTATATTTTAATCTTAGAAAAAACCCTGACGGCAAATCTATTGGTCCTGAATTTCTGCAAGACGTTAAAGTAAGACGGGCAATTTCTTCTGGGATTGATAGGCAAAACATAATAAATAATGCACTTTTAGGTGCTGGTCAAGAAGCATTTGGACCTATTCAGCAAAGATCTTACTTTTTTAATGCCAATGCTGGCTGGTATACGTACAATCCAAATCTTGCAAAACAGTTGCTGGATGAAGCTGGTTGGGTTTTAAAAGCAGGTAGTAAATACAGAACAAATGAGACCGGACAAGAACTGAAATTTGCCTTGTATTTTGTAGATAGCTTCGATCGACTAAATGTAGCTAAAGCTATAAAGCAGGATCTAGAAAATATTGGAATAAATGTGATTATAGATAGAAGGCAACAAACAGGGCAGGATACTTCACCAACTGCCAGTTCTGGTTGGTCACTGAATGAGCTAAATAATGAACTTCTAGCCCCAAGATCATTTGATGTATTGCTTTACGGAATGAATACTTTTATAGATCCAGATCGATATGAACTTTTTCATAGCAGTCAACAGGTTCATCCAGGACTAAACATTGCGGGATATCAAGGATCGGAAGAAACAGTTAAGCCAAGAGAAAATAGGCAGGAAGGTGAAAGTAGTATTGTTAGACTTCCAAAGGTCGATAGACTTTTAGAGCAAACAAGAACTTTTGATCCAGATGCCGCAAAGGACTCGAGGAAAATTAATTACGATTCTTTTCAAGAATTGTTAGCTGCAGATGCTCCTGTTGTTTTTCTTTACCACCCTCAATATATCTACTACTACAGCAACAAGCTTAAAAACATTGATCTTGAGGGCAAAGTAAGTGTGGAGGACAGATTTAGAAATGTTTGGGAATGGAAAATAAAATGATGGTAGCGAGGAATTAAAAGATATGGAACAAAAATGGTTTTCAGTTTTTAACCGTATTTTATTTTTGAATTAGTGATTCATATAATCTTTATATCTGCTCTCCGGTTTTGGTCTTCCAGTTTCTTCTTAAAAGTTGTTTCGAGTTAAAACCTTGTTTCTGCCACAAATCATCTTACATCCCCTAATCTTTAAACGTTCAATATTCATAAATTCTTCCAGCTTTTTCTTGACACAAATTTTAAATATCTATAATATATATCTATGAAGAAGTGGTGAAAAGTGGTGAAACTGCCAAATTTCATTTACAGTCAATGCACTTTTAACTATTTTTACTGTAAATCTTTCCACTTACCTCTTTTTCAATGTTCATAGGTGAATATTATTCTCAAATAGGAGAAAAAAATAGAATAGCTATCCCTAAAAAATTAAGGGATAAAGTTAACGACACTTTGTTAATTACAAGAGGCTTTGAAAAAAGTTTAATGCTTTTGGATCAAGTATCTTGGAACAAAGTAAAAAATGACTTTAAGTTTCCCAGTCTAGTAAGTAAAGACGTAAGGGAACTAAAAAGATTTTTGGTGGGTGGAATGCAAGAAATTGAACTTGATTCACAAGGGAGATTTGTAATACCGGAGTCATTAATAAAATTTGCACATTTAAAAAATAGGGTAGTTTTTATTGGTGTAGGTGAATGGTTTGAACTTTGGGATTTTGAAGAATGGGAAGAACATCTTGAAAATTTATCAAGGAATATTGAAGGTATTGCCGAAGGTCTTAAATAAGGAATACTAATTTTGAATTATAGAATAATGGAGCACATTCCTGTTTTTAAAAAGGAAATAGAAAAGCTTCTTTGTGTTACAAACGGTAAGGTTTTTGCTGATTTAACACTTGGAAGCGGTGGCCATTCATGGATGATTTTAGAAAAGCTGACTAAAGGTACATTGATTTGTTTTGATATTGATAAAAATGCTATTGGGGAATTTGAAAAAAGACTCAGGACAAATAATTTTAAATTGCAAGAAGTTCACAAAGAAGAGAACACCCAAGTTTACATAAAAAATAAAAGTTTAAAAGTAGTTTTAGTAAACAGTAATTTCTCAAGACTTGAAGAAAATTTAAAGTTTCTGAAAATTAAGTCACTTGATGGAGTTATTGTAGACTTAGGGTGGTCCACGGATCAACTTGGAAAAATCGAAGGGCTTTCATTCGATAAAAATGAAGAAGAGTTGGATATGAGACTAGATAAAAGTTTAGGGGTGAAGGCTTCGGATCTTTTGAATGTTTTAAATAAGACCGAGCTTTCTAAAATGTTTGATAGGTACGCAGATATAAAAGGGAGTGAAAACAGTAAACTAGTAAATGAAATATTAAAGTTAAGAAAACAAAAACCTTTTTTAAAAACTAAAGATCTCACCCAAATTATTGAAAAACTTTGGGGAAAAGAAAGTTATGGTTCGCGAGCATCTTTAAAAAATAAGGCAAGAGTTTTTCAAGCGCTAAGAATTGCTGTTAATCAGGAACTTCTTTCACTTGAAGAACTCTTGAAAAACATTTATTCGGAACTATCTTTAAACGGATTGGTAACATTCATTACTTTTCATAGCATTGAAGAAAGGTTTGTAGAAGATAGTGTTAAGAAGGTTTTATCTACCAATAAATACAAATCATTAGTTGGAAGTTTTGGCGACTATTTCAAAACTCCAACTGTTGAAGAATTAACTTTAAACCTAAGAGCCAGAAGTGCAAAACTCTGGGCAATACAAAAAATAAAATGAGAGAATCCAACACCTTAATTTTCAAAAAATTTAACAAAAGACTTATTGCCTTCAACCTGGTATTGATGGCACTATTTTTTATTTTTCAAATTGCTATTACTTCAATGTTGGGAACAAAAAGTTCAGAGCTAGAAGCAATTAGAGAAAAAAAATCAGAATTAAGATTGGAAAATGAAATTCTGAATGCAGAAATTGATGACATGAAATCGTTTAAAAATATAAGTCCTTTAATTGAAAAAAAAGGGCTTGAGTCTAAAAGTGTAAACTTCTTAACTAATCCTGAAAATGAAGATGTAGCGTTAATACCGTAATAGAGATGGCAAAGGAAATTTCATTGAGAAAAAAACTAAAAAAAATTTATTTTCTAGGATTTATATTTGCAGCAAGTTTAATAATTGCTTCTGCTAGGTTGCAAATAGTACAGTCGGCAAAATTTGAAGAAATTCAAAAGAACAAGATTTATAGTTCAGAAATAAATTCCGTTAGAGGAACAATTTATGCAAGGGATGGGACTACACTTTCATACTCGGAAGTAACTTTTGATATGTATATCTGGATGGATGATCTTTTATTTTTTGAGGATAAAGGGTTTCAAACCAGAGAGGAATTTCTTGCAAAGGTTGCACCAATTATTGATACATCATCTGAAAATCTTCAAGAAGTTATTGATAATTACTACATAAAAAATAACATCAAATGGTTTCAAGTTGCAAAAGGTCTATCCTCAGAAAAATGGGAAGAACTTACAAATTTAAAAACAGAGAGAAATGTTAAAAGATTTTTAGGTGGATACACATTTGAAGTTTCTACACAAAGAAAATACCCGGAAGGAGTGCTAGCCTCACAAGTAATTGGTCTTACTAAAAATTATAAAGATGAAGTTATTGGTCAAAGCGGATTAGAAGCTTACTGGGATGGTGTATTGAACCCAATCAAAGGTTACGTTATCCAAGAAGATAATGCTATTGGTGAGGTAATTTCTACGGCACTGCTTCCTACAATTGAGCCAAAAAATGGTAGCTCAATCTATACATCAATTGATAAGAAACTTCAACAAATTATTGAGGAAAAAGTAAAATGGGGCGTTGAGAATTATGAAGCTAAATCGGGAACAATTGTTGTTATGGATCCTAAGACAGGCCAAATAATGGCTTTGGCTAATTATCCAACCTTTGACCCTAATGTTAGAGAAACTGACCCTTCAAAGTTTGGTAATATAGCAATTTCTTCTCCTTTTGAAATTGGATCGGTTGGAAAGACTTTTACATTATCTTCTGCCTTAGATTTGGGTGTCGTAACACCTGACAGTGTTGTTCTTCCAAATGGTCACCAAGGTTGCGAAAAAATTCATAGAGATTTGCTTCCTGTGTGTACATGGGATAAAAAACCACAACCTGCCATGAGTGTAACAGAATGTTTTATAAAATCTGATAATTTATGCTTTTATCATCTGGCAGAAAAAATGGAAAGATTAGATATGTATAATTACCTTAAGGCATTTGGAGTTGGGAATTCAACTGGAATTGATCTTACAGGAGAATCTATAGGTAACTTAAAAAACTATGTGCAGTGGAATACAGGAGATGTTTCAGCTTACTCATATGGACATGGTTATTTAATTAACGCTGTCCAGGCTACAGCCGGAGTTGGTGCAATTCCAAATAAAGGTGTTAGGATGAAGCCATATATTGTAACCAAGGTTGAGGATAGTGAAGGCAATGTAAGAGAGTATAAACCAGAACAAGTAGAAAGAGTTATTAAAGAAGAAACTGCAAATACGATGATAGACATAATGCATAGAGGATTTCAAGCAAGTATTGGAATGTACGAATATTATTATCATGACTTATTGAACTACAATATTGGAATGAAATCAGGAACTGCGCTTATAGCTGAAAGTACTGGATACACCGATGACATTAATGGAACATATGTTGGGTTTGATGGATCGCCAGAAAGAAAGTTCGTAATGTTTGTGAGACTTGAAAAACCTCAAAAGCCGCAAGGTGCCAAAATTGCTTACAATAACACCAGGCTTGTTTGGTTAGAAACGTTTGCAGCTATCAAAGATTATCTTGCTGTCCCTACAAAATAAATTGTAATATCGCATGAGATCATAATGGTAGGTAGTTGCATGTTCAAGCGCCCCTTGTGTATAATTTCATTTATTAAATCAGCATAAATAATACCTTATGTTCCAAATTCTTTTATACTACAAATATGTAAATATAGATGATCCGGAAAAGCTAAGACAGGATCAAATTGAACTTTGCAAAAATTTGAATCTAAAATCCAGAATTATTGTAGCTAAAGAAGGCATCAATGGTACTTTGGAAGGAAAGATTGAAGATACAGAAAGATATATTCAAAATATGCAAAATGATAGCAGGTTTGCAGATATGAGGTATAAGAAAAGCACTGGAACGGGCAATGCATTTCCTCGAATATCGGTAAAAGTTAGGCCAGAAATTGTAAGTTTGCATCTTGGAGAAGAAGACTTTAGCCCTATCGAAACAACAGGTAAGTACATTTCGGCCGAAGAGCTTCATGATTTATTTAAGTCGGGAGATGAGTTTTATATAATTGATATGAGAAATGATTATGAGCATAAGGTTGGATATTTCAAAAACTCAATTCTACCGGCTCTAAGCAATTTTAGAGATCTACCCAATATAGTAGGAGATATCGCCCATTTAAAAGATAAAAAGATCATTACAGTATGTACAGGTGGAGTTAGGTGTGAAAAGGCTTCAGGGTATTTGGTAAAAAAAGGTTTTAATGATGTATCTCAGCTCAAAGATGGTATTGTAAGTTATATGGAAAAATATCCTAACGAGGACTTTTTGGGGAAATTATATGTTTTCGATGGAAGGGTGGCAATGGGATTCGATACGGATTCAAAGAATCATGTAATCGTAGGTAAGTGTGATAAATGCGGCAAATCTTCAGATAACTATGTTGATTGTGACTACATTCATTGTAAGGGACATAGACATTTTATTTGCTGTGAGAATTGCTTGGATGAGAATGGAAAATCGTTTTGCTCAGATGAATGTAAGAACAATTACTATCAGATATTTGTGATAAAAGCCTAACCCTCACACAGTTCCACGAAAGTAGGTTTGTTCATTTCATCAAATTGTGGAAGTGGCATTGTTAAAACCTCTTCAGGATTTTCTATCCTTGCAAATACTTCTGATTCGTCTCCATTTAAATTTATTTCCCAAGTTTGATCAGGTATATATCTATCAGAAAGTCTTATATTTACCGCGGTAGTATTGCTGGTATCAAGATTTTCTACAACCTCACATTCAATTGGCTCAAATCCAATATTATTAAAGGCAGTAATTTGATCTTCGGACAACTTAAGTTGTCTTTTGACAACTTTATTTGGAGTTTCTTGATCGCCCATCTCCTTGATTAAATTTTCAAATTGCGATTTAGTTACTTCTCTTATTACAAAATTAGTTTTATCTTCGATTGTAAAGCGTAAAGTTCCGTCTATACTTTCTTCCACTAAAGAAACCTGAGAACGAGTTGTTGAGTAGGTATTCATATAATGTGCTTCAGAACTAACACCTCTTGAAGGATTACTTTTATCTGGTATAGTACCGGGAATATTTTCAAATATGTCTTTTACCTGAGGGATTGTAATTGAAAATACAGCAAATGCCAGAAATGCTGCAATTCGTCTATACACATATTTTAAACTTGAAGAACTACCTTGTCTTGCTATTGTTGCCATGCAGAATTTTACCACAGTCTGTAATTAAGTCACTACAAGCCGGCAACTTTTTATGGTTTTCTGATGCAAAATATATGAAAAGCTTGTTTGGGATGTTTAAACACTAAAGGTTGTGTAAGATAGGATATTCTTGCCCAAATAAATTGAGGTTTAAATCTGAATGTAGCATGTTTACCTCTCAAACTTTTTAATCCATTAAGTCCGAACACTTCAAATCCTTGGTTTTGCATAAACTCGGGGTTCCAACCTGATTTATGTTTTTGTAATACATTATTATTGTATTCATCTTGATCAACAAACCCATTTGGAGTAAAAATTATCACTTTTTTCTTTGCAATCCTAATCATTTCTAAGATTAGTTTTTTACCCTGGTCAATTTCTAAATGTTCAATTAAATCGATAGCAATTGCGGCATCAAAAGATTTATCATTAAAATCCTTCAAGGAGTCCATTACGTCCTGATATCTATATTCACTATGAATTTTTAGAGCCTTACTGGAGTCGATTGCGGGTTTAAAACCATCCACACCGACACTATATTCAAGTTTTTTAGAGAAGCTAATAATTGGAGAAGCACCACCACATCCAATGTTTAAAAGCGTTTTACATTCTGGAAGTACTTCCTTTCTTAAGAGTGTAATAAGCTGATCCTCTTTAAAAAGCCCTGGAAAAATAAATTTATCCAGGGCTTTTAATTTAACCTTAAGATTCATAGGTTCAATTTCTACTTAGCATCGTTGAAATCAACTTTGACATTTTGTCTTTCAGTTTCGTTTTCTACCTCAAAAAACTCTCGCTTTTTTAATTTAAGAAAATTTGCAACTATATTTGTTGGAAACACAACAATCATTCTGTTTAGATCTCGAACAGTTCCGTTGTAGTATCTTCTTGCGGATTCAAGCTCTGTTTCAATAGTTTCCAACGTGGTTTGCAGCTGAATAAAATTTTCGTTAGCTTTAAGTTCAGGATAGTTTTCGGCAACAGCAAATAAAGTTTTCAAGGTACCTCTAAGCTCACCTTCAAGTTTGCCGAGCTCTTTCGGATCAGTAGCACCCATCATTGCAGATCTAAGCCCAGCAATCTTTTCAAATGTTTCTTTTTCGTGTTTTGCATATCCTTTAACTGTTTCTACAATGTTTGGAATCAAATCAAATCTTTTCTTTAATTGGACATCAATTCCACTCCACGCCTCGTCAACTAATACATTTTGCCTTTGAAGTGAGTTAAAGACATAAATTACGAACACAATCAGTAATAAGGCAACAAAGCCTACTATACCAATGCAAGCTAATAATATACCCATAATTTTTATTTAATTAATAAATAAGATTTCGACAGGAATTCATTTTTAGTATAGATGATTTAAGAAATTTATTCAATAAAAACCATCATGTTATAATTTTGTAATTATGCTTGAGTAGCGAAAATGGCTGACACTTTCAATAATGTACCAGATAGTTCCGGAGATGACTTTGATTTAACAAAAAATAGCTATGAAGTGTGGCAATTAGTTAAGGAAGTTTTTACAGAAAGAAAGGAAGATTATGTTGTTGATGACGGAAAAAATATTTTTGGCTCTGATAGAATAGTTTCTCCACAGATTGAGGATATTATTGCGTTTAACATTAAAAACTCTTCAGATGAAGTTGTTATTGCTGTGTTATCAAGATTGGCTGAACAATACTATGACCTTAATCAAGGTATACTAGATGGGCTTTGCTATAGAATCTCTGGCAAGCTTGTGGTTAGGTATGAATTGCTGGAAGAAAGCAATAGAGCCAATTTGAAAGATAGGCTTTCGGAAGAAATACGGATTCTTTATAAAGACAAATTCCTTAATCAAACTATAGCGCTTTATGACAGTATAAGTTCTAGACTGACAGCAATTAAAGATGATTTAGAAAATTCATCATTAGAGCTATCAGAAGAAAATAGTTCAGACTTAAAGACTGAGGAATTGCGATTGAATTACTTAGAATTTAAACTTAGACTTATTATCGAGTGTGTAAATCCATATAAAATTTAAGTTTATTATTAGTAACTACTTCCTAATTATTGGTCTTTCGGCTATAATTTCTGTGCTAAATAAGTGAGATTACTAGGGTATAAGTAATTCGTTGCTAAGTTGGCTAGGAACTGAAATTAATTCAGGATAGCAGAAATTGCCGGATCGTCTAATGGTAGGACGTAGACCTTTGGAGTCTTTAATCGGGGTTCGAGTCCCTGTCCGGCAAAATTAAAAACTTAAAACTTCATTAATCCAGAATCTTACAAAGTTAGTAACAATCAGGGACGAGAAGCCTGCCCTGAGTTTACCGAAGGGAGTCCTTGCCCGGCAAAGTAGCAACAGTTTAAGTGAATAGATTTCCTCTCCCCGGAAATGCACATTGTGCATTTGAGTGTAGCTAACTAGCTCCATTCGACAGCATAATATGTTGTCTCAGGACTAAGGAGAGGGATAGTAAATAATCGTTTTCTTCCAAACCTCACCCGGATTGATTAAATCAATACTACCTCTCCTTGAAAGAGAGGTGTTCATGGCAACCTTTGCACCACTTTTTACTCAACATTTTTAAACAAAGGCAGTCCGCCTTCTGTTGGAACATAAATGGTTCCTTGGTGTTCTTTAAGAGCTTGAATGTATAAATAATAAAGATAATTTGTAGTCAAACCTTGATTTATAATTGTCTGGCTGTCTCTCTGCCCTTCAGCTTCAATTCTTTTTCTTTCAGCTTCTTTCTTTTCTTGTTCTAATATAAAGTTAAATTTCTCTGCTTCCTGTTGGGCCGCTAGTTTTTCTTCAATACTATTGCTTAGAGTATCTGTAAGGCTTACATTTCTTAGCAAAACATTCTCAGCTTCAATTCCTCTACTACTTAAGCTAACTTTCAAACCGTCTTCAATTTTAGTAACAACATCATTTCTTTTTGTAGAATAAATTTCTATTACAGGAAAGCCTGCAACTACTTCTCGGATTTTGCTTCTTATTTCTGGTCTAACAACTTTTTCTACATAGTCCTCTCCCAATTCTTTATAAATCTCTGGTGCTTTTTCTGAGTTAAGATGGTAAAAAACTGTTACATCTAGCCATACTAAAGCCCCATCTGAGGCTCTAGCTTCGATAGAGTCATCTCCAATTCTGATCCCTTCGTTGGGTGCTATAGACATTGTATATTCTTCAGTTCTGCTGGACATTTTTACAACAGTTGAGAAAGGTGATTTTAAATGAATTCCGGGGTACATTGTATTGTCAGAAACATTTCCGAATGTTTTAACAACACCTACTTCACCCGCGTCTACAACAACAATAAAACTTGGAATAATTACAACAAATCCTATCAGTAAAAGAAATAGGATACTAATTGTTGCATTTCTTATTGTCTTTCTCATAGGGAAAATATCTAATAATAAATAAAAGCTGGTACTAAATTATATATCTTTTTTAGAAAATCTTCACTGATCGATTGAAATGCTTCAATTTAACTGATATAAAATAGAAATGTAAACTTTACTTTTTACATTTTCACATTTTACTTTTTATTTTTTTTAAATGGCAGAGGAAAAAAAAGAAGCAGAAGTTAAACCTGCAGCAAGTACTGAAGCTCCTAAAAAGTCAGGATTAAAAGCATTCTTCTTTGGAGTAGGAGGGATTGTTGTTGGTGTTTTGGTTTGCTGTGCAGTTTGCTGTGTTGCAACTTTATTATTAACAACGACAGATAGTTTCAGGGAAGGCTATTGTGAAAGTTATTTGGAGAATAATTCTTTAGAAGATGAACCTTTTGGTTGGTGTGAGGATTATGTTAAAGACCAAATAGATGAAGCTTTTGAAGATTTTGACTTCGACTACGATTATTAATAAAGAAAGTAGATGAATAAGCCGCGACATTAATGTCGCGGCTTATTGATAGTTATCATTAGAGCCTATATTCAATAATACTTTCAGCTATAAAATCAAGCTTTCTAATCAATTCTTCTTTTTCATATCCATTTAGTTGCTCATTTTTTTCTATCGATTCAATTTGAATAGCCTTAACTTTATCTTTTAATTCGTACCTTTCGATGCCCTTCATTTCGGCAATCTCGACAAGAGAATAACCATTTTGCATAAATTTTTCAAAATCTGTATTCGTTAAATTTAAAAAGGCCAAAATTTCATTTTTGTTTTCACCTAAAGCATTTTTTTCTTCTGTTGTTAGTGTAAAACTTGAGTTTGAATAATCATCTATCGCATGAATAAGTTTTACACCGGTTTCGGCATCAATTTCACCAGTAATGATTTTGTACTCAATATTTTCTACCTGTGCTAGCTTTAATGCATTTAATAAATCCTCAGACGGAATCCCTAGAATTTGTGCAGTTCGGTCTATTACGTTTGGCCTGGAATCTGCAAATACTGGCGCAACATTAACTAAACTTAAACCTGTTGCAGTTACCGCAACAGCAGCAGTTGCTATAAATTTTTTACTTCTATTTTTCTTGATTTTTTCTTTTCTTTTTTTCATTATTTAAATCTTAAAAATTAAGATAACTTCATACTATAGTAAGCTTGTGAAATTTATATGAAAGTAGCGGTTAGCTTTTAGCAAACAGCTTATAGCCATGAACCTTGAATTGTTTATAAAATTGATTAGCTAGTATCAAAGTCTCAAAGCTCAAAATAATCTTAAAAGCTAAAACTCAAAATTTGTCATTTAATTTTGAATATTATTTTCATCGCTTTGATCTTTGTTATTGTTCAATGATATAAATAAACTAGCTCAGAAATTTTGGTATAATCAAAAATATTTATCGTTTATTTATGTTAAAAATTTTCAATACACTAGGGCGAAAACTTGAAGTATTTAAACCAATCGAAGAGGGGAAAGTTCGATTTTATCACTGCGGTCCAACAGTCTACTGGACCCAACATATCGGTAACATGCGTGCAATGACTGCTGCTGATTATATTCGCAGGGCATTAGCATATACTGGCTATGATGTTAAGTATGTTAGGAATTATACTGATTTTGGTCATCTAACTTCAGATGGTGATACAGGTGAGGACAAAATGGAAAAAGGTGCAAAACGTGAGGGTTTAACACCCAAAGAAATTGCTGATAAATATATAAAAGAATTCGAAGTTGATGTTTCAAGTTTAAATAATCTTCCTCCAACAGTAACTGCCAGAGCAACAGATTATCTACAAGATATGATTAAAATGGTTCAGGATTTGGTTGATAAAGGTTTTGCCTATTTAACTCCAACAGCAATATTTTTTGATATAAGTAAGTTTCCAGAATATACAAAATTAAGTGGTCAAAAACTCGAAATGAATAAACTAGGCGAAGGTCATGGGGATGTTACGGATCAGAACAAAAAAAATCCAGCAGATTTTGCACTTTGGTTTTTTAGAACGGGAGCACATAAAAATGCTTTGCAATATTGGAAATCTCCTTTTTCTTCACCTGAAGTAGAAAATGGCTATGGTTTCCCTGGATGGCACATTGAATGTTCTGCAATGGCTAAAGCAAATCTTGGTGAAACAATAGATATTCACATGGGTGGGGTAGAGCATATTCCCGTTCATCATACTAATGAAATTGCTCAAAGTGAATCTGCAAATGGCGTAGACTATGTTCACTATTGGATTCATAATGAACATTTGGATGTGGATGGAACAAAAATGAGTAAATCGCTGGGGAACGTTTATAATCTTTCAAATATTATTGACAAAGGTTATGACCCAATAGCTTTAAGATACTTCTTTTTACAATCACACTATAGATCAAAACAGAACTTTACATTTGAGGCTTTAGATTCAGCACAAACTTCACTAAATAGATTAGTAAATTCATTAAAGCAAATTAAATCTGAAGATTCTGATCCGACCGAAATCAACGGTAATTATAGAAAACTATTTATTGAGGCATTGGAAGAAGATTTTAATTTACCTAAGGCACTTGCTGTGGTTTGGGAAGTTTTAAAATCTGAGATTCCAAATCCAGTCAAATTTGATACTATTATTGATTTTGATAAAGTTTTGGGATTAAATTTATTGGAAAAAGTAAATCAAGAAGATCAAATTCCTGAGGAAGCTAAAAGGCTAATTAATGAGAGAATTGAAGCGAGGCTTCAAAAAGACTGGAAAAAATCAGACGAACTTAGAGACCTTATCAAACAAAAATTTGGTATAGATGTTAAAGATGAAAAGATAGTATAATGATACGGTAATCGGATTTTTATTTACCTCATCCCGAAACAGCACATTGTGCTGTTGAGTGGAGCTAATTAAAAAACGTAAAATTAAATAACCTCACCCAATCCTGAAACAAAGTTCAGGATTGACCCGAACAGCATATTATGCTGTTGAGAATATAAATGGTCTTTTTATTTAACCTCATCTGATTTTGCACAAAGGCAAAATCGACTTCTCCTTAAGGAGAATTAAATAGTATAAATACTTGTTTATATATGGCAGAGAAAGCACCCTCACAAGCAGAACAAGGTCCAAAGTCGCAAGAAGAATTTGAGGCTATGCAAAAAGAGCTTGGTCCTTTGGTTGAAAAGATGCAAAAAGGAAGTCCGCAGGAGAAGTTAAAGGCAGCTAAAAGAGTAATGGAGATTTTAACTGTTTTTAAACAAGCAATGGGTGAAAAGTTTGCTGAAAACGAACAATTAGTTCAATTAGAACAGTTTGCTCAACAAGTTTTAGGAGGATTAGAAGGTTAAAATATGGAAAACAAAATTAAGCAACAACTTATAATTACAACCAAGACATTAGTAATTCAAGCGCAGAATGAGTCTGATCTTGTAGGAAAAATCAGTTTAATAGAAGTAATTTTTGATAATCTACTTGCTCTAAAAGAAGTTCTTACAAAAGAGGAATACGATTCAAACTTCAAAAAGCTTGAAAATAGCATAAATAAAATCATTGATGGCTTAACAGATCCTAAATTTATTCAGGATGTTGTTAGTGCTGTTGAAAATCTTTCTCAGTACAAATAGAAGCTAGAGGCCAGAAGCCAGTTAGTATCATTAAGCATAGTTCATAATTATCAATTTAAGGAATTTACAATTTTCAACTAGGTAAACGCAGGCTTGAAAATTTTTTACAATTGTAAATTGACAATTAACTACAGTCCCACTTGCTTGTAATGCTATTTATCTTTAAGCTCATTGGCTATATCGATGAGTGTTGCTTCATCAAACTTTTTTCCCATAATCTGAAGGCCTATTGGCATATTGTCAATTTTGCTTTTTCCAGATGGAACGGCTAATGATGGGATTCCCACAATATTTGCAGTTACTGTGTATATATCTGTTAAATACATTGCAACTGGATCGTCAGATTTAGCTCCAAGTTTAAATGCAGTTTCTGCAGCAATTGGAGAAATTAAAACATCTACTTCTTCAAAAGCTTTATCGAATTCTCGTTTTAATTTCGTTCTAACCATACTTGCTTTTTTGTAAAACTGATCTGCGTACCCAGCGCTTAATGAATATGTTCCAATCATTATTCTTCTTTTTACTTCTGCTTCAAAGTATTTGCTTCTTCCTTCAATTAAGTTTTGGTCGTAATTATTACTTTCCTTTGGGCCAAATCTAACACCGTCATATCGTGCCCTGTTGGAAGATATTTCTGATGGGACCAAAATGTAATAAACAGCTAATCCAAATTTCATTGAAGGAATTGACACTTCTTTAACTTCAAATCCCTTTGATTTTAAAACTTCAATTTTTTGGTTTATTGTAGACTTGATATCATCGCTTAAGCCTTCAAAGAATTCCTTAGGCAAACCAATTTTTAGGTTTGAGGTATCAGCTTTGAGGTTGGAGATTTGAGTTACATCGACTTCATAGGTTGAGGGATCGTATTCGTCTTTGCCAGCCATTATTCCTTCTAATAGTTCAATATCTTCAATATGCCTTGCAAAAAATCCTGGTGTATCAAAGCTTGAAGCCATTGCGCCAATTCCATATCGTGAGTTTCTTCCATATGTTGGCTTAAGTGAATATAATCCACAAAAGCTTGCAGGAAGTCTTACAGATCCACCAGTATCAGTTCCTAAAGAAAAAAATCCGACTCCACTCAAAAGTGATGCAGCGGATCCTGAACTTGATCCACCTGGAACTCTGGAAAAATCCAGCGGATTTTTAGTTGGACCGTATCCTGAATTTTCACCACTTCCTCCAAATCCCCATGGATCACAATTACACTTACCAATTAAAATTGCTCCTTCATCAATGCATTTTTTAACTACGGTTGCAGTATAAGGTGCAATAAAATCTTGCATATACTTAGAACCAAAGGTAGTTTTTGTGCCTTCTATAAGATATAAATCTTTTACCGTAAATGGAATTCCAGCCAAATTCCCAACATTTTCTCCATTTGCAATTTTCTCATCAATAGTTTTAGCTTTGTCTAAAGCTTCGTCTAGAATTGTAATAAAAGCATTTATGTAAGGATTTACTGCATAAGCTCTGTCAAGATGTTCTTTTACAAGATCATATGCTTTTAATTCTCCATTTTTAATTTTTTCAACAAAGTAAGAAATATTTTCGATTTGGGGAATATCTAGTTTATTCTTACTCTCACTCTTCTTCTTATGCAAAGGATTTGGTAACGCCCAGTTTCCATTGCCGTCTCCTGATGTTACGTTTAAATTTTCGTTTCCTTCACGCCTTACTAATAATGGCATATATAAAGATTTAAGAAATTAGAATTGAAGTTTATAATTCTTCCAATTTTAGCACCAAACCTAGTTGATTTAAATCGAGATATTAGCTGCCTAAAAGTAGTGACAATTAGGCTTAAATTTGATAAAATATCGAAAATTAATGAAAGCAAGTTTAAGAAACCAAAACATTGTTTCAAATCTCATTATTAAGCTCATTATAAAGAGCTTTTAACTTTGGAGGTTTGAAATAATACTTAATTTCTTAAAAAATAATTTAAATTACAAACCTCCTAAAGAACAAGGAGGTTTTTTGTTTATTATGAAATTTTGTTTAAAAGTAGAAAATATTGAAATCACAGATCAACCAGTTATTGTTGATATGGGTGATATAGCAGCTGTTAATAGAAATACATATCTTAATGTCGGATTAGGGCCATGTGTATTTCATATGTTCCCATTTTGGGATTATGAGAGAAGTGAAATCAGATTTATGACTTATCATCGCCCTCCAAGAGTTCTTGCGGATTCAGAATATTTTGACCCTTTACGAGATCTACGTAGTTTTTACGAACTTAGGGATGAAATCTCACCGGGTACGGCAATCGCATGGATTTATAATTCAGTAGAAGGAACCGCTGAAGATGTTTATAGTCATAGTTCTGACAAGAAGCATAATAATCCATTAGCTGTTTGTTGTAAGTCTGAATACGAGGTTTAATATCTATACTTCACACAATTTTCAAAAACCCGAGGTATTATTTGTATGTTGATAAAGCTATAATTGTACAGCTATCAGCTATCAGCTATCAGCTATCAGCTATCAGCCTCGATTTCCTCGGGATGAGGCATGAAATATAATATTTAAATAATAAAAAATGAAAATCTTAATCGTTGAAGACGAAAGTACAATTCGTGAAGTAGAAACTGCTTATCTAAAGCAAGCAGGATTTGTGGTTCACGAAGCTTTAGATGGAGAGCAAGCTCTATCAATTTTTAACAAAGAAAAAATTGACTTAGTAGTTTTAGATATAAATCTACCTAAGAAAAATGGACTTGAAGTATGTAAAGAAATCAGGAAAACATCGCAGGTTCCTATTATTATGGTTACTGCAAGGGTTGAGGAAATAGATGAAATTATAGGTTTGGAAACGGGTGCTGATGATTATCTTAAAAAACCATTTAGCCCTTCTGTTTTGGTTGCAAGAGTTAGAGCTTTAACAAGACGTGTTGAAGATGGAGTTTTGCAAATTGGTGGATTAAAGATTGATCCTGAAAAAATGGTGGTTATAAAAAAAGAAGAAAAAATTTTACTCACAACTACCCAATTTAATATTCTTTACACATTGGCAAAAAATAAAGGCAGGGTTTATACCAGAGATGAAATTCTGGACCGAGCATATGATTCGTATCTTCCACCGGATGTTTTGGATAGAACTATTGATGCCCACATAAAAGGAATTCGAAAAAAGATTGAAGATGATACAAAGGTACCAAGATACATTTTGACTGTTGTGGGTAAAGGCTATAAATTTAATGATGAGGTTTTCTGAACTTGATTTGAAATGAATAGAACCGCTTTTCGTATAACAATCTCCATACTGATAGTAACAATTGCGTTACTTGTTTTTGTAGACTTTATAACAATACAGCAAACCCAAAAAGCCTTTACTGAATTTTTATTGGATCAAGAAAGTTCGGGCTTCACTCGAGTTTTAAGTCTTTCAGAAATTCAGAGGCAATTAGTTTTAGAGCAAAAATTTAAAGATAGTTTGTATAATGCCATTATTCTAGTTTCCATTTTAGGAATCGTTTTTTCGATTATTCTTGGGGTTTTGATCGCAAGCTTTATAACCAGGCCTTTAAGAGAACTTAAAAGTGCAATTCAAAAACTTAGAGCAAGTGAATATAAATATAAAATGCAACTTACTGGAGATGACGAAGTTGACCTAGTTATTGCAGAATTTAATAAACTTTCTAATGAACTTGAACATCAGGAAGTACTTCGTAGAGAACTAATTTCTGACATTTCTCATGAATTCAAAACTCCACTTACAGGGCTTACGTTTCAAATAGAAGGTGTGCGTGATGGTGTTTTGGAGCTAGATAAAAAAAGATTTGAAATACTAGAAGCTGAAATTAAAAGACTAACACATTTAGTTGAAAGCCTTCAAGAATATACTCGAATTAGATCTAAAATAAATAATATAAAGTTAGAAAAGGTAAGTTTGAGTAAAATTGCGAATCAAATCAGAGACGCTTCAAATGAAAAACTAAAGAAGAAAAAGATGAAGATAGCAATCGATATTGAAGAAAACTTAAACTTAAAAGCTGATAGAAATATGCTAGAGAGGATTTTGGAAAATCTTATATCAAATGCAATAAACCATTCAAAAGGAAAAAATATTGTACTTAAAGCAAATAAAAACTATATTTCTATAAAAGATGATGGCATTGGAATCTCTAAAGAAGATCAAAAATATATTTTTGAAAGATTTTATAGGGTTGATAAATCTCGGAGTAGAGATACTGGCGGGCTTGGCTTAGGTCTTGCAATTGTTAAAGAGATGATAGAGGTACATGGGTGGAAAATTAATGTAAAGAGTAAATTAGGAAAAGGGGCGGAGTTTATAATAAAGATTGCTGATTGAAGAATAACGATTTAAAGATCAGAAACCAGAAGGCAGAGGCCGGATGAATTTTTCCTACGTCAAACGTCTTACGTTAAACATCAAACGCTTTTTACCTCTTGTCGTAAAATTCATAATAATGTATCTTGAAGTATCTACTTTTTAATGATATTAAGATGGGTTTATTTGACAATATATTTGGTGGAAGTAAAAAACCTGCGCCTACAAGCCAACAAACTAACCCTGCTCAACCAGCAGCTCCTTTTGGAAATGATCAGCAAATGCAAAACTTAAATTATCCTGCGGGACAACCACAGGTGCAGGCTGGTGCAACAGATAGCAATTTTGGGGTAGATCCTAACCAATTTAGTAACGCTGCTCAAAATTTTGATTCCAACTTACTTCCTCTGGATCCTAACGTTGTACAACAAAATCAAGTTCAACCACAACCGGTTGATATGGCTCAAATGCCAGTGATGGGTAGTATGCCAGTAATGCCACCTCAGCCACCAATAATGCAACCACAAGAAGCTGTTGCAAGTCCTGACGTCAGTATGCCTCTACCTGCAAATGCGATAGATGTTACTATGGTTGATAACTCGCAACCACAGATGCCGCAAGCGCCAGCTGATGCAAGCTTTAACAAAGATTGGTATACAAGTTCTGAAACGGTAAATACTCCAACTCAACCTGTTGAGCAAACTCAAGCTACAGAACCGACCCCTACATTTGATTTACAGAATATAAATATTCCTAACTTAAATTTGCCAGTTAATCAGCCTGCAATAATTCCTGAAGCAACTGCTGAGGCTCAACAATCGATAGATACAGGAGCTGGAGATATTCTGCAAACAGGAATTTCAGAAACTAGTTTCACTGAGCCGCAAGCGTCTGAGTCACCGGCTTCACTAGAAGCTGTGAATGTACCTGTGCAGCCTGCAACTACAGAACTAGACTTAGGTGTTAAGGAGACTAAAATACAAGAAACTAAACTTCCACCAGAGGCAATATTAACAAGTGATTTAGCACAAAAAGAAGCCGATGTGGTTAAAGCTATTGAAGCTAAAAAAACACCAAGTGATAAATTGGCTTTAAGCATATTTCAAAAAATTGCAATCATTGGACTGAATGGACCTAAGGTCGATATGAATAAGGCTTTAGAATTAAAAGAGGCAAGCAAAAAACTATCGTCTATGGGGGCCAAATTGTTGTTTGACTCTAAAAACGGTCTAGGTGCTTCGGTTCTTGACGGTCTGAAAGAGTCTGATGGTAGTGGGATGGGAGTATATTTTAGACCATTTATGTCTAACTTATTCTCCAAAGTAGATAAGGATATAGAGCCTTCGAATATTGTTTCTTTCATATATTCAAATTTTGTTGAAAGACTTCAATTTTTGATGAAAGAGTCAAGATTATTTGTAATTGTTGATTCTGGCGGGATTCATAACTACTCTCAATTTATGATTTTGTGGGGAATGTCATATATATATTATGGCAATCATAAACCTGTAGTTTTATATGGTGCTGACTGGAAAGATACTTTGGAAAAGCTTAAAACTGATATGGGCTTAACTCAAGAAGAAATGGAATCAATAAAAGTAGTTGAGACTCCTGACCAGTTAATTAGCTATATAAAGGAACTAGAACAGGAGTATTCTAAGAACCCTACAAGCATTGAAAAGGTCATAGATAGAAGGGTAGAAGGTGACGAAAGGGACTTTTTGATTAGTAAGTAGACAATAGTTTTCAGTAGCCGGTTATCAGTAATCAAAATAATTATC
Source organism: uncultured Candidatus Saccharibacteria bacterium (assembly GCA_964607415.1). GTDB lineage: Bacteria > Patescibacteriota > Dojkabacteria > J137 > J137 > CAZSKK01. Next base: position 430,135 of record CAZSKK010000001.1, on the reverse strand, counting down.
AGATATATGATTCCTGCCTGACGGCGGGCAGACGAGCCCCCTACCTTAATCCTCTCCCAAGGGGAGAGGAAAGTATACATTAGCCCAAGTGCAAGTTCAAGTAGCTAGTTTATTGCTAATGCTTAAGCTTGAACTATAGCTGTTCTATTATTACGCAAAATTCTTCTACCAATATAAAACAAAAGGACCCTACATACATGGGGTCCCTTTGCTAAAAGATATATATTTCCTTTTTGTCCTGTACTTCATTACAGGTTAGGTTTCGATTCCGGCTTTGTGCCAACCTTACCTAAATTTCAGTATAATATTAAATTAATATATTTTCAAGATATTACGGAATTATTAAAACTTGTCCAGGTACTATCAATGCTTGCTCTCCGTTAGGCAAAAAGCCAATATAGCTGTTATTGGCATTCAAGATCCTAACCCATTCAAATCCGCTTCCATATGTTCTTTCTGCAATTTGCCATAGAGTATCTCCAGCTATTACAGTATGATCTGGTGTTGTATCTACTAGAGTGTTGTTTGGAACTTCTGCAGGTGATACAGTATTTGCATTTTCAGATGAGTCTGGCTCTTCAGAATTCGTATCTGTGTTGGTATTGTCAACTGTTGAATCATCGAATACTGTGGTTTCGTCTGTGTTGTCGCTACTGACATTTCCATCAAGATTTTCACTTTCACTGCTATTTTCTTCGGAACTTACATCTGAATTATTTGGTACTGATTCTTCATTTACCTCATCATTAGTTTCATCTGTAGATTCTTCTGAAGCTGCATTTTCATTGTCATTATCACCATCCGAAATGCTTTTTATTCCTAAAAAAATTCCAGTCCCAGCCAAAAGTAAAAGTAATATTAAGAAAACTATACCAAGAATCAAAGGTGTGCGTGATGGCTTTTTGCCTGTGAACTCCTTTTCTGGTGTGTTTTCTTCTTTTATATCTTTTGGCTTGGTTTCTGTATTTGAGCTTAGCACTTTCTGCTTAGCTTTTTTCTTTTTGCTTTTAGCCATAAGATAAAAATAAAAAATTAAATAAGTTAATGATCTAAAAGATCCGTAGTATATTACATACTATTAATCTATTTTATATTATATTAATGTTTAAATCTATATTAATATATATATTCAGAATGTAAACTTTGTTTCGAATAAACCTCTATATGCAAATAATTGTTGAACATAACTAATAAGGGCCAAAGCTATTTATTAGCAGACTAGCTTTTCTTCTGCTAAATTCATTCAAATAATTTCCTATTCCCAATAACGGTTGTCATTTTGTTTTGAGAATGAATAGCAAGCGGAAAAACCTTATATATAAAGATATTCAAACTCACTCTTTTGGGTTAATTTTTGTTGCTTCCGGTCGAATCCGGAATATACTGACAATTTTATTGAAATTTTATTAACTTATGATACAATTAGAAGGCTAAATATTAAAACTATAACAATGAATCCTAACCCTAATGAAGGCCAAGTAGTAGTTGGCATAATCTTGGTCGGTGAAAGAATATTAGTTGGTCAAGTCCGTGAAGAAAACAAGGTAAACTTCGCTAATCTTGATTACATTTTCCCGGGTGGAAAAGTTGAACTTGGAGAAACTTCAAAAGAAGCTGTTACAAGAGAAATTAAAGAAGAGATAGGCATTGAAATTGATGGAGCAGAAATGATTGCGCAAAGAAAACACCCACTTACTCAAAAACAAATAGACTACTTCATTTGCAGGTACGAAGGTGAAGTTCCAAAAGAACCAACCCCTGAAAACGCAGATATATCAAAAATTATTTTAATAAAAAAAGAGGATTTGCCTAAATACATGCCTACAATATTTGGTAAAGTTTTGGACTATTTTGGTATTGAAGTTGATTCAGAAAAAATAAGCTTAAGATAGATTTTTTTATTACTCTAATGCATAGCGAAACTAATGACGGCCAAACAATTATTTGCATTGTTCAATATAAAGACAAGATAGTTGTAGGCAAAGTTGTAGAAGCTTACCGTGTTAATTATAATAATATGCCTTATATTTTCCCTGCAGATAAAGTGACTTCAGGTGAAACAGTAAAAGAAGCAGCAGTTAGAATTGTAAAAGAGGCATTGGGTGTTAGTGTTGAAGTATTAGAAAAGGCTATCGAACGTATTCATCCATTAACTCAAAAGAAAATAACATATGTTATTTGTGTAACAAAGGAAAATGTACCAAAAATTCCTAATACACAAAATGCTGATGTTTCAGAAAACGTTCTTATAAAAAAAACAGATATTTTGAAATATATTCCTAATGTATATCCAGCTTTATTGAAATATTTGGGTGTCAAGTAACATTTGAAGTTGGGGTAGGAGGTTTTTACTTTAGAACTTTCCAAGAGTCGGCCATTATAGTGATAACACTTTTAGGCTCATTATCTTTTTTAGAAATATAAGCTTCCGCTTCTGGTTTACCAGAAATTACAACCAAGTCTCCCTTTTTAATTTTTTCGGCAACATTTTTGCTAGTTTTACCAAATACAAGTACGTCGTAAAAGTACGATTTTTCTTCTTTATCTTTACCTAAATATTCATTAACTGCGACACTAAACTTTGCGTATTTCTTTTTTGCTTTGGAGCTTAATTCCTCGGCGTCTTTTGTTGCCCTTCCTACAACAAAAATTTGATGTGATGTCATAAATAAAATGTATAAAAAATAAAATAAAGAACGCTTTACGATTTACGCATTACGCTTGTAACTAAGCTTTTCTGCAAATATCATTCGTCTTAAGTGGTCAATTTCATCTAGTAAAAGTTCTTGAACTTCGAGATACTCTAAATCAGTAGCGAGGACTATTAAGCTTTCTGTTTCACAAAGTGAAGCAAGGGAAATATTCAAGAATCTGGCAAATTCTTTTTCTGTGTCTCTCGTGCTGCCCTCTGCTATGTTTGCAATAATTGAAACCGCTGCTCTTCGTATTTGCGAAGTTAGTGAATATATTTCTTCTTTAGGAAAACTATTGGTTACCTCATAAATTTCAACCACCAAATTTCTGCTCTTGCTGTAGATATCCAGTTTTTTATAATCTCTCATATTTGCGTAAAGCTTAATTCGTATGGCGTAATGCTGTAATAATATATTGTTATATCACAGTCTCTGGGGAAAAACATTGTATTGGAATACAAATTTCAAGTAAAAAAATGACAAATTTCTGCGAAATTTACGCAGTTTTTGTTTCAGAAGGAAGTACTTCAGTTAAAGAGTTAAAAGAAGCAAAGGTATTGATTAGAAATATTGTTGTAGCTGAAGCCGCTGAAATTACGCACCATTGACACCATGCTTTTATAACATAAGCTTCAAGATATGTAAGATACATTGAAACTAAGAATCCGGAAGTTAAGAGTATGCTGTAGAGGGTAAATTCAAATTTAAATACTTTTCTTTTTAGTAAAAAAGAACTGGTATACACAACTACAAATACATAATATAAAGTGCCAAAAACTGGCAAGTCGACACCTAGCATTTTGGAATATTTACTTTCTCTGACAATCTGGCAGTCTGTTATGCAAGTAAGGGGCTTAGGTTGAGCGTATTCATACCAAAGGTACCCAGACACAAAAAGGCCAATTATTGAGAAGAATAGGATTATATATATAATTTTTTTTGATAACATAATAGAGCAAGAATAATCTCTTTTGATTAACTCAAAAACACGAAACTCGCTAACTTGCAAACACTACTCTGATTTTACCAAATTCACAGAACGATTCTGCAATAATTCATACTATTTTCATTTGACATCAACTGCTGTTAGCTCTTGTTATAAATACTAACCGCTATAAAGCTAATTGATGGCGAGTTTGATAACGGAAAACTGCTAACTGACAATATTCCATATTCTATTTTCTATATTCTTCTGTTATTATAGACTTGTTGTAATATTTACGGAAAAGTTATGGATCCAAAGCGCATTGTTAAGAAACCTAACGGCCTAATTATAGAAGAAATCTCTGATAATATTTTTAGGGCTACCACTGAAAAAAGCAAATATGTTATAGAATATGATAGGAATATTTGTATAGGTGCTGCGTCTTGTGCGGCAATAGCGGCCGAGACTTTTTTTATGGACGAGGAAAACAAGGCAAGGGTCAGAGAAGATGTTGATGATTTTGATGATGATGATATTGTTCTGGCAAGTGCTCAGTCATGTCCTGTATTTGCAATTAAAATAATTGAAAAGGCAACTGGCAGAATCATCTTCCCAATAGACTAATTACTTTTTAGCATTAATTTATGAATGATAAGAAAAAGTACGTTATAGGGTTTATCGCAATATTGATTCTTTCAATATTAGGAGTTATTGCTGGAGTTTTGTTTACTCAAAGCGACAGTTCAAGCAATATCAATAGTACAGATAATGACGTAAATGGCACTAAAATTGCAGCTACAGAAGTATCTGCACACAACTCGAAAGATTCTTGTTGGATGATAATTCAAAATAGCGTATATGATGTAACTGCTTATATAAAAAGTCACCCAGGAGGAAATTTTATTCTTGAAGGTTGTGGAAAAGATGCGACTGCTTTATTTAATGGAGAAAGTACTGATGGTGCTAGAACAACTGACCATTCAAATACAGCAAAAAATCTTCTAAAACAGTATAAAATTGGTGTATTATCTAATTGATGGATAGCCAGGAACATGAATTAACAAAATCGAAGAAGATAGTAAAGGTAGTTGCTTACTCACAGTTATTTGTAGGTCTGCTTTTTGTTTTTGCATGTTTTAGTGGTTTAATGCTGCCTTATTTAGGCATTATTAAAGCAAATAGTATCGAATATAAGGTTAATCCGATAATACTTCCAGCATACAAAGACTCGTTCACTCTGGCTTTAGATGCTGATTACCCCGAGTATAAAGAACCTAAAACATTTTGGGATAAATTTGCCACAATAATTATTTATGATGCAATTATTGATAAAAAGGAGATTTCTTTTTGTATTAAAAGGGATTATAAACTATGGGGGCTATCTTTGGGGCAGCTTGAAAAACCTCTACCGTTAAGATATGTGATAGATAGCGACGGAAACTTAAATAGGATTACGGAAGATATAAACCTGGGTATTTTATGCGCTTCAAATAGAGTCTTCGATAAAACAGCAGAATAGTTTTAAATGGTTGATTTTTAAGCTCATTACATCTCTCTCGTTGTGGGCATAATTTGTTGCAACTAATCAATATATTTCGGCAATTAACAGATTCTAGCCTTTTAAGATTTCTACTCCAGTTGGTGTTTTTATATAAGTTCAACTAATAATAAAATGAAAAATCCGATTTTCGTTGACAAATTTTCACATTCTAGTTATCATTAATTTGGTTAAAAACTCGACATTTTCTAGAAACACATTTTTAATAATTATCATTAATTCATGACACAAGTAAAAATAGACAAACCAATCAAGAACTATTTAATGGATTTTGGCCTAACAGAAAAGGAAGTTAAATTATATTTGGCACTTTTAAAAACCGGTCCAAACACCATCATGAATTTGGCACGAGAAACTGGAATCAAAAGATCAACTACACATAATAATGTGGAAGAGTTGATTAAAAAAGGATTAGTTAGTCAAACAAATTATGGTGAAAGAAGGATGGTTGTTGCAGAAGATCCAGGAAAGCTATCATTCCTTTTGGAACAGAAAAAATGGGATATGAAAAAATTGGAAGATAATATGACTGAGATTGTAGGGATGATTAAACAGAGTGTACCTGAGAGTGAAAAAAGTACTAGTGTTGAGGTTAAATACTACCAGGGCGAAAAGGGATTCAAAGAAGTTTGCCAAAGATCTATAGAGCATTCTGATAATGAGGTTCTTTTCATTACCAATATTGATGAATGGAGAAAAGTATATACTGAACAATATGGTAAAGAATATTATATACCCGCTAGAATAAAAAAGAACTTGTTTCTAAAAGCATTGGCTGTAAGGGGAGGTGTTGAGACTGAAAAATTTAAAAAAGAAGACACTGAGCTATTAAGAGAAACTAGGTATCTTCCCAATAACATTAACTTCAAGTCTACACTTATCATTTGTGATGATGAGGTTTCTATCATGACATCGGGTGAGCCCTATACAGCAATTGTGTTAGAAGGTAAGGATATTGCGGAAACTTTCAAGCAGTTGTTTAGTACTCTTTGGGCTAATTCTAGTTTAAGCTAAATTAAATTACCTTATAATTCAGGAAAGTGGTTTGGTGAGAATTGAGCCATTACGATAGAGTAGTTGTGGTATAGAATTTTCGAAGCTTTTGTAGGCAAATTAATATTTTGTACTTGGATTGGAGTTATCGAGCCATCCGGATTTATAGTACTATAAAGAGGGATACCATTGCCATTAATGTAAACTTCTATTGGGGTAAACAATCCATTTTGATTTAAGTCAACATAACAAAAAATTTTCTTTACTCTATCTTTTCCTCTACCAGATTCAAGTTCGAGATAAGGATGTCCCTTATCGTCAAGATTATATACTCTTAATTTTCTATCAATAGAAGTTTCAAGTAACCAAGTCGGTACAAATGGTCCATGATATTCCATATTTATTTCTTCATGTGCCCCAATGAAGGTGTCTACTGGATTTGCATTCTCAGTTGAGTTTAGGATAGTCCAGTTATTAGTTCCAAAGTAATTATCTAGGTCGCTTTTGGTTGCAGCAAAGTTTTGTCTTGAGGATGCTGAAAAGATTAATAATCCTCCAGGAGTTAAGTAATCTCGTGATTGTCGGATTAATGTACTTTGGACATAACGACCATCGCCGTTTTGATTAGATCTAAAGGCTGCATTGGCAATGTTAAGCCCAGTTACATCTGGATTCATAGGTAAATTACCTATAATAATGTTGGCTTTATAATTTGAAGGTATTTCACTTAGAACATCAGAACTAAGAACTGTAGCTTGAGATTTTTGAAATTGATTATATCTAAGGTTGAAATTTGTGTTAGCTATTGCACTTAGATTATTATCAACTGCAACAACATGTGTAGCTCCTAGTCCTAGTGCAGCTAAGGTTATGATGCCATTGCCTGCTCCAACATCAATAACATTTGCATCTTTGAATCTTTCATGTAAACCTTGATCTATAAGTGTTTGAATTATATGCGGTGCAGAAGATAGAGAGCCACCCCATACATCTATGAATGTAACAAGATCTAGAGTAACTTCAACACTTTCAAAAGTATAGTTTATAGCTTCAGAAATATTAAATTGGGGTTCTTGTACCATAGCATTCATTAAATCACAGTAATTATAACATAACAACAGAACACTGTCTGTTGCTGGGCATTATAGCAGTTTTTCCACTTTTTGTCGTCAATTTTTCTATAAGCTGACAGTTTTGTGACAACAGAGAAGAAATCTATTGAGAGTTACCATTGACAATCGTTTTCAGGGAAGCTTGGAAGAAATGTAAATTTTTACTGGAACAATATCGTAAATCCTGATAAGTAGAGAAAATCTTTAGCTTGAAGTTTTAATGTATACGAAATTTTTAAAAGTGTTTCTTTAGAAGGATTAACTTTTCCATTTTCTATCCTAGAAACTGTGCCAAAAGGCAAATCGGCCTTTACTTCCAGCTCAAGTTGACTCATTTTCCTTTCGATTCTATATTTTTTCAAAACTTTAGCATAGTATGAATTGTCTGGTAGGTTGAAACTTTCCATAGTGTTGACTATAACTGTTAACTATTGTATTCCTTGTAGAAAATGTTGTCCATAGGTCGACACTTTTGGAATATGGTGAAGCTAATGTTATTTGTAGTATAATATTTCGAAATGTCGGACACGTACCGACATAAAAATTTTCTTTCTAAATTTAATATGAAAACAAAAGATTTATTAAAGTTTTTTGATATCACTCTTAACGAGTTTGAAATATATCGTCTTTTACTTGAAGGCTCTCCAAAAACTATAGCTGAAATTAGTAGCGTAATTAATATTCCAAGGGCAAGTGTGTACGATTGGATTGAAAGCTTAACTGATAAAAATTTAGTTCACAAAATCACAGTTGGACGAAAGCGCAAGTTTGTAGCAAGAGACCCAATCTACTTGCAAAATCTTGTTGCAATTAAAAATGCAAAACTTAGCGCTGAGCAAAGAGAAATAGAAATTGCAAGTTCTAACTTGGATAAGCTTATAAATCAGTTAGAGGAAAATGGGAAGAGCTACTTTCAGGCAGGTATGAAAGTTCTAACAAATAAAAAAGCCATAGCATCAATTTATGATGAAATTACAAAATCAAAGGAAATAAGATCATTTTTAAATTCTGATGATGTAGTTAATATTTTCCCAGAAAATGCAAAGAAGTTTAGCGATGCAGTAAACAATGGATCTAAAAGCTGGGCCATTTTTAGTAATAACAAAAGTTCACATGATTTAATTAAAAAACACGCCAATGAACAAAACTATTACTATAAATTTTTCCCAAAGAATTTTAATTATAAATCTATGGATTACTTAATTTACTCTGGGAAAATTGCAATTGTGGAAAGATCATTAGAGCCTATTGCCTATGTAATTGAAAACCAACTGCTTTATGAAAACTCAAAGGCTTTATTTGATTTAATATGGGCTTTTCTTGAAGAATAAACTATAAACTTCTATACACTTCAATCAACTTTCCCATCACAACATCCCATTTGTACTTCTCTGCTTCGTTTTGCGCATTTTTATTTAGTTTGAGAAGATCCTTATGGTCTCTGTAATAGCCGATCCTTTCTGCCCATAGTTTATGATCTTTTGGATTCAAAAGCTCTCCGTATTCCGGCTTTATAATTTCTGGCGTACCTCCTACATTTGTAGATAATATATACTTACCCCTAGCCATTGCTTCAACTAAAGTCATTCCAAATGGTTCGTATACACTTGGAAGTAAAAATAAATCAATTTCATCATAAAAATCAACAAGACGTTCTTGAGGAATATACTTGTCAAAAATAATTACATTGTTATTATCTCGATATAATTGTTTAATATCATTAAGATAACCTCCATCTCCTCCAACAAATATAAATTGTACATCAGGCAAAGTATCTGCAGCCACTTTAAGATTGTGGATACCTTTAACAAAGTTCATCCTTGATGCAGTTCCAACTACCATTTTATACTTGTTTCTATCTATGCCAAGTTCTTTAACAATAGCGGCATTGGTACGTTTTTTTTCTTGTGTATAAAAAATTCCGTTTATGCCATTTGGAATTAAAGCTAATTTGTTTCCTCGCAACCTGAAGAATGTTTGTACATATTGCTTTTCGCTAAAAAGAAGCGCAATATATTTATTGATGAGAGGAAAAAATATTTTTAGAACATAATCGTAACTATGCACTAATCTATTAAGAATGTTTCCACGCTTTTGTGAATCCACAATATATGGATTGTGACCAGTTAGAACAACTTTTTTGCGTTTTAATTTGGCAATAATAATTGCACCAATCAAATGGGCATCATGAGTGTTATGTACATGCACTATATCAAATTTAGAACGTGCTAGCTTAATTAACAAGGTTGGGGAAAATCTAAAGAAGTTTCCAAATCCAAAAAAGTATCTAAATCGTTGCACAATTGTATCGCCATTGTCACTATTATAAGTTTTGATTCTTGATGAACTTCCGTGAGTTGCATCGGTGGTAAAAATTTCAACGTCAAACCCACTCTGCATTAAGTGGCTTGAAATATGTTCAACTTGTTTTTCAACTCCGCCCACATTTGGTTTGTAGAAGGATGTAATTTGAATTATTTTCATGTACAATATTTTAGCAGGAATACGCGAATATGCGAATAATGGAATATGAGAATGTGTCAATTCAGAAGTTTATTAATTTAGTTATAGGGTTTACGGGATAATGATCTTTTGCTATACGCTATTCGCTATAAGCTACTATCAATCATCAACTATTGACTATGAACTAAATTATTAACTATTAATTTTCTACTATGATAAAAATTGCAATTAACGGTTTTGGAAGAATAGGAAGACAAGCCTTAAAAGTTGCACTTGAAAAAAATGAAGTTGAAGTAGTTGCTATAAACGATCTTTCACTACCTCAAATACTTGCACATTTATTTGTTTACGATAGCGTTTACGGTATTTATCCAAAAAAAGTCAGTGTAGAAGTCAATGGAGAAATTATTGATATTGAGGGAACCGAAGATGTAGAAGGGCATTTTAAAGACTATGGAAATACTGAAAACTATTTAATTATTGATAATAAAAGAATAAAAATTATTCATGAGCCCGACCCTTCAAAATTGCCATGGAAAGAACTAAATATTGATGTTGTGCTGGAATGTACCGGCCGATTTGTTAAAGATGGTGCAGCAAAGGCACATATTGATGCTGGTAGTAAAAAAGTTGTGGTTTCTGCTCCAACTAAAGGTGGTGATATCAATACATTCCTAATTGGTGTTAATACCGATAAATATTTAGAAGAAGAAATTGTTTCCAACGGTTCTTGCACAACAAACTGTGTTGGTCCTGTTGCTAATATAATTAATGAAAAATTTGGTATTTTAAAAGCCGCAATGACTACAATTCATTCGGTTACCGCAGAGCAAAACCTTGTCGATTCTGTACCACCAGGGTTACATCCTGACTTAAGAAGAGCAAGAGCGGCAATTAATAATATTGTTCCAACAACAAGCGGGGCTGCAATTTCTACAACTGAAGCTATTAAAGAAATTAAAGGAAAGTTTGACGGAATGGCTGTAAGAGTTCCAACTCTTTGTGGTTCTTTAACTGATTTTACTTTTTTGGTTTCCAAACCTGTAACACTAGAAGAAGTTAATCAAGCATTTATAGAAGCAAGTGAATCCAAACAGTACGATGGAATTGTTGAAGTTACTAGAGAACCTATTGTTTCGTCTGATATAATAGGTAACCCTAGTTCAGCGATTGTTGATCTGTCCTTAACTAAGGTTATTGATGGAGATTTGGTTAAGGTTATGACTTGGTACGATAATGAAGCAGGGTATTCAAACAGGCTTGTAGAAATGGCTGTGTTAGTAGGACGTTAGAAGTTAGGCGTAAGACGAAGAATCTTTGAGACGTCATCCTGAACTTGATTCAGGATCTAATTTAAATAACAGCAAAATCGTTTACGAGTTTTCTAGTTCACAAGTTTAAATTTAACAACCCCTCCTTTGGTTCCTCCCCTTTAATCAAAGGGGAGGTGGCTCGGAGAGTCGGAGGGGTTATTCTTTAATTTTTTATATTTGCGCTATGAAAAAATCACCTGCAACAATAGGTATAATCGCCACCTTAATAATTGGGCTGGCATTTCTTTTTGTAATAATCATTTCTCAAAGAGATGATATCAAAAATAGTTCTGATGTAGCCGTCTTAGCCGAGCAGTTAGGCATGGACAAGGAGAAGTTTTTAGCGGATATGGAAAGTGATGCAGTAAAAAAAATAGTTGAAGATCAAAAAACAGATGCGTTAAACAGACTTGATGGCAGAGCGTCTACTCCTTCAATTTTTATTAATGGAGAGATTTTTATCAGACAAACAAATACTGACTTAGAAGAGAAACTTGCTTCTTTGGTTAACGAAGCTAAAGTTGGTGCAACCAATTTAGCTTTACCAATTAAAGTTGAAGTATTTGAAGACTATAACTGTAGCGCTTGTGCGCAATTTCAATATCAGTTACATGAGCTTGAAGTAAAATTTACAACTGCTGAAGTTGATTTGCAAAAAAAGAATCTTCCTTTCTTAAAAGAAACATCTGAAAAGTATGCAAGGGCGGCAGAAGCAGCAAGAATTCAAGGCAAGTTTTCACAATATGATATAGAACTTTACATGTTAGCTCAAGGAATTGACTATGACTTTTATGATAGAGCAACATATTTAGCTCCAGTATCATATTAAGACTTAGAGAAAGAATAAGATTTAAGAAATAAAGATGAGATTAAATAGATTTTATACAGAACGAAAAAATATCAGAACAGGTAGTAGTGTAAAACTTTCGGACTATGATGCAAATCATGTCAGAAAAGTTTTAAGGCTATCAAAAGGCGATAAAATTACAGTCTTTAATGGTGAAAAAGAATTTTTAGCTGAGCTAATACTTGTAACCAGAGAATTTGCAACCGCAAGGTTACTTGAACTAATTAAAGAAGAAGATTTTAGTAAACCTAAAGTTGAAATTACACTTTTTCAATCTTTGTTAAAAGCAGGAAAACTTGAAGATATTTTAGAGAAAACTACAGAACTTGGAATTGATCACATAGTTCCAGTTGTTGCTGAATTTTCACAAAGTTTTTATGAGAACACTAATTCTAAATACGAAAGATTTAACAAAATAATTCTTTCTGCATGCCAACAATCAGAAAGATTAACTATTCCTGAATTACATAAACCTATTGATTTTGATGGTGTCATAAACTTGAAAGAGCAGTTTGACGTTATCTACTTTTTTACAATTCCAAGAAAGGCAAGTCCTGAATCTATAGATACAAAGTTTTTGAGCATGATTCCTAAAGAATATTCAAAAATTGCAGTTTTTATAGGTCCTGAAGGCGGTTTTTCGCCAACTGAACATAAACTAGCTAAAGAGGCCGGGTTTGAATTTGTTACATTTACAGATAGCATTTTAAGATCAGAAACTGCAGCAATTACTGCCGTTGCGATTGTTAAATTCCTATGCAGTTTAATAACCCCTCATGCTAAAGCCACCTCATGAAAACCTGGAAATATTTAAAACAAAATCCAGAAGCTTTTGAAAGATATTTTGTTAAAGAATACATTATTAAAGCGGCCAGAAAGTTTTTTGAGCACCGAAACTATCATGAACTTGAAAGCCCAATTATTACTTCAGCACTACCTCAAGAAAGGTTTCTAGATGTTTTAGAGACCGATATTGAACTTAAAAACAGGGTTGTGAAAGGCTACATTGTACCTACAACCGAAACTTTCAATAAAAAGATCTTAGCTGCGGGGCTTGGAGAACATTTTGTAATTACAAAGGTTTGTAGAGGTCTTGAAGAAATTGGCCCAAATCATTCTCCTGAATTTACAATGCTCGAGTGGTATCACTTAGATGCAAATTATTTTGATTTAATGGATGACTGCGAAGAGCTGATTAAATTTATGCTAAAACTAGTTAAGATTAAGAGTGAGAGTAAGAATAAGTTTGAACTTACTTTTGATGAGATAACCAAATTTGATGTTGATTTAAAATTTAAATATCAAGATAAAGAAATTGATTTGGGAGGGAAATGGAATAGACTTTCAGTTGCAGATGCGTTTGAAAAGATTCTAGGAGTAAATTTATCTGAGGTTCAAGATGAAGATAAATTTAGAAGCTTTGCAAAATCCAAAGGTTATAATGTTTCAGATGAGGATTCATGGCAGATAATTTTTGAACTTCTTTTTGCAATGGAAATAGAGACGACCTTGGCTATTGATAAACCAACATTTGTTTATGATTATCCAAAACAGGTTTGCGTTTTAACAAAACCTAACGAAAAAAATCCTTTGGTTTGTGAAAAAGTAGAGCTATATATTGCAGGTAAAGAACTTGCAAATGGCTATACTGAACTTTTGGACTGGGAACTCCAAGAGAAAAGGTTTTTAGAAGAACAAGCAGCAAGAAAATCTATGGGCTTAAAGGAAGTTAAATATGATCAGGATTTAATTGATGCATTAAAAAGTGGACTTCCTGATGTTGCAGGAATTGGAATGGGACTTGATAGATTGGCAATGATTTTTGCAAATGCAAAATATATTTCGGAAATAAATTATTTTCCAGCAAGTGAAATGTTTGAAGAATAGCTTATAGCAGATAGCGAATAGCACATAGCATATAGCATATAGCATATAGATAACACTTAGCCATAACCCATGACTCAAAATCCAAACAACACTACTGCAAAAGTTTACGATATAGTTTATGATTCATCAGTTCCTAAGGAGCTTACTGAACAGGAAATTGATTTGATTCAAAGCCTTAAAAGCCCCGGTTCTCGCTTACTAGATATTGGTTGCGGAACAGGCAGACACTTAATTCCTTTAACTAAAATGGGATATTTGGTAGACGGCGTTGATTCATCAGAGGGCATGATTGAAGAATTGAAAGTAAAAAGTGAAAAGTTAGTCGTTGGAGAAATTACTGTTGACGATGCTTTAACCTGTTACCTCAAACCCCAAACCTACGACCTTATTTATATGTTCTGGAACACTTTTAACGAAATTGCTGTTACGAATAGTGATGCAATTAAGTTACTTAAAAATTGCGTAAAGGCTCTCGCTAAAAATGGAGTAATTTTAATTAATATTGATAATTCAGAAAACGTGAATCCTGAAAACTTTGATTTTGAGATTGAAAAAATCAAAGATGGAGTAGAGTATACAGTTAAATGGAAAACGAAAGAATATTTTAAAGAAACAAATACTTCTATCTCAGAAGAAATTGTTGAAATTAAGGATGAAAGCGGTAATGTTTCAACGTTAAAAACGAAAATTAAACAAAGATACTGGAAACTATCGGAGATTAAAGCATTTGCAAGTCAAATGAAATTGGATTTAGACATAATGAAGGTTAAGAGTTCGGATGAATTGTATCTAATCCTGTCCTAACAGAGCAGCAATTTTGTCTACACTTCGACTAGGCTCAGTGTGACAAAATACACATCTAAAAATTCTTAGTTTTGCTTGGAGAAGTATCCTCTTGTTTCTGTATTTATTACAATCTTATCGCCTTTTTTAATAAACATTGGAACGTTTATTTTAGCTCCGGTTTCAACTGTAACTTCTTTCTGTGGATTATTTGAAGAATCGCCTTTAACTGCATCAAAAGCTTCAATTACTTCCAGTGTAATTTTTTGAGGCATTTGAAGATAAATAATTTTTCCTTCATAAACAGATACTATGTACTTAGCTTCTGTATGAAGAAAGTCAGTTTCGTAAGGAACCTCGCTTAAAGGATATTCAAGCTGTTCAAAAGTGCTAGGATCCATTAAGTATACAGTTCGGTCATCGTTATATAAGAACTGAACTGTTTTGGTATCTACTTCAATTTCTTCTACTTTTTCACCAGATTTAAAAATTTGATTAAAGAACTTTCCTGATTTAATGCTTTTTAATCGAGTTCGATTAAAAGCTCCACCTTTTCCCGGTTTATAGAACTCTTTTTCAACAATTACATGAGGCTCGTTATTAAATTTAATAATCATTCCCCTAGTTATTTCGTTTGTAAATGCCATATATAATAAGGTTATTCATCATGCTTCTCCTTTAGGACGAGAGAGCATATTATGCTCTCGAGTGCAGCTAAATCGCACTCGTCTCAGGATTGGATGAGGTAAATTAAAATACAAATTCAAATTGAATTCCGGAATGATTTTAGCAGAATAATTTTACCAAAGCTACTGATTTTGGGGTTAGTTATTACCATTGATTTAGTGCACCTTCTAAAATTTTTTCTGACAGTTGCAGCTGTTTCTTAAGGCTAATTTTAGAGAATTTTGGAATGTGAATAAATAACATTTTTGTTTCTAAATTAGATCTTATTGCGTAACTAAGTGCCTTATAATATAAATGATTACATAAATATGCACTTGGTTTTGAATTTAGCTGGATTAGTATGTTATTTTTTAAATATGATGATATTTTATTTATATTTAAATTGGACTCTAATGTTACATAATTATGCTCCTCAATGGCAGAATTTATTTTTACAACATTGTCTACATCTTTGGCTTTTGAGTTATCCAGATTTTTTGCAAATTGTTCTATATAAATTTTGGTAGCTTTAGGCTTTAATCCAGTCATCAAAACTAAGTTATAACTTTCATCTAGAATTTTTCCAATATTCTCGTCTATATATTTATAACTTGATTTAAATATTTTGAAATCAATTTGAGTATTAGGAAGCTTTAAATTTTTTGCAAGCTCTGTTACTAAAATTTGGGATGGATTTTGTGTGATTTTTTGAAAAGCTGAAAATCCTGTAAGTAAAATTCTCATTTAATTAACTTTATAAAATTTATGAGCAACTCGTCACCATCGAGCTTATTAACTAACAATTCCGGATGAAACTGGAAACCATATTGTTTTTTGTTTTTATGCTTAATAATTTCAAATCCTTTTTCAGAAATAGCTATTCCCTCCAGTTCAGAGCTAAGTTCATTGACATAGAATTTATGATTTTCGAATACTTGAATATTGTTTAAATTGTCCAATAATGGATCATTTATTAAAATTTTTAAATTTGTGACTCCCTTTGATTTATCTTTTTCATGAATTTTGCATCCGTAAGTGAAGCATAAAAGTTCAAATCCATAACATATTCCCAAAATTGGCTTTGTTGAATTTAAAATTAAGTCTATCTCTCTTCTTAGTAAAGGAATATTTTCTTCAACAATAAAAACATCATGCCCACCACTTAAAACAATAAAATCAAAATAGTTGTAACTTTCATCTATTTCTGAATATTTTTTTATTTCAAAAGTAACACTTGTGCTTTTTAGTAAAGAAGTTAGATCTTTAAGGTAGGTAGTACCGTTATCAATTATTAAGGCATTCATATTTATTCTTTAAGCTATGAAGTTAAGATTTAATGAATTCTATAATGATGTTATCAACCTTTTTAAGTATTTCTGGTTGATATTGATACTTATGCTCCATTCCAGGAATTAGGTGCCAGGTTTTTGGTTCATTTGCGGCACTAAAGAGCTTTTTGCTAACTGTCCACGGAACTTTATTATCTTTGTTTCCAGCGACAAAGAGTATTTCTGCTGTAACATTTTTTATCAAGTTCAATGCATTGTATTTTCTCGCATCCTCAATAAATGAAAAAGGAATTTCTAGATCACCAAATTTAGAAGACCTGACTTCTCGGTAACCTGTTTCTTTCCATTGTTTATATTTGCCTGAAAGATCATCTTCACTTCCAGCTTGATATGGACTTACAATTAGTCCTAATTTTTTTATATTAAATTCTGTGGCTAATTGCGTTGCAATTATTCCTCCCATTGAAAATCCCAAGATCGTTATATCTTTGTTAGCAATATTATCTATAATCTTTCTTGAGTAGTTGAGTGTTTCAGTAAAGTTATATTTATTTAAGTTGTCTGGAATATTTGGCCAGGCTATTTTTATTACGCTATGTCCTAACTGTGTGAGTGTTTTGGTAAGTTCGGTAAAAGTTATTTCTTCAGGATAACCTGTAAAACCAGGGATTATGATAATTTGCATTGTGCTTAGTTAATGATTTAAATTTTATAACCCCAATTTCTCTATGATGTCTGTACTACTACTGAATTTTTCTTCATCTTGTAAAATAATTTCAATTCCTAGCTTATTGGCTCTAACGACTTTATCTTTATAGCTAGCGTCACCTTGTTTATTTGTTATCAGGTTTGTAATTCCAGTTTGTTTATAAAGTTCATCGAAAAACTGACCAATATTGGGGTCGGAATATTTTAACCCATGATCCACTAGAAATGTATAGTCAATAAACGCTATTGAGTCAACAACCTTTTTTCTGACATTTTGACTAAAGTAAGGACGATTCTCACCTTTATTAAGTTTAATAGATTTATCAGAGTCAACTCCTACTAAAAGAATATCAACTTTGCTCTTTGCGAATTCAAAGATGCTGATATGGCCCAAGTGTAAAATATCAAAACAGCCTGTAATAAGTCCAACTTTTTTTCCTTGCCAGTTTGGTTTTAGTTTAGGAATTTCATTTAGCTCAATTATCATAATTTATTATAGCTTGCTTCGAGCAGAAAGTACGAGTGCTTAGGAGAAGGTTTGAATTGAGAGTGGAGCGGGTAGCGGGAATCGAACCCGCCTCATCGGTTTGGAAAACCGGCATAATACCGATATACTATACCCGCAAAGTAAAAATCCGAAATTTGAATAACGAAATCCGAAATCTTTCAAGTACTCGAAATTATATGGTAAATGACCGAATATTTCAATAGGTTAGATCTAAACAATATTCCTAGAAATTTGTAGAGCAATACAATGAGTTTTCAAATCTACACTGGTATTATTAATAACCCTTCTGTCTCGCTATCGCTCGACATCTCCCCTTTCTAAGAAAGGGGAGAAACCCGGAGGGAGAGGGGTTATTAAACTATATGAGCTTACACCAAAACTTAAAACAAAAAAGTAGATATCTTAGAAATAATATGACTCCCTAGGAAAAAATCCTATGGAGGCATTTACGTAGAAAACAAATTAATAATCGAAGATTTCTTAGGCAATATATTGTCGAAACATATATTTTAGATTTCTTCTGTCCAGAATTAAAACTTGGAATTGAAGTAGACGGCTCGCATCACTCCGAGAAAGATTTTTTAAAATATGATGAATTTAGAAACGAGATATTGGTAGCTAATGGCATTAAACTTTTAAGGTTTACAAACTTCCAAGTCCAAGAACTTTTAGAAAATGTGCTTAAGGAAATAGATAAGAAAACATTATAAAACTCTCAAAATTTGTATCCGGATACAATGCGGCCAAAAGATAATTTTGGTAGACTTACGAAAATTATCTTTTGGAATAACGAATAAAAAATAAAGAATCACGAATTAATATCCAATTTCCAAGCAATAATTTTCAATTGGGTTCTATTGCAATCATTCTTGAATCCTGAATCTTAATTCTTAATTCCAAATTTATGAAATACATTGAAGACAAAGATACACGAATCGAAGGTTCCAGATATGCTGGAATTGTTGTTAAAAATAAAAAGATTTTAATGATTCATAGAATTTATGAAGGCATAGAATATTGGGTTTTTCCAGGAGGGCATGGAAGACGGGGAGAACTTGCCGAAGAAACTACCTATAGAGAAATCTTTGAAGAAACGTCTATTACGGTTTCAAACATTACACCTGCTTTTGAATTTCATGATTTAAAAAATCAAAACTTCGATTATTATTTCCTATGTGATTATGAAGATGGAGTTCCAACTTTAATTGGTGAAGAAAGTATTCGCAATTCTAAAGAAAACTTTTATGAACCAGTTTGGATAGATTTTGAGGAATTTACAAAAATTAACGTACTTCCCAAATTTGCTAAGGAGTGGGTTATTGAAAACCTAATAAATCGTAAATCTTAGGAAACACTAAACCCTAATTAGTCTAGTTGTTCCAAAAAATATAAGGCGCAAGGTACAATGACAAAGCAATTTACAATTTTCAAGCAATAATTTTCAAATTTTTTATTCTTCAAAAAGCAAACTATGTAAATAAAACTACTTCGCTAAGACTGCGTCGCTACGCTCGCAGTGACTAATACAGCTTATAGCTGATAGCGAATAGCACATACCATATTGCCAATAATACAAAGTTGATTAGTTAATTTGTAGGTAGGTTAATTTGTTACATCACTAATTAACTCTAAACTAATTAACAAATCAACATCTTCTCGCTGTCTTCAAACCGCTTTCATATTCAAGGATTATCTTCTTAATCGAAGAGACAGGTTTTAACTTTTCATTTTTAATTTTTACATTTTATTTATGTCTAATATTATTGAGGTCAAAAACCTCACAAAGGTCTATAAAGATGGGAGCTCCAAAGTAAAAGCTTTGGATTCCATCAGTTTTAATCTTCCAGAAAAAGAAAGCCTGGCAATTATTGGAAGCTCTGGTTCTGGAAAAACAACATTACTTCATATTTTAGGTGGACTTGAAAACCCAACCTCTGGGGATGTAATTGTTGCAGGTAAAAAAATCGATAAATTAAAGGAAAAGGAGCAAACCACTTATAGAAATAAAACAATCGGGTTTGTGTTCCAGTTCTTTTATCTTATTGATTACCTGAACGCATTAGATAATGTTGCTGTACCATTGATTTTATCTGGCTCAAGTAAAAAACTTGCAAGGCAAAAAGCAATGAAGCTTCTAGAAAAAGTAGGTTTAGTTGAGCGAGCTTATCATTTTCCAAATCAACTTTCAGGAGGTGAAATGCAAAGAGTGGCAGTTGCAAGATCTTTGGCAAGTGATCCGAAATTAATCCTAGCGGATGAGCCAACAGGGAATTTAGATAAAGAAAACGCTGAAAGAGTTTTGAAAATCCTGGAAGAAATTATGACATCAGGAGTAAGCGTGGTAGTAATTACGCACGATAAATCTGTAAGCGATCGATTTAAAAATGTACTGAAACTTAATAAAGGCAAGGAAGTGAAATAAGTGCCCTAATCAACCTAATTAATTTGGCAATGAACAGGCATTTAGCTGTTAGCTTTTATAAAAACCAAATGCTAATTGCTAAAAGCTAATTTAAAATTTAACATTTTACATTTTTCTAAATGAAACTTTTTCAAGTAACAAATTACAATACCAAAAAGCTCAAAAAATATAAAAAGAAAGCTTTGTTTCTGATTCTTCCTTTATCATTAATGATTACAGTTACAACTGTAGTTGCAAGTCACACATCAAATGTTAAAACAGCTTTAGACAAAGTTGTGTTTGGAACTATTGCTGAACAATCAAAGCTTATTGAACTTACTAAAGATTTTGGAAAGACTAGCATGAACGGCGAAAGAGCTATTTTTTCATTTAATAGCGATGACAGCAACTTTACCGAAACAGATTTGGAGGTAATAAAAAATACTGAAAATGTTGAAGCGGCATCCATAAATAGCTCAGTTCCTATTTCAAATGCCACAACTGATTCATTATTTGATGGCAAATCGGTAAGTTTTAATTCCCTTTACACTTTAGATAGCAATCTTGCATCGTTATTTACCAGTGAAGATTTTTCGTACACTGAAGGCAATGTAATTCCAATTATTTTGAATGCAAATTCTTTTAACGAAACTTACGAAGACTGGCAAGGTAAAGACGAAATTAAAATCGATTTCCCAGCACGCGGTTCTGGACCCGTTAAAATTGATATGAATAATAACCCAGTTAAAACTTCCGCAATTGAGTACGATAAATCAAGTTTAATTGGCAAGGAGTTTGAAATATCTTTTGGCGGGCTAGATGAAATTCAAGATTTTACTAACGAATTTACATCAACTGGAACGGTGTTTAAAAAATTAACAGCCGACGAATTAAATGCAAAAATTGAAGCCAGAAAATCTGCAATTTCAGCATACTGGGATTATGGCAAGCTAAGCACTCCCCTAAAATACAAATTTAAAATTGTTGGAATAATTGAGGACGAAAGTTCATTTGAAAATTACATCCCTGAAACTTTTGCAAAAAAGTTAATGAAAGATTATTACCAAAATCAATTGGATGCGAGAAACTCAACTGCAATTTCAACCGATGATTTGGGTAGTAAATTTTTAGGAACAAATTTTGATGGAGTAGAAATTCAAAATAATGCATTTCCAAACTTTGGCAAAGCTATAAGAATTGGTGGAGGCCCAGGTGCTGCTATTGATGATGGTTCGTCGGATGATGAGCAGTACAGCATTCCGGGTTTAGTTCTTAAAACTGAAAGAAGTGGAGATACAAATCAATTTATGTTGGGTGGAAGTGCTACGGTGGAAGGAGAATATAAGCTTTCAGATGCCTATGAGTTATCTGCCAAATCAGGTTCAAAAATAATTATTAAAGTTAATAATTTTTATAATCGAACTAATGTTGTAAAAGCTTTAAACGACAAAGGATATGCATATCAAGATTTATACAAATCTGATGTATTTAGTGGGTTGCAATCAAATATTGAAAATATTTCCAAAGGTTTGGTTGTATTCTTTATAGCCTTTAATACAATTCTAATTGTAATTACGATGAGTAAATTTGTATCTGAAAGCAAAAAAGAAATTGGCATTTTAAGAGCAATGGGTGCAAAAAAATCAGATATTAGAAATATGTTTATGGGACAAGCACTAATCTATAGCTTAATTGCACTTATAGTTGGATTAGTACTTGGCGTTGGATCAACATTCCTAACTTCAAGCTTAGTTAAAAGCTGGTTTGATTCAGAAATAGGTGGTGCTATAAAAGATAGCTTTAATATCACATCCAAAGCTGATGCAAATACTTTTTTAAGGCTAGATCTTGTTTCAATAGGAATATTTGCACTGATTTTAGTGGGAGTCACACTAGTTATTTCGTATATTCCAGCAAGAAAAGCTGCAGGGTTAAAACCTGTGGAAGCAATAAGGAAAGAATAAAAATAGATTCAAGATTCATGAATTAAGAATCATGAAAACCAGTGTCATCCCGAGGGAAATCGAGGGATGGCACAAAGCACCATAAACATAATGTCACCCTTCGATTTCCCTCAGGGTGACATTATTGATTCACTAAGGTGTTGGGGTTAGCGTACTAGTTTAATTAAATCTAAAGGATATCTTTTGCCGCTATCAAAATCCTCAATACTTTCCTTAACTGCTGGCCTTAGCCTTTTAGATAAAACTTCATCTTTTGTTAACCATGCAACTTTCTTTATTTCTTTGTTATCAAATCCATACTGCTTCTCATCAATAAGTTTACCTATAAAGACAATTCCAAATGCTTTCCAAATGTCGTAAAAACCTAATATTGATGTAATCTCAATTTTATAACCAGTCTCTTCAAATACTTCTCTTTCGGCGGCAAGTTTCATGTCTTCACCAGAATATATATGGCCCATTGGGAATGCATACATATCTTCAAACTTTCCAATGCTTTTATTTGAGTAAGCTTCTTGAATGGTTAAGAATTTGCCATCGTGCTCAACAAGTGTTCCAACTCCAAGCTCGCGAATACTTTTTATACGATTTTCGTTTTCCATTAGAACTTTCGATTTAACATATAATCATTTATACCAATTAAAAAATCACTTCCTGCGTTTTCGAATCTCTTAGCTTTTGTAAAATCTTTAGTAGATTTTTTTAGTAACTTAGCTGCTTTGGTTATTGAATATTCAAGAGATCCTGTATCAATAAGGATTTTCTTAACTGCTTCAAAAGTATCAGAGGTTAAGTTTTTATTTCCTAATGCATTATCTAAAATAATCTTATCTTTTCTTGTAGCATTTTCATACGCTTTTACAATAAGTAAAGTTCTTTTGCCTTCCATAATATCAAGACCTGGAGTTTTCCCAGTCTCGTCGCTAAAAAGATCAATAATATCATCCTGAATTTGAAAAGCAATACCAGCTGGAATTGCATATTTAGTTAAGGCATCTAAATCTTTTTCAGTGGCTCCAGCTAAAATTGCGCCTATATGTAAAGGAGTTTGATAAGTATAATAACCCGTTTTATATAAATGTACTTTTAAAACATATTCTTCATCAACATTTTCAATATCGCCGTAAACATCTACAATTTGCCCATACCCAGTATCAGTAATACTTCTGTGAAGTTTGGACATGGCTTTAATTTTCAAATCGTTCTCAAACTTGGAATCGGTTAGAACTTGTAATCCCATATGGCAAAGAACATCTCCGATATTTATTGCCATTGATTCTCCAAAATGCTCTGCCTTGTGTCTTAGCGTTCCATTTGTATAGTGTCTTGGATTTGCAAGTCTATAAATTTTTTCGTAAGTAGTATGTAGGGTAGGGTGACCTCTTCTTTTTTGAGATTCATCCATAATATCATCGTGTACCAATAAATACGCATGAATAAGCTCTATAAAAGAAGTAGCAATAAGTGCTTCTTTCAAACTTTTACCACCGTGCATTAGGTAACTATAGTAAAAAAATGCGCCACGAATTCTTTTCCCACCATTTGCAACAAGTGGTTTTGCGTTGTTTAGGACATCTTTAATTGCAGGTGAAATAGAGGAAGATTTTCCAAGCTCTCTTTCAAAAACTTTGAGTACTTCGTTATCAATTTTCTTTGCTATTGCATTTAAGTCTTCTTTTGCACTCATAAAGTTTTCCAATGAGTTTTGACAGTTAGATTATACTATGGTCTGTGCAATTAGGGAAGTGTAAAATCCAAAAAATCGATTTTGACTGACAAATTTTTAACAGAATTAAGATTCAAGAATCATGAATTAGGGTATCAAAGTACTAATAAATTCTCTAGTAGCTGATGTTCAAAGCTTGCGGCTCGAGGCTCAAACTTTTTTAAGAAAATAGACAAAATTTGTATTGCAATACAATGCGGGGGGAAATTTTAGTTGTTAATATATGAGCATGAATAAGATAAGGCATGTAAAGAATCAAATCAGAAATAGACCTAATCAACAAAATCTTGGGTTTCCAACACCTAGACCACATAAAATTGCTTTGAAAATTTTTAACTACTCGAATAAGTTTCAGCCTAATAATAGCGGTATGCATATGTTTGATTTAGAAAGAAAAAGGAGTAATCCATTTAAAAACTTTGAAATCAGTTCGCTACGATTTTTGGGAAATGTTTTGGGCGATGAGGATATAGAAGGATATGTCACAACAGGTGGAACTGAAGGAAATATTTGTGCACTATGGATTGCAAGAAATTTAATGATGGAAAAATCAGCTGAAGTCAATGATATTGCTTTATTAAAAACTAAATTGACACATTATTCAATTAGAAAGGCATGCAATATTCTGAGTATCCAAAGGATCGTAGATGTAAAGTTAAATGAGAATTTCAGTATGGATTTAGAAAATCTTAGAACTAGTATCAATAAACTCATAATGTCTGGCATAAAGGCCATAATTATAGTAGGAGTTATGGGAAATACAGTGACTGGAACCGTTGATGATTTTGAAAAAATAAACACAATAATTGAAGAGTTTAAGGTTTTGAACTCAGAAATTATGTTCTATTTTCATATAGATGCATCGTTTGGAGGGTTTATTTTGCCGTTTCTTTCGGATAGAGGAAAAGTACTAAATTTGAAAAATGTTAGCTCAGTAGTACTCGATGGCCATAAGATGGGGCAAGTACCTTATCCTTGTGGGGTAATAGTTACAAGAAAGAATCTATTTAAGTATATTACCAGCCCAGTAAGTTATATAGGGCATGCAGATAATACAGTAGTTGGATCACGGTCGGGAGCTGCAGCTGCAAGTTTGTGGGCTATGTTAGAAAACTTAGGAGTAAAAGGTTATACAAGAAGTGCAGTAAAGGCTTTAGAACTTAAAGAATATCTTATTGATAAGCTAGAGCTACTTAGTAAAGAAATACATTTGATAACAGATAACGATTTGAATCTTTTTGGTATTTCGTTTGGAGAAAATAAGAATATGGCTCTTGATAAATGCTTAGAGCAAAAATATTGCCTGCATTCTACAATAATTGAGCTTGATGATAATAATAAGGAGCTAGTATATCAAATTGTAGTAATGCCTCACCTTAATAAAAAAATTCTTAACAAATTTTATTTAGATATAAAAGCTTTTCTTAATGAACAATGAAAATCTATCTATAGAAAACAGAGAAAATCAATTAGAAAGAGGGTTTAGCCTATTGTTGCTAAAACCACTAGCCATGCAATCTCCTTTGGTAGTAGGCGAGATAAGAAGTTTAGTGGAGGAACGTTGTGAAATAACATTTGAAATATATATTCCAGCTGCAAGCAGAGACTCGATAAAAAGACATTATGAGTCAGTGATGTTTGATAGTGCAGGTAAAATTACACGGCACTATCCAGCTCTTGTAGAATATATGGCTGGAAAGAGTTTAGAAGTCTGGATTGTTGAACCAAGAAACTTTGAATGTAATCCAAACTATTTCCCAAAATTTCTTAAAGATGAGGTAATTGGCCACTTTATTCCTGTTTTCGCTGAGCAGGGAACAGTTAGAAGTTTGGCTATAAAATACGCGATGCCATATTTACAGATATTAAGCTATGAAAACCAAGGTAATGTTGGTCAAAACTTTATTTATGATAACTTAATTCACTCAAGCGGTACCCTGGAAGAGTCTCTAAGCGAAATCGAAACATGGTTTCCAAATAGTGCTATATTTGAGCATTATTCACGGAGGTATTTACAATTAAAGAAATGATTACAGAGTCAGATTACAAAAAAAATACTAGAAAATTAAATTCGATTCGTAAAGTTAAGAGTCATTTAGCAGAGGTATCTAAAAGTTTTTCTTTACCAATTTGTATTTTGACAACGGGAAGTGTTGAGTACGGTTTTAATAAAAAAGAAGCAGGCAATTTGGATGATGTAGATTGTATATTAATAATAGAACCAACACTAAACTATGGGGAGTTTATAAAATACCTAAACTGCTTAATTATGGTGGAGGTGAAACCTACAATATCACAATTTCACCTTTTGAAAAATGGCAAGGTTGGGATATTAAGAGTGAGTGGTAGGGCTAAATCCGTGGAAGTTTCTTTTCACACTATGACTCTAGCTACCTTCAAAAATTTGGTTACAAAAATAGACTTTGAAATCAAGACGTTATTACCTTACAAAGAGAAATATATAAAGGCTGAATTCTCGGAAAGTATATTGGGCTTTCCAATATTTATTTCAGCAGATAAATCTTATGAATGGTACGATAAAAGTAGGTCTTTAATTTTACTTTATGAGTATGGCTTTCATAATATCGATTTAGTTGAATGTAAAAACAAATCAATTGAATTAAAGAATTGGGCTGGTAAGAAAATAGAAATACATAAAAGTTTGGAACAGGTAAAGGATCGATACAACATTGATGGTAAAGGCAAATATATACTTAAAGGGACAGTAGGAGATAAACTATTAAAGGCAGAAGTTTGCTATTCGGCACTAAATTTTGATATTGAAATGCATTTGAAGTTATTTTGGATGAAATTTATAAAATTGTCTTATCGTCAAAATCCTAGTGCGACTGAATTGGATATATTACATTCATTTTCTAGGTCAACAAGATATTCAGTCAAATATGAAAGAAAAACTAAAAGCAATATTCTATTTTTTAAAAATATATTTTATGAATGTTAATGAAGATGCTCAAAGCTACCGTGCTCAAGTAGGTGCCTTTATATTTAACAAAAACTACGAGCTTTTTTTTGTTCAGAATCATGGATATCCTGAAAATCTATGGGATATCGTAAAAGGGGGAATGAAGTCAGGGGAAGAACCTGAGCAAACTTTAAAAAGGGAAATATCTGAAGAACTAGGATCAGACATAGAGTACAAAATATTAAGAAGAGCATGGTTTAATGATATTTATACGTGGCCAGAAGAGATGCAGAGATCCAGAGGTTTTAGAGGTCAAGCAAGGATTAGCTATTGGGTTAAATATTTGGGTGGTGATTTGAACATCGACCAAAATGAAATTTCAAATACTAGATGGGTTAAAGATAGTGAGTTGAAAGAAGTATTAGAAAAAGGTGGTTGGGCTGAGCATGAAATCAGCATTCTTATGCAGGATTGGAGCGAAGTTAAGAAGAACTTAGTTTAATTATTTACTCATAACTAATGAGCAGCTTTAATAACTCCAAGAAGGCAATAGATAAACTAAATATTGCGATTGAAGACAATAAATTTTCTGAAGATTGTAATATAAATATTATATTAAGTTTACCTAGGTCAGATATGGGTAAAGGTACAATAGTAGCACATCTTTTGACATACCTTGATGGTAGTGATGCAATAAAGTTCGATGGGTTGCTTAATACAAATGCAAATGGGAGGCATACAGCAAGAGGACATGATGATTTTGGAATTTATGAAAAGTATAATCCAAATAAAAAATTTGGAGATGAGAGGTATATATTAGGAGGGTACTTTTATAAAAACTTTATAGAGGAATATGGTGAATTTGAAAACCTATCTTTTAGGCCTCATTTAGTAAAGTATTTTATTCTTACTTTAGGCTCAATGTGGAAATCTATGGGTAAGCCTAAAAATATAATGATTGAGATTGGAGGCACAGTTTCCGACTTTGAAGTTGATCCTTTTGTAACTCCAGCTATTACGTATCTTAAATCAAGATATAAAGAACGTGTACGAGTAATTTTACTATCTGAGCTAGGTTTCAATAATCATTACATTAAAACTAAAGTAGCTCAAAATTCTGTGGCTGAGTTATTAAAAAGAATGATTATTCCTGATTATTTATTAGTTAGAGAGCCTTCAGATGTTCAAGTGAACGATGAGGATAGGTTAGAGTTTGAGAGAATATTGGGCGAGAAACTTTACGAAAGCTTTGGAAGTCAATTTATGCCTAAAAGTATAATTAGTATTCCATATTATCCGCAAGAAAAAATTGGAGAAATGGGAGAGTATTTAAATAAAAGGTTGTTACCATTTTTGAAAGATTAAGGTTTATAGATTCAAAATTTGTATTGCAATACAATGCAGCTCTCTTCTTTTAATACTATAATAGGTGATGCTAAATAAAATTCAGCAAGATCTGCAATATAGAAAAGAAGTCCTTGCTCCTAAAATCGCAGCTGCATATAAGGCTGCTATTGATGATGGGGATGGTGCTCATGACAATCCAGGAATTAGAGATAAAGGCCAGGAGATGGAGGATAATCTTATGGAAATGCAGAGGTTAGAGAACTTGTTAAGAGAAATGACTAATACAGAACAAAATCAAAGCAAAGTAGGGATTAGTGAAGGCTCTGAAGTTGAGATTCAATTAATTAACGAAAAAAATGTACGAACTTTGAAACTCGTTACATCTGATAGTATTCAATATACGGATAACGCAGTTTCTGTAGATTCGCCACTAGGCCAAGCTTTAATAGGTAAGCGTGTAAATGATGAAGTAAAATTACTCCTTCCTTCGGGAATGATTAGAAAATATAAGATTTTAAATGTAAAAAATGAGAATAGCCTTAGGAACAAAGTCTGATTCAAAATTGGATTTTTTAAAACAAGCTTTGAGAGCGTTTGATATTGATGAAACTGAAATTATCCAACTTGAAGTTGAATCAGGGGTAGATTACCAACCAATTGGTGAGATGGAAACAAGAAAAGGAAGCCTTAATAGAGCAAGAAATGCAAAGTCTTTATCAAATGATTCTGAAGAAATTTCAATTGGGCTGGAAGCGGGATTAGAATTTATTGAGGAAACAAAACTTTTTTATCTTGTTTGTGTGTGTACAATTATAGATAAAGATGACAACATCTATATAGGAGTAAGTAGTAAAACACCACTACCAAAAGCTGTTTCCTTAGGTGTTGAAAATAAAGAACAATTTGGTGAATTAATTAGAAAATATAAAGAACTTAACGCAAATGATTTTGAAGGTTATATTGACAGGCTTGTGAAAAGAGACTATGAATTTGTTGAAGCAATCAAGATTGCATTTAACTCTTATTTAAATCAAAAGCATTTTACATAAAATGAAGCCAATTCTTATTGTAGACGAAAATGACAATCCTATAGGTTCAGAGCATAGATCTAGAGCTCTTGAATTAGGGTTAATTCATAGAATTGTAAGAGTCATTCTTGTAAATAAAAATAAACAGGTACTTTTGCAATGGCGAGACGAAAACAGAGATACATTTCCAAATACTTGGGACCAATCTGCTGGGGGACATGTGGACGAAGGAGAGGACTATGAAGATGCAGTCTACAGAGAACTTAAAGAGGAACCTGGTTTAGCAAAAGTGAAGCTAACAGAGCTGGAGCATTTTTATACCGATGGGAAATACGGTGATAAAATAATTAAAAGATGGAATAAAATATACATTGGCCTATTTGATGATAGCGAGAAAATAGTTTTACAAGATGATGAGGTAAAAAAAGTCGAATGGTTTAATAAGGATGAAATTAAAAATTTAATAAATGATCCAGTGGAAAAACTAACGCCAAGCTTAAAAAGGCTTTTAATAGATTTTAACCAAGAGATTTTTAATTTATGAACCGGAACATTTCAAAAGAAGTAGTTTTGGGTAAAAATCTAAACCAAATAGATTTAGACTTAATTAACGAGTACCACAAAATTAGATTAAATAGGTCAAGTACTTGGGACCACGAAAACAATAATTATTTTCATGATAGGTTATTTTTTCTAGTCAGAGATGATAATAATTTAGTTGCATTTGGAACTTTAAGACCAATCAACATTTATATTGATGAGCAAGAGATTAAAATTATGGGTATTCAAGCAGTTATTTCTATAGTTCAAAGTAAAGGTTATGGCAAATTTTTGATGCAGGAGATGATTAGATATGCAGATAATAATAAGCAAATTCTAATGGGCTTTTGCGAGCATAAGAACGAAGGTTTCTATTTAAAGTCTGGCTTTGAAGTATTTGAAGGTAAAAACTCAAATCTCATTTTTGTTAAAGAGAACGGAGAGGAATACACAGAAGATGGAGATGTAATATATTACTCTAGTAAAGATAATAGAGTGAAGGAAGCGATTTTGCAAAATATAAAAATTATTCACTATATACCTCATTGGTAAAATGAAAAACAATAACTTTGTAAACAAACTAATAAAAGAAATAGAAACGCAACTAAAATTAAAGGTGTTGAATACCAGCATTCCTCCTCAAGGTATGTCTAGTAAAGTGTTCTTTATAAAAACTGGCAATAAAGAAGAATATGCAATCAAATACGGAGAAGATGCTATGAAAGATGTACCTGCTTTTGAACTCATTAGTGAAAAGAACGTTTCTATACCAGTTCCTAAACTTATTACATCATTCATTTTTGAGGAAATACCTGTAGTTATTCTTGAAAAGGTAGAATATCCACTTTTAGAAACTGTAGCTGTAAATGAAATGGCTAAATACATTCCCTCAATGGTTAAGAATCTAAAAAAATTACATGAAATAAAATCTGATAAACCAGGATTATTAACAGAGCCAGGCTCAATTAGAACGTGGAAAGAAATGATGGTATCTATATTTAATGGAGGTGATTTTGATTGGCAAGAAGTTGCATCAAGAGAAGGTGTTGATGGCCAATTAATATTAGATTCTGTAGAAAAGATAATAACTAAGATAAACACTACAGATTTACCTGAAACCCAATTCTCTTTCTTACACACAGATTTTAATCAGAGAAACTTATTTGTAGATCCAAATGGTGATGAAATAACAGGAATTATTGATTGGGAAGAAGCAATGTTTGGAGATCCGCTTTATGATTTAGCAAGAGTAAGAATGTATATTTGGCATTTTGATTTAGGAGATGAAGTTGTAGAAAATTATTATAAACTACTTTGTTATACTGAAGAACAAAAGAAAGTGGAAGAATTGTACTGGCTATCCAGAGTGATTCAATATCTAGGATGGTATTCAGAAGAACTTAATGAATTTAACATGGGTAGAATTAAATTACATCAAGATTACTTGAGAAACTATAAATGGTAGAATGTGTTAGTTAAAACATATATATGAATAAATCTTTTTCCTACGTAGAAATAACTCTTCCAGAAGAATCAAAGGATTACTTTTCAGATTTTGTGGATAAAACTGTACCCAAAGAAATGTTTTACAAATCTCCAGTTGTTGAATATATTGACGGGAAAGTTACAGATAAACTTCACTTAACTTTATTTTATGGATTAGATGCAAGTGCTTCTGATAATCAGGAATTGAAAGACTTAATGGACTCATTCAGTATAAAAGAATTAAGACTAGGAAAGCCATTCTTTTTTAGCGGATTTCAAAATTTATATAAAGTATTTTGTATAGAAGTTCTGGACCAGGATTTGGAGCTAAAGAAACTTAGCGATCAAATTAAACAATTTGCACCTGTTGAAAATCAAAGATACGTATTTAAGCCTCACATAACATTGGCATATGTTCAGAAAGAATTCACCCTGCCAGATCAAGTACTTGAATTTGATAAAGTTCTTAAAGTGGAGGGATTAAGAATTGCTTCTAAGTAGAAATTATATGGAACTACTTCCTTGGTTAGAAAATTCCGAAGAATATAAAACAGTAAAAACCTTTATATTCTCACCATGATTACGCCAAGCATAATTCTAAAAAAGACATTTGCACCAGAAGAAATAAACATTATTAAGAAAAGTGAGACCAATAGATCAATAGATAAGAACTTAGAGCAAAAAGCTAAAATGGCTTGGAAAGAGATTCTAAAGGAAAGTAATGAAAACCTTTGGGATGGGACTTGCTACAGGTTGGATAATATTGAGGAAGTAAAGAATGGATCACTGAATTTTGAAATCAGTACCATAAAGTATTCGTTAGTTATTGGTTACAAAGAAATAAGTAAAGAGAACAAGCTAGCTACAGAGCAGTACAGCAACCATATTAGTACTGGAGGTTTGATTAAAACCTCAGATGACATTTATATCTTTGGAAATAAAAATGAGGATCTAAAAAATCCTCAAATCAGCCTAATTGGCGGAGGCTTGCAAGAAGATGAACTTGAAGTTAATTCTGGAATGGATATTCAGAGAAATTTGTTTAAAGAAATTAAAGAAGAGATAAATTTAAGTGAGCAAGATGTATTGCGTAGCAAAATTATTGGAATACTGATGTCTGGATCTTCAGGAATCATCATAGTGTTTGAAACTATCCTTAAGATATCTAGTCAACTTGTACTCGAAAAATTTAAGAAAAGATGTGATGAAGAGATCAAATCACTAGTATTTATTCCACAAAATAGACTTAAGGACTTCATAGCAGAACAAAAAGATTACGGTTCTTTGATAAGCGATTTATTGTGAACTTTTGTAATTTTTTTTTGAAAATATGGAATCATTCCAGGCAAAAAATTTATCATTTGAACTTCCACACACAGGTGAAATATTATTTGAAAATATTAGTTTATCTATTGAAGCAGGTGACAAGATCGCATTGGTTGGTAAAAATGGGTCCGGTAAAACTACACTACTTAAGATTTTGAATGGTGAAGTACAGCCAAGATCAGGTGATGTTAAATTTAAAGGCATATCTGCAACTGTATCCCAAT
Organism: uncultured Candidatus Saccharibacteria bacterium; assembly: GCA_964607415.1. Classification (GTDB taxonomy): domain Bacteria; phylum Patescibacteriota; class Dojkabacteria; order J137; family J137; genus CAZSKK01. The sequence continues at coordinate 397,426 of CAZSKK010000001.1, read as the reverse complement.
TAAATTTTGATCAGGTAGCAATCAATCAACCAATCTATGAACTAATTCAAGCTCAACACGAAGAATGGTGGGAAGTGACAGAAATTTTGGAGCAGAAATTTAAACTTACTATTGTGGATTTAGATAGGCCAATTAGTTCTTTAAGCGGAGGAGAACTTGTAAAAATGAATCTTGCAATAGCATTGGCAAAAAAACCTGATATTCTTTTGCTAGATGAGCCTACAAATCATTTAGACATAGAATCAATTGAGATTTTAAGAGAATTTCTTGAGGATTTTGAAGGTGGCTTTGTAATTATTTCTCATAACAGATTCTTTTTAGATTTAGTAGTAAATAAAGTTTGGGAACTAGATGAAAAAACAATTAAAAGATTTGGAGGGAATTATACTGACTATGATTTACAGAAAGAAGCTATTTCACTCGGTAGAGAAAGAGATTTAGAGGCTGCACAAAAAGAGCTAAGAAAGGCAAGAAGAGCTAAGCAAGCTGAAGAAAAAAGAGCAGCGAGATCTAATAAGGAAGGGAAGAAAGCAAGAACGGACAGAAGTATGTCAGCTTATGAAAAAGGATGGTTTGCAGAAAAAGCATCACAGTCTGCAGGAAAAAAAGGGAGTGCCGCAACAAAGAAAATAGATGATGCAACTACTAAGGTAGAGGAACTAAAAACTAGGAAAACGAAAAAAGCTTATTTGGAAATTCAACCTGAGGCTGGCAAGAGAAATATTATCAATCTTGAAAATGTTGAGGTGTCAGTTGGAAATACTACATTAATATCTAATATAAATCTTTCTGTAAAGTACGGTGACCGCATTGCAATAACTGGGCCTAACGGTAGTGGTAAAACAACTTTAGTTAAAACTATTCAAGGCTTAAGTAGTGGCGCTGAGGTTGATGGTGAAGTTAGGAGAAATGAGAATGCTTCTATTCTTTATATGAGTCAAAAATACGACATAGTTGATCCCAGTTTATCTTTGATTGAAAATATGCAAAAAGCGAATCCCTTGCTAACCTACGAAGAGGCAAGGAGGTATCTTGGAAATGTACTGTTCTATCAAACAGAGGATGTTGAAAAGCTTGCTGGAACTTTAAGTGGTGGCGAAACAGCAAGGTTATCATTTGCTATGATTACTAGCTCACCTGTGAGCATATTAATTCTTGATGAACCGACTAACAATCTGGATATAGAGACACTAGAGATTATTACAGACTCTTTAAATAATTTTCCTGGAGCAATATTATTGATATCTCATGACATTGACTTAATGCAAGATTTAAATATAGAACAAGCTTATAAGATAGAAAATAAAAAATTAAAATTAATGAAATCTAAGCCAATTGACGGTGAAGATTTCTATTACGAATTATTAGGGAGGTAATAATAATTAATGCAGATTTTATAAAATTTTTAACTATGGAACTAACAAGGAAATGGTTCGCTGCAAACAAAATCGGCAGGCAACATCAAAATATTGAAGTGCTTCAAGTATATGTTTGGCTAGTTACAGAAGATAATAAAATCATTTTAGTTTCTAAAGATGGAAATAAATGGCAGTTTCCAGGTGGACATCCAGAAGAAGGCGAATCTATTGATCAGGTTGCTATTCGTGAAGTTTTTGAGGAAACAAATTTGAAAATTGAAAGCCATAAGGATGAACTTCAGTTTTTTGGTTATTACTTGATTGAGAATGATCCTCAGAATCTTAGTTTACAAGAATATTTGCAAGTGAGGCTTATGCTTAAATTGCAAAAAACTTCAAGCGAACTCAAACTTTCAACAAACGAAAAACTTGATGATAAGAGCGCAGTAAAGTTTATAAAACCTTGTAGTACTGAAGAGCTCATTAACTTAGTCCCTTGGCTATCAAACTCAGAGGAACTTATTTCTTTCAACGAGCAGTTTCAAAAATAAATTTCACTCAAAATTTGTACCGCAATACAATGCGGCCACAAAATATTTTTGGTAGACTTACCAAAAACATTTTGTGGAATGACAAAATTCGAATCACTAATAACGAATGAAATCCCAATGAAAAACTTTTTCATTAAAAGTAGACCAACCCATGGTGAAAATCTAGTACGAGTAATTATCATTTATTGAATGATATAATCTTTACAAACAATGACACCCAACACAATCCAGCAAAAAACTTACGATCTAGGCAATAAAATCCGCAACTTCCGTTTAAGAGCAGGGCTTAGCCAAATGAAGTTGGAAGGCCTAATTGACGCAAGCCCAGGGAGTATTAGTAGAATTGAAAATGGTGAGGTGAACCCAACGAAGGAAACTCTCGTAAAAATAATTGATATGTTGCAACTAAATGCAAATGAAGCATCAGAAGTTTTTGGTATTGATACTAGACAATATGTTATGAACATAATTAGTACAATTAATTCTTTTCATAGATATGATAGTATTGGGAAGGTGGCACAAGTTGCTGTAAATGAAATAGCATATACTTTAAATTTGCTTGGAAGCTTTATAGTTCTAGTTGAAGATGATAGCGTAGTATTAAAAGCATTTACCAATTCTTGGTATAGCGATTTATCTATGAAAATTATAGGTAAACCTATTCAAAAGATTAAAGTATCGATCAACGAGGAAAAAAATTTGATGGTTAAGGCGATTATAAGTAGAACATATCAAATGAGTAATAAACATGAAGATTTTCTAGCTCCTGCGGTAAATAAAAATATAGCTCGAGTGCTTGAGAGAATTGCAAGAGTTAAAACAGGGATTGCATTCCCGTTAGTAGTAAATGATAAATCCATAGGAGCTATTTATTACGGTAAATCTTATACGGATGACTTCAAAGCAGACTTTGAAACATTAAAACTTTTTTCAGAAAATGTTGCCATAGCAATTAGTAAACTTAAAACATGAACCAAACTTTAGAAAAAATTCTTAGCTCCAAACACTACTTCTACTATAGTGATAAGGTAGACATTTTCATAAGTGAAACATTTACAGCAGAGCTTAAATCTAAAGCTCTTGCCAGTAATGCTCTAGGCGATGAACAGAATATATTGAATTTAGTACAGTTAAAAAAACTTCATACTGTAGCAGCGCTTATCTACTTTCAAAGCGTATTAGAAAAATATAAAAAAGGGAAAAAGTTAAAAAGGGAAACCATAGAGGCAATTGCAATTTTAGAATTTACCCAAGTAGACTTTGCGGATACTCTAAGTGAAATTGAAATGTTACGTAATATGGATGACCAACTCTACATTTTTGAAGCGATGAAAAGCAATATATTATATGGTGATCAACAAAGTATTTTCCCTAATAAAAATTATTCTCAACTTGAAAGCCAGATTCTTAATGGTTGGAATGACTTATACAAGAAATTAGGGATAAGGTTTAGAGACCTTATTAATATCAAGAAACCGATGGATACAAAAACACTAGAAGTTGTTGATAAAAGACTTACTGAATATTACACATTTATAGCTCTTGACCATGTTAGGGATGAATCTGAAAAGCAGTCCTTAAAAATTAAGCTTAGAGAAACTACATTTCAATATGATAATACATCTTGGAAAAGTGTTCCTGGTTGGGTTAAAAGTCATGAGCTTTGGTTTCAATTCCTAGGAGATAGCATAAGTTTTCTAGTTCCACTATTTGTTTATATGGAATTGAATGAGCTAAGTAATTACGAGGTCTTAAGTCATCTGATTATGGCATTTAGAGGTGTAGGAATATTAAATGTGTTACTAGATGACATGCTTGATTATGAACAAGATAAAGATAGAAACGATACTAACCTTTTTTCAGAGGTATTTGATGGTAAGTTCAATAATGATCTAAATACCTTTACACGGGGTGAGGAAGCAGTATGCACTTTATTTAAAAAGATCATTAATACTATAATTGATGATTTTAAAAGTTTTGATGAAATAGAAAAGTTTGATAGTATATTAGAATATGTACTAAATTTCTATATATTATTGTTATTAGAACAGAATCTCTCTGGAGATATTCAAAAATTGCTTAGCGAACTCATTCTTATAGTTAAAGGAAGTAATATTAATGTTTGGTTCTAGAAAAACAATAACAAATAGTCAAATGGACACCCAGATTGTTCAGTCTAAGTACGCTGCTGTTATTGACGTTGGCAATTTGATAGGTACTAGCTTAAGCCTTGACGAAATATTACAAAAGTCTGTGGATATAATTGTAAATAAACTGAAGTATGATAGTGCGGTAGTTTTTTTATATAATGATAAAGCGCAAAAAATTTATAGTAAGACATTTACTAATAAGGCTATTAATAACTTGCTTACGAAAAGGCTTATTGGTGGATCATTTGATAGTCTTAATGTTTCTATTGCAGAAAAATCCAACTTTATTGTTAGAACATTTTTAGACAAAGAAATTAAGGAATCTGAGAATCTTGCAGATTTTATTGTTCCTACAATAACGTCTAATGTTGCAAACATTTTGCAGAATCTAAGCAGAACAAAAAGAATTGTGTCATTACCATTAATATACAGAACTGACTGTTTAGGTGTAATAATGTTTACTAAGCTAAAAGATGAATCTTTTAGTTCCGACTTTGATTTATTAAAAATCTATTCATCTCAAGTTGCAATCGCCATTTTCAATGCTCAATCTTTCGAAGAAAAAAATAATCAGCTCCATACTATACGTTTGAAGGCAAATGAACTTGCCTCCCTCTACAACCTAACTTCTCAAATCAGTAAATCATTGGATCCTGATGTAGTAAGTCAAACTGCTGTTGATTCTTTGCCACAAGATCAAATGATGATAGGTGGTATTCTTACTGATTACGACTCTTTAGAAGGTTCAATTACAGTCAAAGCATTAACAAGAAACAGAATTTCAGATGCTGCAAGAAATTTACTGGGAGACTTTAAAAAATATGAAACTTTTGTAAAAGACCCAGCTGCAGTTGGAACGCCTACTGTGAAAGCTATCCTTTCAGGGGAACCGCAGTTTTCTAATGACCTTATAAATGCTTTTTCACCACCAATTCCAAAAACATTGATAACACCACTTCTTAGAATTATAAACGTAAAATCCATAGCAGTGTATCCAGTATTTTCTAGGGGCAGAATTGTAGGAACAATAGGTTATCTGATAAAGGATAAAGGGTCTGAAGAATTGGAAGAAAATCAAAAGCAACTATTGCAAACATATACAACTCAAATTGGTATTGCACTAGAAAATGCAAGATTATTTACAGAAGTTGAAAGAGTTAAAAATAATCTGGAGATAGCACTAAGCGAACTTCAAATTGCCCGCGAGCGTGAACGGGATATGATTGACATTATGGGACATGAACTTCGAACTCCAATGTCTATTGTTAGAAATGCTTTAGGCATGATGGAGCTTCACTTAAAAAAGGAAGGTTCTATTCCTTTAGATAAACAACAAAAATATGTAGATGCAGCAATTGAATCTGCAAAACGAGAAATTAACCTTATTGAAACACTTCTTTCTGCAACAAAAGCAGACAGCAAAGGCTTTCAATTGGCTATTGAAAAGGTTGATCTTTTGGATGTTATTAATGATTCGTTGGAAGCTTTAAAAGGTCAAGCAATTAAGCGAGGCCTTGAAATTAAGTATCAAAAGCCAGAAAAGGACGTATTTGTTTACTGCGATAGAACAAGAATTCAAGAAGTTGCAGATAACTTTATTGGAAACGCAATTAAATACACTCCTAAAGGTTTTGTAGAAATATCTGTTGAAGTTAAGGATAACTTTGGTTGGGTGCATGTTAGAGATTCTGGGATCGGTATTGATGAGCAGGATTTAAAAAAGCTTGGAAGAAAGTTCTTTCGTGCAAAGCAGTATACAGGAGATCCAGGCGATCCAGCATCAATTGTGAGACCAGGTGGTACCGGTCTAGGACTTTACGTTTCATTCAATCTTATAAGGATAATGGAAGGAATTTTAGATGTTCAAAGTAAAGTCGGGGAAGGCAGTGTATTTAGTTTTGGAATGCCTTTGTATACAAATCAAAAACCAGTTCAAGTTGAAAGAAAAGTAGCTCCAGAACAAACAAGTATTGAAAGTTTGAGAAAGTACTAACAAAAGAAAGACACCATGCTAAACTTGGTATGGCATTTTTTGGATTAACGCAAGATCCTGAAATGAATTCATGATGACGGCTTATTACAATATAATGCTAATATAGCCAATCTAGTTTAAACATATCATATTCTCTTCACAATTTCATTGACCAGATTTTTTGTAATTGTTAACATTTGTAAGTTCAAAACAAGGTTGAAGATGTACGCGAACCATAAAAAATACAATCTTGTTGAACTGTTGCAAGGGGCCCCAAGCAACAAAACTAAAACCCAATGCCTAAAGCTAAAGATTTCTAGCTTTATACTTCAGATTGACCTCAAATTGCTTTAAATTTGTCTATATTCTATACTAATACTACATTCTAGTTATTATCAATACTTTCAGTATGAAAAAAGTCAGCATTGTTTTAATAGTACTTTTAAGTATTTTTTGTTTTCTTCTTTCTGCAGTAGTTTTTGGACTTTATATTTATTCTAAAGCTAATACTGTTAAAGGTTCAGGAATTATAGAGTCTGAATCAAGAAATCTTAAGATTTTTAGAAAGGTTACTGTTAATATACCAGCGGAAGTTGTTATTGAAGAAGGTTCGAAAGAAAAAATTGAAATTGAATCAGATGATAATATTATCAAAGGAATAGAAGCTAATGTTTCAGGAAGAAGACTTGTTATCGATTTCAAAAATGACATAGCAATGATTTTTTCAAAGAACTATAAACCATCGGACAAAATCAGAATAAAAATAACAACCACAGATTTAGAAGAGCTAAAAGTTAATGGCTCGGCTAGTTTTAAGGGTGCAAATAACTACGTTTTAAATACAGATAAGCTAAAAGTTGATATTAACGGGTCCGGAGTCGTCGAGTTGGAGGTAAAAATAAAAGAGCTTAATGTCGATATTAGTGGTAGCGGTGAACTTACACTTTTTGGAGTTGCAGATAAACAAGACATAAATATAAGTGGATCCGGAAAATATTTAGCATTAGACTTAGAGACAAAAGAAACGGAAATAGATGTAAGTGGTTCAGCTGAAGCAGAAATTTCAGCCGAAAAGAAGTTAGATATAAATATTTCAGGTAGTGGGAAAATCTCCTACAAAGGTGATCCTGATAATTTCAGCCAGAATATTTCAGGAAGTGGAGAGGTTAAGAAGGTGAAATAAAAGTAAGGTATAAGGAACAAGGCATAATAAGAAAAAATTTCTTAATTACTGTCACTTCGAAAAAATTCGAAGTAGACACATGATGTTGACGGATTTGTATTGCAATTCCCGACATATCGTGACTCATACTGCACAAACCTTTAACCTGAGTCGCGCTTGTAGCCTATCTTATACTCTCAGCAACTGTTAAGAAAATCTCTCTTGCTATCTTAGGTGTTGAACTGTCAGCTTTAGCAATCATATAAAAATTGTTAGCCCCTTTGGTGAACTTGAAGTATAAAACAGGGTCAGATACTTCGTCACCATTTACTGTTGCACCTTTTTCATAAATAAGGACTTTCGATTTTTCTTCCAAAGTTGATTCTACATCATAACTTTGCGAGCTTCCTATTAAATCAACACTGTCAGGGTTAATATAAACAACAAGACTTTTTATGATTCCGAATCCTTCAAAAGAAAGGATAAAAGAATCATTGCTGTTTGTAGAATTAATATCATACTCACTAAAATTTGTAAGACTGGCAGGATAGTTGAAAGTTAAATCCAGAGCCTTATTTTCATAACTCAAATAATAAGGTTGGTCTTCTGAATTTGTATCTTTATTATCATTTGTGCCTTCCTCGGAATTTTCTTCTTGTTTTAATTCTTCTTGCTGGATTTGCTTAAGTTGAGATTCGATTAAAACATCAAGTTTAGTTTCGCTTAAAAATTGATCGATTATGCTCACTTGCCTTAAACTTGAAAGAAGTTGGGCGGTTATTACAAGCACAATAGCAAATCCCAAGGTCGCTCCGATGGCTGTAAAAACCCCATTAATAAGTCCCCTGAAGGCAACATTTCTTTTTCGATTAATATTTACAAGTCTTTTTATATATTTCTTAAATTCCTGGTCTGTAATTTGTGCATCATTCATATGAAAAGTTTAAGAGTTAACGGGTTAAGGGTTTTGAGTTTATATTGCATAGGTTAATTGGTTAACTAGTAAAAAAGTTAATTCGTATTTTACTAATTAACCTGAGACTAATTAACAAATTAACTCTTCTATTCTTTCATTTTTGCTATAATCTTTGAATAGTATACTTAGAAAAGGTAGAGAGGTAAAGAGCACGAATGAGCCCAAATAATCAAGATCAAAGCATTCAAAATAATTTTCAAAGTACAATCCTGAAACTAGTTCAGGACAAGTTTTAAAGAATTCTCAGTTTTTAAAACTGATGTTTGTAAATTAAAGATTTTCTTTAGTCGTTAATCTATAATCTTTATTATTTAATCATATTACTGTGGAACGAATAATATCTACTGAGTGCCAAGAAAAAGTGGGCGAAAAAGTCTATATAAAAGGTTGGTTACATAACTTTAGGAAACTTGGAAAAATTGCTTTTTTAATTTTAAGAGATAGAGGCGGTTTGGTTCAGGTTTTTGTTGAAAATGCGGATGATATAAAAAATTTAAGTACACTTCAGCCTGGATCAATTATAAAAATTTTTGGAATTGTAAAAGAAAATTCACAAGCAGAGCTTGGTTTTGAAATCACTAATCCTGAAATTACAATTGAAAATGCTATAACGGAACCTTGGCCTGTTGAAGTTAATAAACCAGAAATTAATGCTCACATTGATACAATTTTAGATTATAGACCGCTAACTTTAAGGAATGAAAAAATCAGTGCAGTTTTTAAGATTCAAGCTGCAATTTTAGAAGGATATAGAGAATATCTTATATCTCAAGGATTTACAGAGTTTATGGGACCTGCCATTATTGGAGCTTCAAGTGAGGGTGGGGCAGAACTTTTTACTGTCGATTACTTTGGTGTTGAAGCAAAATTAGCTCAATCAAACCAACTATATAAACAAATGATGGTTGGTGTTTTTGAAAGAGTTTTTGGAACTTTGAAGTGCTTTAGAGCTGAAAAATCAAATACCAGAAGACATATTACAGAAGCAACTCAGTTTGAATTTGAAGTTGGATTTATTGAAAAATTTGATGAAGTTTTGGAGTGGGAGGAAAAAGTAATTAAAGCAATGTATAAAAAAGTTCTGGAAAAATGTGCTGAAGAAATTAAACTCTTTCCTAATTTTGCAACTCTTAAAGATGAGATTACAATTCCAAAAGTTACATTAAAAGAAGCACTAGAACTATATTTTGAAGCAACAGGCAAAGATGAAAGAAATGAAAATGATCTTTCGCCTGATGCGGAAAGATTTATATGTAAATATGCTAAAGAAAAATTTGGAATTGATTTTATTTTTGTTACTCACTTCCCAAGAACAAAATGTGCATTTTATGCAAAACCAAATGAAGAAAATCCACTGGTTTGTAACTACGGGGATTTAATTTGTAATGGAACTGAAGTTTCAAGTGGAGGCCAAAGAATTGATAAATACGATGATTTGGTAGAAAGTTTAAAAATGAAGGGTTTAAATCCGGAAGATTTTACGGATTATCTATCAATATTCAAATACGGTATGCCAAAACATGGAGGGTTTGGGATTGGCCTTGAAAGATTTACTCTACAGCTTCTAGGTTTAGAAAATATCAGAGAGACAGTTTTGTTCCCATCAGACACAAAGCGAATTGCTGGTGTTCCAATCAAAAGAAAATTCAACAAAAATATTGATGTTACAGAGCAAATAAAAAAACATTTAGATAAATTTGGTTTTAAATATGAATACGATGAACATGAAGAAGTTGTAACAAGTGAAGATGCAAGTAGAGTTAGAGGAACCAAAATTGAAGAAGGAGCTAAGGCTCTAATTGTTAAAGGCAAGAAATCTAGCGAGAACTTTATGTTTGTAATGCCAGCTCACTTAAAACTAGATATGACTAAAGCAAAAGAAATTTTGGGAGAAGCAATTGAATTTGAAAAACCAGAAGTGATTTTAGAAAAATTTGGAATTCAAGTTGGTGGAGTTCCTCCACTAGGGAATCTTTTAGGCTTAAAAACGTATTTTGATGAAAAGATTTTAAATAACGAAACAGTTGACTTTAACTGTGGCAAAAGAACCTGCTCAATTGAAATGAAGGCTAAAGATTTAGTTGATGCGGTTAATCCAATTCTAGGTGATTTTTCAGTGTGAATTCCGCGGTGTCATTCTGTATTCATTTACATGCATAGGTTGCTTCGGAAGGACAGTAGTCTTGTTATTTGATTAACTCATTGGTATAATTTATTTATGTTCAAGAAAGCTAATAATAACAATAATAATAACAACTCCTAAACCGGAGCTTTTATTGTTGTTAAGAATAATAAAACTCCTGGGAAAAAGGAGTTTTTTTGTTTTTATACAATGTCGTAGTGGAGGAAATTGAACTATGACGTATGGTTTTAAGTGTGTCACTCTTCGATTTCCCTCAGAGTGACACAAAAGCTATAATGGTCAGTAGCATAATGGTATTGCATCCCGCTGTTAACGGGAAGACTCTAGGTTCGAATCCTAGCTGACCAGTTTCTGTTTACATAAGTTCAAATTAATATAGAACTTATGTTTTGCCAAACAGTATAATATACTGTTTGGGGTTCGAGTCCTACCATGCCAGATTATTACTTTGGAGTTTACCCTGAGCCTGTCGAAGGGAATCCTAGCTGAGCAGAAAGTTTTAACAGCTTATTTATCTTATACCTCATCCCGAAACAGCACATTGTGCTGTTGAGTGGAGCTAAGTTAGCTACATTCGAATGCATAATATGCATTCTCAGGGGAAGTAAATGGTTTAACTATTAGCTATAAGCTATTAGCTAAAAATAAAACTAGTTACTCATAACTTATTACTTATATCTTAAAATATATGTTCACAATTTCAAAAGCAAAAGAGTTCGTAGATAGATCAATCATCTTTAAAGGCTGGATGTACAATAAAAGATCCTCTGGGAAAATAGCATTCTTGCAGTTACGTGATGGGTCAGGATTTATTCAAGCGGTTGTAGAAAAAGATAAAGTTTCAGAAGAGACTTGGAAGTATGCTGAAGAACTAGGTTTAGAATCATCAGTTGAAATTAATGGCACAATCTCTAAACATCCTAAAAAAGAAGAATATGAAATTCAAGTTTCAGAAGTTAAACTTATTGGAAAATCAGAAGATTTCCCAATTGGTAAAAAAGAACATGGGCCAGAATTTTTATTTGAAAACAGGGATTTGTATTTAAGATCAAAAACTCCTTGGGCTGTTTTAAGAATCAGAGATCAGGTTTTTAGATCTATTACAAACTTTTATCACGAGCAAGGTTTTATTAGATTTGATACTCCAATTTTGCAACCAACAAGTTGTGAGGATACAACTCAACTATTTTCACTAAAGTACTATGAAGATCAAATGTATTTAACTCAATCAGGTCAGCTTTATAGTGAGGCTGCGATTATGAGTTTTGGAAAAGTTTACGATTTTGGCCCCGTTTTTAGAGCAGAAAAAAGTAAGACCAGAAATCATTTATCGGAATTTTGGATGATGGATGCTGAAATGGCATTTCATGATCAATCAATGAATGAAGATGTTCAAGAAGCAATGGTAAAAAGGATTCTTAAAGATTGTATTGAAAACTGTAAAGTTGAATTAGAAATTTTGGAAAGAGATACAACTGTACTGGAAAAAACAGTAAACACTCCTTTTGTTAGAATGAAGCATTATGATGCTAAAAAGCTAATGGAAGAAAAAGGATTTAAGGTTGATTATAACGACGACATGACCACAGAGGAGGAAATCGAAATAGGAAATCACTTTGGAGTTCCAGTATTTATTGAAGATTATCCATTTGCTGTTAAAGCATTTTACATGAAAAAATATACAGATGATAAAGGAATGGTTAGAGCAAGAAATGCGGACTTAATTGCTCCAGAAGAAGCTCGAGAAATTATTGGTGGGAGCCAAAGAGAAGAAGATTATGACAAACTGCTTGCGGAACTGAAAGCGAGAAACTATCCAGTATCAGATTATGAGTGGTACTTAAACATTAGAAAGTATGGGTCTGTGGTTCACAGTGGCTTTGGTTTAGGACTAGAAAGAATGGTTAGGTGGGTAAGTGGAGTTCACCATATTAGAGAGACTATTGCGTTCCCAAGAACGACAGTTTTAACAAGACCATAAATACTAAATAGTCTCACCCGGCTTCGCCGCCCTCTCCAGATGGAGAGGGAAATTCCGATTAGTCGGAATTGGGTGAGGCTATTTTTCGTTCAATCTTACGGATTCTTTCATGTAGTTCTCAAGCGTCACATACTTCACCGGTCCTTTATTCTTTTCGTAGGAGTATTTATCTAATTCGTTAAATAGTTGTTTAACCTTAGGCTTATCTACAGAATTAAACCATTCCGGATGGGTCAAATACACAATCACAATATCTTCATTTAAAAAGGTTCCAGGGACATAGTTTGCATAAAAGTTATCTATTAACTGTTGAGTTTCGGACCAATAAGAATCCATTCCGTTGTTTGGAATTTCAAGAAGTTTCATAGGATCGGTTGCACCCTGATTATTCTGATTGGTGTAAGACGGATAATAAGGTTGTGTTGTTATATCTAAAGTCCACGCTTGTTGAATACCAGTTGATCCTAGTGCAAAAGGTTTTCTACCAGAACTGTCGTATTTAAAGCCAGCATCTTCCAAAGCTTTAAGAGTATCTGTGTCCGCAAACCAACCGCCAGCTCTATAGCCTACGGGTGCAGGCAGGTTGTATTGACTGAACATGCTTTTTGCCCAGTTTACAAGTTTTAAAAATTCAGCATATGGATACTCACTGGTTGGTGTATCGTATCCTTTTGTGCCACCATCCCAAGTAGGAGCAGTTTCTCTGGGTTTTATTCCTGCAAATTCAACCATGTCATGATGCATATGCATATGCATGCCAAATTCGTCCCCATTTTGAATTCTTTTTTTCAACCAGTTTACAATATCTTGCTTTCTTTGTTTTGTAATTGCGGTGTGAATAAGAACACGAGGATTAAAGTAATGTATTAATGGTATTTTGTGTTCATTAGCAACTTTCTCCAGGTCCGCAAGGTTTTCAGGGGTTGGATCAATTCCTTCCCAATCAAGTGTCCAGGCAACATAAACTGGAGCAGAAATGATAATATCAATGGTGTTTGTTCTATATTTTGTATCCTTATCTTTAATGAGCAAGAAAAGACTGTGCTTGCCAATAGCTATATTCGAAAGATTTACTTCCAGGTTTTTACCTGACGATTTCACTTTTACAGGTTCGTTTTGATCTATAACATAAGAAGCTTCGAAGTAGTTTCCTATTGATTGATCGTAATTAAGCATTAAGTCTAGTTTGGTACCGGAATTTTCTTTTAAAACCCACGAATGTGAAGGTATTATTGTAACAACAGGTGATTCCTCAATGCCGATTGAAACTTCTTCTGCATTGTCCAGTATAGAAAAAGTGCCTAATACATTATTTTTCTCAGGCATTTTATTTCCGTAATACAAAAAGACTTTTTGAGATATTAAGCTTGAAGAATCAAATCCTATTTCAACATTAATTTCATCAATATTCCTGATTTCAAATGGAAGTTCTGTTGACTTATTTGAATTATCTTGAGAAACAAGAATTAAATCTGATCCATCTTCGTTTGATTTTGAATTAATTACTAGCTCTCCATGATTTAATACAAAATATTTTAAACTATTTTGATTTGTCGAATTAATTTCTCTTCTATAAGCGTAGTTATCATTCCACCAGTGAGTAGAATTTGATTTCGTTGTTAAAGAAGATGGAAAATCTGCAAAAGCTTTTGATTCCATGTATTTAGAATAGCCAAAATAAACACCAATAGTTAATGCTATTAGAATTATATATCTAAAATAGTTAGTTTTCTTTTTTCGTCTACGTTTTTTTGCCACAGTAGAATGTTAATGATTTAAGCATTGTAGCGTCATTTCGGATTTAGTCCGGAATATAACTTAATAAAATTTGAAATACTAAGCCTATTTAGTTAACTTGTGGCCGGTTAATTGGTTAGGCACTAATTAACCTTTTACTAATTAACAAATCAGCAAGCTAATGCTTGTTCTTCGTCCTACGTCAAACTTCTAACGTCTAACGCTACTAAACATCTTACAGCTCAATGAGTTTTCAAGTCAATGTATACAATTTTAATATTAAATCAGTATTTAAGATTTTCTTGCTACATATAATACAGGGTGCTAAAATTCGGAAATTTTAGATGTTAACATTAAGTTTATATGGATTCGTTACAATTAGATACTATGAAAAAAGGTGATGATGTATATGGTTATATTCAAGAGCACGAATCTCCATTAAACCCGCAAAACTTATACTGGAGCCAAGCTAATAATGGCAAAGAGGTTGATTTTGTGAATAAAAGAGGTAATGGCAGTAAATCAATAGATAGGAACTATGAAACACATGCGGAAGTTGCTGGTGTGGAGCTGTCAAGAGGGAGAGTTGTTTACCCAAAAGCTGTTTACGAGCTTAGCACACATACACCAAGGCAAATAGCTTTAGCTATAAGATCACTAGTGCCTAAAAATTCTAGAGAAGCTCTAGAAGGACAGTACAACAAAGGAGGTATTTTGACGAGCCTTGAAGTAGGAACTGTACATGAACAATTTACTTCTTTAGAAAAAGATATTGTTGTTGTTTTTAAAAGAAAGGGTAGTGATATAACAGAAACAGCTTTAGTTTATGGCGCAAGTAAAACTACTCAAGGAATTCTTCCTAGAATAACTGACACAAATGGTGTTATTTCAAATTTACCTTTAGCGCTAGAAAGCTTGATGATTGTTGAGGATTCGGAAATAGCAAGTAAACTTAAGGATGCCAATAATGCGTTTCGCGTTGCAGAGAATCAAAAAATTCTAAATAAGCAAGCTAATGGGTACCAGCAATCCTACAATGAGGATGGATTTAAGTTTGATATTATCGGAACAAGATTACCTAGCGGCATAATGTATTTTGAGCCTACTCAAAGCGTAAACTTTAATAATAAAGCTGAAAAAACGGCATATAAAAAACTTATAGACAGTCTAAATAACACTTATAACCGTGAATCGTAAACTTTATATCAATCAGAACGCTATTGGAGTTTAATTTATCGATAAATTTGCCTTTTAGTATTTTGGAGAGTAAAATTAAATTTGCGCTTAATTTTACATCCACATACTATGTCATCAATATCAATATTTTTACTCGCAACTTTTGTTACTCTTTCAGTAATTATTCTTGTTTCGGCATTTTTCAGCAAAGTTCCAAGGAAAATAGGATTAAGAAATGTAAAAAGAAGAATAGGAAATACAGTTCTTGTAATTATTGGCTCAATGGTAGGAACAGCATTGATTTCTGGCTCTTTGGTTTTGGGTGATTCATTAGATAAAACTTTTGTCAATCTTGTTGAAGACCAAATTGGCGAAATAGATGTATACTTGAATTTTAAGGAAATTGCTCCTAGTCCTTTAGGAGTTGCTACTGTCAACCAAAAAGAAGTTGGAGAACTTAAGAAAACTTTAAATGACGAACAGATTGATGGTGTACTGCCTGTTTTATTCTTTTATTCCTCTCCTCAAAAAATTGACCAAAATGGGAACACTATCATAAACGCATATCAAATCCAACTAACAGGATATAATTTTGAAGATCTAAAATCCTTTGGTCAAAATCCACAGGTCTTAGAAGATTTGAAGTCAGATAACGGAATTATAGTGTCCAAAAATGCGGCAGATTTGCTGGAGCTAAATATTGGGGATATGGTAAGTGTAAAAGTATTCAATCAACCTGTTGTTTTTGAAGTTGAGAAAATATCAGAAGATAAGGGATTGTTTGGCGGTAATACTATCGTTGTAGACGCTCATTATTTATGGAATGAGCTTGGAATTCCTGATAATACATTTAATTATGTATATGTATCATCCAAAGGCGGAGTAATTCCTGAAAATTATGATGGTGAGGATTTCAAAAAGCATGTAGATTCTCTTTTAGAAAACTTTAAATCTGAAAGTGTTAAGCCTATTAGCACAGAACAAAAGCAAAATGCATTGGATGGATTTGGCGCAGGATTCTTGGCTGATATATTTTTAGTGCTAAGTATGTTTGGAATATTTTCAGGAATTCTTTTAATTGTGAATCTTTACTCCATGCTTGCTTCTGAAAGAAAATCTGAGATGGGAATTTTGAGAGCTATCGCATTAACAAGGTTCAAACTGGCTCAAACATTTGTATATGAAGGTTATTTCTACTCTGTTATTGCGGCACTGGTGGGTAGTTTTGTTGGTTTGGGTCTTGGGTACGGACTTGTGTTTATTTTATCAAACCTGATCAGACAATTGTTTGATCAACAAGGTGGAGGCAATGGATTTGGACTTTCTTTTGATGTGCAGCCTTCGAGCATGATAATTGCATTTGCAGCCGGTGCTTTAATTACAATTATTACAACATTATTTACTAGTTTCAGAATAAGTAAATTAAATATTGTTTCGGCAATTAGGGATACTGAAGAATATAAAGAATCGAAAATAAACTTCAAGTGGATTGTTACAACTATATTAATGTTCCTGGTTTTGTGTAACGCAGTATCAACACTTGGATTTGCTTTTATTGCAAAAGATTTTCTTGAACAAAGTAGAGAGCAGGCAATCGAACAAAATATAAAGAATAATCCGTTTACAACAATGACAGATAAACAGTTTGACCAAACTGTAAATATGGTTACAGCATATTCATTATATTTAGGTGTTACGCTTTCAGTTTTACTGGCAAGCTTTTTACTAATCAGATTTGCCAAGCTTGCAAAAAAAGACATTTCAAAGCCTGTTGTTACTATTGCTGGTAGCGTATTAATAATTTTTTCGTATTTTATGGTTGAAATTGAAGCTATCTCTAAAGCTTTGAATGAGGAATCAGGCGTTGCACTATTTTTTATTTCAGGTTTGGTTCTTGTTTTGAGTTTAGCTTTAATAGTAACTTATAATCTTAATCTTATTGTTTCATTCATAAATATTTTTACAAAACCGTTTAGAAAACAAAAACCTGTATTCCTTACAGCGTTTAGGTATCCTGCTGAAAATGTAGGTAGAACAGGATTAACTCTTGTTATGTTTGCTGTAATAATATTCTTAATTGGGTATATTAGTATTAACAAAGCAATTGCTAATCAACAAACCGGTGATTTATTCAGGAAAGCCTTGGGTGGATATGAAATAATAATCTTTCCAGATCAATTTAACTCCAGCGAAGATGTTAAATCAATAAGTGAAGCTGCGGACGAAGTAGATGGAATAAAAGATGTGACCTCAATTACAAATACTGCGGTTATAATGCCTGATTTTAAATACAAAGATTTACCAGAACAACCTTACTTTGGTGACCCAACACTTTTACCTGTTTTCGAGGATGAGGATTATTTTCAAACAACAGTAGATGCTCTTCCATCTGATTTTATTAAAAACCAGAACATTGATCTAGAAGAGTTTTCGCAGGATTATGAAAG
Organism: uncultured Candidatus Saccharibacteria bacterium; assembly: GCA_964607415.1. Lineage (GTDB taxonomy): Bacteria > Patescibacteriota > Dojkabacteria > J137 > J137 > CAZSKK01. Next base: position 379,773 of record CAZSKK010000001.1, on the reverse strand, counting down.
TAAGCAGGAAGTTTGGCAGGCTGTAATAGAAGATCCATCTAAGGTAGTTTTAGGAAGTGGGTTTGTAGCCCAAGGATATGGAAGAAGACCATCTATAAAAGTTGGTGATAAGATCAAAGTAGCAGATCTATTTAATAATGAGGTCAAGGAAAAGGAAGTGATAGGAATGGTAAAACCAGCTGTTCAAGGAATCGCTTCTTTTGATTTTTACTCAAATATTATTACAACAAAAGAGAACCTAGAGTTGATGTTTGATACTAGTTATGTTGATACTTATTCTAATTTTTCTGTTTTAACAAAAATAGAAGATGGGAAAGATAGTAAAGTGGTATCAAAGGATCTAAGAAAAGCTACAGCAAATTATAGTATTATTTATATTTTTTCTGTAGATGAAATTCTCGGCGTTACTCAGCTATTCATAAATAACATTATAGCTATGTTACAAGGGTTTCTAGCTTTCAGTTTAATTGTTGGAACATCTGGTCTGGCTATCATAATGGTTAGATCTGTAAATGAAAGAAAGCAACAAATAGGTATGTTAAGAAGCCTGGGATTTCAAAGAAATATGGTGCTTCTAAGCTTTTTTATAGAAGCAACATTTATAACAGTTTTAGCAATCGCCATTGGGCTTTCGATGGGAATTTTAGGAGCGTACACAGCTGTAAAAGTTAGCCAGGATAATGCTGAGCAAATAACTCTTGTAATACCTTGGGTAGAAATATTTATAATTTCGTTCCTGGTTTATATAGCATCAATCTTATTCTCTCTACTGCCTTCAATAAAGGCATCAAGATTGAGTCCAGTTGAGGCTACAAATTATCCAGAATAAAAGCAGCTATCAGCCATCAGCTCTCAGATAGCTGAAAGCAGACATCCGATAGCTCAAACGAAAACCTTAAAACTATAGTTTAATAATAATTCTTAAAACAAATGATATGGCCGATAAAAAAACAGAAAAATCTAAAAAAGAAATCATCGTGAAGGCAGTAGATCTTCACAAAGTGTACAACAAAGGACTGCCAAACGAAGTTAGGGCAGTTGATGGAGTAAATCTTGAGATTCAAAAAGGTGAAGTAGTGGCAATCATGGGTCCATCAGGATCTGGAAAAACTACTTTAATGAATTGTCTTTCAGGAATTGATGAGGCTTCTGAAGGTCAAATTCTAATTGCAGGTCAAGACATTCAAAAAATGAAGGATAGAAAAAAGACTGCATACAGAGCAAGAAACATGGGATTCATCTTTCAAACTTTTAACTTAATTCCAGTTTTAACAGCTTTGGAAAACGTTGAAATGCCTTTATTAATTTCTGGGATGCCTCAGAAAAAAGCTAAAAAACTTGCAATTGAAATGTTGGAAGTTGTAGGCCTGAAAGATAGAATCGACCACAAACCAAACGAGCTTTCAGGAGGCCAAAGGCAAAGAGTTACAATCGCAAGAGCTTTGGTTCATAAACCATCAGTGATTTGGGCAGATGAACCAACTGGAAATCTTGATCGAAAAACAGCATTTGAAGTGTTTGATTTGATTCTTGATCTAAATAAAAAATACGATATTACAGTTGTTGTAGTAACTCACGACGAAGAAATTGCTGAAAAGACAGAAAGAATTATTAAGATGGAAAGTGGGAAGATAGTTGAGTAACACTAGAAGTAAGGTGTAGGGAGTATTAGAGCGAATTAGGTTAGAGGTTAGCTATCATCATCGTCTTCTCCTTGTAAGGTGCTGGTTAGCCAATCGATAACGCTTTCGCCTAACTGGCTATGATATTTTATTTCATAAATATCATAGGCGAAGTCAACAAGAGCCCCGTGGGTCATATCGTGCTTATCATAAGAAAATTTTGAAAGGGCAAAATCAAAGAAATCAGGTTCCGATGCATTGAATAATGCACAAACAACGCATTCGTCTTTATAAGCTCGTACAATTTTGAGTGCTTCTCTCGGAATATAAATTTCTAAATAGTAGTTTGAAACTTCTCTTTCCCTGGTCATTACTTCAAGGTATGCTAAAAATCCAATACGCATCTGTTGAGTAAGTAATTCTCGGAAATTTGAATCTTCTTCAGTAGATTCAATTGCAACTTCACTAGACTCTATACTTGTTGGCCAGTGTTGAAAGTACTTAGTAAGCTTATGAACAGGGTTTTTTTCAAAGTTGGTAAATCCAGGTCCAAAAGTTGTGTCCAATCTACTTATAATAACTCTTTATAAATTCAACCAGTTTGTCTTCTGCCATTATTTCAAAGTCAGATTTAGATCTTTCTTTAACTTCAACACCATTTTGCTCTAAAGTTTTAGGACTAATTATAAGTCTTAAAGGAATTCCTATTAAATCTGAATCATTAAACTTACCACCTGCAGATACATCCAACCTATCATCCCAAAGTACATCAATTCCACTAGCCATCAGTTTATTATAAAGTTCATTTGATTTGTTATAACTTTCATCATCTATAGACTTTGCAATTGTTACCAAATGTACATGAAATGGAGTAACTGACTTAGGCCAAATAATACCTTTTTCATCATGATGTTTTTCTACAATTGTTGCCAAAGTTCTTCCAAGTCCAATACCGTAACATCCCATATAAAATTTCTTCTGAGTACCATCTTCATCTGTATACAAAGCGTTTTGCATAAGATTTGTATAGTGGTAACCAAGCTGAAATATATTTCCAACTTCAATTCCGCGTTTTTCTTTCAAAACACTTTTACCATCTGGAGACAAAAATCCATCTTGTGCCATTGCAATATCCGCTTCAATATCCAGTTGATAATCACGATCAATATTCATGTTAAGTACATCTTTATGTTTTTTATTTGCACCACCATACATATTTTTTACAGTTCTAAGCGAAGTATCACCAATGATTTTAACTTTACCCTTTAACCCAACGGGAGAAATAAATCCTGGTTCAGATCCAATGGCTCTAATTTCTTCTTCTGTTGCAGGCCTTAACTGAGCTGCTCCAGATGCGTGTAGTGCTTTTGTTTCGTTAACATCTAAATCTCCACGAATTATGCATAAAATAAGATTTCCTTTTTCATCTGCAAACATTACATCTTTCATTTGTTGCCAAAGTGGTAATCCATGAAGTTTCACCCCATCTTCCATTGAGTTTCCTCTAACTGCGTCAATCTCCTGATATTCTTTAAGCCCTTCTGAAAGATTTTTTTCTTCATGTTTAAATGTAGCAATGTCTTCATGCGCAATATAAGTTCCATCTTCAGATACAAAAAATTTACCCTCACCTTTCTCGTGCTCAACTTGAAATTCATCACAGTATTCACCACCAATGTAACCATTATCAGCAGGCACCATAAATGCATTTAAGCCTACGCGTTCAAATATTTTTTTGTAAGTTTCAGCCATTAATGTGTAAGTTTTTTTAAAGCTTTCTTCATCTTTATCAAATGAATAGGCATCTTTCATTACAAATTCTCTAACCCTTAAAAGACCACCACGAGCTCGTTTTTCATCTCTAAATTTTGTTGAGAATTGATAAATATTAAATGGCAAGTCTTTATAGCTCAGTTGAAATTTCCGAACTACATCTACAAACATTTCTTCTGCTGTTCCTCCAAGTGCAAATTCTGCACCTCTATGATCCTTAATTACCATTAATTCAAATCCTACTGTATTAGTTCTATTGGTTTCTTTCCAAAGTTCCAATGGATGTAAAACTGGCGAAATCATTTCCTGTCCTCCAGCTTTGTCCATTTCCTCTTTGATGATTTGCTTAATCTTGTCATGAACTTTCCAACCTAGTGGTAGAAAGAAGTATCTACCTGCAGTAGATTCTCTAATAAATCCTGCCTGGTAAAGTAATTTGTGAGAAGTCATAGCCATATCTTTGGTTGCTTCTCGAACGGTTTTTCCGAATAAAGTTGAGTATTTCATATTGGTTGTGAGTAATGAGTTATGTGTTTTCAGTAATTAAAATTATTTTCAGTTTTCGGTAATCAGCAGAGATAAACAAAAAACCCTTGCGCTCAAATACTAAATAAAGACAAAATCTTTAGCTAATATCTAAATGCAAGGGCGATGCAATTAATTTTAAAATTCTAATTACCAATTTTCAAGTTAATGATTTGGAAATTAAAAAATTTAAAATTGTAAATTGTTCACGGTACCACCTTGTTTCTCTCGAATTCGCGAGACTCGTTGTTCTTGTTTTAACACTGCAAGTTCAGCTGGCATTATTCGAATTAATCGCAGTTCTGCCATCACTCCGAAAGCTGGGAACTTTCATCCTTGTGAGTTGAATTAATTATAGAGTGAAAAACAGTAAATGTAAACATTTAATTTCACAGTATACCGTCTATCCAGCTTGTCTGCTTCAATTTTTTTATGCGCGTTTTGCCTAAGTTTAATTTAAATAGAAGTTCTTGGTTGGATTTAATTCCTTTATATAGTTTTAGACAACCTGGATCGTGTTCTAAATTTTTTAAGTCCTCCTCAGTTAACCTATCGACTATTTGGCCAGTCTCACCATGTATTTCTAGTTTTCCAGAATATTGCATATGAAAAAAATCTATATCAAGTTGGAGTATCGCTCTGGCTGTACGGTCTATTATTTGGTGGGATAACTTTTCCAGATATTCAAGAATACCCTCGTTATTATTTTGCAAAAATTTTGTCGTGGCATAATTACTTTCGTCGTGTCTACCACCAAATAAAAAGGTATTTATATCATCTACAGCTAATTGATTATTAGGAATTTCACATAAGCTTTGAATCTTTGAAGCAATCGGTGTTAGTTCTATAACAGGAGTTTCTATTTGTTGTAAAGCTCTATCCATAAATTTTACTGCTCAAAAGTTAAATTATTAATATTTTGTGTTTTAATGTGACAATTATTGTCTAAAAATTCTATCATTCTTTTTTGCACTCTTGTAAGCATTCTCGATAAATTTTGGAAATGTTCTTTTTTACCAAGAGTATTGTCTAAATTCTTCCATCGCTCTAGATCTGTATTTATACCTTTCAGACATTCGTTAACGAATGTATCTATAGACGTTCGGGATGCTCTCAAACGAAGTACAACTTTATTATAAAAGGCGGGATCTTTTAGCTCTTCTGCAAACGTTTCAGGAATTTCTTCTTCAAGAAGAAATTTCATTATTTTTGCTTTGGTCCCGGAGCTAGGATCTTCAAGTAGTCCAGTAGTATTACTTAGTAACAACCTAATCTGTCCTGTAACTTCATCTAAAGGGAAGTCTTGGTAATGTAAGTGTAAAGCAACACAGCAGATTCCATCAGCGGCATTACTGTCAACCGGTTTGTCCGGTTGGAAATGAAAAATACTCATTTTTAAGGAATAAAAATAATATTCACTAAATCTTCATAGGGGTTTTTCTTGACTTCAAGGGGCAAACGTATTATAAAATGAATGAATACAAATTACTATACCTATGATAAAACTTTCTAAAATCACTAAGACTTACGGTAAGGTTAATGCAGTTGATAATCTTTCTCTAGAAATTGAGACTTCTGAAATTGTTGCTCTTCTTGGACCGAATGGTGCAGGTAAAAGCACAACTATGAAAATAATTTCCGGCTTCCTGGTTGCTGATGAAGGCAAGGTTGAGATTGATAATAAAGATTTAAAAGACAACTTAATAGAATCACAAAGAATAATTGGTTACATGCCAGAAAATAACCCACTTTATAAAGAAATGCTGGTTCGAGATGCAATTCAATTTTCACTTGAACTTCATGGTGTTAAGAGATCATTATGGAAAGAAAGAATTGATTATGTGGTCCAATCAACAGGAATTGAAAATGTTTATTATAGGCCTATCTCGCAGTTGTCAAAAGGTTATAAACAAAGAGTTGGGCTTGATCAGGTGTTGGTGCATGATCCTAAGATTTTAATTCTAGACGAACCAACAGAAGGATTAGATCCGAATCAAAGGCTAGAAATAAGAAACTTGATTAAGAGTTTAGGTAAGGAAAGAACCGTTTTGATTAGCACGCATGTTATGCAAGAAGTGGAAGCAATGTGTACAAGAGTAGTAATAATTAACAAAGGGAAAGTCGTTTACGATGAAAGCATTGAAAAAACTTCCAGGGACCTTATCAAAAGAAAAATTACACTTGAGGAGCTTTTTAGAGAAGTAACAAAGGGAGTGGAGGAAGTCACAAGATAGCAAAGATGCGTCATACCGCCTTTATTGCGGAATATAACGATGATACAATATATCAATTTTTAAATAAATTTAATTTTTGAAACAATTTTTTCTAGACACGTAAGCTCGAAACATTTTAACTAAACAAATTAGAATGGCAACTAGTAAAAAAACAACAAGTAAAGCTAAGAGTGTGAATAAGAGCAAAATTAAGAATAAGGCTCAAGATAAGAATAAGTCAAAGAGTGTGACTACTTATAAACCTGAACCGATTTCTAAATTTAGGCTTGACCCTAAAAAAAGCCTTAAAGAAAGTGTTTCAGGCTTTAAAGTGCTCTATTATCTAACCAAAAAAGAGATTAATAACTATTTCTCTTCTACACTTGTCTACATAGTCCTTACAATGTTTGTTATTGCTGTGTGCGGAATTCTGCTTGGAGTTTTTAGATACCTTGAATTTGGAACATCGGATTTAACGCAACTTTTTACAAGTATATCTTTTGCATTTGTTTTCATAATTCCAGCCCTTACGATGGGAGCAATCTCAAAGGAAAAGGAAAACACAACAATAGAATATATCCTAACAAAGCCTATTACTGAATTGCAATTTTTGCTTTCTAAGTTGTTCTCTGTAAGCTTTATTATAGTTATCATGTTAATTCTTACAACACCAATTACTTTGTTCATAGGCAACATTTCAGCTGTTGATAACGGTCAGATTGCTATGCAATATGTTGGAGCGTTTATATTGGGAGTTTGTTTTGCAAGCGTTGGAATTGCATCCTCTTCGCTATTTAAAAATGAAATTTCAGCTTTTTTAACAAGTTTAGTAGTCTCTGGAATTTTAACTCTTGTGGGTTCAGAAATAATAAGAATATTGCCTGCTAATTTTGATGCAATTTTGAGCAAAGTAGGACTATACGCTCATTTTGTCTCACTTTCTAGGGGCGTTTTGGATATTAGGGATGTAATTTATTTCGCATCTTTTATTGTAGTTTTTCTAGTTATATCAAACTATTCTTTAGCAAAAATAAAATATCCTGCAAATAGCAAAGTCTTAAGAATTTCACAAGTTGTCTTAATTGTATCAATTGTAGTTGTAATAACAATAGGAGCATTAGGGCAATTTATACCAGGTAGGATTGATTTTACTTCAAATAAAAAATACACACTTTCTGATTCAACAAAATCAATAATCACTGAAATAGCTAATGACATGACAATTACTTTATATACTTCTACAAACCTTCCAATGCAGTTTCAAGAGGAACTTAGAAGCGTTGAAGATATATTGAGAGATTATGCTATTCAATCTAAAGGGAAAATTAACATAGAAAAAAAATATACAGATAAAGATGATTCCGCTGCGACTGAGGCAAGTCAAATAGGTTTGCAGGAACTTGTATTTGCAGTCAACACTCAAGATAGTAGCCAAAGAGCTGTAGGATATTTTGGCTTAAAGATTTCTTATGAGCAAACAAGTGAAGCATTACAATTGGTTGGAAGTACGGGTAGTATTACAAGTGATATTGAATTTCAACTTACCAAGAAAATCCAAAAATTGACAAAGACGGAAAAACAAGTAATAGCCTTCGTTCCCAATAATGTAATAAAAGGAAGATTATCAGATTATAGAAACTTATCAACTGAACTAGATGAGCTTTATGATATAAGGGATCTAACCTTAGATGAAAGTCAATCAGAAATCCCTGATGATATTGATGTAATAGTTCTTACAGCTCCAAATGCAAAATACCCAGATGAAGTTATAAGTAACATTAAGAATTTTTTTGAAAGTGGTAAATCAGTCTTTTTAATGACAGAAACAATTGATGTGCCTTTTGAAACACTATCGCCTACTATCAACGAGTTTTCCATGGCTGACCTGTTTAGTGATTATGGTGTGGTTGTTGACCAGAATTTTGTCTATGATCTTTCAAGTAATAATCAAATTAATGGTGGAAGTGATCTTATTGTTATTCCTGTAGATTATCCTTTGTGGATAAAATCTATTACGACCGGAGAAAATAATCCTGTTATTGCTCAAGTTAACAATGTGTCTTTTCTGTGGGCAAGTTCTATTACAATTGAAAACTCATCAGAGAAGGAAAGAACTTTAACACGGCTTTTAGAGACAAGCCCGGATGGAAATATTCAAACTATTGAAGAAGTGAAGTTGGAGCCAGGACAAAGATGGTCATATAAAGATACAGATTCAATAAAAACAATTGCATTGTCTTTGGAAAATAAGCAAGGAGGTAGGGCAATTATAGTAGCTGATTCTTTGTTTCTGACTGATCAGTATATTAATCAAAATGATAACTTTACTTTTGGGCTTTCTAGTTTGGAATGGTTAGCAAATGAAAAAGCTATTTCAGAAATTAAAGCTAAAACTAGAGTGGCACCTAGAATTGATTTGAATAAAGATGAAAAGAATACATTGCTTATTGTTGGATTAGTAGTGCCTGTTGCGACTGTATTAATTTTAGGTGTGTCTAAATATTATCAAAGAAAAAAAGAGATGGGCAGGGTGTATGAAGTATAGTAGGTATATAGAGAGCCAAAAACAGACACCAAAATAGGCAAATAATATAAATTAAATTATCAATTTACAATTAGAGAAAAATTTCAAAGATTATCGTTAAAGTAATGCATCTGGAAAAATAAATTCTTTTAATTGTAACTTTTGTAATTTTTGAATCCAAAACCTAATCTCTTGTCTCTAGTCTTTGGCTCTAATCACTAATCTCTATATATGGACATTTTACTTCTATTTGGTTTTATAGCAATATTGCTTTTTATACTTGTCCAGGCAGCGGAATACGTTGAGGATGCATTTGTTTATCTAGCAAGAAAGCTTAAAGTAAACGAATTTTTTGTAGGCTTTGGAATTCTCGGAATTGTAACTTCACTGCCTGAGATTGCTATTGCTGCCTCTTCCAGCAGTGATGCACCAGAACTTTCAATTGGAAATCTTCTTGGAGCAACTTTGATTCTACTTACATTGATAATAGGTGGCTCAATTCTTAAATATGGGAATTTGAGCTTTCGTGGAAAGTTTGGTCAGTACGAAATTATTTTGTCTTTGCTAAGTATTTCTTTAATTGTTGGGTTGCTTTTAGATAAGACTCTTTCCGTAACTGATGGAGTATTTTTAATGGCAAGTTATGGCGTATATTTATTTTATATCAGTAACAAGTTTAAAAATAAACAACATGCAAGACAAGCAAAAGTTTTCGCAAGCAAAGTTTTTGCCAAGTTTCTTAAAGCAGCTTTTTCTATAATCATATTACTGGTTGCTTCATCACTCTTAGTTGATGTTTCTGTTGAGCTTGCAAGTTTATTAGAAGTATCTGAATCTTTAATAGGCCTATTTGTTGTTGCTATTGGTACTAATATTCCTGAAATCACATTGTTGTTAACTTCTCCCAAAGAAGAAGACAAAGTCAAAAATCTAGTGATTGGAAATTTTATTGGAAGTGCATCTGCTAATGTTGGTATAGCTGGTTTTTTGGCAATAATGTCTAGTGGTTTTACTTTTACAAACTTTTTAGCAATAATTCCTGTTTGCGTGTTACTTTCTTTTGTTTTGGTTCTTTTTATGTGGTTCAGCTGGACTGGAAAAGAAATCACAAAAAAGGAAGCAACACTGCTTATTCTTTTATACTTTGTTTTTCTCATTACGGAATTGATCATTCTGGTCGGAAAATTCCACGATTAATTATGCTAAAATCTCCTGGGGGCTATAAGCTACGAGTTTCGAGCTAGTAGCAGTGTTATGTTATTACTGCAAACTTAAAACTTACAACTGTCACATGACACCAATGCAAGAACAATATCAAAAGATTAAATCAGAGTATAAGGACTACATTGTTCTCTTCAGGCTTGGTGATTTTTTTGAAGCTTTCAATGATGATGCAGTTAGTATTTCAAAGGTTTTGGGCATTACATTGACAGGCCGTGGCACAGGGGAGGCTAGATACCCAATGGCAGGAATCCCACATCATGCACTTAAAAATTATCTTCCAAAACTAGTTGAAGCTGGGCTCAAGGTTGCTATTGCTGATCAGGTTGAAGAAGCAAGTGCGGGAAAGTTGGTTGATAGGCAGATTACAAAAATAATTACCCCTGGAACAGTAATTGATGAAAATTCATTGGATTCTTCTAAAAATAATTATATTGCAGGTATATTTATTTCCGAAAATAAGGATACTTATTTGTTTAATCTTGTTTATGCAGATTTAACTACAGGTCTTTTTAGAGCTTTTCAAACAAAAAATGCAAATATTCTAAAAGCAGAACTTCATAAAATAAATCCTAGTGAAGTAATAATAAAAGAAGATCAAAGAAGCAAAATAGAAATTATTTATAAGAATCGACTAGAGCCTGCAGACAGCTCTTACTTCAATGAAAGTGAATCATCACAGATTCTAAAAGACCAGTTTCAGGTATCTAATTTTAAAGGTTTTGGAATTGATGAAAAAAAGGATTTGATAAATTTAGCTGGAAGTTTGGTTAAATACTTAAAAGAAACACAAAAAACCAATATTAAGCACCTTAAATCCATAAAGCTTTATGATTATTCTGATCATATGCAGTTGGATCAGGAAACTATCCGAAACTTGGAATTGATTTTTCCTCAGTCAGGAATGGATTTTTCGGCTACGGTTTATAATGCTCTAAACACATGCGAAAGTGCTATGGGAAAAAGAAAATTAAGACACTGGATTTTACAACCTTTAATCAATAAAGAAATAATTGAACAAAGATTAAGTACTGTCGAATTTTTTTATCAAGATAAAATGTTTAACTCGGATATTAAAGATAAATTATCACAAATGTCTGATCTTGAAAGAATTGCAGGCAGAATTGGTGTAAGCAGTGCAAATCCGAAAGATCTTGTAGCTTTGAAATATACTTTAAACTCAACATTAAATTTAATTGCAAGCCTAGGTTCTAGGGACAAATCGTCAGAAAGAATAAAGTATTTTCTATCATTATTTAACCAATCGGGCAAATACTTTGAAATTATTAGTTTGGTTATTAAATTGATCGATGACTCGATTCTTGAAACTGCACCTGCAAACTTTAATGAAGGTGGTGTTATTAAAGATCAATACAGTCCCAAAGTACAAGAATTAAGAAATCTACAAAAAAATGCAAAGCAAATTTTAGCTGAAATTCAGCAAAAAGAGATTCAATCTACTGGCATTTCTTCGCTAAAAATTTCTTTTAATCAGGTATTTGGATATTATATCGAAGTCACGAAAGTACATATGGATAAAGTTCCGGGCCATTATGTTAGAAAACAGACCTTAGCTAATGCAGAAAGATATATAACCGAAGAGCTTAAAGAGCTGGAGTCTAAAATTTTAAGTGCCGAGACAGAGCTATTAAAACTTGAAGCAGAGATATTTTTGAACATTAGAGAAAAGATATCAGAGTACGCAAAAGACTTAATAGAGGTTGGTGATATTTTGGCAGAAATTGATGTGCTTTCTAATTTTGGCTTTATTTCAAGAGAGTATGAATACGTAAAACCTCAAGTCTCAAATGGTAATAAGCTTGTTATAAAAGATGGTAGACACTTGGTAGTTGAAAGAATTGTTAGGAACTTTATTCCTAACAATGTGGAATTTTCAGAAAAATCAACTATTCATTTGCTAACTGGTCCCAATATGTCAGGTAAATCAACATACATTAGGCAAGTTGCATTGATTGTTCTTATTGCTCAAATAGGTTGTTTTGTTCCAGCTAGTACAATGGAATGGAGCATTGTGGATAGAGTTTTTACAAGAGTTGGAGCTTCAGACAATTTATCTAGAGGCGAGTCTACTTTCATGGTTGAAATGAACGAAACTGCAAATATATTAAATAATGCAACTGATAAAAGTTTAATAATTTTGGATGAGGTTGGGAGAGGAACAAGTACATACGATGGAGTTGCAATAGCATGGTCAGTTGTAGAATTTATTGCAAGAAACTTAAAAGCTAAAACGCTATTTGCAACTCATTATCATGAACTTACAGAATTAGAAGGTAGTTTTGAATTTATAAAAAATTACAATGTTGCAGTTTCTGACAAGGATGGCGAAATTACTTTTCAACATCAAATTGTAAAAGGTGCAACAAACAGAAGTTACGGAGTTCATGTAGCAAAGCTTGCTGGAATTCCAGATGAAGTTATTAACAGAGCGAATGAAATACTAAGTGGATTTGAGAATAAGAGCGAGTCTGAGAGTAAGATTAAAAACGAAAATAGCGTGTCCTCTAAAACACAAAAGCCAAAGACTCCAAAAAAGATTCATCCAGAGCAGTTGGGGTTGATGTAAAAAAGCTGCCCAGTTAGATTAGATTTCACTAGCATTATCATCATCATCTTGTAGCGATATCCCAATTAGTTTTTTAAGAGTCTGTTCCATTCCAGTTGAAGCAATATGTTCTTGTAACTGAACTAACAAAGAACAAAAATAAGATTCCAAGTCTGATAAAGTTACAAAATCATTGTTCTCAGTAAAAATTTGTATTAATGCAGCATTAGGATCGCTTGAGCTAGTAACTCTGAATAATATATTATGATCAAAAGGTGATAAGTCTGATGTTTCTAGAATTTGACCTAATAATTCCTTTAACTCAGTACCATCGACTTCCATTACCCCAGGATTTAAGTCGGCTTCTGTTAAATCCTTATCGAGCTCAATCGTTTCTTCCCCTTCATCCAAATTGGCATAGCTGAAAGCATGACTAATTGCCAAATAGATAGTATTGAAGCGACTATCATTAGAAAATTTCCATGGGCTTTCAACCATATTGCGCGAATTGTGGCTTTTTGTACTACCGTAACAATCTTTTGAAGACATGTTATTTCTGAACTCGCTGCTCATTATATTGCTGCTAAATTATGATGACAAAATTATAGCACCGGTAAATTTATTTTTTCAAGCGCTTTTCGCTTAATCTTAAACTTACACTTAAACTTTTTTATTAGCACCTCTTAACTTTCTCTGCTAAATTAGTTAAAATGTATAAAAGTTTTTAGTGTTTTAACGTTGTAGCATTCCGACTTTATAACCTTCAAACGTAGTGTATATGGATTTATCCGATAGACAACAGCAACTTTTAAAAGCAATAATTGATGACTTTATAACATCAGGGGAACCTGTTGGATCCCTTGCGCTTCAAACTAAGTATCAATTTAAAGTAAGTCCTGCAACAATCAGAAATGAAATGTCCGATTTGGTTTTAAAGGGATACTTATTTATGAAACATTCGAGCGGAGGAAGGATTCCAACTACAAAGGGCTGGAGATTTTACTTGGACGAAATTGATGATGAAACAGAAGATATTATAGATGTCGTAACTAGGGAAAAAGTTAAAATTGAATTAAACAAAGTTAAATTTGAAACTGAAAATTTAATTCGAAATAGTTTAAATTATTTAAATAGTTTAACTGGAAATGTCGCAGTTGCACTTATTGATAAGGATGTATATTATGCAGGTCTATCAAATATGGTTATGCTTCCAGAATTTAGAGAGTTGGAAAAGCTTAGAAATATTCTTAGAATTTTAGAAGATTACTCGACACTTGCAAAAATGTTTGAGAAGGGAGGCGATGCTGAAATTAGAGTTTTGGTTGGTGAAGAAGCTGATATTGACCTTTTTGATGATTACGCTGTTGTTTTTTCAGAAATAAAATTACCTGATAATAAAAATGGATACCTAGCAGTTGTTGGACCAAATAGAATGAATTATCAAATGGTAATAGCTTCAGTTAAATACTTTTCAAATACAATTGGATATTTAATTCGAGGATGGAAGTAGTGAAAACAGGTTTAGAGGTAAAAAGCCATAAGAGAGCGTAAGTCGTGTATGCGCATTAATTACGAGGAAGCAAATCGAGAATTACAAGTTAAACAACACATAATTTGAAATCCGTAATTTTTGTTTCGTTATTCTGTTCTACAACGAATTACTACTTAATTTCAATTGAATTACCAGATTTTTACATTCTTTAATTTAATATAATATGACAAAAGCAAAACATAATAAAAAAGAAAATGAAGTAAAGGTTCAAAATGATGAAATTAGCAAACTTAAAGAACTTGAAATGCAAGTTGAAGCATTAAAAAGTCAAAAGCTCCAGCTTATGGCTGATTTTGATAACTACAGAAAAAGAATGGATGCTGAAAGAGCGACTTTTGGAGCAATTGCAAATATGGGTTTAATTTCTGAGATGTTGGAAATTCACGATGATATGGAGCTTGCACTGAAAGATGGTGGTTTAAATTTAGAACATGCTAAAAGTTCTTTAAAAACTGCTCAAGATAAATTAATTGCAGCTGTAAAAAGTGCAGGTGTTGAAAAAGTTGAAGTAAATGTAGGGGATGAATTTGATAGATCAAAGATGGAAGCAATACAAACTGTTGCGGATGAACGCAATAAGAATAAGGTTATTGTTGTTATTAGTTCAGCTTATAAATATATAGGACAAGTAAATGTTCTGAAACCAGCAAAAGTTATTGTTGGAAAATGATAGAAGGTGAAAATATAGGAAAGGTAGTAACCTTAAAAAGATCTATACCCAATATTTATAAACCAGGCGAAACAATAGATGTGACTGTATTAGCTTTTGATTTGGAAGATATTAATGTAAAGCTACCAGATATTAGTGAAATCTTTAGATTACATAGCTTTACAAATATCAAAGGCGTTGTTTCTTTGGAAATTGAGGATTACATAGTTGCCTTAACAATAGATACGAACCCAGCAATAAATCATCCCGATCTGGTTAGAATAACTGGTCTTTACACAAGAGTGGCAAGTGCTGAGTATAGAACCGATGAAAGGAGACCAAACGCCAGTGATCTTAATATAGTAGGCAATGATTTTTATGCTATCTATAAATTATACGGTTTATTTAATAGATTGGGTGTTAGTGAATCATCAACACTTTTTATGCAATGGTACACAAGGGAAGAAGATGTGAAGTTCAGACAGATAAAAATTTATGAAGGACCACTATTTATGTTTAAGGAAGAAAGGTTTGCTGAGGTTTTAAAGATGATAACGAATGAATCTTGACAAAACAAATTAGCAATCTTATACTTTAAGTGCTAATTCTGCCTTTCAGGCAGAGAATTAAGATTCAGGATTCAAGAATATTATTCACTTTTCCTGAATCATGAATCTTGAATCATAATTCTAATCTTTATACTTTTAAAATTTAATTTTTTTTATTATGGGAAAAATCGTAGGAATAGATTTAGGAACAACAAACTCTGTTGTTGCTTTTGTACAAGCTGGAAAACCAGAAGTAATTACCAATAAGGAAGGTGCTAGAACAACGCCTTCAGTCATTGCAATTGATACAGATAATAAATCAGAAGTTGTAGGGATTACAGCAAAAAATCAAATGGCTATCAATCCAGAGCACACTTTTTACTCAATAAAAAGGTTAATAGGTAGAAAATTTGATGATGAACAAGTTCAAAAAGATATAAAACTTTTTCCGTTCAACATTAAAAAAAGTGACAAAGGAGGAGTTGAAATTCAATTTGGTGATAAATGGATTGCGCCAGAAGTTATTTCTGCAAAAGTTCTTGCTAAACTAAAATCAGATGCAGAGGCGTTTTTGGGTGAACCTGTAACAGAAGCAGTAATTACAGTTCCTGCATATTTTGATGATTCTCAAAGACAGGCAACAAAAAATGCAGGAAAAGTAGCTGGACTTGATGTAAAAAGAATTATTAACGAACCTACTGCTGCAGCAATTGCATATGGTTTGGATAAAAAAGATAAAAATCAGTTAATTGCTGTTTACGACTTGGGTGGAGGTACTTTTGATATTTCAATTTTAGAAATAGGTGACGGAGTTTACGAAGTTTTATCTACAAATGGAGATACACACCTTGGTGGAGATGACTTTGATCAAGTATTGATTGATTATATGATTGCTCAATTTAAAAAAGAACAAGGAATTGATTTAAAAGAAGACCCAGCCGCACTGCAAAGACTTAAAGAAGCTGCTGAAAAGGCAAAAATTACTTTATCTTCAAGCGAATCAACAGAAGTTAATCTTCCATATATTACAGCAGATAGTAAAGGGCCAAAACACTTTAGAATGAATTTAACAAGATCTGAGTATGAAAAACTTGTACTTGATTTGGTAGATAAAACTATTGAGCCAATCAAAAAAGCATTAAAAGATGCTAAAAAAGAAAAAACAGAAATTGAAGAAGTAATTATGGTTGGAGGAATGACAAGAATGCCTTTGGTTGTAAAAAAAGTTGAAGAATTTTTTGGTAAAAAACCAAATCAAAGCGTAAACCCAGATGAAGTTGTTGCAGTTGGAGCTGCAGTTCAGGGCGCAGTTTTAGCTGGAGATTCTGGTGTTGAAGACATCACTTTGTTAGATGTAACTCCATTATCACTTGGTCTTGAAGTTAATATGGGCGAAATGCATATCTTAATCCCAAGAAACACAACGATCCCTGCAGAAAAGTCTGAAGATAGATTTACAACTGCTGTAGATAACCAAAATGCAATTGATGTTAGAGTTTTACAAGGAGAAAGACCTTTAGCTAAAGATAACAAAGAACTAGGCGTATTTAGACTAGACGGAATTCCATCTGCACCAAGAGGTGTACCTAAATTTTCTGTTACATTTAAAATTGATGCAAATGGAATCTTGAACGTTAAGGCAAAAGATTTAGGAACTGGCAAAGAAAAAGATATTACAATTACTGCGTCAACTCACTTAGAAGAATCTGAAATAGATAAACTAGTTAAAGAAGCAGCAGAAAACGAAGCTAAAGATAAAGCAGAGGTTGAAAGATTGAAACTTATTAATGAAGCTGATTCATTAGTTTTTCAGGCAGAAAAATTAATTAAAGATAATAAAGATAAGATTAGTGAAGAGGATAAAAAAGCTTTAGATGATCAAATTAAACTTGTTAAAGAGGAACTTGGAAAATCTGAACTTGATCAAGAAGCTTTAAAGAAAGCAGTTGATGCCTTAATGGAAAAACTTCAAGCAGTGGGAGCTAAAATGTACGAAGCTGCTGCAGGTGAAGAATCAAAGGGTGAGAGTGAGGATAAGAGTAAGAATGAAGATAATAAAGATGAACCTGAAGAAGGGGAAGTAGTAGAATAAGAATCAAGATCCACGATTCAAGAATTAGGGTATTTAGTCACGTCTTTTTCTCCCTCCTATAGGAGGGATTAAGGGAGGTGTTTTATTGTTCAAAATTTTTGTTGTACATATCTTCATAACCTCTTTTATACCTACGTTTACGAGCCATCCGTTTATTTCTTTGTTTTCTGCCTTCAGATTTTGATGTGATTTTTTCGTGAAGGTGCGCTGGTCTTTGTCTGGACTTTTTTTGTATTGGCTCAAATACAGTATAAGGGTCTATTCCAAATCTTCTTGCAACTTGTCGCAATGCATGATTGCTAAGCTTAGTTAGTGATACTGAATTATCTCTGCCTTGAATGACATCAAATATTTTCAGGATTTCTGGATCAGAAAAAATCCCCTGAAGGGGAAGCTTTACAAGCTTTCCAGGGATGTATGTTTCGATAATTAGGGTTTCAGATTCTTCATCAACTTTGAAACTACAGCCCCCTAGTAAACTTAAAAGCTGATCGATAAGCGAGTTATCCAAATGCAATTCATCGTTCAGTATTTCGTCATTGGTTACGATATGAGTTGCAGGAGCAGTATCTATTTCTACAGATATATCTTCGCTCATGGCTCAGGGTTAATAACTTGGCCTTCTTGAACAATTTGACTTACTATCGGGCGCAAGCTTAATTCCAAAGTTGAAGCCTCCATATCGCTATTTATGTCTGGAAAATGTTCTTGAAGTCTTTCATAAATAGCAAGCAACGCACCAGGCATAAGGCTTTGTATTCCCGCAAATCTACTACTGTAAAGTTCTTTTACATTTTTACATAAAGTGTTACCAATATTGATAGTGTCATCCGGTGAGAGTAAAAAGGAGTTATCTATAATGTATCTAAGAAGATCAGGACTAATGAATTCTAATGACAGTTCTCCACGTGAATCCAAAAGCATCTGAGATACCTGCTGGTTATACTCTTGTTGATTGTTATTTATAATTAAGTTTCTTAATGAAGCCAGTATATTCATGCCGAAGTATACAAAATTGGCAATCAAAATTCAAGACACTCGTTGTAAGCAGCAGATAAAGATTTAGCAACATTGGTTGGTGAAGGATCTGCACTTAATTTTTCAGCAACACTATAAACAAAATTTGCACTTCCTGCAGAAAGCGCTGTTGAATTTTTAGAAGCAAAAGCTGCGGTAAGGCTTGTGATTATTAGTTTAGAGTTATAGTCATTTATATTTTTAGGATGAATTTTGTAATTTCCTTCTTCGTCAAAAATATAAGTTTGTGTTGAATATATTACGCAAGTTGATGAAGTTTCTTTTGCTAACCTTGCAGCTAATCCTTCAACCTTACTTATTTTTGAATTTGAAAATCTAAAAAAACTTGTTAAATCAAAAAATAGTATTTTATTTTTAATTCTTTTTAAAAGATCAGCATCAAAGTAATTGAGCGCACTTCCGAATATTATTAAAGGTTTATCTTCAATGTATTTAACAAGTTCATTTACAAATGCCTTTGAAATAAAATCATCCACAGGTAGCTCACTTAAGAACACAGAATTACACTCGACTATAGCTTCTTCCAAATCACCATTAGATAAAACTTTATCAAAAAGCTTATTTTTACCAACACCTCTAAAGCTATAAACACTTGCACTACATTCATATTGTTTAATCGCAGTTGCAACAAGTTCATTACAATCGTTATCTAAATCATTAATTATTAATACTTTGCCATTTTTATTTTTGTGAGATTGTATTTTAGGTTTTATTAAACTTTTTACTTCGCCAGGACCAATATGCAAATCCAAGCTTTGTGGATAACTTACTTTTATAACTTCAGCATTTTCAGTTTTGGGATAGTTGATTGATACAACTAAACTGGGGGTGTAATGTGGGCAGGATTTATCAATAGCAACAATTTCGGACTTAAAGTGGGAAATGCTTTTAATAACATCAAAAAACCTTTTATTAAGCGTAGATCCAGCAAGTCCAGTTCCTACTAAACACTCTAAAATTATGTCTGATTTTTCTATATCTTTAGCGTAACAGTCCTGCTTTGTTTCTATCGATTTATTATTATAGACTTTATCCCAAAGGTCCTTTGTAGAAACATTCTCAATTAAATTTGCTCTTCCAACTAAAAAGACTTTAACCTGTGTATTATTTTTTGAGAGTTCAAGAGCGGTTGATAAACCATCACCTGCGTTTCCACCAAGACCGCATACAATAGAATAGGATTTGTTTGTACCATAGTGCTTTTGCAAAACTTCTGCAAATTTTTTGCCCGACTCAACATAGCTTTTTGACAAATCTACATTATAAAATCTTGCATTAACATCTTGAATTGTGGATTGGGTTAGATCTCTGTGCATTAATTAAGGCTAACGATTTTAAGATTAAAAAACACACCTTGAAAAGCAAAATGTATTAGGCTGCATTCGGCAGCTCTTCGCCTCTCCGCCTCTATAGCTCTTTTGCTACTTTAATATACTATTTTTTAGTTTCAATGTCTTGAGAAATAAGACTTCCAACAGTCGAGGCTTGGCCTTGATATTTGCTTTTAAGACGAGAATCACCATAAGGAATTTCAGCTTCTTGGTCCATCATGCAAAATACAAACTGGCAAATACGTCTTCCAGCTATAAGTTTAATTGGTAAAGAATTCGCGTTGTATAATTCCAAAGTTAAATTGCCTTTAAAGCCAGGATCTATCCAACCGGCATTCTCAATAAACAATCCCATTCTACCAATGGAGCTTCTTCCTTCAATAAATACAGTAAGATTTGATGGAAGCTCCAAATATTCCATAGTGGTTCCGAGTATAAAAGATTTTGGAGGTATTGTGATTTCGTTAGTAATAATTTCTCGATATTTTATAGGCTCATCCATGCGGATAGATTCCATTGAATCTTCTAAAACTAGAAATTTTTCTCCAAGCCTGCAATCTACAGACGCTGGTTGTATTGCATTTTCTGAAAGTGGTGTTATTACAATTTCTTTATTATCAATTAATTTTTTTAGAGTTTTGTCAGATAAAATCATAACGTGAGAGTAAAATTTAGGGTTAATTATAATTTACTAAAATACTGGAGGTAATTAAAGAACCTTTGTTAGCTTCTTCCTACAACTTGAGTCAAGTCATTAGGATCAGGTTTCTCAATTTTTTCTAACATACTTATTAAAAAAGGATCTTGCCTAAACAACTCTAAAATTTGATGAGCAGTATCCCTATAACCAAAATCACCCCCTAGCGAAATTCTTAAACTTAACATGTAGTCAAATTGCAAAAGTGGCCCGCTAAAGTGAGCTTTTACCTGGTGACCTAATGGGAGAATATAGTTGAGAATTTTACTATCTAAATTATCCCCAAGACTTTCTTTGAGAACCTCATAAAATTCAAAAATCATTTCGTAATGTTGGGCCATGTCCTCTTCCCACATAGGAGAGAGATCTTTTAAATAATCTGAGTTATTAAGTGCAAAGTTTTGGTTGAATCCTTGGTAGACAATTGCGTCAGTATTTTTTGTTTCAAGTAAGTGCATTAATCTACCTAGAGCTCTATGCCTATTTAAATCTCTTAAGTATGCAAGAGCAGTCTCTACAACAACTAGAGTGCCCCTTACATCTGCAGCATTTTTTAGTAAGTCATGGTGGTTATGTCCATCTAGTATAATTCTACCTATCTCACCTTTTAAGTTATTATCAAGAGCTACCAGTTTTTCTAATATTGCTTCCTCATCAATATTAGGAAATAGCACTGAAATATATTCTGCTGCAAGTAAAGTTCCTGGGCTATAATTTGTGCCAAGGTTCAATATTTTTGCTTTATTGGGTGACGATTTAGGTTCGTGTGAAATAGGTTGATCAACTAAATCTGAAAATTCAGAAATTGTTAAAATTAGTTCCTGCAGATTCTTTAAATTTTGATTAACGGTAAAGGTCCCTTCGTGGTATTTTGTTAATCTGCCTATATCGGCTTGTAATGATTCGCCTTCGCTATAATTTTTTAAGTTTAAAGTAACCAGGATTTGGTCAGCAATACTATCTGAAATGGGGCTTTCATTTTCGCGTAGTTGTTTTATCATGTTTACCCAATCTCTTGTTGAAGAAAGTGAGATCATAGAAGTACTTGCTCCTACAGGAATCCACATTCTTGCAATGTCAAGAGTTCTAGCATTTACAGTATCCTTTGAAGGTTTTTTGCCCCCTTCTTCAATAAATTTCTCAATACGTGGTTTAATAAGTGAAGTCCACTTGGTGTATTGCCTTGAGCAATTATCTTGGATTTTTCCCCATAATTTTTGGATTTTCTCTTTTTGTTCACCTTCTAAGCTTTCCAAATCAAGCAAATCTTGAATTTCAGGTACACCTAAATCTGAGATTTCTACATATCTTGTGGAAAGCTCTTGTCCTGCGTTTACACTTGTATGATCAAAAATAAAGAAAGCTTCAAGCATTGGAATATTTTCAATTCCAATCATAATAGGTGACATATCTGCAACAGAGGCGTGTCCATAATTCAAGAAAACTTTCATTAGTTTTTCACCAGCTTGGTATCTTCCTGCTTTAGAAGCTTCATAAATTTCAGCGTAAATACTTTCATAACTATCATTAGTTCTTGAAGTTCGGGCTCCAGCCCATGCAATTGCTGCATGAATATCAAAATCTTTATTAAACTCTATAAAGGTTGTTACAATACCGGTTTGCTTATCTGCAAGTCGAAAAAGTCTAATACCTGTTTTTTCAGGGTCAGTTATAGTAAGTTCGTAATTATCTGGAAGAGGAGGTAGCTTTGGTGGTGTTTCTTCTGCTTGCATCATAGTATATTTTCAAGTTATTATATCTGAAATTAAAAATTTGTCTAACTTTTAATGAAAACCTTAACCTTTAACGAAATTACAACTTTTGCTGAACTTGAAGAACTAATAAATTCTTCAATAATAAAATACGACGTTTCAAAAATTAAAGAAGCGTTTGATTATGCGTCAGAACTTCATAAGAACGATAAAAGACTTTCAGGCAAATCAATGGATACACATTTGCTAACTGTTGCAAGCTATATTGTAAAGCTTAATTTAGACACAACTTCTGTAATTGCAAGCCTGCTTCACAAAATTGTTGATTTAAAACATGCAACAATTGAAGAAATAGATAAGAAGTTTGGAACAGAAGTTGCATTTATTGTTGATGGTTTAAGTCAGATTAAGGAGCATTCAGAAAGTTTTGAACTTCATAATGAAGATCCAGATAACTTTAGAAAACTTATGATTGCATCAAGTGAAGATATTCGAATTTTAATAATCAGACTTGCAAATAAACTATATAATTCTTTTTCGCTTGATATTTTACCAATCGAAACTCAAAAGAATCAGGCATATAAATTAAAACTTGTGTATGCGCCTCTTTGTGAATATCTCGGATTGGGGCATTTTCAATCGATATTTGAAAACACTGCATTAAAGATCTTAAATCCTACAGAGTATAATTTTATAAAATCTTATACCGATAAAATTTACTTGGAAAGCCAATCAATATTTAAAAAAGTTGAGGATGAGATTTTGAACCTATTATCAAAGTACAATGTTAAGCCTGTAAGCATTTCTTATAGAACAAAAAATTATAGTAGCACCTACAATAAAATAAAAAAGAAATATATGAATGAAGGCGAGACTCTAAATGAAACACACATTAAGAAACTGAAAGACCTTTTAGGAATTCGAGTAATTTTAAATACAGAGGCTGAGTGTTACTTGGTTTTAGGTTTGATTCATGGAAAATGGGACTACTTCCCTGAAGAATTTGACGATTACATAATTAAGCCAAAAGCAAGTGGATATAAATCTATTCACACAGTAGTAGATATTGATGGCTTTGTTGCAGAAATTCAAATTAGAACTGCTGAAATGCATGAATATAATGAATTTGGACCCGCAAGCCATATTGCATACAAACTCCAAATGAATTCTAAAAAAGAATCATTTACTTGGACCAAAGAACTTGTTGATTGGAAGAATAACTCCGATGAAGCAACTAAATCCTATAAAATTAAAGCATTTTCTGAAAGCGTATTTGTTTTTACACCCAAGGGAAAAGTTGTAATTTTGGAAAAGGGATCTACTCCATTAGATTTTGCTTATGCAGTTCATACGCAAATTGGAGACAGATGTAATGGCGCGTATATTAATAAAAAAATTGTAACATTGGATCATGTTTTACAAACAGGAGATGTGTGCGAAGTAATTACAACAAAGCATAAAAACACAAATCGAGGTTGGCTTGCAAAGTGTAAAATGGCAGAAACAAAGTCAAGGATTAGGAGGACTTTAAGGGCGATGGGAGAAGAGTAGCCGTAGCCTCACCAGTTTGAGCAAGCTCAAACTACCCTCTCCAAACTGGAGAGGGTGGCTGAACAAAGTGAAGCCGGGTGAGGCTCTACCAAGTACGCTTTATAAACTCCCTCAAAATTTCAAAATGTTCATCGGTCAAATGGCTTTTTCTAGTAATGCTTTTGGGCTCAGATTGCGTTCCGTAGATTATGTTCACTTGTACGTCACCTTCGTCAGAAAAACATTGTTTAATATTAGAAAGCTTTTTTTGGTCTTCAACACCCCTAATATCTAGTATTAAAGTTTTTGGCTTATCCACAATTTCTGCAAACGCCATTTCATTTATTACGATTGATCTTCTATCATTTCGTTCATTAATTACACCTGCAAAAATAATTGGCTTCGTTTCCACTAATAAATTTTTTGAAAGTATTTCTGAATATTTTTTAGGAAACAAAACTGCTTCATGTTTTCCCGACATGTCCTCAATTGTTAGAATTGCCATTTTTTCTCCTGCTGCTTTAGTTGCCGTAATTTTAATTCCACTTATGATGCCCATAAATTTTACATTATCACCCGAATGTAATGCCTCTATCTCAGATATAGTTTTAAATCCATTCAAAAGCGTTATCCATTTATAGTTTTCAAGTGGATGAGTTGAAATAAAAATACCCATAAATTCCTTTTCCCATTCAATTAATTGAGATTCACTAACGGGTTCAACTTTAGGAAGATTTAAAATACTTATTGAAATTGAATCGCCAGAGCTATCACTTGACCCAAAAAGATCAGTTTGACCTAAGGATTTACTTTTTTCTTTTCCAGCAGCAATTTCTATTGCTTCTGGAATAACTTGTAAAAGCGCATTTCTATCGCCAAACTCATCCATGGCTCCCGATTTTATTAAAGCTTCTAGAACTCGTTTATTTGCATTTTTTGTTCCCATTCTTTGTGTAAAATCGGCAAGACTTTTAAATAAGCCATTCTTATTTCTTTCAGAAACAATTTCATCACAAACTTTAAACCCAACATTTTTAATTGCACCTAAGCCAAATCGAATAGTATCTTCATTTTCAGGCCTAAAGTAAACTTCAGAATAATTTATATCTGGAGGAGAAACTTTGAATCCCATTCTTTTTGCTTCTTTAATATCAACAGTAACTCTTTCTAAATTTTCAAGGTCGGAGTGAATTAAAGCTGTAATAAATTCAATAGGGTAATGAGCCTTTAAATATGCGCACCAATAAGCAACAACAGCATAGCTTGCAGAGTGAGCCTTATTAAATCCGTAATCAGAAAATGGTTCCAGTTGCTTCCACAGTTTATCTGCAATATCTTGAGAATAACCAAATTTATCCATAAAATTCTTTTTGAAATCAGGCTCTTTCGCTTTCAGTATATCTAACTGCTTTTTCTTTAAAGCATTTCGAATAACATCTCCATCGGCAAGAGTAAAGTTTGCAAGTTCCATGCAAATTTTTAAAAGCTGTTCTTGGTAAATAGGAAAACCGTAGGTTTTATTCAGTAAAGGTTCTAATTCAGGAATTAGATATTCTGGTTCTTTTTTGCCATGTTTACACAAAATGTAATCTGGAATATATTTCATAGGGCCCGGGCGATATGCTGCCGCAAGGAAACAAATGTCTTCAAGGGTTTCTGGCTGGAGATCCTTTAAAAATTGTTGCATTGGAGGAGACTCAAATTGAAATACACCTACCGTATCTCCTTTAGAAAAAAGTGCAAAAGTATCAGGGTCATTTTCTGGCACTCTAGTTATATCGATTTTCTTATTATGCCTTTGTTCAATGTACTCTAGTGCATTTCTTATGATTGTTAAAGTTCGCAGCCCAAGAAAATCAAATTTCATGAAGTCTAGTTTGTCCACAAAATTTCCATCCATTTGGGTCATTATTTTTTCTGGATCCTTTGCGTCACGTTGTAAAGCCATATAATTAGTTATGGGTTCAGGAGTAATCAGATAGCCCGCAGCATGGGTAGAAACATGTCTTGCCAAATCTTCAATTTTTTTAACAATGCTAGACATTTTTTGAAGATTTTCATCACTATTTATTATCTCTGCAAACTCTTTATCAACTTCCATCATTTTAGAAATAGGGAAAGGCTTTCCAAATAAAACTGTTACCATTTTGGAAAGCTTATCTGCGGTTTTTAAATCTATTCCCAATACTCTTGAAACATCTCGAATGGCTGCCTTTGTTTTTAATTTTCCGAAAGTGCAAATAGCTGCAACACATTCTTCACCGTATTTATCTCTGGCATACTGGATTATTTCATCTCGTCTATCATCTTGAATATCCATGTCTATATCAGGAGGGGATGGTCTTTCCAAATTTAAAAATCTTTCGAAGTATAATTCCCATTTTATTGGTTCAGCATTAGTAATATCTAAAACATACGCTATCACTGAACCTGCAGCAGATCCTCTTGCTCCAACTAGAATTCCATTCCTTCTACCAAACTGCATCAGGTCGCCTACGACCAAAAAGTAGTCGTTATAACCTTTTTTATCGATTACCATTAGTTCATATTCCAATCTATCAATTAGCTCTTGTGTCAATATTTTTGAAGCATCATCGAACATATTTTGAGAAAATTTATCTATTGCATTTTCAAAAACAGAAACATCATCCCCTTTGTCTTTTAAGTTCAAATACTCGGTATATTTTTTCACAGCTCCGATATAGGCTTGCTTTTTCAATTCAGATTTAGCTGTTGAACCTTTTGGAATATTCCAAAAACGTGGTTGAACTCTTTCAAACTTAAGTCCAAAATGTTCAATTTTATCTGCTATAACCATTGTATTATCAACCGCTTCTGGTATATCGGAGAACTTAAGTTTCATTTCTTCAGGCGACATTATATATGTTCCTTCATATCCTTTCCTGCAAGTGTCATCGCTAATTAACTTCCCATCTTTAATGGCAAAAAGAACAGTCTGCACTTCTTTATCCTCTTTATTTAAATAGTGAGCATCAGTAGTAGCAACAACAGGCAGCTTATATTTCTCTGCAAATTCCCTTAGCTTTAAATTTGCAAATTTTTGCTGTGATGAATCGTCAATTGACTCTTCGGAAGAGTCATCTTCTTGGGAAGTATTTTTAACAAGATATTCATTAATGTTTAGATCATCTTTACCGTCATAT
The DNA here is from genome assembly GCA_964607415.1 of uncultured Candidatus Saccharibacteria bacterium. Lineage (GTDB taxonomy): Bacteria > Patescibacteriota > Dojkabacteria > J137 > J137 > CAZSKK01. Next base: position 353,016 of record CAZSKK010000001.1, on the reverse strand, counting down.
CCATGTCTTTGTAGTTCTAAATAAAAGTCCTCTCCATAGGTACCTTTAAGAAATCTTAGCCAGTCCTCAGCCTGATCAAATTCGCCTCGCAAAATATGGCGTGAAAGAGGCCCAGCCATACATGCAGAAGTGCAAATTATACCCTTGGAATACTTTGCTAAAGTTTCTTTGTCTACTCTGGGTTTATAGTACATTCCTTCTAGTTGACCTATGGATACTATCTTTACAAGGTTTTGATAACCCTCTAAAGATTTAGCTAGTAGTAATAAATGGTAGTATTTTATCCCGTTAACAGGTTGCCTAAGTGTTCTTTCTAAAGGTGCTACGTATATTTCGCAACCAATTATTGGATTAATACCAAAGTCTTTTGATAGTTTCCAAAACTCTGCTGCGCCATAAAGCACACCATGATCAGTCATTGCTACTGAGTCCATGCCAAGTTCTTTAACTTTTTCAAAAAGCTTTGGTGTTTTAGAAACCCCATCGAGTAATGAATATTCTGTGTGAACATGTAAGTGAGTAAAGCTCATTAGATCAAGATTAAGAGTAAGATTGAGATTTAGATAAATTTTAAATCAAAAACTTAAAATTTTCGTAGTAAAAAATTTTAGCATAAAGAGTTTATGTTATTTATTACAAATTATGAAAATGTCATTTTTCAGTTCAACTATTTTTCTTGATAAATCGTATAGTCTTAATATTTTGGAAAAGTTATGTTACTATTGCTAGGAAATTTTGCCACCGCTTTTTATGTATAAAGACGATTTTGATTTACAATGTAGTTCTCCAGAAAAAGACGATCTTAGAAATAAAGTTAAAGATCTAACAAACGTTATTAATGATTTGAAACCACTCTTACAAGATGTTGATTCCGATAGGGTGTTTGAGTTTTTGATTAATGTTGACATTTTTACTTGCAAGTTGAATGAATTAGTTGAAGATTATGCATTTCCTTTTGCTAATGCAAGACATATTTTCAACATTTCCTATTATTTTTTCTTGGATTTATATGACTTATATAAATTAAATATTTTTGACGAAAACTTTAAGTCACAAGTTGATCTGGTTAAGAATGGTTTAGATAATTTTTTTGAAAGGCTTATTAAAACTGAATCAAAGTTTTCAAATCCTTCAAATCCTAATAACTATTTTATGAACTAGTTATTTCTGAGTTACAATTCCGTGATTATATTCAAACAACTCATTCTGCTTCGAAAGGTTATATTCCTGGTTATCAATTATAACTACAACATTTTCTGGAGTTGAAGTTTCAATTTCAATATTCCTTTCTGCTTTAATGTTAAATGCATCGTTTGGAAAGGCTTGGTCGTTAAATTTTATGACGCCATCAGCTCTAACGAGTAAAAAAGTAGTGTCATTTTTTATTGTAATAATGCTATCGATACCATTAAATTCAGCTTGAGAAGCATTTTCAGATTTTGGGATTTCAATTTTTATTCTTGAACTGATTCCAAGAGTACTTCTTGCTTCAATTTCGATTATATTTCGTTCAGATAAAAGTGGAATTGGTTGTGATTCAAAAATATTCCCAGGTTTTAATGTTACAGGCTCTTCATTGATATAAATCTTTATACTCTTTTCGGTTTCTCCAAAAAGTTTTATAGATTTTTCTGGGTATTCAATTTTTCCGTCAAATTGTGCACTAATTTCTACAGGAGCTGTAATTTTTAAATAAGGTTTTCTGAAGGCATGCAACAGCAATCTAATTGCTAGAAAACTTACTGCTAAAATAATTATTAAAACTATTATAAAAAAAAGTTGTTTTGAGGTTATCTCAAGCCTATTATTAACATCTGGATTTTGTTTAGTCTTCGCATCATCTTTTGTCAATGTTTTTCTATCCGATGTCTTAAATTCAAAATCTCTTCTATAAATTCCAAGAAGTTGTTCTTCATCCAGATTCAAATATTTCGCATAGTTTTTTATAAAACCTTTTGCATAAACATGTGAATCAAAACTAGAAAAATTATCAGTCTCAATAGATTTTAAAACCTCTTTCCTTATTTTGGTTTCTACAGAAATTTGGTCAAGCGTCAATTCTTGTTTTAATCTTTCTGATTTTAATTTTTGTCCTATACTACGTTCGATCATGAAAATTAACGAATAAAGATTAGAGAATCAAAAAATTAGATTAACGATTTTTTTAAAGTTTTAAAGCTATAAAATTGAAAAATTTAAACTTTTTAATTTTTCAACACTGATCTCCCTTGTTTTCTAATATACTCAAACAAATACTGACCCGCAAGTGCACTGTTGCCCTCAAAATAGTTATTTAACCATTCTCGCATCTCTAAGTAAGTCATTTTGGGATCAAGTCCATACAAGTTAGTTAAGACTCTTTTTGCCCAGATATCTAAAGGTGTTGTTGTGCTAAATCCCAAAGCAAATGTCAGTACACAATCTGCAACTTTATCTCCAATTCCTGGAAATGATTTCAGCAATTTTCTAGCCTCTGTTTCATCCATATTAATAATACTTCTAGAAATATTTTCTTTCAAAAGAATTTCACTTGTTAATTTTAAATACTTGGCTCTGTAGCCAATAGACGATTTCTTAAGCTCTTGTTCTGAAGTATTTGCAATAGTATCTGTTTTAGGAAATAAATAAAATTCCTTATTATCAACTAAGACTTTTTCTCCAAGTTGCTTTGATAAAAGTTTTACGCTATGCCGTATCCCCTTAATATTTTTAAATGCAGATAAAATAAAAAACAGTGTGGTCAATTCAAAATCTTGTTTTAAAAGTCTTAAGCCTCTATTTTGCTCAATTGCTAAGTTTATATGTTTATCTTTATTAATCAGCTTTATTTTTGTTTCAAAGTCGTAATTAGTTTGCAGATATGTCGCTAAATAATCAAAATTATCTTTTTGAGGATACGTTTGCCAATATAAAAAGTCTTTCTCACGCTTTAATTTTATGACCATATCTTGTGTAAAACCGTAAAAATACTTATCAATTTCTTCCCAGGAAAATGATTGACCACCAAGCAAAGTAGTGTTTAGATTGTAGTTTGGTAAGTATATTTTGTTCATAGGAGCTAAGTTGTTTGGCCTAACACCCTCACCCGGCTCACGTTCGTTCGCCACCCTCTCCCTTCACTCGCTTTGCTCATTAGGGTGAGGGTTTCGTATATATTTTTCCATAACAACGATATCATGATACGTATCATTTTCGCGAAGGTCATTTTTAAGAACACCAACTACAGTAAAACCATATTTTGTATAAATTTTTTGCGCCTCTTTCTGGGTAGCTGTTACATTAAGTGTTATCTTTTTGATGCGCTTAATATCGCTTATATCATTTAGTAATTTTTCAAATAATGCATTTCCAACTTTATTTCCTCTGAACTCTTTTGATACATAAAACCAAACAATTGTTGCAATATGTTCTTGTTTACTTCTTCTTGAAAAAAGAACTCCAATCATACCAGTAATTGTATCTTTATTTTTTGCAATATATAATTTAGAATGATCTTGTAAAAGGTATGGATCTAAAAAAGAATGCCACCAGGAATTACTACCTTGGTTATACTCATCGAATGTTACAGTAAAGGCGATGGGATCTTCTTTTAGTGCCTCAAGTATAAGAAGTTTTAAACGTTCAAAATCACCACTATTTGCTTCTTTAATTTCGAACATAGCTAAATCTACATGCGTGAGATTTCTGAGCCTTGAACTTTATTGTTAAGTTGTTACTCATCACCTTTTCTAAAATAATATCCCAGTACAAAACCCAGAGAACCTAAGAAGATGCCAGACAAAAGAGGAAGAATTTCTTGCATATTATCAATTATACTTACGTCGCGATTTAACCCGTCTAGTGTAGCAACAAGCATGCCTATTCCAAATATTAAGAAAGTAAGCATTGTATACAAAACAGCTAATACACCTCTTGTGTTTTCTCGTTTTTTTAAAATTTTAATTTCATCAATCTCTTTTGAATATTTTTTTTCAAAAAGTTCAGTAAGCTCGTCCTCAGTTAAAAAATTATCATCGTCATCTGAGAGTGTAGTTGTATTTATAATCCCCTTTTCCGAAGAAGAATCATCTGATGCATTATCCATATCAATGTCATCTTCCGTACCTTCTTGAACAAATCCAATTAAATCATTTGGGTCGATAAAAATTATCTTTTCTTGTTTTTGCTTATCACTCATTGGAATTTTTTTTAAGATGTTCAAAAATATCGATTTCTAAATCAGTATTTGTCTTCGCATCCCTTAAAATTATTTTCTTATTTAATGATTTTTCTAGTAGTTTTGTTGCCGTAGAAACTACGTCTATTGGAGTAGTGTTAAGCTCTACACACAGTTTCTGAATTCTTTTTTTATCTTCAGAATCTATAAACATCAACTTGGCTTTCTTTTTTTCTAATTGTCTTACAACTTTTAAATTCATAGTTTACATCAAAAATTAATTTACTTATACTATATTAACATAATTAAATTTTTCAAAAAATGATAAAGAAAGTTGAAAAAAAAGATTACGGTAGGTTAGCTTTAACTGTAATCGTTTTTCTAGCCATTGGCCTAATGACAATATTTTTGGCTACAGGTATTTTGGATAATAATGAAAATTCAAGTGATGAAACAAATGATGATGACTTTTTTGATTTGCCAGTAGAAGATAAAGAAGTTATTTTTTTTGAAGATCCTAAAAGTGTAGTACTTGGAGCTAAAAAGATAAGTATTACTGATCCATGGCTAATTACAAAAGCACAGAAAACTCTTAGTGACAAATTCTTTGAATGTGAATCTTCCACACAAGCTTCATCTTGTATAGTTTATTATATTTCTAATTCAGAGGTGGAATTCATTTTAAGTATTGGAGGAGCATATTTATATAAGGGCGGGTTTATAGGCGAAGTTATAACTAAAAAAACACAATTTTTAGAAGGTGATTATAATTTAGTTTTAGAACAATACAACACTGTTAATATTAATGATGCTTCAATTGAAAGCCCAGACGATTTTTACCGACAAATACATATTTGTAGTGAAGATAATGTTTGCCTTTCTTCGGGAATTTTATCGTTTAATCAACAAGAAAACAGAAACCAATCAAAGTTGTTTATTGATCTAATAGGTTCGCTACAAATTTTAAAGTAAAAAAATCCGAAATTTTTTGACAATTTGTAGTACAATCTGAAAGAAACATTAAAAATATTTATGGACTCTAAGACAATATCAGAAAATTTAGGAATTTATGTCGCAATATTTACATTGGCTGTTCTTGTAATAGCTGTATTTTCGGCAATTATAGTTATGCAAAATAGAAAAATCCAAAGATTATCTCAGCCCAAATATGGGTTCTTGGGAAAGCCGTTGGCTGTTTTCGCTTTATTAACAATAATGATTGGTGGAGTTGGAATTGGCCTTTACGCAAGCAGAAAACCAACAGGTGAAGTAACAGTAAGCGCAGATAAAGAGTATAGAGTTGATATTGAATATATTCAAAGCGGTATCACCACTTTTAATTTAAAAGCAATTCCATTTGTCGACGGAGTAGCTTATGGAGGAGATGAAAGTTTAGAATTCGATATTTATTGGACACTAACAAAAGGATCGGTTGATACTTTTATTGAATATGATGTATCAAAATCTAATCCTAGCAATTTAATTGTTAATTTAGAAAAAGGTACGTATAAGGTCAAAGCCCAATATTTTGTTGATACAAATACGGTTGAAAGAACGATTGATTTAGAAGTCAAATAGAATTATTAGGAAGTAATACATTGTAAATTAGTTTATACAATTGTATTGCAATATGTAACTACTATATTACTACCCACAAATATTTTATTGAAATTCCTACTAGCCTTAGATTAATGAATCCAACCAAAGCAGCTGATAGTATTCAAAAAAAAATAAAAGAGTCAAATTCTTTTTTGATAGTTGCGTCAAGACCTGTAGATTTTGATTGTTTGGGTACAGCCTTAGCAACACAATGGTGGCTTAATAAACTTGGCAAATTGAATACAAGAGTTGTAACTTTTAACTGGAGAAATGAACTTGCAGATAAATTCCCAGATGTTGAAAAGGTAGAGTTTTTGTATCCTGATAAAGTTGATTTTAACGATTTTGATTGTATAGTATTACTTGATGGATCAGATTGGAAACAATTTCTAGGTGATAATTGGCAAGACTTTGTACAAAATATTTCAAAAGAAAAGTTTGTAAACATTGATCACCATACTGAAGGTGATGTTTCCAAAGATCTTTTGGACTTTTCATTAAGAGTAGATGATAGTTGCACAGCAAAAGTTCTTTATGAATGGTTCATTAAGTCATCAGGAGCAGCATTGGATAGTGATGTTGCAACTTGGCTTTACTGGGCATTGATGGGCGATACGGGAAGGTTTATGTATGCAATTAAAAATCCCGGAACTTATACTTTTGCAGCGGATCTTTATTCAGCAGGAGTTGACCATGATAAAGCGGTTGAATATACAGTATCCAAGGAAACAATGGATTTTACTGTTTGGGCTATAAATAAAACAAAATATTATCCTGAATTTGGATTAACTGTTCTGGTTATCGATGAAGAAGATGATAAGTTTCTTGCTGAGCAGTTTGGAAATGGTTGGCAAGAAAGAGGTTTACATAAATATTATCAACAAGTATTTATGCGAACAATTGAAGGTTTTCCTTACGCAATAGATTTATGGCATGAAAAAAATGGAGGAACAAAAGTTGGCTGGAGAACTAAAAATGGGAGCAAAATAGAAATTATGGAAATTTATAAAGCAATAGGTGTAAAGGTAGGAGGGCACAGAAATGCGGGGGGAGGAAATACAGATGAGAAAGTGAGTGAGGTGTTGCAAAGGTTTCTGAATGAGATAAAGCTTAGGGTATGAAAATACCAAATAACACAGAGAACAGGTTCAAAATTAATTACAACTTCATGTATCAACTTTCAAGCTAATTGATGCAAAAAAATCTTTAGCAGCTGGGTAGCTTAGTTTTGGTAGTCGATAATCTTCCGGATTAGTAGAATACTTGCAAATAAACGTTTCTTTACTTTCCTTCATGCAAAGCTTTATTTTGTATTTAATCTCTTTTTTAGTTAGCGTTTCGGGGCTTCACAGTAATTAGCAGGCCATTAATTTTTAAATTTAAAAGATCTTTATTGTACTTCTTTATTAAGCTAGTGATATTCTTACTGAATTCTAGTGTTCTGTCCTCAATACAAAAAATGGCAACTATTGATTCCATGCTATATTTCATATAATCTTATTCAATAAATAAGACTACTTTTTAAGTTTGCATCTAAATATGGATTATAAAAGCGAATCAATTAAAATGCACAAGGATAATGGGGGAAAATTACAGATTGTACCTAAAATTAAAGTAACCAATAAAATTGAATTATCATTGGCGTATAGTCCCGGAGTTGCAGGACCATGTTTAGAAATTAAGGCTGATAAGTCAAGGGTTAAAGAACTAACCTGGAGAAAAAATCTTGTAGCAGTAATTTCTGATGGATCAGCAGTTCTAGGATTAGGAAATATTGGTCCAGAAGCAGCGCTTCCTGTTATGGAAGGTAAATGCCTTTTATTAAAAGAATTTGGTGGTGTTGATGCAATTCCTATTGTGCTGGCAACGCAAGATACTGAAGAAATTATAAACACAATTACCAATATAGCACCGTCTATTTCTGGAATAAATCTAGAAGACATATCGGCACCAAGGTGTTTTGAAATTGAAGAAAGATTACAAGAAATTCTTGATATTCCTGTTTTTCACGATGATCAGCATGGGACTGCAATTGTAGTTTTAGCTGGAATTATTAATTCGGCTAAGGTGCTAGGTAAGGATTTGAAAAATTCCAGAGTTGTAATAAATGGCGCAGGTGCTGCTGCAACTGCTGTAGCAAGCTTGCTAAGAGATTATGGATTTTCAAACATGATAGTTTGTGATTCTACTGGAATTATTTCTAAGAATAGAAACGATTTAAATAAATATAAAAAATTACTTTTAAATTTTACTAATAAACAAAATCTTACGGGTACTTTAGAAGATGCTATAAAAGAGGCTCAAATCTTTATAGGTTTAAGTGTTGCAGGAGCCTTAACCAAAGATATGGTAAGAAAGATGAATAAAGATTCCGTGATCTTTGCAATGGCAAATCCGGATCCTGAAATTTTACCGGAAGATGCTATGCAGGCAGGTGCAAGAATTGTTGCTACAGGGAGGTCCGATTATCCAAATCAGGTAAATAACGTGCTAGGCTTTCCTGGAATTTTCAGAGGATTACTGGATAAAAACCTAAAAAAAGTAACTACTGATACAAAGTTAAATGCTGCCAAAGCAATTGCTTCACTAGTTGAAAACCCTACAGAAGATCTAATTATTCCAGATCCATTCGACAAAAGGGTAGCTAAAGCAGTTGCAAATGCAGTTTAATTTAAAGTTATAAATTAATGCATGAAATTAAAAAAATTTCTAATAGCCTTTCTTTTGCTTATTGCTTGTCTGATAGTTTTTTCTGTACTCCTTTTAGCTATAGCGAATCGAGAAAATAATAAAATTGAAAATTCAGCTGAAGAATTAAAAGAAAAACCATTATATGGAATTTCAGGCTATACCCCTTCCAACTTTCCAAACTCAAATGTGACAGAAATTCAGAATTTTTGGGCTGATATTAAAAGCTATACTCAAGTTTATGGGGTTCATGTTGATTGGAAGGATACTAAAGTTTTGGACACAGCAAGCAGGCAAACTAATAAAGATATTGAACTTGTATTAGGTATTCAGGACCCAGCAGAATGGGTAAATTCAAAAGAACAGTACATAGCAAAATCTAAACAACTTCTTTCACAAAATAAAAACATTAAATACTTTGCAATTGGCAATGAGGTTGATATGCTTTATGTGAAATATTCAAATCAATTTGATAGCTTTGTTAATCTGTACAACGACGCTTATTCTGAAATAAAGGAAAGCTTTCCAGATGTGAAAATTTATACAGTTTTTCAGTACGAACATTTAAAAGGCGATGGATACCTTTTGGGTAAAAAAGATGAAAGATCGGATTTATTTGTATTAATTTCAAAATTTAAAAAATTAGATCTGATAGGTATTACAACATATCCATACTTTGATTATCAGAATCCCGATCAAATTCCGTCGGATTATTTTGACCTGCTAAAAAATTATTCTGAGGCAAAAATTGCAATAACAGAGACAGGATGGCCTGCAAAAACAAGATTCGGAGGAAAACTTGAGAGTCTAAATAATCAAGGCTTTGTTGGATCTGAAGAGGAGCAAGTACAATATTTAGATTGGCTTTTAACCTTTAAATCGGCCCCTGATCAATTCGAATATATAAATTGGATATTTGTTAACGACGTTGTGCAGTGGTCTGATGGTACGGCTTCAACAGGTTTTGAGTTGTTTGATTCCATTGGCTTAAAAAATCATGAAGGAACACCAAAATTGGTTTGGAAGAAATGGGTAGAAGTGGTAAAGTGAAAGTAACTAGCTTAATTTAAAGCGTGTATAATGTTATTTTAGAGTGTAGTACTCGCATATGCTGGATTCTGATATTCAATACACAATTAAATGGTTTAAACAATATCACAGGCTTACAAACTATTTAAGCTCTGCGATGTTGTATCTAAAAGATAATTATTTTCTAGAAGATGAACTGAAGCCCGAACACATAAAAGATAGAATTCTTGGACATTGGGGTACAGTTCCAGGATTAAATTTTGTTTACGGCGGGCTAAATTATCTTATAAGCAGATACAATGCTAACATTTTGCCGATAATTGGACCAGGTCATGGGGCTCCTGCAGTACTTGCAAGCTTGCTTTTAGAAGAAACTCTAGGTGAATATTATCCTAGATTTACACTTTCTAAAGAAGGAATGGAAAATTTGATAAAAGAATTTAGCTGGCCAAATGGATTTCCAAGTCATACTTATCCAGGACTTCCAGGCACAATTCACGAAGGTGGTGAACTGGGTTACTCTTTAGGTTTGGCATTTGGAGCTGCTTTAGATAATCCTGATTTGATTGTTACTTGTGTGGTAGGTGATGGCGAAGCAGAAACCGGCCCGTTAGCAGCAAGTTGGCAATTTAACAAATTTTTAAATCCTCAAACAGATGGAGCAGTTTTGCCAATCCTTCATCTTAATAGTTACAGAATTTCGGGCCCTACTTTAATGGGAACAATGTCTCATGAAGAACTTGAAAACTATTTTAAAGGTTTAGGCTATGAACCTTTATGGGTAGATCAATATACATCCATAGATATTTACATTGATTTTTTACAAGCTTTAATAAAATCTTTCCATTCAATTCAGGATATCAAATCTAAATGGTCAAGTTATGGAATTGACAAACCAAAGTGGCCTGTGATTATTCTAAAAACCAAAAAAGGTTGGACGTGTCCTGAAGAAGTAAGCTTGCTTAGGCTGGAAGATTTTAATTATTCTCATGGAATTCCAATTAAAGACCCTAAAAACGATGCACAACAATTAAAGGCCTTAGAAAGATGGCTAAGAAGTTATAGAATAGATGAACTTTTGGAACCTGTCACTAAAGTTCCTAAAAACGAAGTACTTCATCTAGTTGTAAAGGATGAGCGAAAAATGGGCAAGAATAAACATGCTTTTGGTGGTGAAATTAGCAAAGCTTTGATTCTTCCAGATTTAAAAAAACATGGAATACAATTTGATGAGACTCAAAGAGGTAAAAACAAATCTTCAGAGATGGCCGAAATAAGTGAATATTTTTCAGATCTGATAAGTTTAAATAAAGAAAGCAAAAATTTTAGAATTTTCTCGCCAGACGAATCAGAATCAAATAAACTAGAAGCTTTGTTTAAAGTAACATCTAGAAAATATATTTGGCCTGTTAGATCAATTGATACTCATATCAACGAGAAAGGTTTAATTTTGGAGATTCTTAGTGAACATACCTTACAATCCTGGATGCAAGGTTACAGTTTGACTGGTAGACATGGAGTTTTGGTTTCGTATGAGGCATTTTTAAGCATAATAACAAGTCAAATAGAGCAATATATTAAATATATAAAGCAGTCCAGTAAGTTTTCATGGCGAAAACCCTTACCGTCAATGAATTATATTGCAACAAGCACCATTTGGAGACAGGAACATAATGGGTTCACACATCAGAACCCAGCGTTAATAAATACCCTTTTATCAAAGTATTCGGATTCAGTTAACATTTACTTTCCTTCGGATACAAATACGCTTTTGTATGTAATGGAGGAGAGTTTGAAATCTAAAAACTCCGTCAATTTAATAATTTCAGATAAACGAGAAATGCCACAGTGGCTTAATATTGATGAAGCTAAAGAGCATGTTAAACGAGGAATTTCTGTGTGGGATTGGGCATCTACAGACGTGGACAATCCCGATGTAGTTTTGGCTTCGAGTGGAGATTATCAAACTACAGAAACACTGGCCGCAATAACATTGATAAAAAAATATGTTCCGGAACTAAAGGTTAGATATGTTAATGTCAATGAATTATCCAGAATAGGGCTTGGTGACAAAAAGTACACTTCAATTTCTGAAACTGATATGGGCTTTTTCTTTACGAATGACAAACCTATTGTATTTAATTTCCATGGCTATCCTGAAGCCATAAAACTTTTAACTTGGGGACACCCTATCGCAAACAGAATGAAAGTTATAGGCTATATTGAAGAAGGTACAACAACAACGCCATTTGATATGCAAGTTTTGAACGGTACATCAAGGTTTCATGTAGTAATCGAGGCTGTAGAAGCTGCTAGTAAACAAAATACAAAGATTGCCGAAATTAAAAACGACATCATTTACATGATGCAAAATAAACTTAGGGATCATAGAAATTATATTATTGAAAACGGTGATGACATGCCGGAAATAAAAAATTGGCAGTGGGAATAGGTTCAGCTTAAGAGCAGTAGAGCTAAAGAGACTTAGGGCTAAAATATATGGTCTGTTTATGTTATTCCGGATTCAACGATCCTGAGCTTGTCGAAGGAGAGGTGAAGTCCGGAATTTAGTGAAAATCCTGAAGCACTAAATTCCTAAATATACTTATCTCATAAACTAGTATGAAAACACTAATAATTTCAGACACACACTTAAAAAAACGTTTTAACGAATCTCGATTTCAAAAACTAGCGGATTTAATTAACTCAGTAGATAAAGTTATTATAAACGGAGATCTTTGGGATGACGACTTTATTTCATTTGATGACTTTATTAACTCAAAATGGAGTAGACTTTTCCCTTTATTAAAATCTAAAAATACCATTTATATTTTTGGTAACCATGACGAGGAGGAATTTACAGATGAAAGAGTTGCGCTCTTCTCTAATATTCAAACTTATGTACATAAAATAGAACTGAAAGATGGAAAAGTTTTATATATTACTCATGGTCATCAGCAGGTAGGAAAATTCAATTTCATTCATAAGATTGTTGATAAATACAAGTTTTTAAGCAGGCTTGCAAGCTATCCTATTAATTTTTTGATTTTGATTTTTAAAGAAAGATATTTAAAGCTGTATCAGAAAATGAATGATGAAATGGTAACTTGGGCACAAGCAAATTTAAAGCCAAATGAAATTTTAGTTTGTGGTCATTCACATTTAAATCAATTCACACCTGAAAAACAATTTATAGATTTAGGACATTCTTCGCTAGGATTTTTTGAATATCTGATTATTACAGATGGTGAAATGAAGCACTACAAAGAGAGAATGTGATTAAATAGTTGTGTTTTGATTTAAAATTCTAAACTCGAAGCACGATCCAAATTTGAAGATAGTTATCCAGAAGTAAAAGTGTAAGAAAGTATCATTTGTCTCCAGGATTCCTGCTTCTAACTAATTCTTTTCAAATTTTTCGAATTAGTTATCTTTTTAAAACCCATTCTCTCAGATTCTTTTGTTCGCTTTTCTTCAAACATCACTTTTCTAACTTCACCTGTTAAACCTACTTCACCAAAATATACTTCAGTTTTTGGGACAACTACGTTTTTAATTGAAGAAACTATTGCTTTAATGACTGCTAAATCCAATCCAGGATCAACAATTTTGATCCCTCCTGTAATATTTACATAAACATCATATTCGTAAGTTTTTAGTTTTAGTTTTTTATCTAAAATTGCAAGGAGAATGTAAAGTCTATTTAAATCAAAACCTGAAGAAGTTCTTCTTGGGTTTGTAAAATATGTTTTTGTGGCAAGTGCTTGAACTTCCACAACTATTGGCCTGTTACCTTCTAAACTCATACAGTAGACAGATCCAGGAGCATCTTCTTTACTTGGATCAAAAAGCTCTTTTGTATCTTTAACTTCTGATAAGCCTCCTTCAGCCATTTTAAAAATCCCAGCTTCGTCAGTTGGTCCGTATCTATTTTTTTCTACTTTAAGAATTCTTAATTCACTACGCTTATCACCTTCAAAATATAAAACTGTGTCAACCATGTGTTCTAAAATTTTTGGTCCAGCAATTTCACCAGATTTTGTAATATGACCAATAATAAATGCAGGAATACTAAAACCTTTTGCTAAGCTTATAATCTTGTCGGCGCATTCGCTAATTTGAGAAATGGATCCACTAGTACTTGGTAAATCCGGTGAATAAAGTGTTTGAATTGAATCCACAACAATTAAATCAATATCTTTTGAATGAGATGCAATATAGTTTTGAATGGAGATTATGTTTGTCTCAGGGTAAAACAGTACATTAGTTTGCTTTTGTTTTAATCGATCAGATCTGTGTTTTATTTGGCTTGGAGATTCTTCGCCTGCAATGTATAGAATCTTTAAACCTTGATTTGAAAAACTTTCTGTAATCTGTAACGATAAAGTGCTTTTACCAACGCCAGGGCTTCCAGCAAACAAGATTACTTGACCAGAAATTATTCTTCCACCAATTGTATTATCAAATTCCTTGATACCAGTCTTGAGCTCTATTTGTTTGTAGCTTACTTTTTCGTCTTTTTTATCTAAATCAATAAGTCTAACTGGCTGCTGAGAGCTACGAGCTTCGAGCCGTGAGCTTCGGGAAGCTTTGGACGATTTTGTTTTTGTCATCCTGAGCGTAGTCGAAGGATCAACTTCATTTAGTGTATTCCACTGTCCACAGTTTGGACATTGACCACTCCATTTAGAAAATTCTTTTTGACAGTTGCTACAAATGAACATAGAAAAAATTAATGATAAATTCGAAATACTAAATTGGAAATTCTAAACATTTAGAATCCAGAAATCGCATACCAAAACGAATTAACTTTAAATTCTTACTTATGATATCTTGCCACTAACTTCAGGTCTCTGACCCCTGATGTCATTCTGAATTATATCAAAGTTAGGAGATTCTTGTTTTGAGTTTTAATAATCTAATCAGTTAGCTCTCTAACTCGTTAACACGTAAACACTATAACTATTCTATGATATAATCGCGTTATGCTACAAATAAAACAAATTGGGTTTCCATCCCTTACACAAAAAGCAGAAAAAATTACAGATTTTTCTGATCCTGAACTCAAGCAATTAATTTCAGAAATGTTAGATACTCTTAAAAAAGGCGAGGATTTTTCTGCAGGTTTAGCTGCAAATCAAGTTGGTGTTTTAAAAAGATTAACTATCGTTAAAAGATTAGATCTTGAAAATAAGCCGGACTTTGATGGAACAGATGTATGGGAGGTAATGATTAATCCTGTAATTGTGAAAAAAAGTGACGCAAAGTCAATTTATTGGGAAGGATGTTTAAGCATAAATAGTGGAAATCTTTTTGGACAAGTTGAAAGGCCTAGAAGAGTTACAGTCGAATATCAGAATTCAAAAGGAGATAAAAAAGTAATAAAAGCTGATGGTTATTTTTCGCATCTTCTTCAACACGAAATAGATCATCTTGATGGAATTTTGTTTACTTCATACATTAAAGATCCTTCAGAGTTGTATACTTCCCAAGAACTGGATAAAATGGACTAAACCACAGCTGTCGGCTATCAGCCATCAGCAGATGGGCAATAACTATTTTGGGCTGACAGCAGATAGCTGAAGGCTTGTAGCTAATATGATCGACTTAACTATTCCACAATTTCAAAAACTGATTCCAAGCTATGTAATAAACATTGCCGAAGAACTGCAAAGATATAATTTTAAGGCTTATTTGGTGGGCGGAAGTATTAGAGATATATTGCTTGGAAAGCTACCAGGAGATTATGATATCGCAACAGATGCAAACCCTGATGAAATTTCTAAGATTTTCCCTAAATCAATTCCAACTGGAGCAAAGTTTGGAACTATAACAGTTATCGGTGAAGATGAAAATGGCGAAAAATTTGACGTACAAGTTACAACGTTTAGATCTGAAGCTGATTACATGGGGGGAAGATGGCCCACAAAAGTAGAATTTACAAAAACTATTAACGAAGATCTCGCAAGAAGAGATTTTACAATCAATTCTATAGCATTGGACTTGCAACATTTTGATGATTCAGATGTCTCAGTACAACAAATTCTGATTGATCCTTATAATGGAATTTTTGATTTAAAGAATAAAGTAATTAAAGCAGTAAGAGATCCAATCGAAAGATTTTCAGAAGATGGATTAAGATCAGTTCGAGCTTGTAGACTTGCATCTCAACTTGATTTTGAAATCGAAACCAAAACTTTTGAAGCAATCAAACAAACCTTGCATATAACAAAACAGGTTTCTGTTGAAAGGTTTAGAGATGAATTGATGAAACTTCTTTTAAAATCTCCAAAGCCTTCCAAAGGATTAAACTTATTAAAAGATTCAGGAATTCTTGAGCTGTTTGTTCCAGAACTTTTGGAAGGTGTTGAAGTAGTTCAGCCGCAATTCCATACAGATGATGTTTTTACACATTCAATTAAAGCTGTAGATGAAGCTGAAGATTCAGTAAAATTAGCAGCCCTTTTTCACGACATTGCAAAGCCAAGATGCAAAAGTGACGATGAAAAGGGCATTCACTTTTATGGCCATGATGTTATGGGGTCTGAAATGACAAAAGAAATAATGAAAAGGCTTAAATTTTCTAACGCTGAAATAGATAGAGTAGTAAGACTTGTAAGGTGGCATATGTTTTATTATCCATCTGCAGACTGGCGCAAAGGCGTGAGTACCACCACCTCACCCTCAGTTCTCCTTAATGGAGAGGGTGGCGAGCAAAGCGAGCAGGGTGAGACTACTCGTAATTCGTCATCCGTCATTCGTCATCCTGAGCCAAAGGCTCAGTTCGGTTGGTCTGATGGTGCTATAAGAAGATTGATAATAAATGTCGGCGGCGAAGATGCAATTGAGGATTTGATGAAACTAAGAATAGCAGATGCAGCTTCAAACCCCAAAAGCGAATTTGACCCCAAAGATATCGATATTTTATCTGAAAGGATTGCGTCGGTAAGAGCAAAAGACATGGCGTTAAAAGTTTCTGATTTAGACATAACAGGTGCTGATTTAATGGAAAACTTCGAATTGCAGCAAGGGCCAGTTCTAGGTAAAGTTTTAAATTATCTTTTGGAAAAGGTTATAGACGAACCACTTTATAATAAGAAGATTGATTTGTTAAGACTAGCCAAGGAATACCTTGATGGAGAAAGCGTATAGCTTATAGCATATAGCGAAAAACAAGGAGTTAACGTGTTTGCGAGTTTCGAGCTGTGAGCTTCGAATTCTGGCATCTAGCCTCTATCCTCTGGTTTCAAATTTGTTTAGGGTTTTGAATTTCGAGTTTATTTGTATTTAGAATAATTAGGTAAATTTGTTTCATAGCTCTTTACCTCTTTCTCTGAATTATGTATTCTTATCTTATGCCAAGATCTAGAAAAATTACAATTGTTGTTCTGATTATTTTGACATTGGTTCTTGCAGGAATTTCTGTCTATATTGCTATAAGGCTTAATCAGCAAGATCAAGCGCCAGATGATACAAGCGCTCAAATTCAATGTCCTTATCCAGGCACGACATTAAGTCTAGGTGCAAGTTGCAATACTGCATGTGGGCCTAACGCATGTGATGGACCTGGTGGTCCATTAGGATGTAATCCTTGTCCTTCAGGAACAGTAAATGAAGGCCAATATAGATGTTATAATGGTGACTCATCCAATCCCAACGTTGTCGCCGATGCTATTGTAGCTTGCGGGGGTAATGCAGCGTCTTCATGTACTGGTACCGCACACTGCTCTAATGGTTCTCAAGATTGTGGAGAAACTGGATTAGACTGTGGAGGAGATTGTTCAGCATGTTCTGGTACAGGGGGTTCTCTTCAATGTCCAAACGGTACTGGAGCTGCTGGAGGTTGTTTGATTTTTCTGTGCCCAAATGGCTGTGGAACCGATAACAGATGTCAAGGAGATGATGTGGGTGTTCAAATATTTGCAGAAAACGGAAGTTGTAGTGCAACATTAGATGGAAGGTGTGGTCAGATTGATATAATGCAAGGAAGTAATATTAGCGTGTCTAATCCAGGAAGCTTTTGTGGAGTTAAAGTTGATGCAGTTTCTGGCGAGCAAATTACTTGTGGATTGCCAGTTTGCAATCCTGTTGTTACTGCTCAATGTAATCAAGCATGTACAGGAACAGGCCAAGGAAACTGTGCAAGTGGTCTTCAATGTATAAATAATGTTTGTAGAAACCCTGCAGTACCAAATGATGCAGATTGTACTCCAGATCCTGGAATCCCAGTTTGTAATGAAGCTTGTACTGGAACAGGGCAGGGAAATTGTGCAAGTGGTTTGCAATGTATCAGCGGAGTTTGTAGAAATCCTAGCATTCCGAATGATTCAGACTGTGCAGTAGATCCCGTTTGTGGAAGTGCTTGCGGTAGTAATGGTGCATGTCCTGTTGGAAATGTATGTGACACATCCAGAAATATATGTGTTTTGACGCAGTGTTTGAATAACGCAAACTGCACAAATAACGGTTGTACACTACCAGCTACAGCTTTGTTTTCTGAAGGCGGTGATAATAAACTTTTAATTGGAGTGTTTTTGATAATTTTAGGTTTACTAGCAACTCAGTTTAAGTTTGATGCCGCTTTGTTAAAATTCACAGAAGTTCAAGAAAAATTGGGACTTAAATTTGAAAATAAAGTAGGTAAAAATATAGAAAGTAAAATAAACAATGTTTCTGAAACTAAAAACAAAAGAGTAAAAAAGAGTAGGAAGAAGTTTGAGAAGAAATTCTAAAGAAAAGATCAAATGATAATATTGACTAATATTACTATTGAATAACTAATTTAAAATAGGAGTCCTATTAGTAATTTGAGTTTAGTAATTAGTTATTGCCAGACATGGCTGGCTATACTATAATCAACAAACTCTTAAGGAAAAGATTAAAGAGTATCGAAGTGAGAAGAAAGTGATAAACAATTTTTTGAATTTCTAAATTAAGTTTATTTAAAAATTGCTTTAACGTTTTCTTCCCTCTTCGACTCAAAATACTTCTTTTACCTTAAGAGAAATTTTAATTTTTTAAAATTTTCTTATGGCAGAGGTTAGTTTAACCTTAAAAATCTCTGGAAAAGAGATTAAAGCGTCTACAGGCAAAATCGCCAATCAAGCACCAGGAAGTATTATGCTTCAAATGGGAGGTACAACTTTATTTGCAACAGTTGGAATTGATGCAGGAGACACAGACGGTGATTTTTTTCCACTAACAATTGAATACATTGAGAAAATGTACGCAAGAGGTGCAATTTCGGGTTCCAGATATCAAAAAAGAGAAAGCAACCCAACGGATGAAGCAATCATAAAAGCAAGACAAGTTGATCATTCAATCAGATCACTTTTCCCAAAAAGTTTTAAAAGGCCAACAACTATCATTCTAACTGTTCTAACATACGATGGAATTAACGATCCAGAAGCATTAGCAGTTTTGGGTGCAAGTATGGCTTTGATGCAGTCAGGAATTCCATTTATGGGTCCTTCCGCAAGTGTTGTTGCTTGTATAAATCACGATGGTTCAATACTAATTAACCCAGAAGTTGAGGGTAGAGAAGAGCTTTTAGCTGAAATGGTGGTTTCTGGTGTTACTGGAAAAGTTTTAAACATGGAAGGTTGGGCAAAAGAAGTGTCAGATGAGCACATGGATAAGCTTCTGGATGAGTCAATGGATTACATTAAAAAACTTAATGACTTTCAAATTGAATTTGTAAAAAAATGTGGCCAAAAAGTTTTCAAATCGGATAGAGAGTATGATGATGTTCCAGCTCCGCATGATCTTGTAGATATTGTAAAAAAAGAAAAATACGAGGAAATAAAGAAGGCTTTGTACACTGGTATTAAAGACGAACAAAACGAAGGCTTGGCTTTAGCAAAAAAAGAAATTACAGAAAAATATGCAACAGAAGAAACCGGATATTCAGAAGGCGATATTTATAATGCTGTTGAATACATTGCAAGAAAAATTCTAAGAGAAGGTGTATTATCAGAAGATAAAAGAGTTTCAGGTAGAAAATTAGATGAAATTAGAGAATTAGGTGCGGAAGTTGATGTTCTTCCAACAGTTCACGGATCAGCTATTTTTAACAGAGGACAAACACAAAGCTTGAGTATTGTTACACTAGCGGGAATTGGTGCTGCCCAAATTATGGATGAAATGGAAGGTGAGCATGAAAAATTTTTTATGCATCACTATAATATGCCTCCTTACGCAAATGGTGAGGCAGGAAGATTTAACTATAGGCCAGGCAGAAGAGAAGTTGGCCACGGAGCAATTGGTGAAAATGCACTTAAATTCATGGTTCCATCTACAGATAAATTTCCATATACAATTAGAGTTGTATCTGAAATTACATCATCAAATGGGTCGACATCAATGGCTGCAACATGTGCATCAAGTCTTGCATTAATGGCGGCAGGTGTTCCTTTAAAACAAGCTGTTGCTGGAATTGGTGTTGGATTAATTACAGAAGATGGTAACGAGGAAAACTATAAATTGCTTTTAGATATTGAAGGAATTGAAGATTTCTATGGCGATATGGACTTTAAAGTTTGCGGTACCAAAAACGGAATAACAGCAATGCAGTACGAGAATAAACTAAGAGGAGTTAAGCCAGAGATTTTAAAGCAGGCATTTAGACTGGCTAATAAAGGAAGGATGCAGGTTTTGGATGTAATGAATAAAACGCTTGATGAGCCAAGAACAAACGTTGCTGATAGCGCACCAAAGGTTGAAACCCTAAAAATTGAAGTTGATAGAATAGGTGAGTTTATAGGACCAGGTGGAAAAAATATTAAAGCACTGGTTGCAGAAGCAGAAGAAATTTCTAAAAAACCTGTAGACATAAATGTTGATGAACAGGGTAATATTTTTGTAACAACTTCTGACGGTAAACAAATGGATTTTGTTAAATCAAGAATTAATGGTATGTTTAAAGTTGCTGAAGTTGGTGATGTTTACGATGCAGTTGTAGATAAAATTATGAATTTTGGATTTTTTGCATATGTTCCTGGAACATCTATAAACGGACTTTGTCATATATCTGAGGTTACTGAAAAATTTCTTTCAGATGTTTCTTTAGTTGTGAAAGAAGGAGATGAAGTTAAGGTTAAAGTTATCAGGACAGAAGATGGTAAAGTAAGCTTTTCAATGAAAGGACTTGATCAATCTGCTGAAATTAAATCTAGAATTGAAAAAATAGTTTCAAACAATAAGCAGTAATAAAATGGCCATTTTGGACTTAAGTGCAAAAGAAAATAGGAGAAAAAAGACCGTTGCAATTTTAGTTTCAACGGTAAGTTCTCCTATTTTTTTACTTTCATTATCTTTATTATTAATTAATTTTGAGTCTGTTAAAGCAAATCCAGATCATTTTGTAATTTTTTGTGGGCTTGCAGGATTGCCATCATTGTCAATTTATTTATTTCCAATAATAACTGGCAGGAGGAAGTTAGTTAATAACGATGCTATTACACAAAAAGAACGTAATACTCTTTTTGTAGTTTTAGTAATAAGCCTAATACTAAATTCAATTCTTTTTAGCTACGAACAATTGAATAACCAAACATGGATTGATTTAAGTATTATTCTTGCAACATATTTTGGAGCATTTTTTGTAATTAATATGTTTTTTGATAAAGCAAGTCAACACGTAGGTAGTTTTGTTTTTTCACTAATATATTTATCTCAAAAATCAAAAGACATTTTGCTTTTATTAGCAATAATGCCTATCATTATTTGGGCAAGAATTTATCTAAAGCGACATACTTGGGCACAAATAATATGGGGAATTGCAATTGGACTTTTTGTAGGAGTTTTGAGTTTACGAGTATAACTATTAAATCTAAACATTGACAACACTTGTTACAAATAGAATAAAAAAAATAAATAATATACTATCAAGAGAGCAAACTCAGATTCTTGAAGCGGCTTTTAGTTTAATGCTTCCTTCATTATTAACAAAGATAACAGGACAGTTATTTAATTTAATTGCAGCTTCTTACTTTGGTACTGAAGATAAAGGTTGGAATCAATTTTTACTTGCAAGTTCAATTCCAGAGCTTTTGACAAATGTACTTTTAATTGGTGCATTAGGATCAATTGTTATCCCAATATTAATAGATTGCAAATCAAAAGAAGGTAACGAAAAGTTCTACAGAGTTTATAGCTCAATTATTAATGCTTCGATGCTGACATTTGGACTTGTGGCACTCGTTTTAAGTATAGGTGCCAATGTATTTTTACCAACACTACTTAGATTGTTTGCTTCAGATGTAAATACTGCAATAACTGACCAAGACATGACTCAGATAGTCAATATGATGCGAGTAATGTTAATACCACAGGTAATACTTGGTCTAAGTGTATTTATATCGAGTGGAATTAATGTATACGATAGATTAATAATTCCTAATCTTGCACCACTTTTTTATAATATTGGCAGGATTTTTGCAGTTGTAGCACTTGTTCCTGCAATGGATTTCAGCCCATGGGCTATTGTTTGGGGAACGGTTTTAGGATCTATTTTACATTTATGTGTCCAATTACCATTATTTAGAAGCTTAAAAATTGATTATAAATTTATAATTGATTGGAGAAGTAAATATTTAAGAGAAATAGGAGTACTAGGAATACCTAGAATGTTTGCTATAGCTTCTGAACATATTGCTCTTACATTCAATAAATTCCTAGCATTTGGTTTTAGCAATGGAACGGCAGCATTATTTTATGCAAATTCTCTTTCACTTGTTATACCTACACTTTTTGGTTATACATTTTCGTATGCTTCTTTCCCGACTATTGCCAGACATTTTGTAGCGAATGAAGAAAAGGAAATTAAGTTTATTGTAACAAAAACTTTAAACGAGATTTTATTTTTTGCCTTACCTTTCACAGTGATTTTTATGGTTATGAGGGTTCCTTTGGTTAGACTTAGTTTTGGTTTGCTACCGGGTACTAACTTTAGTTTAAACGATTCTTATTTGGTTTCCTGGATTTTAATGTGGTTTTCAATAAGTTGGGTATTTGTTTCTGGAAGGTGGTTTGTATATAGGTTATTTTATGCGGCAAAGGACACAATGATTCCATTTGTGGTTTCTTTTCTTGGTTTGATTTTAACAATAATTTTGTCTGTACTTTTTGTAAATCTTTTTAGCCACAACAGCGTTTATGCTGTATACGATATAAGATTAAATCTTGATAATCTTTTAACAAGAAGCGATAGTGCTGCAGGAGTAGGCGGTGTTGCATTAGCAATGAGTATTTCTTATACGTTTGAATTTTTTGTTTTGTTTGCTTTATTTCACTTTAAAAAGGTTAAGCTTGATTTGAGTTATTTATTTGATTCAATATCAAGAAAACTGATTGCAGGAGGAATAATGCTTGTAGTTATGTACTTTATGTATAAAACTTGGAATATATTGAGTTATCTTCCAGATAGAGCCGTTGCGAGTTACACGGGCTCTACTACAATTAATCTTTCGGTTATGACTGGCCTTACTGTTACAACTGGGGGCTTGGTTTATCTTCTAATTTGTAGACTTCTTAAAGTAGATGAGGTTAAAATTGTAAAAAGGTACCTAAGGCATCTGAAGCGTAAATTATTTGTGCATAGCACATAACTCTTAGCTTGTAATGGTTTAAGAGCTTAGGTTGTGCTATTTGAGAGCAGGTAAATATTTTAACTAAAATGAAGTCTAAGAATACCGGCTTCTAATCTCAAGCCTCGAGTTTCAATTACTATTACAATGATAATAAAAAAACAAATAACTACAAAACCTCAAGAACTAAAACTATTTTTAAATCCGGTCAAAGCTGGATTCCCTTCGCCTGCAGACGATATTGTTGAAAGAACATTAGACCTGAATAAATTTTTAATTAGACATCCTGCAAGTACGTATTTTGTGCGTGTTGAAGGTAGCTCAATGAAAGATGCAGGAATTGCTACAGGAGATATTTTAGTAGTTGACAAAGCACTTGACCCTCAAAATGGGAAAATAGTTATAGCTTCCATAGATGGAGAATTCACAGTAAAAAGAGTTGTAAAGATTAATGATGAATTGTTTTTGGTTGCTGAAAATCCTGAATTTGAACCAATAAAAGTTAACCCTGAGGATGATTTTCAAATTTTTGGTGTTGTTATTCATGTCATAAAATCCTTTTTATAGATTATGGATATAACATTTAGTGAACGCATTGAAAGTTCTCTAGAGAAAGGCGCTAGGATTGTTGCTATGCTTCTTCATTTTCACGCAGATCGATTGCATCAAGTATTTTTTGCGGATAAGCCAGACAGATGGGAGAATGCAATTAACTTGCTAGATCATATTCTAAATGAAAAGGAGATTTCAAAAAAAAATTTTCTCTACACATTCGAGTTTGCTGATGGAGCTAAACAAGTTATTGAAAGCATGCTTGATGGCTTTGAAAATAGAGAGGAAGGTAAAATTATTATTAGAGATTCAGTTATTTTAAACTTAGAAAATCATATAACTAGGGGTGATCAAAATGGATGAAAAATCAAAAATCTTCGCTTTAGTAGACTGCAACAACTTTTTTGCTTCATGCGAAAGAGCATTTAATCCCAAGCTTAGAACTCAGCCTGTTGTTGTGCTTTCAAATAACGATGGGTGTATTGTCGCAAGATCAAACGAGGCTAAAAAGCTGGGAGTACCAATGGGCATTCCTTTGTTTAAAGTTAAAGATTTAATTGAAGCACATGTAATAAAAGTTTTTTATGAAAATTTTAGTTTGTATGGAGATATGTCAAACATAGTTATGCAAACATTAAAAGAATTTGTTGAGGACATAGAAATTTATTCGATAGATGAGGCATTTTTAAATCTTGGTAATGTAAAGATTAGCGATCTAGCAAAATATGCCCAAAAAATCAGAAAACAAGTTTTGAAAAATACAAACATACCGATTTCAGTTGGAATTGCACCAACTAAAACTCTAGCAAAACTTGCCAATCATATCGCAAAGAAAAATCCTGAATTTAACGGAGTATGCAATTTATTTATGTATTCAGAAAAAGAACTGAATATGGTTCTTTCTAAAATTGATGTTTCAGAGGTTTGGGGAATAGGTTGGAGATCGAGCGAATTTTTACATAAAAATGGAATTTATAATGTTTTACAACTTAAGAACTCCAATACTATGTGGGTAAGGAAAAATATGAACGTAACTGGACTGAGAACTGTAACTGAACTAAATGGCACTGCTTGTATTGATCTGGACCATCACACAACACTTTCTAAATCTATAATTAGTTCCAGATCTTTCGGGATACCTATTACAAATCTAAAAGATTTAAAAGAGTCTGTTTCCGATTACATTTCCGGCGCAGCAGAAAAATTAAGAAAAAAGAATATGGCTGCTAACCTGGTTACAGTTTTTATCATCACTAATAAAAACAGATTAGATCAAAAACAGTACAGAGCAAGTTTTACCGTTAGTCTTCCAGAGGCAAGTTTTTATACACCAGATTTGATAAATGCTGGCTTAAAAGCACTAGATTTAATTTATAAGCCAGGATTAAAATATAAAAAATCTTTAGTTATTCTTTCAGGATTAATTCCTTTGAATCAAATTCAATCAAATATGTTTGAATCACGCGATACTAACAAAGGCAAGGAACTTATGTTAGCATTAGATAAAATAAACCGATCATGGGGAGGAGGTACCGTAAAATATGCATCTAGTGGATTAAAACAAAAATGGAGGGCAAAGCAGGAAAAACGTTCTCCTAGGTATACAACAAACTGGAATGAATTGTTGCGGGTTAGGTGAAGCAAATGAATATAAAAATTCGAGAATGAGGTAGTTCGATAGTAATTAACTGCGAGTCAGTTGGTTAATAAGTAAAGCCGTTAATTTGTAGTTTATTAATTAACCTACGACTAATTAACAAATTAATTTTAAAATCTAGTCTCTAATCGCTATTCTGTAATCATCTATTAGAATGCAAAAAATTGTACTTCAAAAATCTAAAGAAAGACCTATAAAAAATAAACATCATTGGATATTTTCAGGCGCCATTCAATCTTGGCCTTCAGATTTTGAAAATGGGAATATTTATCCTGTTTTTTCGTATGAAAATCTTATGTTGGGATATGCTTATTTTAATAAAAGAACAAGTATTTCGGGGAGGATGTTAAATTTTGAGGATAAGAATCCATTAGAATCAATTAAGCAAAATGTTCAGAGTGCTTATCGCTTAAGGCAAAGACTTTTTGATGAAAAAGTAACAAATTGTTACAGGCTTATTAATGGCGAAGGAGATGGAATTCCCGGGCTTGTTGTTGATAAATATGCAGATACATTAGTTATTCAAATCAGTACATTAGGTTTAGAAAAAATAAAAGATGAGATTATAAAAATTTTGGTTGAAGTGCTAAGTCCTACAACTATTTTTGAAAAGTCAAAACTACCTTCAAGAAAAGTGGAAGGTTTAAATGATTTTGAGGGCAATGTTTATGGAGAAGATGTAAAAGTAATAGAAGTTATGGAAAACGATGTTAAATTTAAAATTGATTTGTACAACTCACACAAAACTGGTATGTACTTAGATCAACGCGAGATGAGAAGCTTAGTTGAAAAATTTTCAATGAACAAAAAAGTACTAAATTGTTTCAGCTATACCGGTGGATTTTCGCTATTTGCTCACAAAGGTGGTGCTAAGAAAACGGTAAGCGTAGATATTTCAGAGGAAGTAATAAGTCAGGCTCAAGAAAATTTTGAATTAAATAATTTTGATTTAAAAACAAATGAATTTATATCAAAAGACGTGTTTAGGTTTTTGAGAGAGGAAGACTTATCAGAATTTGATTTTGTAATTTTAGATCCGCCTGCATTTGCAAAGAAAAAGGAGGATTTTCAGAAAGCTTGTGATGGTTACAGAGATATAAATAGAAATGTTTTAAAAAAAATTAAATCTGGAAGTTTCTTACTTACATGTTCATGCTCCTATCATGTTGATTTTGAAACTTTCCAAAGAATAGTATTCCAGGCAAGTGTAGATGCAAAGAAAAATGTTAGAATAATTCAGAAACATAGGCTGGGAATGGATCATACAATAAATATTTTCCATCCTGAAGCCGACTATTTGAAGAGTTTGTTACTATACGTAGAATAGCTAGCTGAGTTTGTGCGTAAGCAAGTTGAGGGTTATTTTGTTATCTTTAGTCATTAATCTTCTTTTTTTATGAAAAACTTAGGCTGGGCTTCTTTTTTCACCCTACTAATAGTAAATCTTTCAATTTGTCTGTGTATATTTTTAAGTTGCTTGATGATTAGCTTGAGTGCTGGAACTTTAGCAACAGATACAAAAGACAGCTGGATAGAAAAGACTTATCTTGAACCTGAAAAATCAACAGCAAACAAAATTGCTATGATTTCAATCGATTCTGCAATTTTTGAGGGATCAAGCGGGTCACTTTTAGGAACGATAAGCGATTCAACGCTAATAATTTCACAACTTGATAAAGCTTTACAAGATAGAAATGTTAAAGGTATTTTATTAAATATAGACTCTCCTGGAGGTGAAGTTGTTGCATCAGATGAGATCTATAAAAAAGTTAAAGAAGTAAATAGTGTCAAGCCTGTAGTTATTTATTCTAAAAGAATTTTGGCATCAGGCGCATATTATGTTGCAATGGGTGCAAATTATATTGTTGTAAATGAATTTAATATTAGCGGAAGTATAGGTGTATATACTGAACTGTATAATTATGATGGACTTTTTGAAAAACTTGGAATAAAAATTAAAAGAATTACAAATTCAAATGGAACTTATAAATTGCAAGAGCAGCTTTTTGATGATATTCAAAATGACCCTGTAGACCAAAGTTTCGTAAACTCACTAGATGTTGTTTATAATAGATTTGTAAACGTAATTATTGAATCCAGAGATATCTCTGAAGAAGAACTTAAAAATAAACTTGCAAAAGGCTTAACCTATTCTGCAATGGATGCTAAATCAAATAATCTAATTGATGAGATCGGAAATGAACAAACAGCCATAAATAAAATAAAAGAATTTGCCAGCATTTCAGATGCAAAAGTAATTTACTATGAGGAGCAATTTGATCTATTTAATTCATTTTCAGGTTTTTCCGCTAAAGCAAGTTTGATTTTAGGCGGTGAAAGTGAAATGAAGGTGCTTTATATGTAAAGTTGTAAAGCAGCGTTAACTATGATGCCGCGACTTTTTTGAAAATAGGCTAAAGGTGTACTTAGGTGAATAATTATTGCAGTGATACATTATAGAAACTCGATCTGTATACGCCTTTGTTTTTATCTCCGAGATATAAATTTTGTGCTGGCTTTAGATTGGATAATTTGGCTTTCACAATTAATCTGCTTATTTTTATCAACTTCTGTTCATGGATAGCTTTCCAGTAAAGGCTTAAAAAATTTACCTTTTTAAG
Organism: uncultured Candidatus Saccharibacteria bacterium; assembly: GCA_964607415.1. GTDB lineage: Bacteria > Patescibacteriota > Dojkabacteria > J137 > J137 > CAZSKK01. The sequence goes on along the minus strand of CAZSKK010000001.1, from coordinate 325,128 downwards.
CGTCAGTAACTTTACTACATCAGCTCTATCATTTTTGCCAAAGTAATTTCTATCCAAACTAAGCTTAAAAATTATTAAATCCTCAATAGGTATTACATTTATTTCTGTTTTATCTACAAATACTTTTAGGCATCTTTTATATACTTTATCGTTAAATTCAAATGATTTACGACTATTATTGATCATGTAATCATCAAAGCAGCAGATATCAATATCCTCATTTAATTTTAAGCATGTATTAATTGTTCCATCTGTGCAAATAATCATTTTAAACTTTCTTCCAAGTGCAGATTCAATTTTAGGAATATCCGCTCGTTTAATTACAAGATCTATATCTTTGGGCTTTCTTGTTCCGGTATAAAAATCAACCGCATAACTTCCTGTAATGTAAAAAGGTACTTTAGCTTCATTAAGTTTTTTAATAACAGTCAAAACTTTCATGTTATAAAACTTAATAAATACGTTAAAATCGCCATTAACAGTTACGCTTCGAGTGATGAGTTGAGAGAGCTCATAAATCCTACGATTTGATAAAGCATCTGCTTTCCTTTCTCTGAAGCATAGTCGTGAAATGCTTCGCCAAATTGAGCAATTTGTAGTTCTAGGGCTTTATTTCTTTGGTCCTTTTGAAAAGTGTTCAGGAGCGCAATTAATTCTTTAATAGTTGAAATTTCTGTTGGACTATCCATAACGTCTAATCCCTGCTCGAATTCACGGGTAAAAGCTACAAAAGGTAATTGCGGCCAATCAGAATTTCTAATGTTTTCGGTAGATGCTGCTAGTAACATATTGAGTTTATTAATAAATTAAATCGACTTCAGGCAAGGTAACTTTATTGTCTATTGTTCGCGAGGTTCAAAATTTTTTTCAGTGTATTGTGGGTTATTGTCAAAAAATTTTTTTAAATCAGTTATATCGCCATCCTCTGCTTTCGTTAATGCAGCGGCAAAATAACCTTTAAGGTTTGGCATTCTACTAATTATAGGAATAAGTTTATAGGCACTTTCCAATATTGTAGTTTGCCAATTGTTTTCTTTAGGTAAATTTTCCATTGATTGTTTTTAACAACTAAAATACATAGCTTTTTTAGCTAAAACTTTAGGTTAGTTATAAATGCGTGCATAATGACAGAGAACGTACTCACTTTAATGGAATTTATTGCAGGAAGAATTTTTTAGCAAGAATTTAGTACGCGAACCAATTTCTATGCAAAAAATATAACCAGAGTCTTCCTTTATATTTCTTCTTTGAAAATTTTGTAAATTCAAAAAAATAGTCAGTTTTTTTGAATTAAAAAGTGGCAGTAAAAGTTTCGAGGCTTTTCTTCTTTTGAATCTATTTCAAGTCTAAAAGAAAGACAAAATGTTGTCAACAATTGAGAACTACTCTACAACTATAGGTTAAAAACTGAAAATTCAATATATTAGTAAAAGTATTGGTGTGTTTTCCAGAAGTTTTGGACAGAACTTTACTTGCTTATAAGTGCTTAACTGACAACATTGTATATTCTGAGTAGAAAAATTTTATTTAATGTAGATTTCTTGATTTTAGAATTGTGATTTGTTCTATTGTTATAAGGCTTAAAGACTAGAACGTTTTAAAATTTAGACCTTTTAACTTTCCAACATAATGAAATTTCCATTTACAACCAAATAGTTTACTGGTAAACTATTTATCTATGCATGATTTTATTACACATAAACTACATAACATTGTTCATTCAATGGATAAGCTTGCAAACGAACTTGTAAAAAAGAAATTTGGCCTTGATTACACAAGTTTCAGTATTCTTATTTGTTTATTTAAGGAACCTGATACAAGTCAAACACAGTTAACTAACTGGTGCGGATTAAGTAAAGGAATGGTGAGCAGAATTATTCTTAGCCTGGAAAAGAAAGGCTTAATAACATCAATTGAATCAAAAGAAGATAGAAGATTTAAAAAAATTAAGCTCACAGAAAAAGGGAAAAAAACTGCAATGGATCTAGTAACTTTTTTGGAGGGTGAATTTGTAAGCAAAATTCTTAATGGCAAGAATAAGGTTAAAGTTTCATCTTTTGAAAACCAACTGGATAATTTAATTAAAAATATTAATGATTATATCAAAACTTAATTCTTCTAAATTGTCTTATAATTTTTAGAGTTTTAAAATTTTAAGGTTTTCTTTACATTATTTTTTACAATTTCTTTATGTCTAATTACAAGACTAATAGGAAAGAGTATGGCACTTATCGAACGATGATTGCAAATACAAGTCTTGCATTTGCCAAAAATGCAAGATCAACTTTTCTTATTTTCGTAGGGATTTTGATATTTGGACTTTTGTCCTATCAAGTTTTTCTACAAAGAGATGGCTTTCCATCTGTTCAGTTTCCAGCGGGTGTAATTTCAACTAGAAGTTTTGTTGAAACTCCAGACCAAAACGATCAATTGATTACAAGACCTGTAGAGCTCGCGCTTGCAAATTTATCAGAAGTTGAAGAAGTAAGCTCAACAACCACTGAAAATGGAGTTTACTTTTTTGTAACATTTTCATCTGATTTAACTTCAGAGGAAGGTATTAAACTTGCAAAAAACGAACTCCAGAGTTCTCTAAAACTGCCTGCAAATATAGAGTTGAACTATCAATCAATCAATGCAAGTTCAGTTGATGGAAAGAATGATATGGTTTTTACAGTGAGCTCGGCAAACGGTGTCTTGATACAAGAACAGCAGGTGAAAGCAGCCGAAATTGTTAAAGAAATTGAGAAGTTGCCAGAAGTCTTATCTGCTGAAGTTATTGAGCAAATAACACAAGAAACCAATTCTAATGGAGAAACTTTTGATTTTAAATCAAGTTTCCAAAGAATTGCTTATAAAAATGAAGAAGGTAAAGTAATTTTTGAGCCTGCAGTAAGCATAGGAGTTGTTAGAAAAAATGAAAATGTAGGAGTGATTGAATTGTCAGATGCAATACAACACAAAATTAATGATTTAAAAGAACAAGGTAAGCTAGATGGCTATAATGTTTCATACGGAGGAGATTTTGCTGGATCCGTTAAAGACCAAATTTCTTCTTTGGAACAAAATGCACTTGAAGGAATTCTAGCTGTTATTATTGTTGCATTCATATTTATTAGCTGGAGAACTTCTATAGTTACTGCTATTTTTATACCAACTGTAATGTCTTTAACCTTCATTACTTTGTACCTAACGGGAAATACACTAAATGTAATCACGTTATTTGCATTGATACTTGTTCTGGGTCTTTTGGTAGACGATGGTACGGTTGTGATTGAGGCAATAGAGAAAAAACTTCGAGATGGGAAAAGAAGAACGGATGCCATAAGAGAGGCCATCAGTGAGGTGGGGCCTGCAGATATTTCGGGAACAATTGCTATAGTTCTTGCATTTATGCCTATGCTATTTATTAGCGGTATTTTGGGAGAGTTTATTTATTTAATTCCTGTCACTGTTATATTAACCTTGTTTTATTCTTTGATAACAGCTCTTACAATAATGCCATTTTTATCTGGTATTATTTTAAAAAGAAACGAAGGCAAGAAATACAAGGGTATTTCAAAGGTTATAGATAGTATTGCATTTGGACCAGGAAGACTTATAGAAAAGTTGGGAGATCAGATTTATAAACTGATTTACTTTTATCTTGGGAAAAAAGTGCTTACAATCGCAATTGCAATTTTAGGATTAGTGCTAGTTGTTTTAGGAGCTAGCTTTTCATCTAAACTTGAATTTAATATTTTTCCAGAAGTGAAAGATTCTGAACAACTAAATATTGCAATTAATTATTATCCTGGTACTGAAATAGATTCAGCAGAAGCAATTGCAAAATCTATTGAAGAGAAAGCAGTGAAAGTAATTGGTGAAGAAAATATTGAATCTGCTGTATATTTTGAAGGTAACGAAAGCAGCGCTTTTCTTACAATTGAATTAACACCAATTGATGAAAGGGATATAACTTCAAAGCAAATGACAGAAAAACTCAAAGATGAGTTTGGTGACTTCAAAGATGCTCAGATTAAGCCTGCATCAAGCAGTGTTGGCCCACCAGAAGAAGACTATCAGTTTTTTATGCAAGTATATTCAGATAGTCAGTTAATTTTAGAAAATGCAACTTCAGAATTTGAAATGTACTTAAAAAATACGGATTTTACAGATACAGATATTACTGAAGTTCTTGTAACTGATTTAGATACAGTATCAAAAAACAATGGAAGAAGATTTGCTCAAGTTAAGGCAAAGCTTTCAAATACTACAGATACGAGAATAGTTCTGGATATTGAAAATAGAATAAAAAATGAATACGATAATGGTAAATTAACAAGTCTTGACTTAACTGATGATTCCATTGAGTTTGACAAAGGTCAGGAAAGTGAAAACCTTGAATCTTTTTATGGAGCAATCTTTGCATTTGGCGCGACAATGATTCTTTTATATGTACTGTTAGTGATTCAGTTTAACTCATTTTCACAGCCTATGCTTGTAATGTTTGCTATTCCATTAACATTCCCTGGATTATTCCCAGGTTTGTTTATAACCAACAATCCACTAAGCTTCTTTGTAATGATTGGAGTAATAGGTCTTGCAGGAATAGTTGTAAACAATACAATTGTTCTAATGGATTTTGCAAATCAAGCAAGAAAGGAAGGGAAAGGTATCAGGGAATCAATTTCAGGAGCTGTTAGATCCAGATTTAGAGCAATTGCTACTACATCTTCAACTACTATTGTAGGATTACTACCGCTTGCTTTATCCGAACCATTCTGGGAAAGTCTAGCATTTAGTATAATTTTTGGTTTGATTTCAAGCGTTATATTGGTTATCTTAGCGTTCCCTGCCTATTATTCAATAATTGAAAAATTAAGAGAAATAAGAGGGAGATTATTTAAGAGAATTAACTTTGCGGTTGTAGAGTAAGTGCTATACAAGAGGGCTGGCTATTGCCAGCCCTCTTATCTGAACAGTTTAGTTTTTTATCTTTGTAATCAAGTCTTTTAACGAAATTAATCCCCAAACAGTGTTTAGAATTATAAAAGGATAACTTTTCAAAAGTAAAGCATAAGTTACCAGCAATAGACTCCCCAAAAAATTTAGTAAGTCATACTTAAAATCAGTATCTTTCCATATATGAAACTGATTCAAAATAAAAGCAATTAAAATAAGAAAAGCACCAAAAGTTCCAACAAGAGTAGTCATATAAAAACTTAAAAAGTAATCTATTCTATTCTAACTTGTTTTGCTACTCAGATGATTTTTTAAGCTTAAATTTTTGTAAGTTTTTATTATTTTTATTACGCCGAAAAGAGCTGAAATACCCCATATAGTATTTAGAGTGAGGAACGGCAGACTTTCAAGTAGAATATCGTACATTATTAGAATTATGCTACCAATAAGATTTAATAGGTGATAATTAAGGTCTGATTGTTTTAGCTTATGTAATTGTAATGCAACAAATGCTATCAAAATGATTGTAGCTCCTACTGCGCCTAATAATATTGTCATATCGATTCAGTTAATTAATATATTTTTCTTTAGGGCGAAAATGCAGAGTCAAAGATTCCACTTAGAACTTGTTATGCTTAAGTGGCAAACCATGCATTTTAATTGCAGTTAAGTCTAGCATTTTCAAAATAGGGTGAAGAAGCTCGAGGATTTCCTCGAGCTTCTTAAATTCTGTCAAATTTCTCTTACAGTAACCTTACTTATTTGCTTGTTTTTCAGCAAAATCTCCAATTACAGGAAGTTTATACATTTCATTGTTGTAAGCTTTCCACATTAAGAAAATCCACAAAGCGAATGTAGCAAGACCTAGTAATGATAATGCGCAAGATACTAATAAAGACAAAAAGTCTGGAAGAAACCATGAAAATGAGTATCCAAATGTTATTACAAACCATGCTACTACAAGACCAAGTGATTGGTATGCGTGAAATTTAACAGACTTGCTGTTTTTCTCCATTACTATAAGCAAAATACTTGATAGTGGAGCAAAGAAGTATGCTAATACTCCTGCTAGATTTTCATCTATTCCTATAGATGTTTTACTTGGAGAAGGTGTTGCTGCTTCAGCCATATATTCTTAAATAATAACTAATAAAATATAAAACCATTAATTCCCTGGTAGGGACTTCTATGTGTAAGTTTATAAGATAATTTGGATAAATGCAAGCATGAAGTTCTTCGTACAATGTCAAATTGACTAATTACTAATAACAAATTAACAGCTGAAAAATTAATTAATTCTTAAAAATCATTTACTGCTATATCATTAAACTAAAAAATTCAATTAATTTTTCCTTCTCAAACCTGCCTTTATATTCAGGGTAATATTTCAAATCATCTATTGAAATTTTTCCTATAAATAATCGTAATATTTCATCTATATTTAGTTTTTTTATCTCATTCTCAAAGTAAAAGTACATTGCAGGTTTGATAATATCACCAGGTTTAGAAGTATCCTTAAATCCAAATTTATGCCTAGTTGCTCTTTTCCAGGCAAGGTCTTTGGTGAATCCAGCTTGCAGGAAAAAATTAAAAATATCTATAAAAGAACCTTCAAGCGCGATCTCTGTTGCTAAATATTCAGCTGCATGTTGAAATAGTGATAGCCCGCTATCTGCTGATTTATCCTGCAAAAACGAAGCTAATCCTTCCTCTGTGGATAAATAGTCATGCGATTTTTTTAGGTTATTAAAAATTTTATTTTCGTGTCTTAGAACATGAACCATTTCGTGCTTAATTGTTCCAGAAATTGAAGCCAAATCTAAATTAGCATATTTAGAAATCTGCATTATTTTTGTAATTGTCTTAGGTCTACAATTAAATCCATGCAAATCAGCAATTTCCACTTTATATTCTTGCAAATCAAAGTAATTGAAAGCTTTTTCAAATTCATTGGCTAGGTCTTCAACATTTTGATTTAGATAAGTTAATCCAGTATTTTTTATAATCTCCTGCGCTTTTTTCTTATACTTATTTATATCAACCCCAAAGTAGCTTTTGGCATTTTCAATAATTAAATTTGTATTCTGATCCAAAACCGCATAAATTAAACCTTGCTTAAAAGGATTTTTATACTTATTACGTTCAAATTGAATTTTTTCCCATTTATATTCAAAAGCAGGGTTATAGTTGAAGTTATTTTTAAAAAACTTTACCTTTTCGTCTTTAAGATTAATTGGAGTTATAGCATCCAGCAATGATAAGTACATGATCATTTTTTAATAACAAAGGCCCAGCCATTAGCTGTTTTTTTCGAATTGATCTGAAAGTTTGCATATTCAAGTCCTTTAAATAGTTCTTTTAAGTCACTATCTGAAACACCATTTGTCATAAATTCAGCAGTGCAAAATAAAACTCCTCCGTTCTTTAATTTTGTTAGCATTATAATAATTGAGTGTAAGGGATTTTCTAAATGCTCAAGTAAATGTGACGTGTTTATTACATCAATACTTTGATTTGGTTGTTTTGCTAGCCATTCATTCACATCTTGCAGGGTATATTTTATATTCCAGTGCGTATCTGAAGCTATTTGCGCATCCTTGCGCATTTCTCTAAGTGATACGTTTTCAAATTCAATATTTGACATTCCGGTTCTTTCCAATTCATTTTGCATTTGCCTTAACAGAACGCCTTCTCCTGCTCCCAAATCAACAACTCTTTGATGATCGTCTGATATTTCGGCCAGAGACTTTTTTATAAATTCAACAGTATTTTCTCCTACAAGGTGATCGAAGGTGTTAGAAAAGTCATAAAGTGATTGTTTTTCAAATGTATAGTCTAAATCTTTATTGGGGTTTGACATATTGGCTATTTTTGATAAGCATATAAATCAACTAAATATCCACCAGGATCTTTAACTATTGCGTACCGTTGTCCCCAAAATGCATCCCAAGGCTCCTTGAAAACTTCAAATCCTTTTTCTTTTAAATTTTTAATAATTTTATTAACTTCGTTTGCATCTTTATATTCGATTGCAAAAGCGGAGTGATTAGATGGAGCTGGTGTTTGTCCAATTATATCAAAAATAAGGCTAGGGCTATCTATCATTAATTTTATTGAGCCGCTTTCTGAAATTGATTCAACGTGCTGATCATCTTTTTTAAATTCGGGAAATTTAAGACCTAAAGTTTTGTAAAATTCAACTGATTTACTAATGTTTTTTGATGTTACACCTACAGCATTTAATTTCATAGTTATAAGGTTTAATGACTACAATTACAGTATACATTATTGCTGAAAATAGATTGAATTTTTCTGGTGTAAAGTTTAGATTGAGTAGATATGGTTTATATTCAGTCTTCCGACAATTATCGACAAAATATTAATAGCGAATTTTTAGTAAATTACTTATGTTAAAACAAGTTCTTTTGAAAATATTAATGAGTAGTCCTTGTAAAAAGATATTAAAATGATAGAATCGAATAAATTTAATTTTTGTCTATCCAATGTCAACCGACGGAAGCAAAAATTTAAGTAAAAGTACACCCATTCCCGTTCAAAACAAGGTCTTTATTAATTTTTTCAAATATTTAAATATAAATGACTTCTATTAGTAGAAGTTTTATTCACGTGTCTAACATCCTAATTAGCAAGCTAAAAGATTTTAATTTTTAACAAAAATAATATGAGTGATCAAACAAACTTGGATTCTGAATTTTTTGAAGATCCAAACCCAACAGAAAAGCTAAAAAAGATAAGCTATCAGATAGAGTTAGCAACTGATATTCCTGAAAACAATAAGCCCTTATTAATGAATTTAGCCAATGGAATATTTACAGGCAATGTAGCCGCAGTGTATGAAGCAACTGCAGATTTTTGGCTTGCAGCTTGGGGAGTTGGCAGAGAAAAAATAGTACAGGAAGGCAATGTTATAGTTCCGCTAGAGTATTGCACAGGTAGTCATGTAGGACTTTTTTTTAGAAATTATTCTACACCTGCAGAAGCACAGTATGCTGCAACTAAGCACCTATTTGAAATTTCAGGCATGCAAGATGGAATGATTATACAGGGTTTTGGATGTGGTGCAGGTGGAGCAGAGAGAGCTGGAGCTCTCCTTTATTCTAATTGTCAATTTATAGGTATAGATATCTCACCAAAACAACTTGCAAGAGGGAACGAGATTGCAGCTAAGATGATTGAGGATCCTGAGATAACACTAAGGAGTAACATTAGATATTTAAGAGGAAGTGTTGAAGGTTTCAACCCTGATTTAGGACCTGCACATGTAGTTTTGGCGCAAGAGATGCTTTTGCACACAAATGTTCCTAGAGTTATTGAAAACGCAAGATTGACATTGCTTCCCGGTGGAGTTTTCGCTGGAACAAACCCCTACCTTTCAAACGTACCATTTTGGGGCAAAGTTTTAATGAAAAAAGGCTTTGCTTCTCCAGGGTTTATTGCGCCAGAAAAACTGGAAGAATTACTTGTTAGTGGAGGATTTACTGATGTACAAGTTAACGAACTTACGCCGTATATGGGACCATTAATGCCTATGGTTCAGGATCTTTTAAATCAAGGCGCACTTGATGAACCACTTAATCATTATTATGGCACTTCTGGAACAACATTAGTCAAGAAATTCTGGGGCAGTATTGTTAAATTATATAAAGGAGTGGGTTATTTATCTTTTAGTGCTAAAAAAGCTGCTTAAACAATTATTTAAGCGGCTCAGAAATTTTTTCTGAGCCGCTCTTGATACCAAATTACTTATACCACTTTACAAAAATTTCATCATTTCCAGGTGTAGCATCAATCCATGCAACCAGAGGGACACCCGTTGATGATATCCTAACCCTTGGTGAGGAAGATCTTGCAGAAGTATTACTAATACCCGTTCCAGTTCCAGAACCTGCAATACTAACCCAACTTGTTCCGTCAAATCTCTTTACAAATGTTTCAAAGTCACCACCATTTGTTTCAGCCCAGGCAACATATGGAAGTCCATTTTCGTCTAGATTTATATCAACATGTCCCCATGTGGTTCCTGTATTTCCAATTCCAGAGCTTGATGCCGAACCAGTACCAACTTCATACCAATTACTGCCATCAAATCTTTTTACGTAAATATCTTCATTAGATCCTTGAGATTTGTAATCAATCCATGTTATGTAAATATTGTCAGTTAAGTCAATAGCCATTGATCTAAAGCCGGCTTGATTACTGCCTGTAACCCCACCACTTGAGGCAGAGCCTGAGTAAAGTTCAATCCAGCTTGTGCCATTAAATTTTTTCATATAAACATTATTACCTCCACCTGATTGATCTTGCCATGCGGCTACTGGTGTTACACCATCAGCCATTAGCTCTATATCAGTTATGAAAGAGTGTCCACCGTTATTGCTAATTCCTCCGCTTGAAGAAGAGTTAGTACCAGCATCTACCCAATTTGTGCCGTTAAATTTTTTTACATAAATTTCATAATCCCCTGAATCTGCATCATGCCAGATTACATAAATATTATCGTTCGAGTCTATAACCATTCTTGGGCCAACTGAATCAGTTGAATTATTACTAATTCCTCCACCTGATCCAGAACCTGAACCAACATCAACCCAATCTGTTCCATCAAACTTTTTAACATAGATTTCGTTATCACCGCCAGATTGTTGAGCCCACCAGGTTACATATAAATCATCATTTGAGTCAAACGCAAGATATCCACCTTGATCTCCTGGGTCTCCAAGCTCATCCCAACTAGTACCGTTAAATTTTTGAACATGGCTTACACCTGTATCCGTATCTATCCAGCCTACAACAGGATTATCATTGGAATCATATTCCAAGCCCCACAATTCTGATGCAGTTGAAGTATTAGAAATTCCGTTTGATGAAGCTGATCCTGAACCTAATTCTTGCCACGTCTTTGCAGTAACTGTATCTTCGTCTAAATAAATATAATCAAACCATGTTTTCCCTCCAGGAACTTTAGCTTTAAACATAATAGTAACTTTTACATATCTAGTATTTATGTTCTCTTCAGACAGTGTAACCGGACATTCATATTCATCGTACGCAACTGTTCCTTCCAGATTTTCTTCAGTACAGGTAAATTCTTCAGTTGGTTCAAAATCAGAATCAAACCCTTTTACTTGAATTCTTACAAATTTTGCACCTTGAGTTTTTGTTCTGTAAGTTAAAGTATGGGGTAAATTAGAAACTTCTACGTACTCAGATTCTAATTTTCCAACACCTAAACTATGAATGTTTGCAAAGAGTAATTCACCAGAGCTTATGGAAGAACTATAAAGGTTATCGTGAAGGTTTGTCCAGTCGTCCAAGTCTACAAAATCTTCTTGTAACGTTGAAAGCGGCGTAGCATGTACGCTACTTAGAAACATTGAAAAACCAGACAAAGTAAGAACCAGCGTCAAGGCAAAAACGCCAAACGCTTTGAGTGGTACTTTCCTCATAGGGTATAAAGAATAAAAAGTAAAGACTTTGAAGATAAATTTCTGAGCTTCGGTAGTTGAAGTCAGCGAATTGAGCATACTAAATTCTAATACATTGTCATTTTTTCTCAAAATGAAAATACAAACTTGTTGAGTTAAAGCTTTAGAGTAAAATTAAAAGATATACTTGTTGTATTTAAGGCAAGTTGTTTAAAAGTAGCATAAGCTAGGTTCTATAAAGATTAGGTGAGCATAGCCATCAATTTCAAGTAAACCTATAACATGGCCGAAGTACACTATAAAAAGAAAACTATTAAATTTCAGAATAATCAGTCAGCTTGCTACCACTAACGATTGCGCAGCTTTTTAGATCAAAATCTGTTGCAATAATCACTTTTATTTTTTCTTCACCTTGCTTCACTAACTTTGCTAATCTATGTCTTCCATCAATAATATTATTATCTTTATCTATAATTATTGGGAAAGATATATCGGCTACTTTTAATCGCTTTTGGGAAAACCCCGTTTTTTTACTTTTGTTGGGAATAGGCAGCTCATCAATACTTTTTGTAACTACTGGCCTACTTTTAAGAAGTTGAATTAATTTAAAAATGTCAATTTTGTCGCCATTGGTTAAAGTTTTTGTATGAGTTATACTCATTTTATATTTTTAAATCAATATGATTTATTTCTGTAATTAAAGGCTTTGCATCTTTTATTACATTAATGACATTTTCAAGTTTAAGTGAATCATCGTGGAATTTTTTGTCTTCCCAAAGTTCAAAAATCCAGATAGCTTCAGAATCATTTTTATCAAGATAGACTTTGTAAAAAATGCAACCCTCTACTTCAGCTTCAAGCCTCTTAGCACTTTCTTTTAGGATTAAATAAAGTTTTTGTCTATTTTCCGGTTTAGCTGTAAATTTACCAAAAAGTGGATACATACGAGTTTAAGTATAAGTTTAAGATTAAAGTAATAGCTATACAAATTTGTAATATATTATATCAGAATGAAAAAGGAGGTAATTCTGTAACCCATTTCAGGTCGACAGTAAATATTATTTTGTAGTTATGATGCTTACTTGTTGAACTTTTCAAAATTGGGAATTCATCATTAACTCCCAAAATACTATTACCACTTATGTTTTTGACTAATTCTGCGTATTCAATCAGAAACATCGGATAAAAGATTTCGCGAACTTCAAACCGTAGTGGAAAAGGTTTCTCATTACTAGCCTTTGTAATATTTAAAGCAAAATTAAACCTTTCTTCACTTCTGCAAAAATTATTAAAATATTCAATTACCAAGTTTGCAATTGCATTCTCTTTTTCTGTTTTCGTTTGTGTATCTGGATTTGGTTCAGTAGGCATGTCCATTTCGGGGATGATAATAAGTAAGTTGATTTATATAAATGTGTGCCTAGGTGTACAAGTTGAAATTTTGAAGCAACTCTATTTGGATCTTTTGTTCAAAACTGATTGAACTGATGGGCTTATTTTTTTATCTGTTCGATGAATGCAACCTAACCAGCAACAAGGTCTTCGCTTGCCTTCTTTTAATTCAGATACAACTCTTTTAACATGTTCTTTTCTGGTTTCTTCTTTTTTTACAAACATAACCCAACAAATCCATTCGTTACGTGCAAGTGGAGTAAGACTTTCCCATGCTTCTAAAGCTTTGGGATCAGAAGCTAAAGCTTCTTTTAAATCTGGAGAAAGTTTATGGACAGTGCCACCTGAAATACTTTTTTTAGTCATGATGATTATTTTATCAGATTTTCTTTATTAGAAGGAAAAGGAATATTTATTATGGCCTAGTTTAATCGGAGAGGACAGGATTCGAACCTGCGGTACTCCAGGGAGTACACAGTCTTTCCAGGACTGCCAATTCAACCACTCTTGCACCTCTCCTAAGTGCATTTAATTATAACCTGTTTAAACTTTTTTAGCTTTCTTTTCTATCGCCTTTACTACTGTCTATAATGTTTAAAATTGTACCCATTCCATTTTGAGCTAAAAGCAACGATTCCTTCTGACGTTCTGCAAGTAAGTTTGCTAAAGAAACTGCTTGCCCAATTTTTGTGAGATGCTCTGAGCTTAGTCCTTCAATTTGTTCATTAATAAAACTAGTCAGTTTAAGTACAGATAAGTCTAAGTATGTTGGAATATCGTATTGTTTTTCTCTCAAATTAAGTAACTCAGCATTATCATCTGCGTATCCAATTATAAAAACAAAATGCTTACTGACCGTTGGATCAATTTCATTCATTTTTTCTATTAAACTTCCGTATTGTTCCACAACATACGGTGACGTCTGATTGATAATCTGGGAAAAATTCTCATTGCTTTCCACAAGCATTCAGGTAAAAAATATACTGCGATTTTAACACTGTAAAATTTCTTATTCAATAAAGTTAATGTACAATGTAATTATGGATAAAATACGGCTATTTTTGATCAATTTTAAATTTAATTTTTTAATAATTTATCATGGCTTTTAAAACTGTTGATGAATATAAAAATTCCTTACCTGAAAATACAAAAAAAGAATTCCAAAAAATTCGTAAATTGATTATAAATCAGTTGCCCAAAGAAACGGTGGAATCGATAAGTTATGGAGTAGCAGTTTTTAAATTAAATGGTAAATATGTAATTTATTTAGCAGGTTTTAAAAATCACATTGGGATATATCCAATTCCATCATTTCCTAAAGACATTGAAGAGAAAGTAAAACCGTATATAAAAGGCAAGGGCACAATGCAGTTTCAACTTAAAGATCCAATTCCTTATGATTTGATTAAAGAGATTGTAAAGTATAGTTTGGATGCAAATTTAAAAAGAATCGGACAAGATAAATTGTATTAACTTTTAAAACGAATTATGTCATTTCAAGCATATTTAGACAATATAGAAGCCAAAACTGGCAAAACTCCAAATGAGCTAATTGCCCTAGCAAAAAAGAAAGGCTTTGATAAAAACACAAAGGCAGGTGAAATTCTAAACTGGCTCAAAGATGAATTTGAACTTGGGCGTGGGCACGGAATGGCAATTGTCTACATTATAAAAAATGGAGATCAAATTGGTGATAAGCATGTTGGGTCTACAGGTGTTCATAGAGATGAGTCTAATACTTTAAAACTTGATGGAGCTAAGAAAAAGAAGAAGTAGGCTCAGAAATACCTTCATACATGCAGTATAAGTTCAAAACTTAAACTTGACTTTGAGTAGTAAAATTAGATCATGGATGATTTAAGAATTCTTCAAAGTTATGAAACTAAAAGACCAGAGCAAACTGCTGAATTTTATCTGCAATGGTTTGGTAATTTTCAAGTTGAATATAGTGATTATATACCACCAATTGATACACATACTCTTGAAAGTAATCCACAGGATACTGGTATTGATTATACAAAACTAAAATGCCGAGGAAATAATATAGGATTGGTAATGACTCAGTTATGTTTGATGAAACGAAGAGGTATAGTGGCGGATGAATTTCTTTGTGAGGAAATAGATAAGTTTACTAGTTACAGATTTAACTATCTTAATGGTAAACCTACAACTGAAGACGAAATTACAATGTTAAATGCAATGATTGATAAAGTAATAGAGTATCTAAGGAATGAAACTAAATAATTTCTTGGAGCTTTTTATTGGAGGTGTTTACATCAGCGGGATCATAAAGTAGAGTTTGCCAACCGCGCAGTTTTGCTGCATCAATATGCATCTGACTATTTTCAATAAATAATATTTCTGAAGGATTACACTTGGCTAAATCTTCAGCAATTTTAAAAATTTCATCTTGTGGTTTTCTAAATTTAATAATACTTGAATCAATTATCACGTCAAAGTCGATTGCAGGCATAAGATCTCTTTCGTAAATTAATCCAAGCATTTCGGGATACATGTTTGTAAGTAGTCCAATCTTGGATTTTTCTTGTATCTTTTTAATTATTGGCCATAAGCTTTCATTGGTTTCAAATCTATTTACAAAATCATTCAAAAAAGCGTAGTCTTTTGGAAAAGTAATTCCTAGCTCTTTGGAAGCAATTTCAACAAACTCTTGAATATTTCTACCAATACATGCTTCAGATTCAAAAGGTGTAAATAGCTTTTCAAATTCTTCTTTTTTAGCGCCTGAAATATTAAGATCGGAAAGCATTTGATCCCATTTATTAGTTTTGGAAAAATCTTTAATTACAACACCTCCAACATCAAAGTAAATGAACTTTATTGTCATACTCAATTTTACTAAATCCATTAGCTAAAAACTATGTAGCGCAAACGCATAGTTTGGCTTATAATTGTTTTGTTGGATTAAAACTCTTTGTCTTTAACCTTGAGGCAGCATAAGAAGGGCCAACACAGAAGAACAAGTATATTTTACTTACTTGTTATTTTCTTAAAATGGAAAACACAGAAAATAAAAAATGGGAAGATCTACCATGGAAAGCATGGGGTTCCTGGTTCAGCTGGGGTTCACCAGTTGGCCTTGGACTAGGTTGGGCATTGTTTATAATCCCAACAGGTCTTTTTGTATACCTTTTGCATTTAGCAGAAGTAATCTAAAAAAGCGCCTCGAAAGAGGCGCTTAAAGGTTAAACTTTCCTCTTTCAACATAATCCTAAAACTTAATGTAATAATACAAATTTTGTCGGCAAGATTTTTGCACAAAGAGGTATAATTGTTAAGTTAAATTCTTAAAGTAAATTCATGGTAATATTTTCGCAAAGATTAGGGATAAAGGAACCAAAGCAAATAATTCAAAAAGAATCGATGGATGATGATTTAAAGGTGGGCTTATGGAATGTTTTATCACTTTATATCTGGGAGGAGTTAAGAAAAGAAGAATGGTTAAGTTATGATGAAAGAATGCATTCTTATTTTAAGGCTCTCTGGATTGGCTTTTTTAAGAGGCCTTTAGATACATTAGAGCTTTATACAAAAAATACATATAGTGGAATAAGAGCTGATTATTTTTCGTTTGAATGGTATGAAGCGTATGACTTTATTGAATTTACAATAAAACGCTATCCTGGCTACAATGTAAATACATTCATTAATGATTGCAATAATGTTTTAGAAAGGGAATTATCTGCTTACAGGATAGTTGATGAAAGTATTGTGGAAATTACTTCCAAAGAAGAAATAGAAGAGATTGAAAGTGCAATTGATAGCTCACCTAATTACGTATCTTCTCATTTAAGAAATGCTCTTGATAAAATTTCAGATAAAAATGTACCAGACTATCGTAACTCAATTAAGGAATCTATAAGTGCTGTTGAAGCTATCTGTAAAAAAATTTCAAATAATGTCAAAGCTACTCTAGGAGATGCACTCAACATTATTGAAAAGTCAGGAAAGGTTGAGATTCACCCAGCACTTAAAGAGTCATTTAAAAAATTATATGGTTACACTAATGAGGAAGGAGGCATACGTCATTCACTATTAGACAAAGATAAGTTAGAGTTTGAAGATGCACGTTTCTTTCTTGTTTCTAGTTCGTCGTTTATTAATTACTTGATTATTAAATCGGATAAAGCTGGAATAAAGCTTTAAGATCAAATTAATGACCATAACCAAACTCTCTCACTGCTGTTTATTAATCGAAGTCAAAGGGCTTCGGATTTTAACTGACCCTGGAATTTATTCTGATGCTCAAAATGCCTTAGAAAACATTGATCTAGTCCTAATTACTCACGAACACTCTGACCATTTGCACATTGAATCTTTAAAAATTGTTCTTAAAAATAATCCAAATGCCGTTGTTTATACAACACAAGTAGTTTCGGATCTTCTTAAAGTTGAAAACATTCAAGCAACAGTTTTTAAAAATGGTGATTCTAAAACTTTTAGTAACGTATCAATTGAAGCTTATGGTGAACTCCACGCTCAAATTCATTCAACAATTCCTCAATCTACAAACATAGGATTTTTTATTGATAATAAACTTTTTTATCCTGGAGATGCTTTTACAATTCCAGAAAAACAGGTAGACTTGTTGGCGCTGCCAGTTGCAGGTCCATGGGTAAAGATATCTGACGCAATAGATTATGCTCTACAAGTTAATCCTAAAAAAGCATTTCCCGTTCACGATGCAGTTTTAAAAGCACAAGGAGGCACATCTTTTGTGGTTCCTAAATTGGTTTTAGAAAAACAAAACATTCAGTTTATTGAATTGTTTGATGGTCAGAGTTTTAATGTTGAAGATTAATTACTAATGTCTATTCCTCGATTTCCCTCGGAATGACACAAGAATCTCTTCGAGTGACGCATATTTTTATTGTAAAATGACTTTATGAAATTAGCCCTCTTTTCTCAAAACCTAAGTTCAAAACATATAGAAAAACTTAAGACTTTCATTAATAAACCGTTAGAAGAAGTAAAATTTTTGTACATCAATACTCCTGGTAACTATAAGCCCTATAAATCTTCATGGATGATTGAAGGCGAAAAGAAGTGGCAAAAAATCTTTCCTAATTTTCAAGAATTTGACTTTGAAAGAGCATACAGAATTGATCCAAACTTTAACTTTAAGGAATTTTTAGGTAACTATGATTTTATTTTTGTTAGCGGTGGGACCGCTTATATTCTCTCTTATTGGATGGAAAAAACTAACAGTCGTGAAATTATTAAAGATTTGATTGCTGAAGATAAGATTGTGTACGGAGGTGAATCTGCTGGAGCTATTTTTGCATATAAAGAAATTGATACATATAAAGAGTTAGACCATCCTGAAAGGGCACCAGAGAAAGTAGATGAAGGTTTAGGCGTTATAGACTTTGCTCCAATTCCACATTGGAAAAACGAAGAATTTCAAGCGGGGCTACGAAATATAAAGGATCTATTTGAGGCGAAGGGGATAAGAACTTATACAATAACCGACGAACAAGGGTTATTTGTTCATGATAATAAGGTTGAATTAATCTAGATAATAACTCATCACTTGCGTTTAGTTTATTGTAAAATATCTACATGACACAACTAGAAACTTCCATAAACAATCAACTTACAATTCTAAAAGATTTAAAAATTGACGTTTCAAACTTGGAACTAGATCACTATGCATATCAAGCGTCTAACGCTGAAGATTAAGTAGATTATGTCATCCCGAGGGAAATCGAGGGAGACATACTAAGAACGTGGCTTATTAGGTGTTCTCCTTTTTGCTAACTTACTGATAATATTCCATTCTTCATTAATTAACGCTTCTTTCTTTTTTCTGCTCCAGTTCTTAATTTGTTTTTCAAATGCAATAGCTAAACGTATATCATTAAATCCGAATGACTTAAGTAAGTGAACCGGAAGTCTTGAACTTGTAAAACCTTCAACTTCACCAGAGTTATGCTCGCTAATTCTTCTATCTAAATTATTAGTTACGCCTATATAGTAGGTATTATCTGCACATAAAAGTATGTATACAAAAAATTTATATTCTCGCATCATTAATTATATGCTCAATATTTAGAATTAACATTGTACTCAAATACAAATTTTCCAGTGTATTCCTCGATTTCCCTCGGAATGACACAGGATCTAGAATGAAGGTTTTTTATAATCTATCTACCTCTTCGCCTCAACCGCTCCTATCACCCACCTTCTATCACTTGCTGAGCATGCTGCATCCTTACAATTACCATAAGAAGTAAACAATGTTACGCTCGGCTGTTTAAGCCAATCGCTCATAATGTAAGTATCATATTCTGAAAAAGATTTTGCCACATAGACTTTTCCGTTAAACTCATTTTGGTTAATGCAGACCTTTACAGGTTCACCTTCGGAAAGATTAATGATTCTGGAAAACTCAGTTCCGGGTGAATTGCAACTGCCATTAAGACAATAGTTATGTCCAATAATTACCTTATTTTGATTTTGGATGCTCTCCGAAATAATTGTAGGATTTGAATTTGTTGCCCACTGATTTAAAGAAGTTACTTCTAGGTTCACTCTGCCGGTCTTTTCACTATCAATCCAATTGCCGTCACAACTTTTATAATTAGTTATGTTTATCTGTTTAATTTGCTTTTGAGTTTTAAATTCAGAAGCTCTTAAAACTATTTGTGGATAATTAGTTACGGCATTATTACTTGAGGATAGTAACGCATCAACTCGTATAGTACTTACAACTATAGACAAAATAAACATTAGTACGAAAGTTATTATTATGTAAAGCCTATATATATTTTTTAAATTAAGATGTTTAGGGATCGACATAAATGAATTATAGCATGGGGCAAGTTGAAAACTGAGTGTTTATCAGCTATGCTTAATTCAGCTATCAGCTATCAGCTATCAGCTATTAACTATTAACCATTAACAAGAAATTATGGAAAAAAATTCAAAAGGATTAGCATTTTTTGTTGTAGTTTTTATTGTTCTTTGTTGCATTATAAGTTGCTGCGTTCTTGCTGCAACGATGTTATTTAATTCAGATTTTGATTCAGACATAAATTTTTCCGTTGGAGATAATTCTGAATATTCTAATTACGACAAGGCTGAAATAACACTAGATAGACAAGCGTGTTTTGGTTTCTGTCCGGATTACACTGTTACTATAACAGAAGCGGGTGAAGTAATCTTTGAAGGTAGAAATTTTGTGCAAAGCCCTGGAAAAAACGAAAGCTATTCAATACCTGAAGCCAATGTAACAAAAATAATTCGCGAGTTTGAAGACGTTGATTTTTTTGATCTTGATGATGAATATGTTGATCCTTATATAACTGATTTGCCTTCTACAACTATTTCGTTACGGCTAGATGACGAATTTAAATCAATTAAACTTTATGGTTTAGAGGACACAGTACCTCAAGAGCTTGTAGATCTTGCTGATAAAATAGATGAGCTGGCCAACACCGATAAATATGTGGGCGAGCCAAATACACTTTATGATGAAGACTAAGAGTAAGACTCAATTTGAACTAGAAAACCTGCAGTTTCAGGATAAACTTGATTATCACGAGTTTGGAGAGCTAACACATTTTGATATAGAAAAGCTTCTTTTTGATTTTTTGGAAGATTCATACAACTTTGGCTTTTCCAAAGTTCTTGTAATCACAGGGAAAGGGCGAATTGTAAAACCATTAGTTCAAAAACTACTTAAACAAAATAAATTTGTTGAGGAATTTAAACAAGCTGGATACTTTACAGGGCAAGGTGGTGCATTTGAAGTCTGCATTAAGAACTCAGTATTTTAGCTTTGACTGAGGATTTGCTGCTAAAGTAGTCTCGTTGTTTCTAAGTTTATAAAGAGGATGATTTTTTAATAAAGACTTTACTTCGAGCAGATCTTTTGCAAAACCACCACCTACTTTCATTGCAGAAAGAAGATCGAATACTTTTAATAAAAACTGGTATTTTAAATCATTCTGATTAGAATGTGCTTTCAGTTTCAAATCCTCAAGGCTGTCATCGGCAATAACATATGCTAAAAAGCCTCCTTTATACTTGCTCATATATTCTAAATTAGCTATATCATCATCTTCAATTGTTAATGATTCAGTCAATCGGACAATTTGATTTATTAAACTTTGATTAACCTTTATATTTCTAAAGTCTGCAACACAAACTACAAGTGGAAGTTCGTTAGAACTTAAAGTAAAGTCAAGTTTGGAAAGGATTTTATCGACTATGCGAGCCACTTCTATAAAATCAATGCCTGGTGACATTGAAACTTGTACAAGTTTTAGTGATAGATACGCATCTTTGTAGTCAATAACTTTTGTTGCTATAAACTATGTTTAATATGTACTGTAATCAGTTTTAAGTTTGGAGATTCTTTTTAAACTTCTTAAAGTCGTTCCTTCATTCTTCTTTCAATTTTAATTTTCAAGTACTTTATAAGATTTTTCATACCTTCAGCAGTTTCAAAATCAAGCTCTAAATCATTAATTCCCTTTTCAAAATCAAGCAAAGCCTGCATTGCTAGGAAAAAATCATTCTGACCAGTAACATCACTAGCGTTTTTAAAAACTGCATTTCCTACGTAAGCTAAATTTTTAAGCCTAAGCATTGTCGCATCATCTGGTTTTTGCATATTTTAAATTTAATTTAAATTAAATTCTTCTTTTTACCTTTAGTAAGTATTGCTCTTTTATCCCTCATTCTATAAAGTGGGTGCTTCTTTAATTGTTCTATAACACTGTCGGCGCCTGTATCAAACTCCTTAGCAAAACCGCCTCCAATTCTTGCACTGGAAAGTATTCCATATATCGCAAGAATAAGTTGATACTTAGGATTGGCAGGTTTAGCATCAAGGCTATCTTTTAAATCTTCCAAAGTCACATCTAGCAAAATATAAGTTAAATATCCACCTTTATACCTAAATAAAGTTTTAAAATCATTAACAAGTTGCTCATTTTCTGCCAGAGAACTTTGCAAATCAAAAATGCTATTAATTAGTGACTGATTTATATTTAGCTTTCTAAAATCAACAACATTAACAATTAAAGGCGCTTGTTCATTTGGCATTAAATTTTGATCAATTTCTATAACCTTTTCGGTAACTTCACGGGTAAATTTGATTAAATCAGGTTCTTGCCTTAGTTCAGAGAAAATAACTATAAAAGGTGGGTTTTGGTGTTTGTAATCGATTAGGCTTGATTTGATGTTGAAAATATTAACAAATAAAAGGGTGTTTATTTATGTAGTTGATATATCAAAGAATAAAATATTTTTCAGAAAAAAACAAGGGAAATTTTTTGCTGCAACGGTTAACCTGTTGTCATTTTAAAGAATCTTCTACAATCTTGCTTACTTGGTTTCTATCATGTCTTAGTCCTTTGTCCAATAAAGCTACGTCATATTTACCTTTGTTTTTTATTGAATTTGCAATGGTAGATTTGTTGTTACTGTTGAATGCCAGAACATCCATTACTGGTTCAATGTTTTTAATAATATCTTTTACGATATTATCCAATTCTGTTTGCTGGCCTTGGTGAAACTTATATAACTTAATCTTCGCCATATCGTAGAGTCTGTCCTTTATTCTTGCTTCTTTATAAAATTGTGGTCTTTTTTCTTCGACAGCAGTGTAAATTCCCAAGTCTCTAAAGAAAATATTTGTAGTATTTGGATCTAAATCTTTTATAATAACATCCATTGGTTTTGGAAACAGAAATTTAGGCTTTAATCCAAGTCCGTAAAGATAAACCATTTCTGCACCAATTCCTTCAGAATTGGGCAAAGCTAAAATATTTACAAATTTTATAATTTGTTTAGACTTTAGGTATTTTGCATACATCTTTATTGCAGGATAACAATTGCTTTCTGACCCAGTTGGGAAAATTATTAAATCAGATTCCTCAATTAGTTTGATTATATGTTTATTCAAATCAAAGAACTTAATTTTTGTTTCAGGATCAATATAATTTAATGTGGAAAGTTCAACCTGGGAATTGATGTGATCATAGACGTCTTCACCGTAGTAAATAACCCCATCTTTAGTTCGAAATGAAAGTGTTAGGCGTGTATCAAAAAGGTAATGAAAGAAAATATTTTTTGGAATTAATTCCATTTCTTTAATTTTAGAGAGCAAAGCACTAAACCCTCCAAATTTTCTATCTTCATTTTTAAGAGCATAGGCAATGCCTACAAAAAAAAGGTTTCCAATATTATGTTTTATGCCTTCAATTTCTCCTATTTCACCATGCTTTATGCTTTCTTCAAGTCCCTTTTTGTATATATTGAAAAATTCAAAAACTCCCAAGGTTAAATTATCATCAACCTTTCTAACTTCACATAGTTTTCTAACTTCAACCTGTGCATCAGTTAAAGTTTCAACACGTTTTTGCAGCATATTTGCTATTTCTTCTTTGCCATTAAGCAAAAGTATGTTTGCTATATTGTTCCTTAAATCACCTGTAGGAAGAAATTTTAGATTAAGCCTTTCTAATATTCTTCCAATTACACCACTATGCCCACCCCAATCAACTGTATTTATAACAATGTGGCAATCATATTTACTTTTTAAATATAAATCCATAAAAGGCTGGGTACCTTTTCCACCTGCCACAAAAAAAGTAATAGCTTTATTCATACATTCAATTAAAAAATGTTAAAATTTTTACGCACCACATTTTACCTTAAACTTTCATGTTAACAAAACCCCAGGTCAACCTATTGAAAAGATTTGTTGTTCAACAAGGCGATTATGCACTTAAAGCTTTGCAAAATGACATAGGACTTGAATATAAAGGAGAGAATTTTGATGTCGTTACAAAAATCGATAAAGAGCTAGAAAGAAGCTTTTACAAGTTTTTAAATAAAACTTTTCCAGAAATAGGATTTTATGGAGAGGAATTTGATTTGTTAAGAAATAATAAAGAATATGTTTGGTATTTAGATCCGATTGATGGAACAAAATATTACGCAAGAGGAGTGAGTTTATGGGGAGTTTCCTTAGCATTAAGACATAATAATGAAACTATTCTTGGGATTGTTTATTCACCCACAACAAAAGAGTTGTTTTTTGCCGACTCTGCTGGAAGCTTTTTAAATAACAAACAAATAAATGGTACTAAAATAGATCAGTTAGATCAGACACAAGTATTTTTAGATTTAAGAAGTTATAAAAATTCTGGGGAATTAATTAATAAAATTGCTGAGGAATCTATGCGAATTAGGATTTTTGGTATAGATTCACTTACACTTTGCTGGATATCTTTAGGATTCCCTGGAGTTTTTGTAAAATTTTATGATAACTCAGACTTAAAAAACTTGGTAGATTTTGGGGCAGGAAGCTTTATTGCCGAAAAGGCAGGGTGCAAAGTTGAAACATTAAAATTAAATGAAAGTATGAATATATTGGCAGTTGGGAACTCTGGAGTAGTTGACAAGATTGGTAGAATGATATTAGATACAACCCCTCCTTTAATTCCTCCCCTTTAATCAAAGGGGAGGTGGCTCGGAGAGCCGGAGGGGTTATTCTTGAATCATTCATCTTAATTCTAAACTATAATAAATATGGAACTAATCTACTCATTAATTGCAACCTTAATTGTAAGCTCAATTTCATTCCTAGGACTTCTTGTACTTTTAAAAAATATAAAATCCGGGGACAAAATTATAACTGCGATTGTTGCATTTGCAGCTGGAAGTCTTTTAGCTGATGCTCTAATTCATCTACTTGGTGAGCACATCGAACAATTTGGTTACGAAAATCAAACAACACTTTTGATATTTACAGGAGTCATACTAATGCTTTTAATTGAAGCCTATTTCCATTGTAGCCATGATTCCAGAGAAGAAATTGATCACCCACATGAGCACAAGAATAAAAGCGTGTTGGTTAGGGTAAATTTAATAGGAGATGCTTTTCACAATTTTTTAGATGGTCTTGCAATTGCTGCAAGCTTTGCAGTAGCACCTGCAACAGGAATAGCAACTACGATTGCTGTAAGTCTACACGAAATCCCACAAGAACTTGCAGACGCTGGGGTATTAAAATATGCAGGGCTGAGGAGAAGAAAAATATTAATTGTGAATGTGTTGACAGCATTAACAGCGGTTTTGGGTGCGATTATAGGCGTTGCAATAAGTTCTGTAACTGAGAACTCCGAAAAATATTTAGTACCCTTAGTTGTAGGCCAATTTATTTACATCGCTTTGGCTGATTTACTTCCAGAAATCCACAAAAAATCAGGCATATTTAAATATGCGTTGGAAATTACAGCTTTTTGTTTAGGAATTGGAGCAATGTATTTGCTGCTGTTGGTGGAGTAACACAGCATCACCCGGCTCACTTTGCTCGCCACCCCGAGGACAGGATATTAGCCTATTGAGATTTTATTAGCTCCATTCTACAGCATAATATGTTGTCTCAGGAGAGGGTCTTCGTGAATGCGAAAGGGGCGAGGCTGTGTTATAATCTTCTGTTACAAACTTCACATTTCTCAGTTATGCAACACATGGATATAATCAAAATTAGAGGTGCTAGGACTAATAATCTTAAGAATATAGACGTAGATCTTCCAAAAGATAAACTTACGGTAATTACAGGCCTTTCAGGCTCTGGAAAATCATCTTTAGCGTTTGATACATTGTATGCTGAAGGTCAGCGCAGGTATGTCGAATCATTGTCTGCATATGCAAGGCAATTTTTGGGTTTAATGGAAAAACCTGATGTGGATCTTATAGAAGGTTTATCTCCAGCAATTTCAATAGATCAAAAATCTGCAGGTCACAATCCTCGTTCAACTGTTGGAACTGTTACCGAAATTTACGATTATTTAAGATTATTTTTTGCAAGATGCGGCCATGCAAGAAGTCCAATTTCAGGTAGAAGATTAGAAAAACAAACAGTTCAACAAATTGTAGATGATATTTTAAATTACTACATGAGGTTTACCTCACCCCAACCCTCTCCCAAGGGAGAGGGAGATCTATCTTCAATAAAAATAATAGTACTTGCACCCCTAATCAAAAATAGAAAAGGAACATACGAAGAATTGTTTTCAAGATTCTTATCTCAGGGTTTTGTAAGAGTTAGAGTTGATGGAAATGTTTATAGTCTTGAAGAAGAAATAAAGCTTGATAAATTTAAAAAACACAATATTGAACTTGTTATTGATAGACTTGTTATTGATAAAAACTCAAAAGATGATTCAGAGCTTTTAAAAAGATTAACTGATTCAATAGAGCTTTCAATTAATTTAGGAGATGGAGAAGTTTTAGTGAATCTTCCTGATGGCCAATCAGATGATGTTTTTTACTCTGAAAAGTTAGTAGATCCAGAATCAGGACAATCTTTTTCAGAAATTGAACCACACACTTTTTCTTTTAACTCTCCTTTTGGTGCATGCCCTGTTTGTAATGGTCTTGGCACAATAAAAGAAATTGATCCATCAAATATTTATAATCCAAGGTTAACTGTTATGGAGGGTGGAATTTATCCTTGGAATAGAGTTATTGAAAACCCAAAATCATTTACGATGAGATTAATTCAGAAAGTTTCTGAAAAAAAGAAAATTGATTTAAGAAAATCTCTTGGAAAATTGCCTGAAGAGCAGCTTGAAATCTTACTTTATGGAGTCAAAAATGAAAAATTTGACATTGAATATGAAGATTCGAACGGAGAAATGAGATCACTAAAAATTGAATTTGAAGGCGTAATTCCAAATCTTCTAAGACGATACAGCGAAACAGATTCAGAATATATTAGATCTGAAATTGAGCAATACATGATTGAAAAACCCTGCGCAGAATGCAAAGGATACAGACTTAAAAAAGAAGCTTTGGCCGTAACAATTGAAGGCAAAAATATTGTAGATATTGGAAATATGTCTATTAAAGATGCGCACAGGTGGATAACATCACTTCAATCCCGAGAAGACACTCCCCCTAATCCTCTATCAGGAGGGGAGATTGCAGGTTCAGTGCTTACTGAACTTTTTACTTTTCCAGAAATTTTAGCTAGCGAAGATAAGCTTTCTGAGCAAGAAATGCAAATTGGTAAACAAATTTTTAAAGAGATAGCCGTAAGATTGAATTTTTTAAACTCTGTTGGACTTGAATATTTAACTCTAAATAGGACTGCAAGAACACTTTCGGGGGGAGAATCTCAGCGTATAAGGCTTGCCTCTCAAATAGGAACAGGTTTAACTGGAGTTATGTATGTACTTGATGAGCCATCAATTGGCCTACATCAGCGTGATAATGACAGGCTGATTAAAACCTTAGAAAATTTAAGGGATATTGGAAACACTGTTGTTGTTGTTGAACATGATGAAGATACGATAAGGAAAGCTGATTACGTTGTGGACATAGGACCTTTAGCAGGTGAACACGGCGGCGAAGTTGTTGCTACTGGAAATGTAGAAGACATAATAAAACAGGAAAGATCTATCACAGGAAAGTATTTAAGTGGCAAAAGAAAAATTGATATAACTGAAATCAAAAAAGAGCTTAAAGAAATAGGTATTCATGAATTTAGAAAATCTAATGGAAATTACATTAAGCTTTATGGCGTCACTCATAATAATCTTAAAAACGTTGACCTGGAAATTCCATTGGGTAGATTTGTAAGTATAACTGGAGTTTCAGGCTCAGGAAAATCCTCACTCGTAAATGACGTGCTGTATAAAGCACTAGCAAAGCAGATAAATGGGGCTAGTGATAACCCTGGTGCTTACAAAGAACTACGTGGAATTGAGAACATTGATAAAATTATTGATATTGATCAATCTCCAATCGGAAGGACACCAAGATCAAATCCAGCAACTTATACTGGAGTTTTTACCCAAATAAGGGAGATTTTTGCTCAAACCAAAGAGTCAAAAATCAGGGGTTATAAATCTGGCAGATTTAGCTTCAATGTTAAAGGTGGAAGGTGTGAAAAGTGTGAAGGAGCTGGAGTAATTAAAATTGCGATGCAGTTTTTGCCTGATGTTTATGTAACTTGTGAAGAATGCAAAGGTTTAAGATATAACAGAGAAACACTTCAAATAGACTATAAAGGTAAGAATATCTCCGAGGTTTTGAATATGCCTGTTGAAGAAGCTGTTGAATTTTTTGATAAAGTTCCAGTAATTAAAAGTAAACTTCAAACATTAAATGATGTTGGGTTAGGATATATTAGGCTAGGACAAGGTGCCACAACACTTTCTGGTGGAGAATCACAAAGAGTTAAACTTTCATCGGAGTTATCTAAAAGATATACAGGTAAAACATTATATATTTTAGACGAACCGACCACAGGATTACATTTTGAAGATGTTAGAAAACTTTTGGTTGTGCTACACGGGCTAGTAGCTAGGGGAAATACAGTTATTGTAATTGAGCATAATCTTGATGTAATAAAAACAGCAGATTGGATCATTGATTTAGGTCCCGAGGGAGGACAAGGAGGAGGTCAAATAATTGCCGAAGGAACTCCAGCGCAAATTTCAAATGTTTCCGAAAGTTACACGGGGCAGTGGTTGAAGAAGATCATATAGTTACTGTTCGTCAAGCTTATTAAATTTTCTCCATCCTTTCATGAAAGTTGATTGTTCAAATTCATTCATACCAAACATTAATCTTCCAAGTTCGTTCGCAGAATTCCTATTTGTTTTATATGCAGTTAAAAATTCAGAATTCAGTAAATCGTCCAGATTGTAAATTTTACATCTAATTGAAAACACCGCACCATCGGTACCGAGTTTATCTAATTTACTTCGCTTTCTTTGACTTTCAGTAAGTAGACTATATCCTAGCGGTGTAAGCATTTGGAGTACATGCTGAATATTAGTTTTTCCAATTCTATCTAAAGAGCCTAACTCTGTTAGGGTTAAGTTTATCAGCTGTTTTAAAGTGCCTATACCATTTCTTTGTAAAGCACTTGAGGTTAGTTTATTATCACGAAATAACTCAGATATTCCTATGACCTTTATTTCCATGGGCTTTTGAAGCAAACCCCTTAAACTCAAGTAATTATAAAAATCAGATGGACTAACATATATTTCCAATTCTTTTGATCTTCGCCAAACATCAAAAATTGAACTATTTGGGAATTTAAGCTTTGTCACTAGTAAATTTAATGCCACGTCAACAACATTTGCAGACTGAGGTTCATGAGTTAATTGATCTACAATTTCTTGAAAAAATATATCCTGTGACTGTGTAACCTCAAGAGCTGATGAAAGAGCAAGATACAAGGAGTGCGCATAGGACTTGTTCAGAGGAGTATCTTCATTTTGTTCAGCAGCTTCAAATACAAATAAGGCCATTGATAAATTGTACACCAAACTTTACTAATAGAGTATATTAATTAGTTATATACTAAATATGAGTGATTCATTTAATAATTTACCAAATTTGCCAAATGACAAAGATGTTGAAAGTGAGGTTACTCCACAATCAGAAAATCCATTTAACCTAACACCTGAAGAAGAAAAGACTTTGGATCTTCAGATTTATCAGAAAGCATATGCATTTGCGCAGTATCAGCTTTCTTTTCAGGCCAAAACACTTGTAACAATGTACGTAAATCTTGTTAATTTTCCCGAAGATAAGAAAGCTGAATACAGCCACCACTGGACTCATAATCTTGAAGAAAAAGCTTGGAGCTCAATTGCAAAATTTATTCAAGATAAGGTTGACGCTGACATAGAAAAATACAATAAAGGTTATACAAAGGAAGAAAGACAAATTCTAATTCAAGCTTTGATAGCTGAAATTTCACCTTTTGTTGATGAGGAAATTCATAAAAGAGCAGAAGTCAGTATTGTCCATGCAAGAAAAAGACGACAGGAATCAAGGAAGAACTATGATGATTATTTTTCTAACAAAAAAGTAAGGGATGCTGTTTTAAATAAAGATTGGTTTACATATCAGTATATTGTTAATATATGGGACAAGTATCAAGATGATGTTAGAAATGATCCTGAATTTGATTTTACAAATATACAAAACGAGGAGGAATTTGATAAGTATTTAAAAGCAAGTAGAGATATTACAGTAAATCCTATAATTAATGAACTCAGTCAATATTTAAGAAATTTACTACTGGATGGTAGTGGAAATTCATATCGGCTAGTGGATATATTCCAAAATCTTGGCGTAAATATTCCTGAAAATTTAATGATTTCAGATATTCACGTAAGGGGTAACAATATTTGGTTAGACAGAGCAGATGTTATGAATATGTACGAAATTCCTTTACAATGCCTGCTATGCCCAGAAGAATTAAGAGAAGATTTTGTTAAGTTTATGGTTAGTAGTATGGACACACAAGAAGGAAGAACTTACTTACATTCACTTTTAATCCTTTCAGAAATAACACACATTGTAATTGAAAGGTTTATTAATGAAAGAAGATTAGGTAGGAATAATTAACTTCTAGAAAAGATAGTAAGTATTACTGAAAGTTATACAGGCTAGAGGCTTTCTAAGGTGTTAGAAAGTTAATGTTCGTTTTCATTAATCCATGATTTAACTATTGGTATCTGTTGGAACTTAAGATCCAAATATCTTTTCCTATGAACTATATATTGGGCAAGATTTTTTTGAAGTTGAGCTCCAGAATATTGTTTTTCCCATAATTCTTCTTGAGTAAGAATTCCCGCGCAAATGCATAAACTTGCACCTTTTGTACCCAGAGCGTCTAATTTTGTTAGCCTTCTTTCATAGCTATTCAATAAGCGCATTCCTTTTAATTGAAGAGCGTCACTAATTTTATTGGCGGAAGAGCTGGCAGCGTAATTATTATTATAAATAGCCAAAAGTTCTGGAAAAGTTAGATTTAAAAGCTGCTTTAACTTTACAATACCAGCTCTAGCAAGAAACAAAGTAGCTCTACTGGAAAGATCTCCCCCCTTAAATGATTCTGTAACTGAGACATTAAACTCATCGTTATACAATTTTGCTTTTAACAAGGGCAAAAAAAGACTGTCTAAATAAATTTTATATTCATTTGTGTGGAGCTGCAGAATGGTTGCCTTTACAGTTATTTTCTCAATAAAATCTTTAATTTCTTCTAAATCAAACTGACTCAAAAGTTTTAGAGCTTTTTGTACTGAATCTTCCTCTTGGCTATCTAAAATATTAATTTCAGGTATGTCATTGATTTGCAGTGAATCAAAGATTTGTGAAAGCTCATTATGTATTGAAGTGGCTAGCGCACGTCTCGATAAAGATTCTCTTGGATTTTCTGAAATTGCTTTAAAAACTAACAAAGACATTTCTTAAATTACTTAACTAATTAAATATTACAGTACTCATGTTAAAATGCATAGTCATGAAAAGTGTTAGGATAATAAAAGCTCCCCTTCATCTGGTACCTCTTTTTATAAATGGGGAAAACTTGCACGTCTATTCCGAAGGATTTAGCATTGAGGCTTTTGAATACATTCAACACTCATATATTCTATATTCTAATGAGATAAAGTTTTCTGACTTCGTTCAAAACTTATCTAAATCTCTTGAAAGACAAAATATACTTACTCAAAAAGGAGAATTTAGTGTAAAAGGAGATATAGTTTCGGTTTGGCCATATGGTTATGATTTCCCAATTAAGCTTGAGTTTTTTGGAGATAAATTAGAATCAATGTATTTGTATGATGATATTTTGGGTAGAAAGTTAAAAGATTTAAATGAATTAGTGATTTCTGAATATAAAAAAGATGAAGGGGATGACCTGAGTGGTATACGAGTAGTTATCGGATACCAGAGGTCAGAGGCTGGAAACTCTCCTACTGGTATCCGACTTCCATCTTCCGGTTTCAAGAGTTTAATCTTCACTTCCTCCAAACTCAACGAAATTCCAAAAGACTGCGATTACACTGAAACTGACTACACTTTCCCACCACTTTTCTTTTCAAAATTAAATATATTTGAACAAGAGATTGAAAAACTTAAAAATAACGGCTATGAAATTTTAATTCAAACTAATCATGAAGATGAATTAAACACAACTTTAGCTAAATATACCAAAACAAAAATTAAGAAGTTTAAGCATATTCCAAAACTTCAGGCTGGACTTCTTTCAGAGTCAGAAAGAATTGCAATATTTACTGATAGAGAGCTTTTTGGAACTGTATTTGTTTCTAAAATTAAAAAATCTAATTCAAACAACATTCAGAAATTACTTAGACAGTTTGAAGGGAATATTGAAATTGGTGATTTTGTTGTTCATGAAGACTACGGCGTTGGGGTTTATTCAGGAATGAAGCAGGAAGAATCTTTTGGTACCGCCGAAGATTATTTATTAATCAAATATGCAGAAGGCGACGAGCTTTATGTTCCTATACACCAAATAGAAAAAATTACAAAATATATCGGAAATAGCGGCATGGATCCAAGATTAACAAGACTTGGAAAAGCTTCCTGGGAACACTTAAAGTCAAAAGTTAAAGTTTCTGTAAGGCTTTTGGCTAAGGAACTTTTGGAACATTATGCTAAACGGGAAATTTCCCATGCTGAGCCGATTTTTGAGAAAGATTCAAAAGAATATAAAGAGTTTGTTAATGAATTTAAGTTTGAAGAAACTGAGGATCAAATAAGGTCTGCAAATGAAATTCTTGAAGATTTGGTAAAAGATAAGCCTATGGATCGATTATTGGTTGGGGATGTAGGCTTTGGCAAAACTGAAGTTATGATGCGAGCCGCATTTAAGATTGTTGAAAAGGGTTTACAAGTTGCAGTTTTGACTCCTACAACAGTATTAACAGCGCAGCATTTTAAAGTTTTTAAGGAAAGATTTAAAGAATTTCCAATCGAAATAGACTACATTTCTAGATTTAAAAAACCTTACGAAAATAAAAAAGTTTTAGAAAGACTAAAAGAAGGCAAAGTAGATATTGTTATTGGAACGCATAGACTTTTAAGTAATGACGTTGAATTTAAAAATCTTGGGTTAATAATCTTAGATGAAGAACAAAAATTTGGAGTTACTCAAAAGGAAAAACTCAAAAAGTTAAATTACGGAGTTCATGTTTTAAGTGTTAGTGCAACGCCAATTCCAAGAACTTTAAGTTTAGCTTTGTCCTCTCTTCAAAATATTTCGATTATAACTACTCCCCCAAAAGGCAGACAATCTATTAAAACCGAAATAATAAAAGACGATTGGAACAAGGCTATTAAGGCTATTGAATTTGAGGTTCAGCGTGGAGGTCAGGTTTATTTTTTGCATAACGAAGTTCAAACAATTCAGTCTATAAAAAAGAAACTTGAGACTCTTGCGCCAAAAATTAGGTTTGTTTTTGCTCATGGACAAATGAATCCAGATGAACTTGATAAAATTATGTTTGAGTTTTATGAAAAAAAATATGATTGTTTGATTTGTACAACTATCATTGAAAATGGAATAGACCTTTCAAATGTTAATACAATAATAATTAATAAGGCTCATAAATTTGGGCTGTCACAGCTGTATCAGCTTAGAGGCAGGGTTGGGCGAAGCCCAGAAAAAGCATTTTGCTATTTGTTTTATGAAGGTAAAGAACTTAAAGATTATAAAATAGAAAAAGACGAAATGATGGATACTTCTAACGATAAAACAAAAAAATTTGTTCAGAAAAAATATCTAGAGCGCTTACAATCTTTGGTTGATAACCAGGATTTAGGCGCTGGATTCAGAATTGCATCTAAAGATTTAGAAATCAGGGGCGCAGGGGATTTGTTAGGTAAGAAACAGCACGGTCATATTTCACAGATTGGGTATGCTTTGTATATTGAGCTACTAGCACAAGAAGTGGAGCGCGTACGAGAAACAGCTAAATATTCTAATTGATCCAATCACTTCCTCTTTTAAGTTAAGGTTACTCTTTATCCCTCAGTATCTCTAGTAGCCGATATGAATTGAAATAAGGCTTCAAGCGAAACATTATTAATTTTTCCCGTGCTAGCTATTAAATATGCTTTAAGTATTGAATCGTTTTTGTTTGGATTTAGTATACTTCTTGCAAAAGTTTGAATTAGTGAAACCTTATCAACCTGCTCAAATGCATTAACTCTAAGCATATTGGCTAGTGGGTTCTCAGAATTTAAAAACTCAATTATATCGTTTATATTTATTCCATTTCGGTTCATTTCTTCAGAAAACTCATCTGGTTTATAAAGGTTGAAGTTCGGATTACCATCAATTCTTGTTAAGACTGCAGTACTAATTGTCATTAGTTCTGTGTCCGAACAAACTGAAGGCAGAATTAAATTTAACCCCAATATTTTCAGAAGATTTGTTTGATAAAAGTCTTTGTGTGAAATTGCATTATCTAAGTTCGGTCGAGCTCCTTTTTCAGTTGCTCTTTCAAATGAAGTAACAATACCTATATTTTTGCGATGAAATACTTTACTTTTTATTGACGAAGCCCACTTAAATGAGAATAGCGAGCGTATCCCATTACTCGCGTCTAATTTAATAGCATAATGATCTAAAAAATCAATTGCAAGTCTTAGTTTTAAAAAAAGTTTCCCATCTGGTCCCAGAAGGGTTAATTGGTCTTCATCACTTAATTTTTCATTCAGTCTATTTATTTGATGTTCTTGTAATCCAAAATCACTTAAAATTCTTGTTATATTAATCAATATTGTACTGTCGCCTAAATAAAATGCTGTGTGATTTGCTTTTTTACTTATTAACCCGCTATTAACCTCAGAAAAATCAGATAAAAGTTCATCAGAAATTAAAACAATGTTAGGCGGAGCCTTCTTATTACTACAATTTTGATCAAAATATAAGGTAATGTCATCTGCTATTGATCTAATCTCATCAGCAAGTTTTATTAAAATAGGGTCTTCAATCTGTTCAGAAACAGTAAGGTTACCCCTTAATGTTTCGATTAAGTATGTCGAATGTGAATTTTCAAAATCGGCCATATATTTTTAATAAACTAATAATCTATTATAGCACGAGACGGCATTAACTGTCGACATGCAATATTCTGATTATATATTTAAAATTTCCTGCTATAATCATTTTGGTAAATTAATCTAAGTTCACTAATTGTTCTAAGTAATCTAAAATGTAATATCAGCTATCAGCTATCAGCTATCAGCTATCAGCTATCAGCTATCAGCTAATTTTATTTATCTCACGTGATCATGAAACAAAATGCATGATCGACCTCTGCTACAGAGAGGTAAGTTGAATAAGCAGACTATATATGAAACTATCTTTAGGAATTGTAGGATTACCAAATGTTGGTAAATCCACATTATTTAATGCACTAACAAGTCAAAAAGTTTTAGCTGCAAATTATCCTTTTGCAACAATCGATCCAAACTTTGGAATTGTTCCAGTTTTTGATGAAAGATTAAACAAAGTTGCAGAAGTTGAAAAACCAGCAAAAATTACAAATGCAGTTGTTGAATTTGTTGATATAGCGGGCCTTGTAAAAGGTGCAGCAAGTGGTGAAGGACTTGGAAATCAATTTTTAGCAAACATCAGAGAAGTTTCTGCAATCGTACATTTAGTTAGAGGATTTGAGGATCCAAATATTACTCACGTAGAAAATTCTATTGATCCAGCAAGAGACATAGAATTAATTAATACAGAATTAATTTTAAAAGATATTGAAACAGTTGAAAAAAAGAAATCTTCAATTAAAGGATTTGCAAGAACCGACGCAAAAATGAAACCAGTTGTTGATTTTATTGAAGCTTTTATGCAGCATCTATCTAACGGAAAGCTTGCTGTTGAATTTCCACATTCAAACAATGAAGAAGTTGAAGAACTTAGAAAAACAATGTTTTTATTAACGGATAAACCTGTAATATTTCTTTTAAATGTAAAAGATGCAGAAAAAGATGCAGTTATGGCTAAAATTAAACCATTAGTTGGTGAGAATATTGTAGTTCCTATGGATGTTCAAACAGAGGCAGAGCTTACAAATATGACAGAAGATGAGAGAGCTGAATTTATGAAAGAATTAGGAATAGAAAAAACTGGCTTACAAACATTAACTCAAGAGGCGTACAAGCATTTAGGTTTGATTTCATATTTTACCTCAGGCCCTACAGAAGTCAGGGCCTGGACTATCAGGCAAGGTGAAAACGCACAACAAGCGTCTGGAGCTATTCATACAGATATAATGAAAAACTTTATTGCCGCAGATGTAGTTTTCTGGCAAGATTTTGTGGAGTTTGGTGGTTGGGTTAAATCTAAAGAAAAAGGCAAAGTTAGGTTAGAAGGAAAAACATATATTGTGAAAGATGGAGATATAATGCTTTTTAAGCACAATGGGTAGTTGAATAACCCCTCCCTCCTGGTGCTACGCGCCTTTCTCCCCTTTTTAAAGCGGAGGTGGCACTTTTAGTGCCGGAGGGGTTATTTATTACAAAGTAGTGTAAGATACCGGTCCTGAAGTTGCGTTCGTTTCATAAATATATATAAGCTCAACTGTATTTCTATTCTGCAGTTCATCATCCAAGAAAATTGTTACATTATTAATCCCTGGTTTAAGAACAGTATTAAAGCTAAAATCTCCATTCCCATCAGATTGGCCAAGAGTTATATCGGAAAGTGAGATTTTAATATCAGGCTCCGTTTTTATACTTATAGTTAAAAAAGGAATGCCTAGTATAGCTTCATTTTCAGGAGAAATTTCAAAAAGTTCAGGAGCCGAAAAATCAGTCCAGAAGCTACTTAAAGCTTCAAACTTAGAAATATTATTTAAAAAGTTCTTAAGCCTAACGCTATTGGCAACCATCGATCTATCAATTTCAGATTGTGAAATAGTATCAGAAGTAATAAGCACAATATTATCTTCATTAAATTCAACAGAATTAAAGCTTCCGGTGCCTTCAATAGTGTATAAAGTTTCGGTTTGGGAATCAAAAAAACCTTTAAATCCGGGATTTAAGAATACACGTTTTTCATTTACTACAATAGAATATGGCGATGAAATATTAAAAAAGAAAAGCCCAAATGAAATTTTTGCATCATCTTTTTTAAGATCCAAAGATCCTTTTGTATTTGAAATTATAAAACCATTTTTGAAGTTGATTTGAGTTACAACGTCTTTTGTTTCTATGGTTTCCCCAAAGTAAAACTTTTTTTCGGAGTTTATTTCACCTAAAGAATTTTTTGTATTTACAATTATGTCTGGCTCTACAAATATTAGTTTAAAAGATTTGATTCTAAAACTTTGAATTGCAAAAATAAACGCCGCAAAAACTGTTGCAATAAAAATTACAACGCCAAAGTAAACAAGAAATTTTTGAGTTTTTGAAAAATGAGACATAGTCATATTGTGTATAATTCTTAACTATTGTATACTTTTTAGGACTGGCAAGCCAGTAGTTAATAAGTTAATTAGTTCCAGGCTAATTGCTTACACAAATATACTAACCTAATTAACTTTGCACAAATTAACAAATTAACGAATAAATTTACATTTTTAAATTCAAAAAATGGCTAACTTACCAATACCACCTTCAATTTTTATGCCCAATCTACTTCATATTGTAGATCCATTTGCTAACGAAGAAAAAAGTATTATTAATGTGATTGTTGAATTAAACTCACACACGTTAAATAAATATGAATTAATTACTGAAACTGGTCATTTGAAACTTGATAGAGTTGGATATTCATCGCTTGTTTATCCCTTTACATATGGAGCAATTCCTCAAACCTGGGATTTGGATGGTGATCCATTAGATGCAGTAATTGTAAATGTTACTGAACCTTTAATTCCTGGATCGTTAGTAGAAGCAAGAATTATTGGAATAATGAAATTTGAAGATGGAGGCGAAGTAGACGACAAAGTAATTTGTGTTTTAAATGATGATAAAAGAGTAGATCATATTAAGTCTATTGCTGATTTAGGTGAATATTTTGAAAAAGAAACAACTTATTACTGGGAACATTATAAAGATTTAAAAAAACCTGGACCTTGCAAGGTTAATGGGTACTTTGATTTTGCTGAAGCTGTTAAGATTGTTGAAGAATGTGCACAAAGATATGACAGCGAATACTCACCAAAACTTGACACAGTTGATTGTGAATGTGATTGCGAAGAATGTGAACATGGGCATTGTGCGGAGTGCGAGTGTGAAAATTGTGAGTGTGAAGGATGTAACTGCAAATAGAGTTTCAACTTTAAAACACCTAACTAAAGCTAATTTAAATTTAAATGGAGGATGAAGCTTGTGGAAGCTCATCCTCCATTTTTTATGAGATATAGAAGATTAGATGAAATAAGTAGTGAAGCATGGGCTACTCTTTACGCGGAATCTTTTGGAGATAAAGCAAAAGTGATTTTAATAGGGGAAACATTTTCTGCTGGAGTGAATTTACTACAGGCTTTAGTTATTAAGATACAAGTACCTGTTGAATCCTCTATTTCAATATCAAACATAGAAAGAAGACTTAAAGCATTAGGTATAGAAATACTACTTAGTGAACATTCGCTAATTCTATACAATCAGAATGAACCTGTAAGGATATTTACAATTGAATGTACGTATCCGCAAGAAGAAGGCTTACAAAATAAGCTGGAACTAGTAGCAAATGATGTTAGAGGTATCATAAATGCACCTGTTCAATTTTTAGAAACTTATTCTTTAAATGAAAGTTAATATATGAAAAATATAATGCCATTACATTCAAAATTCGAAGAATTTCCAGGTTACGTTAAAATTGTTATTCCAGTATGGCTGGAGAACCAATCTAAAAGTATAATAAAAGATCTTGAGGCTCTAGGATATGAAGACGTTAGCTTCAATAATACTGCTTATAAAGATTTCAAATCACTTTTAGTAACATCAAATTCAGAAAGAGATTTATGCGAGGATGATGTTGCAGTTATTGTTGGTATTTGTGAAAAGTATGTCTCGGTAGAAGTATAAACTTTACTTTTACGTTTTGCCTAAATAATTTACAATAGCTATAACTACAAATTTTAAGGTACTAGTATGTCCAGCCTAGACGGTATTGATATTTATCCAATTCAAGATCCTAACCAAATTGCTGATACACTAAATGTTAGAGAGATTGAAAGTGAATTTTTTCTGACGTTGAGTCTATCTTTTGTAGAGCCTGAAATTCTTGAATGGATTGTTAAAGGCTTTTCAGATTATGGAATTTCATTGACTGAAATTCATCAAACCAAAAAAAGATTTCTTAGGGCTTCAGAACAAATAGGAACGGAAGAGTTTATAGTTAGTGGTGAAATTCTTGCATATGGAAAAACTATGGTTCAAGGGTATCCACCATACCAAGTGACAGAGAAAATTAAGCGCATTCTTAGCCTTATTATAAAGCAAAACAACAGCGCAAAAATTACCTTGCTTGACGGGATAAAGAATCTTCCCTACGGTGAACAATAGTAAGCTTGATAAAAATAGTTTAGAATATAACAAGTTTTGCTCTTAAACTTACTTTTACACTTAAACTGGCCCATATGGAGCTGCAAATAATTTACGCAATAATTTCTGTAGCAATTTTAATGCACCTTGCCTTCTTTTTAGCTTTATATCTTAAAAATAATTCAATTATAGATATATTCTGGGGATTGGGATTTGCTTTAGTTGCCTTAGTTACGTTTTTCACATCAGATGATTTTAATGCACGAAAAGTAGTTGCAACAGTTTTAGTTTGTATCTGGGGATTTAGACTTACCATACATATTTTTTTAAGAAATAAGGGAAAAGCCGAAGACTTTAGATACGCCAATTGGGGAAAAAACTGGGGTAAAAATTTTGTAATTAGATCGTATCTTCAAATATTTATTTTACAAGGTATTTTAATGCTTCCAATTGCATCAAGCATTGTTTTGATTAATACATACGGAGGTTTACAAAAATTAAACCTTGTTGATTTTATAGGTATATCAATTTGGCTTTTTGGCTTTTATTTTGAGGTTAGAGGTGATTTTGAACTTACTAAGTTTGTTAATAAGAAAAAAGCTGGAAAAGTATCTAAAGATGCAATAATGAAAAGTGGTCTTTGGAAATATTCAAGACATCCAAATTATTTTGGCGAAGCAACACTATGGTGGGGATTATTTTTAATTGCATTGTCAGTTGATTTTGGTTATGTGGCATTAATTAGCCCTTTACTAATAGATTTTTTGCTTATAAAAGTTTCAGGAATTCCAATGCTGGAAAAGAAATATGATAAGAATAAGGAATATCAGAAATATAAAAAGCATGTTAGAGCTTTAATACCATTACCAAAGTAGTAAATCATACCAATTATGTATAAATTAAGAACTGCAGGGACACATTTGGAGCATCCAGCTTTATACGGTTATATCGTTGAAATTAATAATGCAATTACAAATTTGATTGGAGATTATCCCATTAGAAATTTACCAGATTTCTCAAATGATGAATTATTAGAACTTTCAGCATACATAGCTAGTATTGAAAATAGCATTATTGAACTGGAAAATGAGCTTAGCGACGGTTATGATGAAAGACTAGCTAATACAAAAAACCATTTCTGTGAAGTCAAGTATGAATATGACCAATATATAAATTCTAATGTTGAACAATGAAACAACTATGTTACAAAACGGAGATTTTGTTCCTCAAAATATAAAACTAGTAAAGCTAGATGGCACACAGACAGATTTGAGTGAACAAATTGGTAAAAAATATGTGTTATATTTTTATCCAAAGGATGATACTCCTGGCTGCACAATTGAAGCCTGTGAGTTTAGAGATTACAACAAAGATATTAAAAAATTAGGATACGAAATAATTGGAGTAAGTGTTGATCCTATAAAAGCTCATCAAAAGTTTATAAATAAGCATGGATTAAACTTTACGTTGTTGTCTGATATTGACCACAAACTAAACGAAGCCTTTGGAATATGGGTAGAAAAGAGTATGTTTGGCAGGAGATATATGGGAACATTGAGATCAACTTATGCTATTGATGAAGTTGGAAAAATTATTATGTCATGGCAAAAGGTAAAGCCTGAAGGCCATGCAAAAGATGTATACGAGTATCTTTCTTTCGATTTCCAAAAGTAGCAGCAAACCCCTTGTCATCTTTTTTGGCTTAGTTTAGAATGATTTAAGTTTTGATACTTAAACTTTTTAAATGTTTTGTTCCTATTACACACTTAAGAAAACAGAGTTCTTGCAACTAAAATCTTCAAACCCTAAAGCCTCACACCTAAATTTTTTAATTGTTACAGATTTTTAACATGCCAGGTACAGGACCACTTATACTAAGCTGGAAAGATGAATCAATAGATTATGAGGCATTAACTGATGAACAGCTTTATGAATTAGGAAGAAACGGTATCCAGGTGGCAATAGATACAATGAATGCTAGAGCTCTTAAGAGAGAGGCAGATTTAAGAATTATACAGAAGCCTGATTTATACCCAACTCAAACTGAAAAAAGAGGTAGAATTGTTTTAGGTGAGGATGGTAACTGGGTCATGGTTAGAAAAGACGAAGAGAGCTAAAATACTGTAATATTTTTTAATTTTCATGGAAATGACAGAATCCATTGAAGAAGTACCATTAGGAGGAATACCTTTGATGACGAATGTTTATACTAACAATGGCTCAGGTTGGGAAGCTAAAATAATTGAAAGGCTACCAGGTGAAACTTGGGAAAATTTTCAAATCAGGCGTAACGATGCACTTATTGATTTAAATAAATTAAATCAACAAGTAGAAACATTACCTTTAGATGAGCAATCTTTAGTAGGCACACTGCCTGAAGTGCTAAAAGAAGCCTAACTTAACATTTTACAATATTCACACTCTTCGCAAAGAGGATATTCATCTGTTCCTCCAAACTCTAAGTTTCTAATTCTAGTCATAATGCCAAAAATTGTTTCTTTAAGACTTTCGACGTCTTCATTTGGAATTTCAAAAACTTCTCTTTTAAATTTACCGCTGTCGGGTTTAATAAAATCCACTTCTACTTGTTCTACTTTGTATTTAGGAAAGTTTGTTGAAGGCCTAAAAAAGTTATCAATTTCTGCAAGTAGTTTATAAAAAACAAGCTGTCTGTAAATCGATCCCGTGGAGTACTTAGTTTTACCCATAATATCGTTTTTTGACTTCGGACTTGATGTTTTGTAATCTACAATTTTAACCCTGGTATCAATGTCCAAACTATTCAAACTTTGATTGGTATTTAAATATTCAACCCTATCGATTTTTCCTGTAAGTAATATTGGTTCAATT
The DNA here is from genome assembly GCA_964607415.1 of uncultured Candidatus Saccharibacteria bacterium. Lineage (GTDB taxonomy): Bacteria > Patescibacteriota > Dojkabacteria > J137 > J137 > CAZSKK01. The sequence goes on along the minus strand of CAZSKK010000001.1, from coordinate 283,165 downwards.
CCATCTTTTTCTAAAAGAATATTTCTTCCATAAAATCCATATTCAACTTCTGCAGGTTTTAAAAACGTACCTTCGTAATAATCATAATACTCAGAAATAATTCGTGTACCTTCTTTAAGAGTTTCTTCATATTCGGCTTTACCTAGCAGTTCCTTTTTTAAAGCCCATTCGAACTGATATATAAAATAATCTTTAGCCTTAAGCTCACCAAGTTTTAAATTTTTATAAAAGTGCTCCATTACAAAGTGAATGGCAGTTCCCATGCTTAGAGTTTTATCCTTAGCGTGCGGAACTTTCAAAAGTCTGTTATATTTGAATTTTAAAGGGCACTCAATATATTCATTTAATGAGCTGGCACTCAATTTAAATTTGGCAATTACATGTTTTAAAAACTCAGTTTCTTCAATGTTATAAGGTGAGCCAAGCTTAGTACTTAGTAATTTTTTAACAGGTTCTATATTAAATTCTTCATTTTCAACATTAAACTTTTCAATCAGCTTTTCATCAAGTTCAGACATAAATATGCTAGGACCTGTCTCTGTTGTAGTATTACCAGAAGGATACTCTGATGCATACGTAAAATATAAATGCTCTTTAGCTCTTGTAGTTGCAACAAAAAGAAGCCTGCGTTCATCTTCAAGATTACTTACTTCATCCGTAACATCTGCAGTTTGCAATGGAAGCTTTATAATCTTGCTTCTGCCTTTTCCACCCCAGCTTTTTTCAGTAAATTTCATTATGAATACGTGTTTAAACTCCAATCCTTTTGATTTATGTGCTGTCATTAAATTAACTCCGTCTTTATCAACATCCAGCTCTTTTTCACTAACTTGAAGTTTATTTTCTTTCAAAAGATTTATGTCGTTTAAAAAAGATTCAAGGCTTAAAAGCTTATTTACGCGATTGATTGATTTTATATAATCGTAAAAAGAATTAACAGAATTAATATCTTCAATGTTTGATGGTTCTGATCCAAAAACATAATCTAAAAAACCAGATTCCGACATTATTTTTTGAATAAAGGCTGCAAAGCTTAGGTTTTCGGAATCGGCTTTCCAATCTATAATTTTACTTGCAAAATTTTGTAATACCGAAATATTAACAATGTTATTTATTCCTAATTTCTCAAGCTTTACACCATCCAAAAGAATATTAAAAATTGATTCTTTGTTCTCATGCGCAAAGTTTACAATTTTAAAAATATCAATTCTTTCAAATTTTAGAAAATCAAAGAACAAAACTTTAAACAGTAAAAAGTCTCTATCGCTATCGGTGTATTGAACTACTTTAAGTAGAGTTATAAAATTATCAATAAGTTTTTCATCTAAAGAATTTCTACCTGCAGCAAGTCTAATTGGAACTTTTTCCGATAAAAGCACATCAATTAAATCCTCAGAATCCTTATGATTTCTATATAACACAGCTATATCTGAAAACTTAACTCCAGTAGAATTTAGTTCGAGAATTTTTTTTGCAATAAATTCGTTTTCAGATCTGGAATCTTTAAAAGAATGAACCTCTGTTTTTTTATTTGGAATAGCGTTTCCAGCAGTTAAATTTTTATTTAAGCTTGTATCAATATTCGAAAGTCTTAATGTGTTGTGCTTAATTAAGTTTGATGAAAGATCCAAAATCAATTGAGAAGATCTGTAGTTAGTAGTAACAGTGATTGTTTTAACGTCTTCAAAGCTATTTTTAAAATCAATAAGATTTCCAACATTTGCACCCTGAAACCTGTAAATTGCTTGATCATCGTCACCTACAGCAAATATGTTTGGACTTTTGTCAAAGCTTCCAAGTAACTTCAAAATTTTATTTTGTGCACCATTTGTATCCTGAAACTCATCAACCAAAACATACAAAAACTTTTCTTGGTAAAAAGCTAGAAGCTGATCGTCTTCCTCAAACCTTTTAATCACAAATAAAATCATGTCTTCGTAATCATATAAACCGTTTTCAACCAACTTTTGATTATATGCATTATAGATTTCAAAAAGCTCAAAATTTTTAGTGGTTTGATCTCTTTCTCTAAGCCAATCGGCTGTAGGTTTTCCAGTTCTTTTGTTAATCTTTTGATTAGCTTCTAATTCGGAAAGTTTAACCTCCGCTTTTTCTTTTAATTCATCAGGTGTAATTCCTTCACGTTTAAGTGTTTGAATGCTGGAACTAATATCGTTCAAAAACATGTATTTGTTACTAAATGGAACAAGCTTTAGTTTTTCTTTGCCATCGCTTTTTTGAGCAAGATCGTCCAAAATCTCCCTAAAAATTTTGAGCTTAGTCAAATCATCAAGTTGATTAAGTTCTCTTGCAAAGGCAAATTTTTCGGGAAATGTTTGAATTATTTCGTTACAAAAGCTATGAAAGGTGTGAATTCTAACAAAGTAAGCATCAGTTCCAATTATTCTAAAAAGTCTTTCACGCATTGCCCAAACGCCAGATTCTGTAAATGTTAAACAAAGAATATTCGAAGGTTTAGTATCTGTTGTTCTTAAAATATTTGCAATTCTTAAAGCTAACATTTGAGTTTTACCAGTTCCAGGACCTGCAACAACTAAAACTGGACCTTGGATTGTATCAACAGCCAGTTTTTGTTCGGAATTTAATTTTTTAAGCTCAGCTTCAAAGTTAATCATAGGCAATATATTATAACTTAAAATGTTGTTTAATAACCCCTCTTTAATTCTCCCCTTTATTTTAAAGGGGAGATACCCGAAGGGAGAGGGGTTAGTAGAAAAGGATTTAAAGAAATACAGATTTGCGCTATGCTGTATTTATGAAAAATATTTTTTATTTCTTACTGATTTTTCTTGTTTTGTTTTTAATTGGCCAAGTACTTGGCTCAGTTTTCATTTTGGGTGATGGGTATGGATATTATCATGTTGGAAAATCAATGGTTGAAAATGGTTCGTTTGTAACCAAAGCAGCACCGGATTATTTTGAGTATGGCGGTCATGGAGTTTCTGAATTTGATAATAAATTTGTTACGCAGTACACGGTTGGCAATGGAATTTTGTGGCTGCCGTTTTTATCTACAGCACATTTTTTTGACAACGGAACAATTTACAATGACTACTATAAAGCTTTCAATGGACATAGTTTTGCGGATGGATTTGCAATTCAAATTGCAGCAATTTTCTTTTTGAGTATTAGCATTTTATTAATTTATAAAACTTTAAGAAATTTAAATTTCAGCAATAAAATTAGCCAGCTTTCAACACTTTTTGTAACTTTGTCATCTTTTGTTTTAGGTTACTCATTGTTTAACGGTTCCTATTCACATGTATACGAATTCTTTTGCATAAGTTTGCTTTATTACTCATTAACAAAATTTGGGAAAATATTTGAATACAAGTACTTACTTTTTTCTGGAACTGCAGCTGGACTTCTGGTTTTAACAAGACCTGTAGATTTAGTTTTATTAATACCTATTTGTTTTTATGTTCTTAAATTTTTAAAAAAGAAAGCCTGGTTTTATTTTTTTCTACCTGCATTATTTTGCTCCGTTTTGTTTCTAACTTACAACTACATTTCATATGGAAGTGCGCTAGAAACAGGCTACACTGCACTAGGAGATAGTGGATTTAGTTTATCAAACTTCAATATTTTAAACTTACTTTTTTCTGATATTAGAGGGTGGTTTGTTTATTCACCTATAATGATTTTTGGTACGTTAGGTCTATTTTTATATGCAAGAAAAAACTTACAAGACTGGCTACTTTACATACTTCCAGTCTTGTTTTTACTTGGGATTTACAACTTTTGGACAAACTGGTGGGCTGGGGATAGTATTGGGCAAAGATTTTTTATCGTTTTAGCTCCAGTGTGTGCAGTTGGAGTTGCGTTTATTTTAAATAAAGTAAAGGCACTCAAATATCTAAAGTACAATGCTGTTGCTTTCTTTTTACTTCTAACTTTTCATTCGTTTTCTCTATTAGTATTTTATAGATTTGCACCTGTAACAACACTAGGAAAAGATAACATGGTTAACCGCATTATTTTAGAGTCAGAAAGATTTTCAGCCAACGATCTTTATCGATATCACTACAATTTAAAAAAGAATTCAAGTTCAATTAATAATTATGGTGAAAATCTTAAGTCTGGATTAACTGGAGGAAGGAGTATATTAATGATTGAACTTGGAATGACACAGCCAATATTAAAACCTGAAATTAAAGGATCTGTGCTAATTTTTCACATAATTCCAGACCCCGGTAAAAACCAAGTTATTACAGATATAAATTTCGAAGTTAATGATGGCATTTTAGTTAACAAATATACGATTTTAGGTATCGACTTTAGCAAGTCAGGTTCGTTGGAAATCGATTGTAAAAATAATGATTGTAAAAGTAATGACACTGAGCTTTTAAAATTAGATAGTGGTGTTGAGTTTGATTTGAAACAGAGTAAAATTTTTCAAATAAATCCTGAAAAACAAATCAAAGTGTTTTTAAATTCAAATGTTAAGTTAAAGTAATCAGGCTTACAAAAACACTTAGTTTTTGGTAAGATCAGTATTAGTTTAATGTTAATAGGTACAAATTCAAAGCAAATGAAAACAGAACAACTATACCTACTTGATCCATATTTAAAAGAAACCAAAGCAAAAATTCTTGAAGTAATTCCTGAAGGCGATGCAGCTAAAATCATTTTGGATAAAACAGTGTTTTATCCAATGGGAGGGGGTCAACCTACAGATCAAGGAATACTAAGTTTAGATGATGGAACAAAATTGGATGTGTATCAAGTTTTAGTTAAAGATGGTGAAATCGGCCATTATGTTAAAACTGAAAAGACTGATTTGGTTGGTAAGGTTGTAACGGCTAGCATAAACTGGGACAGACGTTTTAAACATATGCAAATTCACTCAGCAGGTCATATAATTGATTTTGCTGTTTTTATGCTGGGGCTATCTCCAAATACATTATCTCCTCAAAAAGGAGATCATGGTAAAAAGCCTTTTATAACTTACAAAGGTATTGTGCCTTCAGATGTAAAAGAAAAAATTCAAGATAAAGTAAACGAAATTATTAATAAAAATATGCACTTTAGCTGGAAAATGGTTTCTTTAGAAGAGTTAAAACAAACAGCAATTTATCTTCAACCAAATCTGCCTGAAAACAAACCTTTAAGAATGTTAACTCTTGAAGGCATTGGATCTGTTGCTGACGGAGGAACAATCGTCAAATCTACGTCTGAAGTGGGAAATATAATAATTAGTGATATTGTAAGTGTAAATAATGAAACTACCATAAGTTACTTAATAGATTCAGGAATTAAGATTCAAGATTCAAGTAGTGATAAGAGCTCAAGCGTTGAAATTACAAATGATTCACTAAAAACGTTGATTGCTGAAGCAAAAGAAAAACTTAGCTTACTAAAAACTGAAGAAGAACTAACAAATCTTTGGAGATCTTATTTAGGTAAAGATGGTGTGCTAAAAGAAGCTTTGTCTAAAATTAGCCAAATCGATCCACAAAAGAGAAAAATTTATGGAGCAGAAGTTAACCAAGTTAAAACAATTATTGATGCTGAAATTAATGATGCTAAAAAAACCTTACTTCAATCAAAGGATAAGTCTTATTTACTTCAAGATCAGAAGCAGTTAAATTTTAATAAACCTAAAATTGGCCATATACATCCATTAACTCAAACAATAAATGAGTTAAATGAAATCTTCAATAGATTAGGCTATAGCATTATGGATGGACCTGAAATTGAAACTGATGAATATTGTTTTCAGAGATTAAATTTGCCTTTAGACCATCCAGCTAGAGATCTACAGGATAGTATTTTTATTGAAGAACCAAATATTTTATTAAGAACACAAACTTCTTCTATTGAGGCTAGAGTTTTAGAAACTTTTGAACCACCATACAAAGTAGTAATGCCTGGAAGAGTTTACCGAAACGAAAAGGTTAACAGAAGCAATCACTTTACTTTTCACCAGTATCAACTTGTTGTTGTAAAAGAAAAAGTAAGCCTTGCCGAATTAATTTCTACAATTGAGCATTTGTTTAAAACTTATCTTGGTGAAGATGTTGTAACAAGATATAGAAATAAATATTATCCAGAAGTTGAGCCGGGTGTTGGTCCGGATATGCAGTGCTTCAATTGTCATGGGGTAGGTTGTCCACTTTGTAAAGGCAGAGGTTGGCTGGAAATGGGTGGTGCTGGAATTATTCATCCAAAAGTTCTGCAAATGGCTGGAATTGATTCAAACAAGTGGCAAGGTTATGCCTTTGGATTAGGCCTTGATAGATGGGCAATGGCTAAACACAACATTAAAGATATTAGGACTCTTTTGGGCGGAAACCTTTCGTATAAGCCGGATGTTGGATAAGTAGTAACTGTGTCATCTTGGGGGAACTCGAAAGATGACGCAGAAGACAATTTTTATCAATTCTTCGATTTTCTTCAGAATGATAAAATTGTTTTGATTGCAGTCGTCAACTCCTCATTCTTAGCCTCCTTCAACTTATCGCTTCTTACAATGATTAGATATTTCCCTTTTTTAAAATAATTTTCTTTTTCTAATTCATGTATTGCAACTCTTAATTTTCGCTTAATTTTATTCCTAACAACTGCTCGTTTATCAATCTTTGTTGAAATGCTAATAGCAAATTGTGAATTTTCAAGATTTGAATCAAACCATATTTTTATATCCAGAAGCTCACTTGAGTAGCGTTTACCCTTCTTTGCAATCACAGGAATTTCTTTTGGATTTAATCGTAAGTGTGATTTAAACATAAAACAATTATAACAGTATTCACCCCTCTAGAGAGGGATAAACAGCATTTTATGCTGTTTGAGGTGTGCATTTATAAATGATGGGAAAATTTGTACTGCATGAACACACACCCTAACCTCCCCTCAAAGAAGAGGAAAGCATTCATGTTTACCTACTAACCAGACCTGTTTTTTGCTATCATAATGTGATTACTTTTTTTTAACTAAAATCATGATTAAAATTAAATTTTGCGGGGCTGCGCATACAGTTACAGGTTCAAATTATTATGTAGAAACTAAACATGGAAATTTTGTTGTTGATTGTGGAATGTTTCAAGGCCCGGACGTCGAATCTAGAAACCTTGAAGATTTTACTTATAACCCAGAAGAAGTTTCTTTTGCACTTTTAACTCACGCACATATTGATCATTCGGGAATGTTACCTAAACTTGTAAAACATGGCTTTAAGGGTGAAATTTTTGCAACAAACCATACAATTTCAATTAGTACTGAACTTTTACTTGATTCAGCAAAAATTCAGGAGAGTAATTTTGAAAGAGGAATGTTTTATGGCAAATTTACTAAAAAAGTCGCACTTGTTTATAATACTGATGATGCAATGAATACCATTTCACAATTTCGTTCGGTAAGCTTTAATGAAGAGTTTAGTCCTGTAGAAGGTATAAAAATTAAATATATTAGAGCAGGGCATGTGCTTGGAGCTGCCTCTATTCAAGTTGAAATTGAAGATGATGGAAAAATAAAAAAACTCTTGTTTTCTGGGGATATAGGCCGTGAAAATGATAAATTAATTGAAAGCTTTGACCCAAACTATAAATATGAAGCAGACATTGTTTTAATGGAGTCTCTTTATGGAGGACAAATTCACCCAAGTGAAGATGAGGGTGTAGCTGCATTAATTGATATTATTAAGACTACAATTTCAAAAGGAGGATCTGTTTTTATACCTTGTTTTGCGTTGCAAAGGGCTCAAACCCTTATTAACGATTTTAGAGAAGCAAAAGAAAATGGAAAACTAGATAATGATATTCCTTTCTACTTGGATAGTCCATTAGCTCAAAGAATCACTGCAATCTATATGACCTCGCTTCAAAATACCGAAAAGAATCTTTTTGATTTTGATAACCTAACATATGTAAGAAAGCATAAGCAGTCATTAAAGCTTTCTAAAAAAGCAGGAATTGTTGTTATGGCAGGAAGTGGAATGGCTGATGGTGGTAGAATTATGGAGCACTTGGCGACAGCACTCACAAATAATAAAAACTCTGTAGCTTTTGTAGGTTTTCAGGCAGAAGGAACACTTGGTAGAGAACTTGTAGAAGGGTCAAAAGTTGTTAATATTGGTGGAACTAACGTTAAAGTAAATGCTTCGATTCATCACCTACAAGGCTTTTCCGCGCATGGAGATTCTAGCGATTATTTAAAATGGTTAGGCAGCTTTTTTGGTGAAAAAACAAGTAGAATATTTTTAGTTCATGCTGAAGTGGAGAGGGCTGAGGCATTAAAATCACAAATAAAAGCTAAATTTGGATTTGATAATTGTTATATTCCTGATTGGAAAGAGGAAATAGAGCTGTAGAGGTTTAGAGCGTAAGAGAGGTAGAGAGTAAGACAGCAGCAATTCAGGTTAGAGGTTTGAGCAGTTAAGTGTTAATTAGTAAAATGTTAATTTATTCAATTCACTAATTAACTGTTAACAAACTAACCAATTAACTTCTCTAGTCTGATAGCAGGTCACTATTCTTAAATCATTATTCTTTTCTTTATGGTAACAAAAGACGAAATAAAACACATAGCTAAGCTTTCAAAGCTTCAATTTAGCGATACGGAGCTTGATAAATTTGAAAAAGAATTTAATAGCATTTTAGATTACGTTTCTCAAGTTAATGAATGTGATGTGTCTGATATTGAGTTTGAGCATAATATGAACGACTATAAGGGACAGGTTTTAAAAGAAGATGTTGTAACAAAAGGATTAGAACGCAAAGACGCTTTAAAAAATGCAACCCAAGGAAGAGAGAAGTTAGGATATATAAAAACGAGTAAGATGATTGAAAAGTAATTTTCAATTTACAAGTATCAATTTTCAGTTCATTTTGAAAACTCTTTAAATTGATATTTGAAAATTACAACTTGATTCTTTCAATTCTTCTATAAATTGGAGTTCCGCTTCTGGAAGTTAAGCTTTCTATTAAAAACATTTCATCAGGAACAAAAGCCTTTGGTGGTTGAATTTTAATATTCTTGATATTTGAAGTAATAAGTTTTCCAGAGCTATTTGTTGCAGTATCTTTTAGCTTGGCCAAGGTTATATGATAACTCCTGGAGTACTTAGTTTTCCACCTAATTGTATCTCGTTGTTTTTGAGCTTTAACTGCATCGTGAACCATTTTGCCAAGCTCATCTAATTCGTTATTTCTTTCAATTGCTGCAATCAGGTGCCTTGGTGAAGATTGATTAGCAAAGCCAAACTTAATTGCCTTTACTTTAATTTCTGGCTTTGGGTAGGAACCTTGCCATGCAAGTAATTGCTCAGCAATCAAATTTTTAGACTCTTCACTTACATTACTGCCAATGAATTTAAGTGTTAAATGTGTTTGATCAACAGGAATAGGTCTTAAATTTCTTTTTTGCTTGCTGAATACTCTTAATACATCTCTATAATAATCAAGGTGTTCTTTGGGTGGGAATATCGCAACAAAAAGTCTCATAGTTATAAATTATCCTAAGCTAAGTTGATCACCAGTATCATCATTTACTAAATCTTTATCATCAATTTCGGATTCTGCATTTTCTTGTTTCCATAATCTTGTTCCATTAAGCCATTGATTAAACCCACTAAACTCATTTCCTTGAGTAATAGAATCGGTTGCTTTTTGAGCAGTTCTAGCTTTAGATGAAAGAAGATCAATATTGGAGAGCATTATAGCTTCAACTGTGGATGGAACTACAGGGCTGCCTAAATCTTTACTACCATGATGAGATAAAATCAAATGAGCAATATGGAAATAATCATTTTTATCCAACACATCCTTGCCAAATCTATCAAGTATTTGTAATCCAATAGGGATATGTCCAATTAAAGAGCCAATTGTTGTATATCTTGCAGTAATGCCTTGCGCATCCAATTCGTACACTTTACCAATATCATGCATTATAATTCCAGCCGTTAAAATATCATAATTAACTTCAGGGTAAAATCGAATTAATCCCTTACTGATACTCAACATTTCTAATACGTGCTGAAGCAGTCCCGATCTAAAATCATGATGAACGCTAGAAGCTGCGGGCCAATACTTAAATCTTCTTCCTATCTCAGAATCAGATATAACTGTTTTTAGCATCTTTTTTATTTTTACATTTTTAATATTCTCAATTTCAGATTCTATTTCTTTAAACATCTCATCGGCATTAAATTCACTTGATTCCAAGAATTCTTCTAATGAAGATTCATCAACTGAATTTAAGCTCATAACATTTAACTGCATTTTGCCCTTATATTCATCAACTTTTGCACTTATTTGTACAACTTTATCTTCTTTTATCGCTTTAACTTCAATTGACCCTAAGCTATCGCTCCAAATTTTGCCTTCAATTTTGCCTGTTTTATCAGCTAAGGTTACATTAAAGTAAGTTTTTCCATTTTTATCCTCCATTCGTTTTGCTTCAGCAATTACAAATGCTTCATTTGTAATAATTTGATTTTTTTGTAAGTCAGAAATATAAATTGTTTTCATGGTTTAATTATTAATTAAATTTAGCAAGGTAATAATACCAAAAACCTAATACACTTACCAGTTCAATAACTATGGCAATTAAAAGTCTTGTGACTTTTCGTCCTTTCATCATCATTGAATTGGTAAGAATCCTAATGGACTGAAGGAGTACTTGAATAATATTTACGATAGTTAAGGTTAAAACTACAGCCAGAAAAGAATTTTCATCATCTAATATTGATGATTTTAAAATCAAAAAGAAAACTATTGGCAACGCAATATTTTTTAAAACAAGGGTGAAAAGTAGATCAGACATTTTAATTAGGTTTAAAGAATTTTATCTTTAAGAACCCAGGCAAAAACACCTCCAACGATCAAACCAAGAGAAGCACCCACACCAATTCCTGTTAAAAAAGTTTCTGTATCATCTTTTGTAGATTCGCTAGATTCATTTTGAGCTTCTTCTTGAATTTGTTCCGATTCCTCTGTGGTAATTCCACCTTCTTGTACAACTTCAGGCAATTGGTTTGGGTCTGCATTTGGATCACCTGTTCCTTCGGCAAAAACTGAAAACGGTAAAATTAAGCTTATAAATAAAAATAATGTTATTAAAATTTTTAGTGTTTTCATAAAAGTTATATTAAAAGATTTAAGTAACCTAACTATGTCAACTTTAACAATTTTTATCAGTATGACTTTTTGCCTGTTTTTCTTTTTAATCTTTTTTCTATTCCTTTTTCAAAAGGCATAGAAGAAGTAATCTTTTCTGAAGTATATTCTAAGCCTTCATTCATTAACTTGTCTACATATCCAGCACCCAATCTAAATTTGAAAATTAGTAAAGCAATAACCATTAGCATGCCACCGATTAGTAAATATCTACCTCCATCATCTCCAAATGCTGTTGATGGAATTGGAGGAAGAGAGCAAGTTAACATTGTTGTTAGCGTGAAGACTCTTGTATTTGTTGATGTTGTAGTAAATTCAACCTCAACTTGATTGTCAACTCCATTTAAAAAGCTAATCAAGTTGTTTCTTGGCACAGTTAAACTGTAAGTAAAATTCCTAGATTGGCCAGCTGTATAAGTTCTATCCCCTACAGTGCCTATCCAAGTAATTCTTCCATTAGAATAACTTCCATAGGAAGGATTAATGTTTGTAGGAAGTATGTTCAAAGCGATTGCTGTAGAATCTAATGTGTCTTCAACAAAATCAATAACGCCCGTTACTGGTCCAATATTAGTAACGGTAATAGTATAACTAATTGCAGCATCTCCATCTGCTTCACAAACACTTGTAGAAGCTTTAACTACCTGAAAGTTTGGCTGTTGGGTTGTTCCATTGGTGATGGTAATTGTTTCCAAACAACCAACAGGGGTTGTTACCTCGCTTGCTCCTGTACCATCTGTTAGAACTCTTACATCATACGTTCCATCTGCAACATCAGCACCACCTACTTCAGCAGATTCCCAAGTAAATATGTAAGTCCATATACCTGTTGAAGGATTATAGGAAGGATTGTTTGAAATTACTGCTGGTGCAACAAGTACATTTGCTGGCGTATAGAAATCTCTTCCTACAGGTGTACCAGAAGGACCTACTCTAAGCCTAATATTTGGGAATGGATTAGTAGCTTGATTAAACCTATACTGTAAAGTGTAGTTTACAGTATTACCAACTCCAGCATCAATTGGATCTTCTCCACCTTCAATTAAATCGATACATTGATTTGGTTGAGGACTGCAGTTTGTAAATCTAAAGTTAAAGTTTTGATAAAGATTAACAATTTGAGGCGCATTTAATGTACAAGCTTGGTACTGATCGGATCCAGTAGAACAATAATTTCCTGTTCCTGCAGTGCAACCAGTTTGAGTACCAGTTGAACAATTAGTTGCTGTAGGACCTACCAATGCTGCAATAGACTGTCCTGTAGGCAAGGTTCCATTTGGCAAAGATACACTTAAATTCTGTAGTGTCATATTTGTTGTAGTTAAGTTTTGCCTATCAAACTGAAAACCTCCAGTTGAATTAGTTTGTTCATAAAATTGGCCTTGGCCAGGAATGTTTGCTGTAACCACAGCACCTGGAATCTGATAAACTGGTCCATTACCATCCTGACAATAAACGTTTCCTTGAAAACTAATTTGCCTTGTCTGTTGTTGTGTTGGAGGTTCGCAAGTTGCACTTGTAGGATTTGTTGCAAGTCTACATCTATTTGTTCCATTTACATCGGTACAAATTTGACCAGTTGCACAATTACCTTGTTGGTTATTTGCATTTGGAGCGCAAATATCGTTACAACCAGGTTGGCAAACTTGAGTTGAAGTATCCACACAAGTGTTTGCTCTAACCTGACAAAATGTTCCACTCAATGGGTCCGTACCAGTCATTTCATCGATTTGACCACAACCATTTCCACCAATTACTCCAGAACAGGTTGGATCTACCACTACAGTAGCACCTTCATCAGCTTCACTTCCACCTGTTTGACATCTACCATCAGTTCCACAACCATTAGGACACAAAAATATTAGACATCCAGCACTGTTTGTACATTGCTGACCATCAAGTGGGGGAGTTGTAGGTGAACAGGTATTATTTGTAAAAGTCGCAGCTCCACAAGTTGCTGACCCTGGTGCTGCACCTTGTCTTTCAAAATCAATTTGATAACCCCCACAACCTCTTGTAAAATACTGTGATACATCGACTGTTTGCCCTGGCTGAAAAGTACCAATTGACACTGGATTTTCTAAACAGCTTCCATTAACTAGGCCACCTGGACAATAAAACATCGTTCCTGTTGCATTTGCACACTGAGTAGATTGAGTTAAAGTACAAGAAACTCCATTACAATTTAAATTTGTGGTTTCCCCATCATCAACATCTTGCCCACCACAAGTATTTCCTGTGTTATTCCATCTAACTCTATTTTCATTTGCAGCTTGAGTTGTATCGGTAGCATGACAGAAAAATCGTGTACATCTTTGTTCATTACCATTGTTACATCTTATTTCACCAACATTTGAACATGAGTCATAGCTATCAAAGGCACTACATAACACAGAAGCACTTGTATCCTCAGGTGCTTGATCCTCTTGAGTCAGTTTATAGGTTATGTAAATTGAAACTCCAGCAAGAATTAAAGTAAGAAAAATAAGAATTCCAATTAAAATCTTTTTTTGTCGTGACATTTTTATTAGCAATTAGCCTATAGCATATAGCTATTAGCAGATAAAGTAATTATTTTTAGTTTCAAAGTTTTAAGGTTGAAACGTTTTAACGTTAAATATTTAAAATCATTCGATCTGAGCTGACTTCCTTTTTAGCTCTCAACCTCTAAACCTGTTAAGCTACACTTCTCCCACTGTACTAATCATAAGATATACTGAAACAATTGTGATTGCAAGTGTAATTAAACTTAAAACTATCCTTACTGGGGTTGAGTTTTTTCCTAAATCTCTACTACTAAATTTTAAATTTTCTACTTGCCAATACTTTTCACTATAAAAAAGCTTATTTGATCTTTTCAGGATAGAATAACTTGCAGTTAAAATGCCTAGTGAAAGCCAGAACAAAATTATTAATATTATTCCAGAATATGTAAAAATACTTAAAACAGGGACAAATATTATAATAAAAGAAAAAGGAAGTATAAGCTTATAATAATTTGTTTTTCTAAAAGACAACAAAGTTACTTTTAGTGATAAGAATATAGAATAGACCCAAAGCAAAAGATATGCAAAAAGCCCTACGATTCCTTGAACTGTTAGAATACTTGCCAACAAAGATCTACCTGCAAACGAATAATCCCCACCTATTCCAAATACGATATTCCTTATTCTTACTGTAGAATCAACCGTATCCAAGCTTATTGCATTCCACGCGCCTTCAAAATCATCAACTGCATTTGAAATAAAATCTTCAAATTGAACTTTTTCAACTTCCAAATAAATAAATAATAAAAGTAGAATAGCAGGGATCAATAATACAATTAAATCTGTAAACTTTAGAAAAGCCCTCTCCATTGTTAAATTACTAGTTTCAGCTATAGACCATAGTTTTTTATTAAAAAAGTTTCTATTTTTAATTAATAAAGTAAAAAATAATGTAGATGAACTGATAACTGTAGCAAAAACTAACAAAATAGGACTTATTGCAAATCCTTGTTGTTTTATAGAAAAAATGTCGTTTAAATACAAAAATAGCAAAAGAAATACTGAAACTAAAACTGGTATGTATCTAAATCGTTTAGAATAAAAAGAGGTACCAAATACAATAACTAATGCTGTCATTAGAAAAATACTATTTGAAAAGTTTATCTTACCTGAAAGTAAAAAATAGTAAGACAACAATATCGAACCTGCAACAAAGCTTAAAATTGATTTTTTTAAAAATCTAAAATCGGTAACATTAACATTAATTAAATAAAATAGTGCAACCATCATCATAATCAGAACTCCTGCCATACCCCTAATTGCATCAATGCCAAAAGTGTTTGCAACGGTTGGTGGGTCAGTTGATATGGCTGATGTTGTTGTTAACAGAGCAAAAACCAAAACTACAGCAAAGCCTTTTGGATCTATTAGCATTTTTTTTCCACCCAAAAAGATAGAGCTAATAAAAAGACCTATTTGAACTATTATTAATGTTGAAAAAACATAAAATACAGCCGTTTCGTAGGTTTCATTTGAAAAAAATAAAACCGAAAAAGGTAGTACAGCTAAAAATATTAAAAATATAATTTGCGAAACACTTACGTTTAATTTAAACAAATTATCAATTAATGGTCTTTTTTTAGAAAGTTTTATAACATTTAAGTTTCTTACACCGAAAAAGGGCAAAATTAGTTTTACTTTTAGCATAAGGCGTTAAATAAAATTATATATTTATGTAATAGCAGAAGTTTCGGTTAAATGACCGCCAAATCCACCAACTATTATTATAAGAGCTATAATTATAAATATTGAGAAATTAAAATGAGATAATGATTTCCGCCTTCCAAACATGTCAGTATACTCTAGTAGTATGAAATCAATAAGAAAAATTAATGCAAATACTAATGCAAATACTAAATTTAGTAAATTTTTGGTTTCTGGAGATACGGTTGACACTATAGGTAGATTACTGGAAGATAATCCTTCTATTTTTCCTAAAGTATTTCGGACAATTACAGTAATAGAGTTAGATTTATTTTTAGAATCATCTGTGAGAACCGCTTCTGCATAAATTGTATATTGTCCGTCCTCAAATCCCTTAGCATTGTAAGTAAAAATTCCATCAGAAACTTTAGCTGTATCTAAAAAAGTGTCGTTTGAATACAAAAAAACACTTTCAGTGCCTATAGCTCTTCCTTTAATCTCGAAATTGTCAGTACTAAATACTTGATTATTTTTTGGAAAATCAATAAATATTTCTGTTTTTAAGTCTATAGCAGCTTTTTTATTAGTTGTTCCAAAGTGAACTGCTACAATAATATTATTGTTTTTACCTTGAAAATCTCCACTTACAATTCCAAAGCCAACATCTTCAAATTGTGATTTTAAAATATTATCTTTGTGAGAATCGCTGTTAAGCCAGGCTCTCATCATTTCATTAATGTCATAAAAACCTTCAGCCAAATTTTCGCCAGCAATTTGATATTCATATCCTGATTCTTCAAAATAGTTCCACGGAGATTTTCCTTCTGGGCAATAGTGTGACCAACAATTAACTCCAAGCATAGATTTAACCTTATTTTGAGCAGAAAGAGAAAGTTTGTCGTTTAACCTTAATGGTTTTAACCCTTTACTTTCTCTCTCATCGTTGTGAAGTTTTAATAAGTTTTCTATTGTAATTGAATCTTCGTTTTCAATTGAAGCATCAATCTTATCAATCGAAAAGGTAAAATTAAACCCAATTACTGCTATAGCAAAGATGAATAGTATTGCTTTTGAATTTAAAATTTTTAAGCTAATTTTTGTTGCGCTCATTAAAAAATTACTTGAAGTTATCCCATACAAAATATATCATACCTTTATAACAAGTTAATTTGAAGCCAAAATGTTAAGTTTTTTAAGAAATTTTGTTGCAAAAAATTTATGGACCTTTTTTTACTCTCTTTCTTTAACAATTGGAATTTATATATCGCTTCAAGAACTTCACGAATACAATAATCAAAGTAATTTTATTACGTTTACTGGAATAATCTTCTTGTTTTTTATAATTGAAATTTTTGTAACTTGGCAAACAAATCAAATAAAATCTTACAAAGCTCTTGATATAAAAGAAGCAGAAAGAGATCTTTTATTTACGGTTAACAAACTGTTTTTACCAATAGCGTTATATATTTCACTGGTTGGCTTTGGATATTACAACTTTAAGAACGGGATTCTTTTGCCAATATTAACGGTAACCTTTCTATGTTTTTTTGTTCTATTTACAAATATTAGAGCATATTTTGAAGACCGAAAAAAAGCTGAGAGTAACACACATTATGTTTATGACATTATAAAATTTCTAATTTTTTTTACTGCAATTAATGTATTCGTAAATTTGGCAAATGAAAATAATAATCTTTTAATAGCTTCAAGCCTTTATACATTTGTAGCTTCAGCACTTCTAAATTCACTAATTTTATGGAAACTGGAACATTTAAGATTTAAAGTTTTACTTCCCTCTTTATTATCTGCACTAATAATTGGTTTACTGTTTGTGGCTTTAAATAAAATAAGTGAGCTAAATCAGCTGGAAACCACTTTAATTCTAACAGTTTGTTTTTACATCTTTATTGCAGGAATTCACCATGTAATTCACAAAACTCTGACTCCTTCATTAGCCGGTGAGTATGTATTGATACTTCTTGTAATTGTAAGTATTGCTTATGGAATAAACTGAATTTGGAAATGTGCGAATATGCAAATACATAATTTCAAAGAATTTAAAAATTGAGTTTATTTAAAAATTACTATTCTGGTATAATCCAGCAGTCGATTATTGAGCTTGTTTGTGTCATTCCGAGGCAAATCGAGGAATTGACCAGATAAAACCAAAAAATCGACTGAATGACGAATCATTAAAATCTAATGACTAATTGCAAAGCGTAGCAAAACTCGTAATTTTCGAAAGTCCCGATGAATATAGGGAGTAGGACACAAAAAGTATTTCGGAAATAATTTATTTTTAGTTAGGGTCCCCAGACAAGTTCGGGTCGGCATAAATTTAAATATTTTTGCTTCGCTACCGCTCATTAAAACATAAAATGCCGGATCGTCTAATGGTAGGACGACTGCCTCTGGAGCAGTTAATCGGGGTTCGAGTCCCTGTCCGGCAAGAATTAGCAATAGTTCAAGTTTAAGGTAGGCACGAACAAAATATTATGCTGTTGAGAATAATAAATTACTTGAACTTGCACTTGAACTAATTTATCTCACCCAAACTGCATTCACGCCTCTAATGCCTTTATCAATAACCTCCAGTGTTGTTAGATCTATGATAACAAGGTTTGCATTATACGGTTTACTTTGAAAGCTAAAGTTCCTTAAACCCTCAAAGGACGAAAGATCTTTTTGAGAGTATTTTTCAAAAATTACATATTTGTCATCATAACTTAGAGTGGGTAGCTCGCTACTATATTGGCTGTTAAAATAAATATCTTTCTTTTCATCTGTTGGCAAATCGTAAGTTTTTATGGCAAATAATCCCTTCGTACCTTCTAATTCTTGAACTTTTTCACTAAAAACAATTTTTTCTGAAGAATAAAAGAACTGCGGGTCAATAGCATAGTTTGTCCCATCAGTAACATTTTCTATAGTTCCTTTCCCATCAACTGTCGATATTGAAGGAAAGGCAGCTGAGGCAGATTGAAAAGGGGCATCAATAAACATAATCTTATTTTTTTGACTATTAAATCCTCTTACATCTAAATGTTTTCCCAAATCTAGTGCTGTATTGTCCATAAGACTTTGAAAAAAATAACCAGAATCTGAACCTTTTATAACCAAGCCTTTACCATCTGGTGAGAAAAATGCTTGCAAAACATCTGCCGCAGTTTCTGGATTATCTATCTTTTGGGATTTTTTATTTGATGCATCAAACAAAAATATCTCGCTTGCAAGTTTGGGTATTACAGTTTTATTTTGAATAAATACATTTTGAATTATGTAAATAAATTTATTTTCAGTAGGAGATAAGTCTAAAAAAGTAATTCTGGATTGGCCGATTTCAATTTTTTCTTCCGTTAATGTATTTAGATTTTTTAAAGTTAAGGTTGAATATGAATTGGTGGGGTTTTGTACAACTACTAGATAGTCACTATTTAATTCGAAAAAATCTATATCGGCACCAGTAAATAACTGATTTTTAAAAGAGAATTGAGTGTCTGTAAGAATAATTTTTGAATTTTTAACTGTTGAATCATCAGATCTTTCAATATATGCCAATAAATCGTCTTTTGTAGTGAAGTCAAAGGTAAAATCTTTGTCGATTTTGTCGTTGTAAATATCTTTTGCATCTTTTGATATTTTTAAGGAGTATTTTGTAGAAGCACTTAACACTTTTTTAAAAGATACATTTAGACTTGTTTGTGACCAAAACAATTCAAATTCTGTCGATGGAGTAATAGAAAGGTTCGCAGCCACACTTTCAGAATTCATCGGCGTGTTAAATTCAATAATTATTTTTTGATTTATGAAATTTGCTTGATCAGATTTGCCTTCCAACTGAATATTATTGATTTTGGGAGGTGAAAATTCAAGCATCCATGATAAGATGCCCACCAAAAGACTTAAAATTACTGCAAAAATTATCGATATTTTATTAAAATCAATGTTCATATATTTAGTAAATGTAAGGATTATCGGGTGTCTCAATTAAATTAATCTCTACTGGTTCGATGTAAAGCTTATTAGAATCATTATTGTTAAAAATCTTAAAATTACCCTTAACTTGAAGCCATTGGCCATCTTTATATTTAGTTTTCCAGTCTGTCATTTTGACAACTAATCCAACTGGAGTTGCATCAACAACACAGCATCTAATTACAAACCTGCCAATCAAGAACTCATCCTCAGCAAGATCATCGGATTCAAAAACAAATCCTTTAACAGTAACTTCAATATTTTCATATAAAGTCAAATCAGGTTCACGATTAAATGATTTTAACCAGTCGGCAATATCGTATGTATCATAGGATCTCATAAAACTATTAATTATGTTGTCTGAGTTATCATCAAATGTTGCCTGAGCGTTTGAGGTCCTGTTTGATGCTGCCCTTGTTGAAAGTTGCTTTGGTGGTAATACAAAGCCTATGATTATGCATATAACTATAAGTGCGTTAGAAATAGTAAATTGAACTAATCGATCAATTTTTAATTTGTAATTTTTAATCTTTAATCCACCCTTAATTTTGCTTATCTCTAAGACAATCCCAAGTAAACCGACAAAAACTGCAACAATGCCTGATGCATCAATCAGGTTGAAGTACCTGGGATTAACATAAAATGCAATGCCTTTAGTAATAATTAAATATCTAATGTAAACACCAAAAAGAAAAATTATTACAAATTGTATAAAAGATTTTGTATTAAACTTTGCCATTGGCATTAACTAAAATAGTTAAATAGTAAACCTGTTAATGTACTCATAAGAGCCACTATTACCGTGATATAAATCAATAATTTTGTTTTAAAAGTACTTTTTAACATGGTCAAAATTTTCATATCAATCATGGGACCAAAAACCATAAACGTTAAAAGTGATCCTGTTGTAAAAGTATTTACATAGGCCAATGCAAAAAATGCGTCAATATTTGAACAAATAGATACAATAAAAGCTAGAATTAACATTGCAAGGATAGATAAAGTAGGGCTAGATCCAACAGATTCGATAATGTTTCTAGGGAGTACAGTTTGAGTTATTGCGGCAATCAATGCGCCAATCATTAATAACTTTGCTGTTGTAAAAAATTCATCTTTAAAGACCTCTAAACCTTTTTCAAATCTGCCCTCATGTAAATGGTCGTGCTCACACATTTCAATTTCATGAACCATATTTGTCGTTAAAAAATCTTCCTGATTTTTTTTGAAGGATATCAATATTCCAAGTAAAACCGCAATTATGTATGCTGCCAATACTCTATAAAGCGCAATTGTACGGTCAAAGTTAAATGCTTCTAATGTTGAAATAAAGGTAATTGGATTAATGATTGGCGCAGCAAGTAAAAAGGTGATTGTTTGTGAAACTGTAAATTTATGCATCAAAAATCTTCTTGCTACTGGCACATTACCACATTCACAAACCGGCATAAAAACTCCAATTAAAGCTATAAGTGGATGAGATATGAACCTATTTTTGGGAATTATTTTTAGTATCCACTCACTTTTTATAAATAATTCAACAAAAACGGAAAAACACACTCCTATAATTAAAAATGGGAATGCTTCAACCGTAATTCCAAGAAAAATTGTTATTAAGTCCTGAAGTATTGTGGTCATATGTTAATAGGTGCAAAGTTAATTAGTTGATAAAATTGGCTATACAAATTAACCACCAACTAATTAAATAATTAGCTTATTTTAATGCAAAATCTTCAAATATAATATTATCAGATTTAACGCCTGCTGCCCTGAACTGCTTACTGAGAGTTTTCATCATTTTTCTTGGGCCACAGATAAAAATACCGGTTTTTAAACCTATATCAAAGTCTAATAGTTGCTTTATTTTCTCTACAGTTAGATATTCTTCTAAATCAGAATAGTGACAAATAAATTTAACGTTATTTAAGTTTGCTACTTTTTTTAGTATTTCATCTTTATAAACTGTTTCCTCACTATTCCTGCATGAATAAATAAATACAATCTTTTTTTCAGCATTAATTGAATTTAACATGCTAAGGAAAGGAGTAACTCCAATACCTCCTGCAATCCAGACTTCATTCTCATAGCTATGTGTAAAATTAGAGCTAAATTTACCATAAGGACCTAATACTCTTACTTTTACACCCGTTTCAAGATTCTTTAATGTATAGGTGTGATCCCCAAGGGATTTAGCTGAAACCCTTAAGATCTCATCTTTCGGGTTACTGGATATTGAATACGGATGGTATTCAGACGATACTTTTCTTGAATTTTGAAAAGAAAAAAAAGCAAACTGGCCCGGAACAAATTTCATTTTTTTTAACACGGGTCTTAAATAAATTTCTGTAATAGGATTTTTAATATTAACTTTTTCAACTGTATAGTCAAAACGCGGACCAAAAGTTACATAAATAAATTCTTTGTAAATGTATGAAATAATTCCCAACGTAATTAATCCCAAAATCCATACTCTTAAAGCAATAAAATCCGAAACATCACTTTTAATTAAATAAATGTGAAACGCAGCCAAAATATACCCTACAATCATCAACTTATGGGTGTATTTCCAAACGTGATAAGGCAGTTTAACAACGACTGTTAAAATAATCAGAACCGTAAAAGTGTAAAGTGCCAAAATTCCCAAAGTATAGTCTAAAAGCCCTGTTGGAAAAAAATAAAGTTTTATAATTTCTATATTTGTAAAATTTTTTACAATTTGGAAAAAGGGGTGCGCCCAAATTAGTGTGAATCCAATTCTACCAGACATTTTGTGGTATTTATAAAGTTTATCAAGCCCACCAAAAATTTCTTCAAGAAACTTTAACCTGGTTGCTAAAACAAAATTTAGGGTAAGAAAAACGATTCCAAGCAATCCTAGAATTTGTACTAAATATCTATTCCATACCTCAACAGTTAGAAAATCTCTTTGCTCATACTTTGCAAATAACCAAAGTATGGTAGTTACAACAAGAAAAAATGCATAAAAAAATAAACCTTTTTTGGTATTTCGCATGATTTAGAATATTGAATGTCAAATATAGATTTAAGAAAAATTAGAAACATTAAATCAAAAACTCTAAACAAAATATAATTATGAAACTTTCTAATTTACTTTTCGTGCTTCGTACTTGTTTAGAATTCAGTATTTCTAATTTAGAATTTAAAATCAGAGGATTAAATGTCAAGTTGCTATTGTTTACTCTTAACTCTTAAACTTACACTACTAATATGGAACGTATCCATAAGGATCTACCGCAACACCATTCTTGAATAGACTAAAGTGTAAGTGAGTTCCAGTACAAAGACCAGTACATCCCATCATCAAAAGAGGTTGCCCTTGTTGAACACGATCTCCTGTTTTTACCCAAATAGTGCCATCACCATGATAATAGTGAGAAACTATTCCTCCACCATGATCAATTCTTACATTATAACCACCACCATCGTTTGTCCAACCCGCAAAATAAACATAACCATTAGCAACTGCTTCTATTGGACAACCAGGCCATCTAGCCATATCCACACCATTATGATAATAAAGAAAACCCCTAGAAATACTATATCCGCCACAGTCAGGATGCGAAAGGGGGTTGATAAAAACACCTCTAGGTATACCTTGAATAGCTACATCAGGTCTATAAAGGTTACCATCTGGTATAAAAATAGCTTGTCCTGCTTTAAAATTATAAGGAGGCTTAATGTTATTAAATTGTGCAATGTCAAATTCATTTCCACCAGTATCTTTTATCACATCTTGAATTGATTGACCATCGCGTCTAATTTTATAAAGTACACCGTTAATTTCAGGAATTGATAGTATCCAACCTTCCTTTACTTCGTTAGTAAAAGGGCTTAAAACATCACTGCTTGCCCATCGGATTGTGTCCATTGTTATGTTGTATTTTTGGGCTATACTTTCTAAAGTTTCACCTTCCTGAACTTTGTGCTTTTGAATCTCAACACCTCCCAAAGAAGGATCTGTTCCTAAAACAGTTTCTATAGAACCACCTTGTTGAAGAAGATCTTGAAGACCAAGAATCTTTTCACCAGAAAGATTTTTATCGGCGCTAACAGAATAAACCCTTGTCAGAATTCCTGTTAAAGTTACAGAAACAGTAATTGTAATCATTATAGAAAGAGTAAGATTTTTATAAGTATTACCTCTACCCCAAAACATTCTGGTTACAAGTCTATATTTAAGAATATCTGTTGACTTACCAACAGAGCTGGCAGAAGTCAGAAAAATAAGAGTAATTTGGCTTACTCTTTTAGATAAATATTTTGGTAAAATCTTGATGAAATTGATAGGTGTCATAACTGGTTTATTTTAACATCTTTTAATATACCTTGATCTATAAAATATATATCTTTAGAATGTGTATGTCATGAACAAAAAAATAAACATAGGAAAAACTAAAAAGATATATCGAAAAAATATTATAAAGCAACGTATAAAGCTTGCAGGCAAGTTTACAGGCAAAAGTGGTGAGCTAGTTCTTAATAAGTATATAGATCTGGTTTTTAATAGTAACTTCTACAAATCTAAAAGATTTTACTTAAATTTAATTGCGGCTTTTTTTATTTTTTCTGGAATTGTGTTTTTTTATGACAATTTAAAATCAGCTTATGGCAGTTTTATAACTTTTGCTTATGAGGATAGCGATTTTGAATATGAAGAAGTATCTTTGCACTTTGAAAACTCATTACAGAAAGTTACGATAAGCAACAATACAAATACTGCCTATGTTCCTACTAAAATTTATTCCAATGTTAAAACAGTGGATAAAAGAGCATATATTTTAGACTTATACTTTAAAACAAACGATTCGCCCTTATATGGAACAGGCGAGTTATTTGTAATGGCATGTGATAAATACGGCGCTCCAAAAGACTGCTTAACAGTGGTTGCAATTGCAAGAAATGAAACAAATTTGTGTAAGTATCACAACTCAGCGCAAATGCATAATTGCTGGGGATATGGTGGAGGAGGAACTGATAGATGGACCTTTAGTAGCTTTCCAGAAGCTATAGATATTGTTACCAACTTGCTTGTAAATTCATATGGATATGAGTATATGGTTGATCCTAGCAAAATGGAAAAGGTTTTTTGTGGCCCTACGCCAGAATGTGCAGGATGGGGTAACAATATAAAATATTTTATGGCACAAATTGATATGTTTTCTGAAGCTAATGGCTTTGGAAAACTTACAAACTTAAGATAATGGAAGGACATTACAATGCATTTGCAGAACTAGCAATAATAATGTTAACAGGGTCAGTTGCAGCTTATTTAGCTCTTAGACTTAAACTTCCTACCATTGTTGGGTATATTATTGCTGGTCTTTTTTTAAGTATTACATTGCAAATTGTTGGATTAAACGCTGGTTTAAAATCTGAGTTTATAGGAACTATAGCAGAAATTGGTGTAGCATTACTTCTTTTTGCAGCAGGAATAGAATTTTCAGTCGCAACTTTAAGTAAGATTCGGAATATAGTTATTGTTGGTTCTATTTTCCAAACAATTATTGTTATTGCACTAGGTTTAATAATAATGCCAGTTTTAGGTTTTAATAATTTTGAATCTTTGCTGATTGGTGTTGTTTGTGCAACAAGCTCAACTGCACTGGTTATTAAAATTCTGGAGCAAAGAGATGAAATGGGAAGCTTATCAAGCAACATAATGGTGGGCTGGCTTATAATGCAGGATATAATTGTAATAGCTCTTTTCTTAATTTTGGATACATTCGCTCCAACTCAAGCAGAAAAAACTTCTGATTTAATTTCACCAATATTTAAGGCTTTAATTGTAATTTCCATTACTTTTGGTGTTGGGAAATTTATTATCCCAAAACTAACAAAAGAAATTTCAAAAACAGGATCAAGAGAATTATTGCTAATTTTTGTTGTTGCATTAAGTATTTTTTTTGCATTCTTTGCAGAAAGTTTGGGTATTTCTTTTACATTAGGTTCTTTTTTAACAGGACTGGCTTTGTCAGAGAGTTTTTTACAACATGAAGTCTTCACCGAAGTTAAGCCTATACGAGATTTATTTACAATGATCTTTTTTGTTTCTATTGGAACTTTTTTTAAAGCTCAATCACTGCTTGATAACTTGTTTAGTCTTTTTGTAATAATATTTGTTTTAATAACTTTAAAAATTCTGACTATTTTTATAATTAACTCCTTATTTAAAGTTCATCCTTTAAATGCAACTAAAGTTGCATTAGGAATTTCTCAAATAGGTGAATTTGCTTTTGTTGTTATTACTCTTGCACTATCCAATAAATGGATAAATGAGGATTTGTACTCACTTATCCTGACTGCCACAATAATTACAATGAGCATTACCCCATTTTTATACTCTAAAGCGGAAGCTGTTAATAGATCATTGGGAACTTTTGTTAGGCAGCTCAGTCCCAAGATATATAGAAGAATTTACTTAAATACAAATGAATTGGAAGAGAAAAACACTACCCTTAAAAACCATGTTATTATTTGTGGATTTGGAAAAGTAGGGAAATATGTAGCCAAAGCTTTAAAATATTCAAAAACCAAATACATAATTATTGAGGTAGACTCAAAAGTACATGATAAGGCTAAAGAAGAAGGTCATAATGTTATTTTTGGGGATTCAACCAATCTTGATATTTTAGAAAAAGCCAATATTAAAAGTGCAAAGGCTATTGTTTTAGCACTACCCAAAAGCTCATTACCTTCTGCTGGAGAAGTAATTGCGAGTGCAAAAAAACTTAATCCAAAAATTCTTACCATTGTTCGTGGAAACGCCTTAGGAATGAATAGCATTGAAAACATTGATCATATAGCTGATCCAGAGTTTGAAGCCGCAATGAATATAATAAAGAAACTAAGAACCTTGGTTGGGATAAATAAGCTTGATCAAGAAATAACTAAGAAGATTAGAGGGGAACGGAAAATGGACATTAAGAAAAATCTTGAAGTTACTACTCAAGGCTAATTAGTAGTTAGCATTTAGCTAATGGCTTATTGCTAAAAGCTAAAGCTATAATTCGATTAACCATAATTTTAAATGTTTTAACTTTAAAACTTTCAAGGAACTCCTATAATTATAGGCAATTCCCTTGCGGTTCCAAATATAAAATCTTCATTATCTTTTGAATAAATTGCAACAGAACTTCCCCCATCTAGGTTTACAACTGTAATTTTTTTATTTTCGAAAAAGGGAAATTTGAGTATTAAATCAGAAAGAGTTTTCAGATCGTAAGTTTTTTTTGTTGCAATAAAAAACTTTGTTCCATCATCGGTAAAGCCAAATAATGACCTTTTATGTTTTCCTGTTCCATTTAGTGAATCTTCGATATATTGATATTGAACAATGTTAGACTGAATGATTAAAGGACCAGTCTGAAAGGCCATCATATTTGGTTTCTCAGCCAGGTTCAAGTTGAAGTCTTTTGCTAATAATATGTCAACACTATTTGACTGAGTATTATACAAAACAATATGGCTGACTTGAATATCGTTTCTAGCGATTGGTTCAATTATTTCACCACCCATAGCTAGTAAACCTGCATGTGTTAAACTTTCCGTAAAATAACCTCCATTTATAGAAAGCAAAAAATTATTATTTTCTGAGTTTTTTCGAAAACTTGTTGGTTCGGTGTTGTCATATAATAGCTCGATCGGATCAGTAAAAGATGCAATATAAATATCGTTAAATGTATCTATTGAATATGTTACATTATTCAAAGTTTTTTGTTCGTATTGCGACTCAACTACCGGAATATTCTGGGGTTGAGTAGTATTATCCACCAGATTATCAGGTGTAAATATTATTGCGACCAGCAAAACAGCAAAAATCAAAAGTGTAACAACTATTGTTTTAAATAAGAATTTCATAGTTAAAGGAAGTTAAAACGATATTTCTAGTATATCATGTCAACGAGTGCGAATTAAAAATAAATTAAGTTGATTTCAATAACTTCAAAAATTATAATAACACGTATTGTTTTAGAAAAATTTTTGGTATAATTGTTCGTTGAAATTGGAACATGATGCGAAGTACCTTATACTTAACTCGTTTCAGTATTAGGCTAGTGACCATGTAGGGATGTTCATTCAAATTACAATTCGAATACTGCAGACTTGTATGTACTTTGAAATATTAATTGGGTGTTATTTCTGATAGTAACTATTCGCAAAAGACTTCAATTTCGTGGAAGAGTTTTGGGGTCGATAGCTCAATGGTAGAGCAGCTGCCTTTTAAGCAGTTGGTTCCGAGTTCGAGTCTCGGTCGACTCACACTAGTTAAAAACTTATATAATGTTCTTTCTGTACATACTTTACAATTCTTCATCGATAAGTATTACGTAGGGTAAACATCAAATTGAGTAAAGGGAATTATTGACCATAATACAATCAAGTCAAAACTGTACACCTCTGCAAGTTATCTCTAAGTTTAATTTTTTGTAATTAGTCTTCTAATCGAAACCAGAAGAATTAGTATAAAATCTATCAGTAACAGCAGAAGTATTATCAATATTAATGTACCTCTATCTGCTCCAAGCAAGTTTTCTGTTAAATTTCCTTCAAAAACCGAACTAGATAAATTACCTGACGCGGATGTCTTTTTTACACATTTATTTAAAATACATGAACTGCTTGGCCCACAGCCTATATTTTCTGTTGTGGAGCAGAACTCGCCATTTGCAGCAATACAACTATTAGAACCCGATAACTCACAAATCTTGGAAATATTGCAAGAAAGATTGGCAGAACACTTCGAATTAATGCAACTTTCCCCGCATAAAGCAAGTGCTGAATTTCCAGAACCACCAGTTTTATACAAATTTATAAAATCTAAAAACCCATCTAATCTTACTGCTACAGCATTATTTCCAATTTCGCAAAATACATTCGGATCTTGTTCGGATGGGAAAACTGCAGACAAAACACCTACAATTTTATTAGTATTTTTTTCAATAATTGGGCTTCCGCTATCACCAAAACAAACTCCACCTTCTGGTCCACTTATATACAAAAGATTGCTTGTAGCAGCATCAATGCAAATCTCGTAACTTTTTCTAATTTTTTGATCAGATCTTAAAAGTTGATCTACTTCTGTACCTCCGTAGCCAACAATTTCGTAGTTACATCCTACAGCAGGCTTTGTAATTTCAGCAAAATCTGTAAACCTATCATTCTTTTCTAACTTCATTAAAGCAAGATCAAAGTTTCTATTTTCACCATCCCAAGATGGATGTTGAGTAGCCTCTAAAACTTCAATGTTTTCTTTTGCTTCAAGTTTGAATTGATTTTCACCCACATAAATTGTTGAGTTTTGCTTAATACAGTGTGCTGCTGTTAGTGCTAGATCATTAGAAAGAAATGTAACCCCACAAGTAAAAATGGAGCTTTCATCTTCAAAAGCAGTCATATAACCAATTTCTGGATATCCAGTTTCAAGCTTTCCTCCGTAAATTGCACTAGTATCATCAGGACTTAAATCTCTTTGTGTTAAATCAATAACTAGTATACTTAACAAAAGAAAACTCAAGATTATGAAAATTGAAACAGTTAATCTTTGTAAATTGCGTGGTTCCATAAAATCATTGTACCTACTTTAGCAGACTAATTCTACCTACCATATATTAGTAAATTGTAATTAGTAATTTGTGTTTTGATTAGGCTTTCATTTTGTCATTTTTAATTGTAATGACACATATAGGTGTGTCAAAGTTTTTATATTTAAAAAAAAGAATATACAATCTGAATAAATTAGCTAATTTATAAATTTGTCCTTATGCCGATAAGTATTAACATTACAATTTATCAGCAATTTTTTAAACCAGACCGCACATGTGCGGTTTTTTTATAATTTTTTATATCCAATATATATGAGTAAGTCCAAACTCTTCCTGCGAGCAAAAATTGCTCTAAGTGCTTTTCTAATAATCAGTTTCCTGGCGACACCGATTTTGAACACGGTAAATGCGGATCCCCCGCAGGCACCTAAAACTAATCATTTGCCACAAATTAGTGTTCCAGCCCCAGGTGGGGTTAAAGTAAATACATGGAACGGAAACTTATTTTTTCCCATTCAACTATTAAGTATTCCAGGAAGAGGAATATCTATTGATCTTGGACTAAGTTATAACTCCAGTTGGTATCAGCAAAAATATAGCTTTGGATATGGTTGGCAGCTTAGCTACAACATGTTTTATGAATTAAAAGGTAATGGAGATATTGTAATGGTTTGGGAAGATGGACGTTCTCAAACCTTTAAAAATGATAATGGTAACTTAATAACTCCAGCCGACACTTATGACACACTTACTCAATACGAAGGAGGAAAATACAGATTAACAAACAAGTTTGGACTTAAATACTTTTTTGATGAACCTAATCATAAGAAGCTAACAAAGATTGAAGAACCTAATGGTAATACATTAGCATTTACTTATAATACTGATAAGCAGCTTACAAAAGTTACAGACTCATCTAACCGCGAAGTAAATCTAAGCTATGCAAATGCTAGACTTGCTTCAATTTCTGACGGAAATACAACGCCTTCTAGAACAATTTCTTTTGAATACGATACAAGTGAGAATCTTACTAAAATAACTGATCCGTTAAATCAGAGCATTTTGATGGAATATGATTCTAATCACTTTATAACTAAGATCAAAGATAAAAATAATAACTCAGCAGTGATTGCGTATGCTTCAGGAATAGTTGCAAATGTAACACATGATTCTGGCACTAGCATGTACTTTGCTTATGACAAAACCAATTTAATAACCAGTGTTATTACGTCAGGTGAGAATGATAAACATGCATTATCAAGATATATATATGATAGTCAGGGTAGAATTCAAAAATTTGAAAGAGTAAAAGATGGAATGGGGAATGTAATAGACCAGGAGTTTACTTGGGATTCAAATAATAATCTCCTTACATTTAAAGATGAAAATGATCATACAACAACTTATACATATGACACTAAAGGAAATATTTTAACGATTACAGATGCTTTGAATCATGTAACTACATACACTTATGATTCTACGTTCAATAAAGTAGCATCAATTACTGACGCAAATAACAAAGCAACAACTTATCAGTATGATACAAAAGGAAATCTACTAAAAACTATAGATCCATTTAATAAAGAAACAAATTTTGCGTACTTGCCAAATGGAGATCTTTCAACAACAACTAATGCCAAAAGTAAAGTTACATCGTACACATATAATAGTTTCGGATATCAAACAGTAACCACAGATCCTTTGACTCATTCTGTAACGGCAAGCTACGACAACGCTGGTAGAGCCTTAAGCACTACTGATGCAAACAATAACTCTATCACTTTTGAATATGATTTAAATGGAAACAAAACAAAGGCAACAGATGCCCTTGGTCACTTTGAGACTTACGCGTATGATTATAATGGTAATTTGGTCACTAAAACTGATGCCAATGGAAAGATTACAACCTATACTTACGATAAACTTGGAAGATTATTAACAGAAAAAAATCCAGCAAACGAAGTTACAACATACACCTACGATAAAATTGGCAATTTAAAAATAATCACAGATCCTAAGGGGGGTAATACTGTTTATGAATACGATTATCTTCAACGATTAACTAAAGAAATAGATCCTGTAGGCAAAACAACAACCTTTGAATATGATGCAGCTGGAAATATGGTAAAGAAAACTGATCCTAATGGCAATGTTATTAACTATACATATGATAATGCAAACAGGTTAACACTTATTGATAATCCGGGCTCAAATGATACTTCCTATGTTTACGATAATGTTGGAAATATTCTTACAGAATCTAACGCAGATGCTACAGTAACACGAACATTTGACAATTTAAACAGAGTACTAACTCTAGCAACCACAACCAACGGTTTTACAAAAACTGTTTCTTACTCATACGATGATGTAGGAAATAGAATAACAATGACAGACCCAGACAATGGAGTAACCAACTATGCTTATGATGATGCCAATAGATTAACTTCAATTACAAATCCTTCAAGCCAAATTACTTCATATGAATATGATAATGCCGGAAGATTAACAAGAAAAACTTTGGGTAATGGAAGCTATCTTGCTTACCAGTATGATAATGCCAACAGGGTTACTAATGTAGATCAGAAAAAGAGTGATAATTCTGTAATTGGAAGTTTTGTTTATACTTACGATAATGCTGGCAATAAATTAACTTCAACCCAAGATTCAAATCAAACAACGTACACATATGATAATGCGTATAGGCTTACCAGTGCAGATTATCCTGGTGCTGCTTTTGAAAACTTTACTTATGATTTAGCTGGAAACAGACTAAGTTTGCAAAACGAATCTGGAACTGTAAATTCAACTTATGATGCTTCAAATAAACTTTTAACTAAGGGATCAGATACATTTACTTATGACAACAATGGCAATCTGGCAACTGAAACTCAGGACGAAGATGCAAGTTACGAATATAACGCAGCCAATAATTTAACTAAAATAACTTTTGCAGATACAAACACAAATGAATACAAATATTATCCTGACGGAAGAAGATTAAGTACAAAAGACAAAGCTGGAAATGTAACTTATTTCTTTTATGATGGATCAAATGATTTAATCGAAACTAATAATGCTGGAGCTACTCAAGTTAGATACACAAGTAATGGAATTGATGAATGGCTGGGAATGCAAAAAAGTGGAAACAGTTATTATTATCAGCTCGATGGGCAAGGAAGTGTTTCCAAAATTTTAGATGATACACAAAATACAGTCAGAAGCTACTCTTACAATGCATTTGGGCTTGCTTCCGCAAGCGGTTCAGTAAGTAATCCATTTACTTACACTGGAAGAAGAGCTGATTCAGAGTCCAATCTTTATTACTACAGAGCAAGATATTACGACGCACAAAATGGAAGATTTACACAGAAAGACCCAAGCGGTTTTGTTGATGGGATTAATTTGTATTACTACACAAAAAATAACCCCATAAATTTTAATGATCCTACTGGGAAAATTGCCCCACTGGTCGGAATTGCTCTTGTAGGTGCCGCTATTGGTTTAGGCTCAGCAATTGTTCAGGACTGCATCGAGGATGGCCAATGCTTTAATACAGAAAACATGGCTGGTAAATACATAGGAGCTTCAGTTGGAGGGGCAGTCACCTCATCTTTAATGGCTCTATCTGTTGTCACTGGTCCTTTAGCATTAGGTGCAGCTATGGGCGCAAGCGGAGTAGGGAATGGTGTTGGAAATATTGTGGAGCAAGGATTTAGAAATGGCGGCAACATATTCAAGACAGACCTACATGAGGTTGCAAACCAAACAGCTATAGGAAGTGTAGAAGGGATTCTTGGATTTGGCATGGGAAAAGTTTTAGGTAAAACCGCTGCTAAAGGTATTATTAAAACAAATGATAGAGTTATAAAGTCAATAAGTACTAGAGTTTTGCACCAAAATGTTGAAAACTTAACTTGGAAAAGTTTGTCCAGATTTTCGAGTAACGGTATTGCTGAAGCCATACCTGCACTTTCACTAAGGTTATGGCTTACCGACGTAAAAGAAGTTAATGCGACCCAAGATATTGAACAAATTGTTAACGATTATAACCAGCAATATGGAGCCACCTCTGGTATTTACGCCAAACTTGCAGTGGGACCAAATGGTCAGCAAGTAGTAGTCCTATCATTTGCAAGTGATCCAAATGGAGCAATTCCTGGAGGCTCATCATCAAATAGCAATAAATGGAAAGCTACATATTTCAATGATAAGAATATGAATGTTTATGTTGGCGAAGGTACAATTGATACTGAATTCATATCAAAAGATTATGGAACTGGAGGCGCTCCTGGTACGGGTTCAGATAACTTTTCAGTTCGATTTGAAAAAACTGTTTACTTTGATAGAAGTGGAGACTGGCGATTTAAAATCAAATCTGATGATGGTTATAGACTTTATGTTGACAATGAAAAAATATCTGAAGAATGGTGGGATGCTTCGCACGATGTAGGTCCAACTAAAAATCTATCAGCAGGCTATCACAACGTTAAGTTAGAGTATTTTGAAGGTGGTGGAAATGCTAGAGTGGAAATGTACATAGAAAAAGACTATTCCGCAGATGAAGGAGTTTGGCTATGTAGAATAACCGGAAACTATCAAAGCCACAGGGATCAGTGTATGTTATTTAGAAACGATTTTAGAAGTTTAGGTGATGTAGGATTTGGAAATGACGATGCAGAAGCAATTAACATTGTTGGGGACTGGCAAGCAGTTTTATACAGAGACGACAACTTTTCGGGTGTAACAGAGCTATTTACAGGAAGTGATGATGACCTTAACGGAAACACTATCGGTACTAATCAAGCTTCTTCTATTAGAGTGAAGAAAAATACTCCAGCTTTGTTCACATTATATGATTTAGGTGATTTTAATGGAGGTCAATTTACTTCAAATAAAACTTTACAGGACTTGAATCCATGGAACTTTAACGATACTGCAGAATCTATAAGAGTAGCGTCTGGCTACGAAGCAATAGTCTGCTCAGATTCAGACTTTAGAGGTGAGTGTGGTAGAACAAAAACCGACAAAGCATCAATTGCGGACTTAAACCCTGGTCTAAGAACAGGAAATATGCAAGGTACTGCAAGTTCTGTAAAAGTTTGTGAAGGAACATGTCCACCAGCACCATTAGCACCAACAAATGTTATACCTTCTAACGGAACTCTATATCCAACAGGAAGCACTGTAACAATGCAATGGTTTGGAAATGGGTATGACTATGATATCGAATTGTCGGGAGGCAACTTATCCCAACCAATAAGAAGGGGCATAAATACATTAACATACTGGACAAAAACTGACTTAACTCCATCTGTAAATCCATATTATTGGAGAGTTAAATCTTGGAATGATTTTGGGGAAGGAAGCTGGAGCCCAACTTGGAGCTTTAGAGTCCAGGATATTACTCTAACCGATGTAACAATAACTGGAGCAGTTTCTGGAACAGTAGAAACTGATTATATTTTTAATGCAGGCTTTAATCCTGGCAATGCAACAGTTCCAATAAATTACAATTGGATACCTACACCACAATCCGGCCAAGGCACTGCAACAGCAACATACAAATTCTTTGATTATGGTGAAAAACAAATCAGTGTTACTGTTTCAAATGCAAGTAGCACTGTTTCAGACACACATCTAATCAGTATTGATTGTACTGCAGGGGCTTATGAAACCGAATACTATTTTAATAATAACCTACAAGGAAGCCCAGCATTTAGAGAGTGTGAGCAAAATGTAAATCATAACTGGTCTTTAGAGGGACCTACTGATCTTGCACAGCCTGATCTTACAGTTACACAAAATACAACTCATGTTGCAAATTATGTTAAATCAAAACTAACAACAACAGCAACAGGAGCACAAAATATTGTGTCCCTAGTAAATACCGGTGGATTTGCAATCGATGACGAAGTTTTAGTTATTCAAATGATGGGGACCAATGCCGGTAAGTACGAATACGCACGAATTGCATCACTAACAGCTACTGATTTGGCTCTCACAACAAATCTAACAAATACTTATACAGTGGGTACAAACAATAAAGCACAGGTTATAAAAGTTGAAAAATACGATCAAGTAAATGTTGACGGAACACTTACAGTTGACGCATGGAACGGTGATATTGGAGGTATCCTTGCAATAAAAGCAAATAATGTAAACGTTTCATCAACTGGAAATATAGAATTATCTGGAAAAGGGTTTAGAGGTGGTAAAGTTTACAGAAATGAACTAGGAGAGGATGATTCGGCTACAGGTCAAAGCGGTGAATCTTACACAGGTAGCCAAATTCCTTGGATCCATACTTGGGGTGGAGAAGGTCCTTCACCATCAGGTGCGCTAAATGGAGGAGCAGGTTCTGGTGGAGGAGGTAGAAGAGGTCCTGATACAGGAGGAGGCGGTGGTGGTGGTTCATACGGTACAGCTGGCACAAACGGCATAACTTCAAGTGGAGCTGCTGGCGGAAGTGCAGGAACAGTACATGGAAATGTACTTGTTGACGAACTTTACTTGGGTTCTGGAGGGGGAGCAGGTGGTAGAGCAAAGGATCCACCTCATCCAATTTACTGTGATGGTGGAGTAGGTGGAGGTGTTATATTGATTGAAGCAGCAGAAACATTCACACTTGACGGTGCAATGAACTCAAATGGAATTGGTGGAGGAAGTAGTCATAATAATTGTGGAGGAGGCGGAGGAGGTGCTGGAGGATCTGTTAAGCTTATTTCTAAAAACTTTATTTCAAACTCTACTATTTATGTAAATGGTGGAGTGGGAGGCACAGGCAACGGTGGGGGGAATGGAGGAAATGGAGGAGCTGGAAGAGTAATGACTTACAGCTGCAACGAACTGACAGGGAACATAACAACCACACCAAATACTCAAACTTCTTGTGCAAAAGATAATTTTTCTGCAAGGTGGAGCAAAACTGATAGCTTCGTAGCTGGCAATTACTTTATATCCAGCCAATCTGATGATGGAATTAGAGCTTGGATTGATAATAATATTGTAATTGACGATTGGAACTCAGGGGTTAATGAAAACCAAGTGGAAGTTACTCTTACCGAAGGATTGCATAATCTTAAAGTTGAATACTTTGAAGCAACAGAAAACGCTAACATTTTATTTAGTGTTTCTCCTTCAACTAATGAAGCTCCAGTAGTAAGCGACATTACTGATCAATTAATAGGTATAAATGATACTTTTGCAACATTTGACCTAGATACTTTAGTAACTGATCCAAATAATGATCCTGTAACATGGGAAATTACTGGAAACGTAAACCTAATTGTATCTAAGGATTCCGAAAATATTGTTTCAATTGCTAAACCACAAGGATGGTCGGGTGAAGAAACACTAACTTTTAAGGCAGTTGATATTTATAATCGATTTGATACCGATACTGCAATATTTAAAGTAACACCTTGTAATCTAGATCAGTACAAAGGAGAGTACTTTCTAAATAACAATTTACAAGGTGAAGCAGAATTCAGCATCTGTGAACCTAGTGTAACTCATGATTGGGGAAATGAAGGCCCTATTGATTCAAGCCTTCCAGACTTAAATGTTGCCGCAAATACAACATATACAGCAAATACAGTTGAAAGTAAGATTACAGCAACTGCAAATAGCGGTCAGAGTGCAATTACCGTATCAAGTACATCAGGTTTTGCAGTTAATGATGAAGTCTTAGTAATTCAAATGATGGGAACAAATGCAGGTAAATATGAATATGCAAGAATTGATTCAATAACATCAAATAGTTTGACTTTAAGAACAAATTTAACAAATACATATACGGTTGGAACGAATAACAAGGCTCAAGTTATAAAGATTGAAAAATACGGCCAAATTACTATTCAAGGAACACTTACTATAAATGCATGGAATGGTGATGTTGGAGGTATCCTTGCAATAAAAGCAAATAATGCAAATGTTTCCTCAACAGGTACGATAGAATTATCAGGTAAAGGCTTTAGAGGTGGTAAACCATACAGAAACGAAGAAGGTGATGATGATGCAGTTACAGGTCAAAGCGGTGAATCTTATACAGGAGGGCAAATCCCATGGATACATACCTGGGGAAACGAAGGTCCTTCACCATCTGGTGCGCTAAATGGTGGAGCAGGTTCTGGTGGAGGAGGTAGAAGAGGTCCAGATGTTGGTGGAGGAGGAGGTGGTGGTTCATATGCAACCGTTGGAGCAAATGGCGTTTCGGTTAGCGGTGCCGCAGGAGGAAGTGCAGGTGCAACTTACGGAACGGCTCTTGTTGATGAACTTTACTTAGGTTCTGGAGGGGGAGCAGGTGGTAGAGCAAAAGATCCACCAAACCCTGGAGGTTGTGAAGGGGGAGCAGGTGGGGGAGCATTATTAATGGAAATTACAGGTAATCTTACAGTAGATGGAACAGTTAATGTCAATGGAATAGCAGGTGGTAATTCTAGCAGTAATTGTGGAGGTGGTGGTGGTGGTTCAGGAGGTTCAATTAAACTTAGAGCCAAAAACTTTACTTCAAACTCTGTTTTACATGCTGGTGGAGCCGGAGGGGGAGCAGGTGCTAATGGAGCAGGAAATGGTGGTGTAGGAGGTTCAGGCAGAATAATGACATATACTTGTAACAGTGTAACTGGAAGTGTAACTAGTAACCCAAACACAATAACATCTTGTGCTAAAGATAATTTCTCTGCAAGATGGAATAAGATTCAATACTTTAATGCTGGAAGCTATGCATTCACTTTACAGTCTGATGATGGTGTTAGACTATGGGTTGACAACAACATTCTTATAGATAGTTGGATTATAGGCCAAACTGATACTCAAGCTGAGTTAACTTTAACTCAAGGCTATCACGACATTAAGGTTGAATATTTTGATTCAACTGGTGCTGCAGATATTGATCTTGCAATATACCCATTCACAAATAATGCACCAATTGTAAGTGGAATTCAAAATCAAACCATAGGGCAAACAACACAATTCGCAACTTTTGATCTAGATACATTTGGATCAGATGCAGATAACGATCCTATCACGTGGTCGTATACTGGGAACTCTTCACTTTCTGTTCAAAAAGATCAAGATAATATAGTTACAATTACTTATCCTGTAGGTTGGTTTGGGGTTGAAAATATTACTTTTGAAGCTGAAGATTCATGGGGTGCAAAAAATTCCCAAACAGTAAGATATGAAGTTTTGGAGTGTAATATTGGTGAATTTAAAACTCAATATTACAATAATACAACATTGCAAGGTACTCCTGAAGTTATTGGGTGTGAGAGTGCTCTTACGCATAACTGGGGTGCAGGTGGGCCAGTTTCATCTGATAAGTTTGGGAATGGACAAGATGGAGAGTTGATAATAAGCACAGATACAATAGATAATCCAATTGATGCTCAAACATCGGGATTGCAAGGAACAACAACTCTTTATTCTACAAATCCAAACTTTGCAACTGGACAAAAAATCTTAATACATCAAACAATTGGAACTAACTATGGTACTTATCAAATAAATGAGATTGTAGCTTATTCTCCAGGAACTATAACTGTAAAAGATCCTTTAAATATTAGTTATGCTACTGATGGAGCAGGGAATATTGCACAAGTTTTGGTAATAAAGCAATATTCAAACGTTACTATCAATAATGGTGCTACTCTTTCAGCTAAGGCATGGAACGGTGCAGTTGGTGGTATTCTATACTTTTATGCTAATGGCACCATAACTGTAAATGGAACAATATCTGCACAAGGAAAAGGATTCAGAGGAGGAGCACAAACCAATGCACCGCAAGGACCACATTATGGATATGCAGGCGAAGCTTCTATGCCTCTAGCTAGTGCAAGGACAAATGTTGCTACTACAAATGGTGGTGGTGGTGGTAGAGAACCTGACAACAATGGCGGTGCTGGAGGAGGTAATGGAACAGCCGGACTTGGAGGACATTCTAACAGTTCTCAAGGAGGTAATGCAGTAGGAACAGCTGACCTATCTAAGCTGAATTTTGGTGGCGGAGGAGGAGCAGCAGCTTCAGGTGGAGGAGGAATGGAAAATGGACAAGCAGGAGGAAATGGTGGTGGAATTATTGGTATTGCAGCTAAAACTTTAACTGTAAACGGACAAATAACATCTCGTGGGAATGATGGTGGAATTCATGCAACTCACTTTGGAGGAGGGGCTGGAGCTGGTGGTTCTATAAAGTTAGAGGTTGAAAACGCAAATTTGGGTACAAATAAAGTAGTAGCTTTGGGTGGAGTAGGTGGAGGTAATAGACCTGGTGGTGCAGGAGGTGTTGGACGAATTGCAATTCAATACTGTAATAGCACAACAGGAACAACCAGCCCAACTTTAAATCAAACTCAAGCCGCTTGCGAAATAGATACATTCTCAGCAAGATGGGAAAAGTCACAAGAGTTCACCACAGGAACCTACCAATTTAACTTGAATGTTGATGATGGTGTAAGAGTTTGGTTAGATCAAAACTTAATTATAGATGAATGGACCAATGGAGCCAAAACCATTAGCGAAGTTTCGGAAATCTTAGCTGGGACACATACGCTTAAAGTTGAATACTTTGAGAACGATTTAACTGCAGAAATAGATATGAATATTATAGAAATCGAGAATACCCCACCAACCATTTCTGATATTCCTAATCAACTGGTTGGAGTGAATAACGAATTTGAGAGCTTTGATTTAGATAACTTTGGATCAGATCCTAATACCTATCAACAGGTTAGTTGGTCTTATACTGGAAACACTGAGCTTACCGTGAATATAGACGCAGGAAATATTGTAACAATAACTAAGCCAGCTAATTGGTTGGGATCAGAAAATATAACATTCCGAATTACCGATGAAGACAATGAATTTGTTGAAGATACGGCAACTTTTGCGGGAGGTCTTTGTAATGAAGGTGAATATAATGCTGAGTTCTTCAATAATACTGGACTGAGCGGAGACCCTTCATTTGTAAACTGTGTTCCGGGCGTTAACTATGATTGGGGTAGCGGTGGGCCAGAAGGCTTTCCAGCAATGCAAAGACCCGGTAATGGAACTGATGGCGATTTAACTGTAGCTTCAGGTGTAACAAGCTATACCGATGACATTAGAACGAGTGTTACAACTACACTAAATGCTGGTGCAAGCCAAGTCTCAGTTTCAAATTCAGCAGGATTCGCAATTGGTAATGAGATTTTGATAATTCAAATGCAAGGATCTGGAACGGGAACGTATGAATTTGGGAAAATTACAAATATTGCCGGCAATACTTTAACCTTAGAATCCGGAATAATAAATAGCTATACAGCTGATACAAATAATAAAGTTCAACTACTAAAAGTTAATGAATACAACAATCTTACAGTAAATGGAACATTAACTGTACATCCATGGGATGGATCAACGGGAGGTGTAATGGCATTTAAAGTTAGAGATCAAATATTAATTAATGGAATAGTTGATGTAAACGGAAAAGGATATAGAGGTGGAGTAAGCGATTTAAGCTCTTATGGAAAAACTGGTGAAAGCATAAATGGTCAAATAATAAACCAATGGTATAACAATGCAAATGGTGGTGGAGGTGGAACCAATGCATTAGAAGGTGGTCCAGGTGGCGCAGGTGGTGGAAATGCTACAGCAGGAGCAAATGGTGCCAACGGGGGAGCTAATCCACCAGGCATTGCTGGAAGTGCAGTAACTAATCCTGATGTAAATAAAGCATTACTTGGTGGTGCTGGAGGTGGAGGAGGAAGAGCTTACTCAAACCTTGGAGGTACAGGTGGAAATGGAGGTGGAATAATTATTATTGAGGCATATAAGTTAAACATTTCTAGCTCTGGTGTAGTCGTGGCAAAAGGTACCGATGGTGGTAATGGGTCATATAATAACCCTCCACCAGAAAATATTTATGGAAGATCTGGTGGTGGTGGTGCAGGAGCTGGAGGAACTGTCATTCTAAAAGCAAATATCATGGATATTGGATCCAATCTTGTACAAGCCAATGGTGGATTAGGAGGAAGTAGCGGTGGTTCTCCTGCAGGTGCTGGAGGAATTGGTGGCAATGGGTACATAAAAGTTTTGACATGCGAATCTTTAACTGGAGAGGTAACTTTGGCGCAAGTGGTTAGCACCTTTTCTTGCCCAAATCCAGGAGTTACAAATAACTTTTCTGTAAGATTTGATGGCTTTGTTCAAATCTCTGAAGCAGGTACATATATTTACAACATAGATTTTGACGATGGTGCTAAAGTTTGGATTGATAACACACTTATACTGGATGAATGGTACACTGGACCATCAGTAATAAATTCTTTTGTAAGCTTGACACCAGGATTTCACAATATAAAAGTTGAATATTTAGAACTGGATGGCAATGCAAAAATACTTACAAATTTAGCAATAGCTACAAATGAACCTCCAGTAATTCAAGGCTTGCAAGGACAGACAATATCAGGTAGTGAAAATTTTCAACTATTTGATTTGGATGATTATGTGACAGATATTAATCCTAACGACACCATAACGTGGTCATATTCGGGTCAATCAAGCTTAAACGTAGCTATGGATTCGGATAAAGTTGTGACTATTACATATCCTCAGAACTGGTTGGGGGCAGAGACCATTACATTTATTGCTACCGACAGCACAAACTTGTCCACATCAAAGGATGTAATTTTTACAGTTACTCAATTAAATAGTGCTCCAGTAGTTTCTGATATTCTAGATCAAGTAATTGATGCAGGTTCAAATTTTACAACATTTGATCTTGATAATTATGTAATGGATCCTAATGATACAGTAACGTGGTCAAATTCTGGAAATACAAATCTTACAGTTTCAATTAATCAAGAGAATGTAGCTACTGTAACTTATCCCGCAAACTGGACGGGAAGCGAAACAATCACATTTACTGCAACTGATTCTGGGAATTTATCAGACAGCGATTCAGCACTATTTCAGGTAAATAATGTAAATCATGCACCAGTACTACAAGATATTCCTGATCAATCACTTTTATTCAGCCAATATTCAAAACAGGTTAATCTTGCAAGCTATAGATCAGATCCAGACGTAGGTGATACTTCGACCTGGAGCGTAAGTGGAAATACAAATATCCAAGTTTCATTTATAGGTGATACAGCTACAATATCCTATCCTTCAAGCTGGTATGGAGTAGAAAATTTAACCTTTAGGGTAACTGATAGCGGAGGGTTATTTGCTGAAAATCAGGTTGCTGTTAGAGCAGGTTACTGCGCAGAAAATAACTTTAGAGGTTCTTATTACTATAATACTACCTTAAGTGCAAATGTAATATATACAAATTGTACAGGAAGTATTAACTACGACTGGGGCGGAGGTGGACCAGGTAATGGAATAAGCAACGATAATTTTTCTGTTAGATGGGAAGGTTATTACACTTTAACTGCTGGAGCATACACATTTAGAACTTTAACTGATGATGGTGTCAGACTTTGGGTAAATGATACACTAATTATTAATAACTGGACAGACCATGGAAGCACATATGATTATGGATATATAACTTTGCCAGCAGGTTCTCATAAAATCAGAATGGAGTTTTATGAAAAGGGTGGTGGAGCTATTTCGAAACTTGTATGGAGAAACAACAGCACACCAGTTTGCAACTTGCCGACAGGTCAATTCTGCGCAGAGTACTATAATGG
This sequence comes from uncultured Candidatus Saccharibacteria bacterium, assembly GCA_964607415.1. GTDB lineage: Bacteria > Patescibacteriota > Dojkabacteria > J137 > J137 > CAZSKK01. The sequence continues at coordinate 240,620 of CAZSKK010000001.1, read as the reverse complement.
AACAACTACTCCATGGGCACAAATGTTGACATACAGTACTTCCATTAACGCATCCAGCTTTCATCTTGACTGGGGCGGAGGTGGGCCTGGTAATGGAGTAGCAACTGATAATTTTTCTGCAAAATGGTATGGTAAGTTTAACTTTGATGCTGGAACATATAGATTTCACACCTACAGTGATGATGGTATAAGGGTCTATGTCGACGATGTTTTGGTTATAGATTTCTGGACTGATCATGGAGGAACAAACTATGATGTTAACCGAACAATGACAGCAGGAGAACATACAGTAAGAGTTGAATATTATGAGGCAGGTGGTGGTGCAGTTGCTAGTTATAGCCACACAAAACTTTAAAAAAAGGGTTAGGGTTTAGTGTGAGAAAAAAAGCGGCCGTGAATTAACTTCACGGCCGCTTCATAATCAGTTTATTTGATTTAAAAAATACCTTACATTTTCTATAAATGCTTCAACTTCAATCTCCAATTGCTTAATTATATTGTTGTCCATCCTGAATAGGGCATTAGGTTGATTAAGACAAAGTTTTTTCAGACCTTCTTTATATTCTTGCATCACTTTTATAGTATGCATTGCGTCATCAACACCAATAACTCCCTCTTCAAACAATAAATTAAACGACGAAGTTAAACTACCCAAATAGACTATTACGTCAGGTAATATAGACTCACCAAGATTTGCAAATGATTTTATAACATAAGCACTAATCAAATCATACAGTAAAATATTTTCCTCAAACTCTTCGAAATCTTCAGTAGTAGCTATATTATGAAAATGTAAGTCACAATGGAAGAATCTTTCGTGCATAAGAAGTAAGGCTTGGTTTGTTTTTTCTAAAGTACCAGAAGCTGCAGAGAAAATTGATTTGTTATGAACGTGTAAAAACATATTTTTTCTCCAAAATGTAAAGTTATAACTTAAGTTTTTTTCTTCATTTACAAGAACTTTTTCGCTAGCGCAAAATGTAGCTAGTCCATTTTCAAAAAATTGGCTATACATACTAACTTCATTTCTTAGCTTATATTCGTTTTTTATGTTCATCGCTTTACAGGCAAATGACAATTTATACTCAAAGCGTCCACTTGCAAGTTCTTCTAAAAAAAGGGACTTAACAATTGGATACTGACCTCTTTCTCTAAAAAAATCTAATATTTCTTTTCCACTAATACCCATCGTAATTAGATTAGGAAAGACCTCAAACACATTTTTTATATCAAAATCGACCAACTCGCCACTCTTAAATTCTTTTCTTAATTGGTAAAAAACAGTTTGCGCTATAGTGATGTCGGCGCATACTTTTCTTTGAAATTCGTCACTGGTAAAGTGTAATTCACAATTTTCGAATATTTGTTGGACATTGCAGTTAGCCAATTCGAAAACTATATTAAAATCCAATCTTGAAACACATGAAAAGGAGCTCTTCTTCAACTCATAGTTAGAACTTGATGATGGTAAAACTTCAGTTCCTAAAAGTTCAGATAGCATAGAAACCATCTCCCTTTCAGGGTATTCAAACATACTTTTATAAGGACTTATAGGAGGTAAATCATGATTCGGATTCATTGCCAAAAGGTTGAAGAATTAAAATTTCACCTTCAGGCTTATTAGGGTTTGACACTTCGGGATTAAAGAAAATATAATTTCCATTAGCTTCAATCAAACTTTTCAAATGTTCATCATTCAATATATGTGAAATAAGAGTTGATGTAGAATCGTGATAATCAGGATTTTGCTGAATAAAAAAAATTTTACTTAGCGGTTTAGAATTTTTAGGGACCAAAAACAAATGTTCATTACTTTCTCCAAACGATTCTTCACAAGCCTTAACGGAATACCCCAAGCCAATAAGCTTTTTTGCAACTTCATTTATTTGAACTGACGCTTTATGATTATCGGGAACGTAAACTCTTTCAAAAGAATTTAATTCATAAATTGAGAGTATTTCTAACGGTAAGCTTATAGTCATAGCGCCAGTGATAATGCTATTTATTATACCACAAAGAAAGAATTTTCAGAATGCAAGGTATAGAACAAGTATATACAAATGCTATCGTACAACTTTATTTAAAACCATAAAAAGCCGCTCAACGCAATCTTTTTAATTAGAAAGTGTTGAGCGGCTTTAAGTTTCTCCGAACTAGCCGTTAAATTATCTTATTCTTCAACTAAAGTTAAAGTATAAGTAGAACCGTCACCTCCTGTAAAATCACCGAAGGCAACAACAGTCAAAGTCATGCCGTTTTTTTCCATTGTTAAAGATGAACCAAAAATATTAGACTCTGATGTAACTTCCCATCCCTTTCCATCCAAGCTATCTTTAAAAAAGTCAATTACGTCTTCAGCACTTGCATCTGCAGTTGCAATTACTGTATATTCATAATTACCATTGTCATCCTTTACTCTAGTTGATGATGAAATCTTTGTGTCATCATACATCTTTATTTCTGATGGAAACCCTTCAGGTAAATCTGCTCCACCATCAAAATCAAAATCAACATCTGCATCTGAATCACCTTCAAAACTATCTTCAAGACTATCCTCAATGCTGTCTTCAATTGAATCTTCATTAATATCATCAAGCTCATCCTCTATTTCGTCTCCAGCTTTATCTAACACAACTGTTACGACAAAACCTATACCTGAACAAATTACGCAAGCTGCAACAATAACTGCAATAATTATGAAAAGCATTTTATTGCCCTTTTTTGGCTTAGACTCTACGTTTGTTGCTGTAGGAGTTTCAGCTTTTGGAGAAGATTTCTCTGCCATATATTAAATAGCTAATAAGTAATAGATAATACCCAGTTTATAGCTGATAGCATGTAGCGAATAGAAAATTAAAATAAAGTTTAAAACTATCTGCTAATGGCTATACTCTATGTGCTACTTAAACAATAACCCATATTGCATTAATAGTAAAGAGCATCCACTTTGCGCTACACTGCATGTTGCATGCACAAAACCATTAGCCTTTAGTCTAAATAACATTTATGAACTTAATATCACTTCTAATTTATGAGAGAATAAGTTAATCTAATTTTTAAAGTAAACCAATGAGGCAAACAAACGTATCAAGATTGTTATTAGGGCTTACTTTAACATCAGCTATTATGGGGCTTATTTTAATAACTTTCATAAACTTGCGCGATAATCCTGCAGGAAGATTAGATTTTACACTTTCAAATGCAATCAGTTACTTCACAATTCAAAGTAATATATTGGTGGTAATGGCTAGTGGATATTTATTAATATACCAGAGAAAATATACCAAGGCAGAGAATTTTATTTTACTTGGAACATTAATTAATATTTTAATCACAGGAATTGTTTACGCAACATTACTGACTGAAGCTTGGGATCCTAAAGGGCTAGCATTTATTGCTGATGCATTATTACATTACGTAACTCCTCTGTTATTTTTACTTTACTTTTTGTTATTTCTTCCCAAAAAAGTCTTAAGCTATAAGGTTTCCAGATATTGGTTTTTATATCCAGTAATTTATTTTATATACACAATGATTAGAGGAGCAATAACTAACTTTTATCCTTATCCATTCATCGATGCATCTGAACTTACTGCATGGGAATTAACTGTAAATATAGTTGCAATGAGTGTTTTTTTCTTGTTAATGGGAGCGCTATTTACTTGGATTAACAATAAGCTTGCAGTAAGAGCTAAATAATAAGAGTAAAGCTCAAAACAATGTCAAATCATCTAGGAATAACTTTATATTTACTCTATTCTTAGTCTTCCACGTAATAGTCGTCAGGCTTTAATTCATATACCAGCTCGTCTTCATCAAAATACCCCCAGCTACCTTGGTACATTTGAGTTTTAACACCATCAAGAAAGTAGATTTTTTTCTTACCATTTATGTAGTATTTTGTTGTTAAAAAATCAAAAGGAGATTCAAATACAACTCTTTTATCTGTATCCAACACTCCTTGGACAATTTCGTCATAATTTCTGTTGGAGTCAAACCATACAACCTGAGTTAATGTGGCAAGATATAAAGCTGTTATTAAAAGCCCAAATTTAAATTTAATCTTTGATAAAGCTGCACTGATCCAAATAATAAATAACACTGCCAAAACCATCAGGTATCTAGGTAGAAAAAAATTAATTCCAAATAGTGATACTACTACAACAAAAAGTGTACTAACTGTAAATAACCTTGAAAGTTGTTTTAAATTTTCATCTTTTGATTTTATGCTTAAATATGTAGCGGGAATCATAATCAAAATAAGCAACGTACCATAAATAAAGTCATAATTAAAATCGCCCTCATTTACATTCTGTATTTTGAAAGATTGTGGATCACCTAAAGATTGCGAATCTACACCAAGTAAAAATGAATAAAACATTTCACCCATATCCCATGGTACTGGATCAGAAAGCCAATGAGTGTGTGTATATTCTTCTGGAACAATCCTGTAAGTTTCTGTAATAACTCCATTGACAATTAAAACAAATCCCAAAAAAATCAAGCTCGCCAAAATAGCTTTTCCAAAGCTTTTTTTAATACTTAATAAAAATAAGATACCAATTGGAACCATTAACAAAACACTCAAAAAGTGTGTAAAAACCAAAACTATACTAAGAAGCATAAATGCTCTGAAATCTTTATCTTTAAATAAAATTTCAAAATTCGATATTTTCTTTTTTAAAACTCTAATTGACAAAAATACGTAAATTAAGGATTCCAAAGCCAGCATTATATATGATCTTGCTTCAACAGAGTAGAGAATAAAAAACGGACTAAAAGAAAAAAGAATACTTGAAATTAAGGCAGCTTTTTTGCCAAAAGTCTTATAGACAAAATAGAAAGAAGCTATAATTAAAGCCATTCCTATTATTAAAGATAAGGATCTTAAGGCAACATCAGTATTTCCAAAAAGCAAACTCCAAATTTTTAGAAGGGTATAGTAGATTGGTGGATGAACTTTATCTTTTATAATTATTTTATAAAGATCAATAAAGTCTTCCTTCATTAGCATTCCAGAAAAAGATTCATCATACCAGAAATTGGATGATCCAATTATGTTTATCCTGGAAAATAAACCTGCAATGATTGAAGTTAAAAATGCAAGGATTAAAAATGAATTTTGTAAATTAATCTTTGAAATATATTTTCCCATCAAAAAGCATTATAAACTTGCAGGAAGGGAATTTCAAACTTTACTCACTTACCTGCACTGTTTTTCCTATTTCCATACTAATATCATTTCTCACGTTAGCCAAAGCTGGGCTACCACAACTGTAGCCATTTACTTCGTCCTCCACAATAATGTTATTTGGCAGTATTTCAAATCTAGTGACATATTCATTGTGTGGAATAACATAAAATAATCTCTTTGCCTGCTCAAAATCCTTACTTTCAAATATACTTCTTATGGCATTTATTGAATCAGTTACCGTAATTTTTCGACCCGTATCTAAAGTAATTTGCTTGTAAAATCCTCGTTCTTCAGTAAAAATAGGCGAAACTTCGAATTCTACAGTTCCACCAGCAACATAATTTTTTGTTATTTGCAATTCAAGAAAATCAAGTACTCCTTTTTCAACCTCAATAGGAAACTTATAGCTAAAAGTTGAGCCAGCTTCTCCCTCAATCATCCATTCCTTCAAAACATTTAACCTATCTCTTTCTGATCTAACCTCTACTAAAGTGTATTCATTCCCTTTGTTGGAGCAAGACCAAACTCTGGCTGGAGTATCGAAAACCTGATTAAGCATTGGTGCATCGTCCCGTGTAAGAAACAAACCACCATAGACAATTGTAGCAATTGTAATATAAGTAAATACCTGAACCTTTATATACTTTGGTAAAAGATCCCAATAAGCTTCACAAGTTTGCATAAAACTAAGATGCTGGTTTCTTTCAAGATCCTGATGGTCATTAGGATCTACTGTGTTTTCTTGTCCATTCATAGATCTATTGTAAAAATTAAAGTTCTGTTTTATTGTTCGTCAAGACTTAAAATATGCTTACCTTCTGAAAGGACACCCTTCTTAAAATGCATAATAGCCCCATGTTTACCTTTCCTAGCAAAGCTTGGAATTTCCTCCTCAAGTTGTTGTGAGATTTCCTCTGGAACACCAAAGTTAGCATTTTGGCTTTTAAACGTAGCGATACGTACTAAGTTTTTAATGAAACCTAAATACTTTTTAATTTCCGCTAATGCTTGTTCTCCGTTGGCTTCAGTCATCCACCTTGAGTTCATATCTCCCATAAAGAATACAAAATCAGCTGCACTTAACTGTTCTTTAATATTTGAAGATATCTGATCTGACCTATTACCACTGTTCCAATAATTATCAGACCTTATAATAATTTGGTGGTTTCTAATATTTTCTTCAAGAAAAAAGAACAATTCTGCAAGTTCATTTTGTTTAGATTCGAATGCCTTAGCGTGAAGTTTATTAATAAAAATATTTACATCATCAGCAGTTGTATCGCTAACAAGAAGAGGCATGCCTTTGACGTTAAAAGTAACTTTTCGATCAGAACCACCAGTTTCCAATAAAGTTTTTATCAAGCATAAGTTGGTATAAAGCTCTATTGGAGCATTATCAGCAATAATGCTAATATCCGCATCCGGGTTCTGAAGTAATAAAAGAGCGATTTCATCACTATGGTTTATTACTATGTTATCCGCATGCCAATGATCACCCATGTCACCAGTTATATGTGCAAAATCACCTGTATTTCCATATAATGCAACCTGAAGAGCCAATGCTAACTTATCTTTTGCGTTTGATTTATTATTTAATTCGGCAATGAAAAACTGAAGATTAGCCCAAAACTCTTGTTTTTGAAACTCCTGTTCTTTACGTGATCCAAATAAATCAAATCTTGCATCCTGGTGTTTTGCTATTACATTTAAGAGCGTATAAACATATTTTTCTATAGGATAAAGAGGTAAAGCATCGTGCCACGTTAATTGATTTTCAGTAATTTGAATTTGTAAATCATTCCACATGTCTAAAATATGCGGAGGTGTACCTTCTGGTAATTTTCTTATTATTTCACCTGATCTTATTTCTTGATGCAAAGCTTGTAGCTCAGAAACTATATCTGGAGACAAAATTCCTTCATTATTTTTAATAACATCACTTATTATCCTCGGTACGCGTTCTGAAATTGTTTCAAAAGGAAAACCATCTCGATTATTTCTATCGATTACCAAATAATTAGCATTGCCATTAATATGAATAATTTCACTTCTTGTTCCAACATTACTTGACGGTACAATATAAATACTGTCATTTACTGTTGGTATTTTATCATCTTTAGCAGCTAGCATAAAAAATTATTCTTGTAAATTAAGGACAATAAATTTTACATATTTTCTGCCATTTTGCAATGTCATTATTTTTTATTGTCTAAAATCGTTGACTCGTGCTTTTTAAAAAGCTAAACTTTTTAGTATTTTTTAAATTTTGAAGAATGGAAAACAAAGAATCTGGCAATACTCAAATTATTCAACCTGAAGTATTAAAATCAATTTTAGATATGGAAAACGAAAAACTTTTGAGTGGATTTTTAATGGAGTCAGTAAAAAATTTTGTAAGTAGATCAGAACCTAACCTTGACATTGAACAATCAGCAACTATTCTGATTTCTGATCTAGAGGTTGCTTTTAATAACAATAGTTTAGGTATGCTTGTGAGAGTTCTAGAGCAGCTAAAACAGACTGCAGAATCTTCTTTTGGATATAGTGGTTATTATTCTAGCTTGTATACGCCCAAGGCAAGTAAAACCCCTGAAGATATTCAGAGAATTTGGCTATCAACTTTAGGCGTTCTTAAAAATTGCCATTATTACTTTGCAGATAAACTAGCCAGAATAAATTCTAGAACCAACTACTTTAACTAGTATCTACTTTGATAAGACCAGGATCAACACCCCAAGAGTCATAAGAGCTATTGAAAATAATTTAAGTCTACTTAATTTTTCCTTAAACAAAAAGAAAGCAAGTATTGCAGTTAATGCAATATTTGCACTTCTTATTGCTGAAACGTAAGAAACATAATCGCTTGAAGTTATTGCTCCAAACAAAGTTAAAAGTTCAAACCCAAATGAAACACCAATTCCTGCAATTAATAAACCATTCTTTTTATTAGAGAATGTTTGCTTAAATTCCTTTCTAAATCTAGCTCCAACTAAAATACTGTAAACAACAGTAAAGCAAAGCTCACTTACAAAAAAGTATGTAAATTGATTTGAAACTTCAATTATCTCTCCATGCAATGGATCCAAAACACTAAACAGCAAAGTAGTGGTAAATATTAGAAGAGTAGCCTTAATTAGGTTGGGCATATCTTCTTTATTTGTTAACTTTTTTTCAGACTGAAAAAGCATAAAGTTTGCAGCAACAATTACCAAAATTGCACCAATTCCAAGTAAAGGAACTTTCTGGTCGCTTATAAAAAAAGTAGTGATTATTGTTAAAGCAGGCTGAAGCGACATTATTGAAATAACAAAAGATGCCGATTTAAATTTTAAAGCTCTAAAAAAAGCTACTAATGCAATGCTTTCAAGAATTATTCTTAGACCAATCAAAAGCCAAAACTTGTTGTCAGATATTTCAAAATCACTAAATAACAATGCAATTCCAGCAACAGGTAAAGTAAAAAAAGCCATTGCCCACATATTTACATATTCATTTGTTTTGCCGGCGCCAAATTTACTTAGCAAATTTTTACTTGAAAGGCTTATTGTTGAGAGCACCGAAAGAAGAATCCACATATAAAGGGTTTAAAAAATATAAAATGACAGTAGCTGCCATGCGTCATTATCACATAGTTTTTTAGAGAGTTGAATAGTACGTCAAAATGTTCTGGAAGATTTATAATAAATACAACTCTTTAATATATTTATAAATAAACAATCATAAAGCTTTTAATCTCATTTTATTTGATTGCCGCCAGTAATTGGGGAATTAATTATTAGATTTTAATACCGTTAACTGTTTAGCTTACTTTGCATTATATTTTATATATTTGAGTATTTTTTGTGTTAAAATTCCGTGAATTATAAACCCTCACTTATGGATAATGACATCTTTCAAATATTTCTGGCGCCAGATGGTGGTAGAGGCGGGTTTAATTCTTCTTCTGGTGAATCGGAAAATTTAGCAAGAACCGAAAACGTTTTGAGTTTTTTAGACAGAGTTAAAGATATAGCTCCAGCAAAAGCAGCACAAGTTATTAATGTATCACTTATTGCGTTAGGCGCAAGTGTACTTATAGGTGTCCCACCACCAGCGGTTCTTGCAGGCATAGCACTTAGTCAACCTGCAAAAGATCTTGTAATGAGCCTTATTGGTGAAGCAACAGGAAACATATTGGGGAAAGTAGCTGAAGGTAAAAACATTAACGATGAAGAAATCAGAAGATTTGTAAGAGTTATAAGCCACAAGCTTGATGATGCTGCAATTTTACATGCTCAATTTGAAGATGAAATACTAAGAGAAGTAAATACTGTCTTGGAACGTTTGAATGAAATGCACCCTGAAATTGTAGCCAGACACGAAGATACGATCAACATATTAGACGCTGAGGTGCTACCAAAACTAAACATAATTGAAGAAACAACAACAGATACTAATAGAAAATTGATAGATTTGATTAACATGCAATCTAATCCCGATGAAATGCAGGAAAAATTTCCAAAACTTAACTTATATAAACGTCCTGAAACACCTCTAAGAAGGAATGATATTAATAAAGAAGTAGAAAGCATGCTTAACGATCCTAATGTATCGATTATTGAACTTTGTGGACATCCTGCGGTTGGTCTAACCGAATTAGCAAAACAAATAGCATATGAATTTAAAGATAACGCTCAGATAGTTCCTGACCAAGAAACGTTTAAGTATATACTATTTTTGTCAGCTAGGGATGAAAGTATTTCTACAAACTCAGTCATACCAACCCCAAAAGATGATTTAGGAAACACATTAAGTCGTATATTAACTCAAATTTCAACATTCTATGGTAATTCAGCTTTTAGCGAAAATGTTTCAATTGAAGATCGAATAATTGCTGTAAAAAATTCCTGTTTTGCAAATAATGAAAAAGCACTTTTTATAATTGACGACATTGATACAGTTGATGATCAAGTGGTTGAATTTTTAAAATTTGCAAGCAACTTTCCTAATGTAAAAATAATTGTTACATCTACTAGACCCCAGAACTTGGGTGTTGAAGTAGCAGTCCCCCCTTTAACTGAAAGAGCTTCAAAGGAATTAATCAGACAAGTATGGGATAGCAACAATAAAAATGCAAAAAAAAGTCTTACTCAAAATGATATTCAAAGAATATACATGTTTACCAAAGGTCTTCCAACAGTAATTAATTGGGTTGTTTCGGATATTGCAAGAAGCGACAAAACCATTTTTGAAATTGAACAAGATTTTAATCTTTACGGTCAATCTGAACTTGCAAGATATTGCTTTGAAAATTTATATAAATCGCTTAGTGACAGTGCTAAAAGTTTGCTAACTAGCCTTAGCTTATTTCCAAGTGGAGCTACTGAATTAGAGTTAATAGATCTTTCCAATGTCGATGATATTCAAAAGGTTTTAGAGGAACTTGAAAATCTATCGCTGATAGAATACTCAGAATTTGGGGTGATTTGTTTACATCCTATAACAAGTAGTTATGTTGCGCAGGTTAATACTGAAGAACTTGAAGAAAAAATAAACACATATGTTGTTAAGGCAAATTATTTCAGATGCGAAAGAGTAGAATATTATTTTCAATGCGGCAAAAGATATGAAGAAGATGGAGACAAAGGAGCAGCAATTACTGCATACATAAAGGGATTGGGATATCTAAAAGAAACCGATACGCATCTCATAGAACTTAGGTATGACCTTCAAAAAGGACTTGGTAATTTGCAAAAAAGAACAAACCCAGGCGCAGCAATTAATTATCTTGAAGCCAATCTAGCATTAATTACAGAATGGGAAGTAGGCGAAAGATATGACAGAATTAGAATTTACAATGATCTATCTACAGCCTACATTGAAGCTAATAACATAGATATGGGATTTGAGTACGCCATGAAAGCCTTAAATTTATCTACCGAGCTGAAAAATGGCAAAGAGCTATCCTACACATACTCTCAATTGGGAGAGTTATATACCATGCAAGGCCGGATGCCAGAGGCAATAGAAGCTTATCAAAGAAGTATAGATATTGTTTATGAATCAGGTCGTGGGAATTTGGATATGGTTATGTACGCAATAGGCAAAATTGCACAAGTGTACCAAGAACTAGGAATGTATTCTGACGCAATTCACGAATACCAAAAAGCTATAGACTTAGCACCAAATAATTATGAAATTCAAGGCCCAATAAAATACATTTACGCAGGCTTAGCAGAACTATATGCTAAAACCAAAAGGTATGAATCAGCACTAGAGATTCTAGACTTATTAATCGAATCTGCCAATGAAAATGACTTAAATTTGTTCTTAAATGAACGCGGTGAAACTTATCATAAGTTAAAACAATTTGATAAAGCCACAGCAGATTTTCAATTGGCTCTAAACTACAGCGATACAGGAAGATCCAAAGCACATACCTTAAATAATTTAGGCCGATCTTACACAGAATTAAGTATGTATGCACAGGCAAACGATGCATTAATAGAGGCCTATGCGATTGCGGAAAGCAGCAACGATTTAAAAACAAAAGCATTTGTAGAATTTAATTTAGGAAAGAATGAGTATGCACTGGGAAATGAAGAGACTGCACTTACATATTTTGAAGCAAGCTTATCCGACTTATTTGAAACAAATGATTACCGATTTGCTCCTTATATTTTTGAAGCACTTGCAGAACTTTATAGCAACCGTGGTGATTTTTACGCAGCAGCAAGAGCACATGAACAAGGATTACAGCATAGGAAAAATTTGGCACATAACTTAAGAAGTATATTGTATAGTTTAGATAAAGTTTTATCAAACTATAGTAATGCTCTTGAGGCTAATCGCTTCGACATTTCAATTAAAGAAAAACTTGAAGACTACATTTTGGAAAAAGTTGAGTTTATGACTCAAGCGGGTAGAACAGACCATTCAATTGGAAGTGAATATTTCAAATGGGCTGAATTTTACAGGAAATCGAAAATAGATCTGAATGCCGCTATATATCTTTATCAGCAATGCATAAATCTTGATTATAATACTAATACATCTAGAAGAATTGCTGCAGAATATCAGATTGCAAAATGCAACTATGATTTGGGAGAGTATCAAACAGCTATTGAACTTTTGCAAATAAATATTGGTTTTTTGGAATCAGATGCGCCAAACATAGATACAGAAAGAAGATGGCAAAACTTATCACTTAACTATCTTTGGCTTGCAAAATCACACGCCATGTTAGGTGATTACTATACAGCAAGGGAGCAATTACTCAATAGCTTAGGCTGTCAAAATAGGGATAAAAAGGTCACAATTCAAATTGCAGAAGAATTAATATATCTAGGTGAACTTGCAGAAACTGACGGAGACATTAAAACTGCAATTTTAAATTTAGAAAATGCACTAGGAATTTATAAAAATGAGCTTCAACTTGAAGAAAAAGCTGTAAAAATAGAACAAGCTTTAAAAAATTTGAAAAAAAATTTGTATTAGAGGGCAGGTACAAAAGACTTTTTATACTTCTACAACTTTACACTCAAATTCTTTAGGTATAGTATTTAATTGTAATTTTAAATACTATTTTTTATTATTTACAAAATGTCAAGAACTGTGGTTCAAAACAATGCTTCTTCAGGTGCAGTTTATGGCCTTGGGTTAATTGGAGCATTGGTATATTACATTTCGGAAGCTTCAACTTTTGGAGAAGGCTTAGTTGGAGTTTTAAAAGCTCTTGTTTGGCCAGCATTTGTTGTATATGAACTAATGGTACATTTAGCGATGTAAAATTATAAATCCAGCAATATAGAAATGGGTAAATTAGTATACTTAATCACAACATCATTAGATGGTTTTGTTGCAGATCAAAACGGTAATTTTGATTGGGCAATGCCAACAGAAGAAGTACATTCATTTGTAAATGATACTGTCCGCAATGTTGGAACTTCACTTATTGGCAGGAAAATGTATGCGGTTATGAAAGTATGGGATACTATTCCAACTGATGAAACAAGTCCAGCAATGAATGATTATGCTAGAATTTGGCGTTCAACAAAAAAGATAGTTTACTCAACTTCGCTTAAAAAACTCGAAATTGCAAATGCAATAATTGAGCATTCATTTGATCCCAAAATCGTTCAGAAAATGGTTAAAGAATCAAATAAAGATTTTGATATTGGAGGACCGCATTTAGCTGCGGAGGCAATAAGAGCTAATATAGTAGATGAATATCATCAAATTATTGTTCCACAAATAATTGGGAATGGTAATCATTGGCTACCAAAAGATACTAGAGTTAATCTTAAGTTGGTTAGCCTAGAAAAATTTGAAAATGGATTTGTACATTTACAGTATAATAAAGCATGAGTAATAGCCATACAGTAACCACATATATAGCTTCACTAAATGATGAGCAAACTATAAAAGATTCACAAGTGCTACTTAAAATAATGAAGAAAATAAGTGGCCAAGAACCAAAACTTTGGAATGTAGGAACAATAGGATTTGATACCTACCATTATAAGTACAAAAGTGGAAGAGAAGGTGATGGTCTTATTATTGGGTTTTATCCAAGAAAGGGTAAAATTACTATTTACATGATGGATGGTACTGCGCGTTATGCTAAGCTATTAGAAAACTTGGGTAAGCATACAATTACAGGATATTGCATTTATATTAAAACACTTAACGATATCAGGCTTCCGATTCTTGAACAAATTCTTCAACAATCGTATATGAATATAAAAGAAAAATCGAAGAATGGGCCTATTGATAGGATATTGTGGAAGGAAGGAGAGTAGAGTTGCGAGGGTAGATGGTGTGTAGTTTTGGGGTAGTCGGAGGGGCTCGAACCCTCAACCCCCTGTTCCACAAACAGGTGCTCCACCATTGAGCTACGACCACCATCAAAGTTCATGCTATTATAACAGCCAGAGTATTAGTTTTAAAGTGTAATTACCTTGCTTGTTCAAATGCAAATAATAAACCATTTGTTGTAATTCAATATATTTTTGTTGTAATATAATATTTAATATGATAAATTAACTTATTAAATATTAATTTTATCGCATGAAGCCATCATCAACTTTATTCCTTAAGCTAGTAATCTTACTTATTGGTATAGCTGCTCTTATTGGAATGCTTATCTTCCCACACTTAGAAGGTAGAAACGTGGATGCAACATTACTGGAAATTTATTTAAAAGATCCATTTTTGTGGTTTGTTTACATAGGATCAACTCCATTTTTTTTAGCACTGTACCAGGTATTTAAATTAATAGGTTATATTGAGGCAAATAAAATTTTCACCAAACCATCCATAAAGTGTGTAAGAAATATTAGATATTACTCGTTGGCATTAATCATCTTTATTGCAGTTGCAATATCATACATATCTTTCTGGGGCGAAGAGGACGGTTCAGGCCCAGTGGCTTTAGGCATTTATGTAATTTTTGCAATCTTTGTTGTTGTAGCAGCAACTATTGTTTTTCAAAAACTTTTGGAAAATGGCGCAGATATTAAATCCGAAAACGAGTTAACTGTTTAAATAAAGTATCATGATTATAATAAATATTGATGTAATGCTTGCCAAAAGAAAAATGAGTGTGACTGAGCTTGCCGCGAAAGTTGGAATAACTATGGCAAATATTTCGATTCTAAAAAATGGAAAAGCTAAAGCTATTAGACTCTCGACATTAGAGGAGATTTGTAAAGCATTAGATTGTCAGCCAGGAGATATCTTGGAATATAAAAAATAAGCCTATAAATGCTTTCTCGGCCTTTCATATACATTGGCAATATCTGGTATAATCCTCCAATGAACGATTCAGATCCATCAAAATTTAATCAATTTAAACCTCAGCAACTAATCGAAAATCCTGAACAATATTTTACTAGCGTTATTAGGGATATTGTTAAGACTAAACTGGAAGAAGGAGAGTTGGTCCACACCAAGACAATATTTTCACATGTCCATAAAACATTGCAAGCTTTTGATCTAGATGGCGAAGAGTTAGATAAATATCATTTAGTTGCAGAGAACTGCTGTAGGGTTTTTATTCAAAAGATTGACACAGTTTATTTTAGACACTTAGTTTTAAACGATCCCCATGTTGCATCTTTAATTATTCATGCTCAAAATGGTTTAATAGATAGGGATAAATTCAGGAAAATGATTCGAAGTAACGACTTTGTTCAAAATTTAGTGACAGTAACTAATACAAGCCTAACAAAATTCGGCTTAAAAGATCTAACTGGAACTTTCAAAAGAATTCTTTCTGATACGTTTATCATGGTTAAAGATTATCATTAAGGTAATTCCTCAAGTTTAAAAAGCAAAGTTTACGAAATTGCTGATTTTCTAACGCAGTACGGGATTGTTGAGGATTTACATGAAGATTTAGCAAGTTTTGTCTTTCTTTTTAAGAACAGTCCTTTTTATGCATACCAAACTCTAGAAATTTTTAGTAAGGTTTTAGAAGATGAAAATTTTGATCATTCAACTTTAACTGAATACAAGATGGCCTTAGTTCTTTATTGTGAACAATACTAGTAAATTCAACTTTACTAGACTACTGCTTCAACTAAAATTAAAATCTTCTTATGTCAGATGAGTACCATTTTATACAAAGAAAAATACTAAACGATCTACTTTTTAGCGCCAAGTTAAAATATTCACAGTTGAAACCATCAAACATGGAAGGGAGCCTGTTTACATTTCACTTAAAAAAGCTTATTGACTCAAACCTTATTGTCAAAACAAATGAATATTACACTCTTACAGCAAAAGGAAAAACTGTTGCAAATTCCTTTGACATAGACAGTAATAATCCCAACAAGCAAGCTAAGCATTCAGTAATATTTTGTGCCTTTAGACAAAATAAAGGAAAGATTCAAACATTACTTTACACAAGAAAGAAAAATCCATATTTTGATCATCAAGGATATCCTACTGGAAAAGTGATGTATGGTGAAAGTATTATTGAAACAGCAGAAAGAGAATTAATCGAGGAAACAAGTCTAGTTGGCAAAGCTCAACTTGTCGGAATACGACATATTCGTGTTTACTATCCTACAAGCATTGAATTAGTTGAAGATAAAGTGATGTATGTATGCCGAATTGATAATCCCAAAGGCAAAATTGTGGGGAATAAAGAAGGTGAATTTTATTGGGTTGATATAGACTCAATTGAAGAAAAAATCAAAAAACCATTACCTGAATTTTCAGAAGTATTTCAAATGCTTAACAACTTTAATGGTCAAATAAGTTTTCTCGAAATAAATCGATATCCTAGAGCATTTTAATTATTACAAAATCAATATGAAAATAGCTGTTTGCGGAAGTATCTCATTCATGGACAAAATGGAAGAATTGTCTATTAGTTTAAAAAATCTAGGTTTTGATGAAATTTTTAGACCAATTGGAGTTGGTGGACACGAAAAAGAGTTCAAGGATAATTTAACAATGCATGAAGACGGGCAGCGAAAAATAAATTTAGATTTGATAAATATGCATTGGCATAAGATATTAAAAAGCAATTGCATTCTAGTAGCCAACTACGAAAAAAAAGATATACCAGGATATATTGGAGGAAATACTTTCTTGGAAATGGGTTTTGCTTTTGTTACTGGCAAGCCTATCTTTTTACTAAATGCAATTCCCGAAATGAGTTACTCATCTGAACTCATGGGAATGCAACCTATTGTAATTGATAATGATTTATCTAAAATAGCTAAGTATTACAAACTTACCAATCTGAATTAGAATATATTCTTAATCGAGGTAAAGAAAATTTTACAAGCTTCTGGCCTAAAAAGCCAGGAGCTTGTTTGCTTTTAACAGGCAATATTTATAGCTAAAAAACCTAAACTGACTTATAATATTGAAGTAAATTATTGTAAAAAACGATTTAAATTATGGCAAATCAACCACACGAAACAACTCCTGATACTAACTCCAATGCTATTGTCTGTGAATTTATTCTTAATAATTTAGGTTTAGGAAAACTAGATTTAACAAAGGAACAGTTAGAGACAATTATTAATAGTGACGGATTAAAAATAGTATCATCGAATCTTTCTATTGAAAGACTAAACAAAATACTAAATGGTGTTGTTGTTCCAATACAAATAGATGAAGCTAAAATTGAAGTATTTGTTACTCCAGAGAACTTAGTGATAGATTACATTGTAGAAAGTTTAATTAGCCAAATGACACCAGCAGAAAAAGTATTGGAAGTTATGGAATCACTTACTGAATCGCAGTCAAGAATTAATGTATTAGAATATGCTGGGGTTGAATATGAACAATTGAGTGATGAACAAAAAGCTTTGGTTGATGATATCTTAACTAAATTTGGTGTAAATGAAGATAATGAAAGCATTGTTAATATCCCTGATGCTAAAGGTACAATAGTAGGGAATGCATTAATAAGTAAGCATTTAACCCAAGGCATGGACGATTTTTTTGAAGATTAACTAATGAAAGACTTTCTAGAACCAAAAAATATTTCAGATATTCCTTTTAGAGAAGGGCAGTACGTTACAGGTATTGTTGGTAACTTTACACCTCTTGGTGCAAAAATTAACTTAAACTATGGTTACGAAGGTTTGTTATATAAAGACGAAGTTTACAAAGAACTTAAAAAAGGTGATGAAATTCAGCTCTACATTAAAAAGATCAGAGAAGATGGGAAAATTGATCTTTCACTAAACAAAGCAGGGTACAAAGGATTTATAGATACAACTACAGATGTAATACTGGATAAATTAAAACGCGCAAACGGATTTCTTCCTTTTAACGACGATAGTTCACCTGGTGCAATCTACAAAGAATTTGGCATGAGTAAAAAGAAATTTAAACAAACAATCGGCGCTCTTTACAAAAAGCGAAAGATTATTATTGATGAGGATGGGATTGAGTTAGTATAGCTAGAACAGTTATAGAAGAAATAGAAATTAATATGTTGTACTATAATTACGAAAAGATAAAGTGAACTTGGATAAGTGTTGTGTTTGACGATTCCCCCATGTCTATTTTAATTATTTTTCCATTTAAAGATTGAAGCTCATTTTGTAGTTCAGTTGAATTTAATAATTCTACAACTTTGTTACGAATTTCGTTTAACCTATCTGTAGTTAAGAGCTCGCATCTTCGATTATGGTTTTCCCATGCTTCACGATATGTTTCTTCGCCGGTTTTCAACTGTGATAATTTTTCAGGAAAAACTTTACCCTCAAATTTTCTTCTAACCATATCTGCGTTATCGGCTATTGCTTTGAAATGACGATCTAAATTTTCGTGATTAGTGTATAAGTTTCCTAAAGGCACGCGAAGAACTATTTCTGTACCATTAGCAGACTGCCTATCTTTTTCATCCAAGGTTGCTTGTAGACTCAATGCCATTTCTTTAGCTATGCCACTACCTGAATATTTTATGCTTACTATTTGGGGAAGAGGCCCTATATAGAATCCAAGTTGATTTTCACTAAGATATTCTTGTATTGGTTGCCCATCAATCAATTCTGCTTTAAAGGAATTAACAAATTGAATTGCATTTCTTTCGTGTTCTGGATGCAAAATATCTTCCAAATTAAAATCGCCAACCATTTCTAATAACTAATTAATAATGCCAGGATTATATATTAGAAGTTATAGTTGAGCAAGAAAATTTTCGCAAAATTATTCACCAGCAACTACTTTAAGTTTGCTCCAAAGATTTTCTTCAATCTCTACTTCACCACTCATCAATTAATACGTATATCCTCATGCTATAATCCAGCATGGAGGAAATTGAAAGCATAAATTTACAACAGAACACCAGCTTTATTAGCCGGCACTTGCTGGCATCAATATGCAGATGTGGTATAATTAGTTAATTATTTTATTAGAAAAATATGACTGACATACTTCCTGTAGATGAAAATGGAGACAATAAGTTTTCAGCCGCTAAAACGGAAGCTTTAGGCAGCTTTGAAGTAAACACACTATATGAATTCCCAGCAGATACTATAATCGATTTAGGTAAATATGATCCTAATTATGTTAATCTTTGGAGTCTTGTGAATCCATCCGGACAAGTCATAGACTTGGGTTCTAATTTTAGATACGAAAGTATTGCCATAATGTTTAAAGAACCTTCTCAATTGACTTGCGATGTTGTTGAATATGAATACTATGGTTTCAGAGCAGGATCAGAAGATGTTCCAGTTAAGGTAGCAATATCTTACTATGATTATATAGAAGGGCTTAGTGGACCAACAGAATTGAAACACAAAGAATTTGATTTTCTTTCCCTACAAAGAGGTAGCTCAATTACAATCAAGAGAAATCTAAGCATGAGAATAAATAAATAATTACTCTCCAGTAGCTCATGTGCCATACTGAGGGAAATCGAGGAACGACACAGTTATTTTCTAATCTATTTTGCTTTTTCGCTTAGTTGGTTCCAAAGATTCTCTTCAATCTCTATTTCACCACTTTGCTCGTTTTGTTTTTGATATTCATTACCTCTTTCTCCTGGAATCAAAATCTCATCTACTCCTTCTAACTTTTTAGCAGCTTTAACTTGCTTAACAATATCAGAAACTTTTTTAGTGAAGCTACCATCTAAATCAAAAATATTTGGATCAATTGCAATAACTAAGTTTCCTGCATTATCGCTATCATTATTAAACGAATCTGCATTTACAAATGCTCCAGCTAACACTTGAACAACTAACGCTAAACCTGAACCTTTATGCCCAGCCATTGTTTTTAAAGCTCCACTCATAATTTCTGCAGGGTCTGTAGTCTCAATACCATCTGAATTGTAGCCTATTCCTTCTTCAACTTGTTTACCTGCTGTTTTTGCTTGAATTAATCCGTAGTATGCCATAGCAGATGTAGTCATATCTAAAACAATTGGGTCCGTTTCTGTTGGAATTCCATAAGCCATAGGATTTGTGCAGAATTTTGCTTCGTATGAGCCATATGGTGCAGTTGTTTGAAATGGTGCAGATGCAAATGCCATTCCAATTAAACCTTCATCTGCAATTTTATTTACGTAGTAGCCAATTGCTCCTGTAGATTCTGAAGAATTGAAGTTTCCAGCAATTCCTACGCCTGATTTTTTTGCTTTTTCAATTGCTAAATCTGTCATGTAGTCCATTGTAATTATTGCATGGGTCATATTTCCATCAACTAGAGCAGAAACTGGTGTTTCTTTTGCAATTTTAGGTGCTGCAGCACCAATTCTTTTTGGAATTCCATTTCCGATTAGTTTAACAACACCTTGATTATTGCCTCTAAGTTGGGCGTATAAAAGTACTTTTTGAATTACGTTTGCTTCATCTTCGGTATAACCGTATTTAAGTAGTGCTTTGTGAGTTGTTGATTCTAATTCGGAAAGTTTGATTTTCATAGAGTGGAAAGTGAAAAGTAATTAAAGGTATAATAGCATATATACACCAAGATACTTTCCGAAATCTCAATAGAATTTTTTAATATTTAAAGTTTACCTCCAATAAGTTTCACAAGATTAGTTTTATTTTTAGTAATTAAAATTTGGCAAATATTTTGACAAAACTCAACTTCAAACCCCTTGTCTGTTAAGCATAAGTGAGTTACAGCCTTAGGCTTAGCAAATCAAATCGACAAAGTAGTCAATAATAATTAACTGTTTCACACTCACTAC
Organism: uncultured Candidatus Saccharibacteria bacterium; assembly: GCA_964607415.1. Taxonomy (GTDB): domain Bacteria; phylum Patescibacteriota; class Dojkabacteria; order J137; family J137; genus CAZSKK01. Next base: position 219,774 of record CAZSKK010000001.1, on the reverse strand, counting down.
TAGCCCCGATATCGCACATGAATTGATTAATTTTATCGAATCGCCGCTTGACTTGACCACCTTTTTCTGGAATAATTTCACAAGTTACAAAAATAATTATGACAAAAGACAAAAGTAGAAATTTCCCATATTTAAACTTAGAAGTATCAATCGATACTATTAAATCGATAAGGAAGCTTGGGAAAAAAGTAAGTAGAACTACGCTTGCTGAGCATTTACCTAAAGAGAGAAGTGACAGTACTGGTGACGGAGCAATTTCTCTTAAAAGTAGTACTGTAAAAAGAAAAATTGGTGCTTTATCACAATACGCTCTGATAACTGCAAGTAAAGACGAAATTGAATTCACTAATAGGGCAGATGCCTTCTATGCCCCTAAAGATAATGAAGAAGATCAGTTAGTTAAAGAAACTTTTTTGACTCCTCCAGCCTTTAGCGATCTTTACAATCAAGTTGAAAAAAATCAAGAAATTAAAACACAGCATTTGAAAAGTTTAGCTTTGAGAGACTTGGGAATTTCTACAACTAGCATCAACAAATTTATGGAAAATTTTGTTAAGTCAGCTTATTTTGCTAACTTACTTGAATTTGCGGGAGAAGACAAATCAACTGTTATTTTTAAAAACATAAGTAATAACTTAGCTCCAAGTGATAAAATTGAAAACAATGAAGCAGAACCTCCAAAACAATCATACATTAATAATACTTCAGAAGTTCATAAAAGTAACAATCAAACCGCAACGCTAAAATTAAGTTGCGGAGTTGCGACAATAGCAGTTCCAGAGAAGCTTTCTCAGCAAGATAAAGCGAGATTAAAGTCACAAATTGATGTATTTGTAGTTTCGGAAATTTAAGGAGGAATGGCAGAGCTGGTTTAATGCGCCGATCTCCAAAATCGGTGAAAGTAATGTAAATTAATACAAAAGCTAGTTTTTACAGAAAACTTTCCGCAGGTTCGAATCCTGTTTCCTCCGTAATATATCAAAGATATATTTGACGAATAGCTATACAATAGCTATAATATTTATAGCTTTTGTATTAGTTTACATTGCTAGTACAACTAACCCTCTTCATAGAGGGTTAGTTTTTTCTTACATAAACCTCCAGGCTTAAATCTTGTATAATACTCTTATGTCCACACACGGCATCCACCACATAACCGCAATTAGTTCTAACGCTCAACGAATTTTTGACTTCTATACCAACGTTCTTGGTTTACGACTTGTTAAAAAAACAGTCAACTTTGATGCCCCAGAAGTCTACCACCTATACTTTGGCGATGAAAAAGGTAGCCCTGGAACTATTCTAACTTTCTTCCCTTTTGAAGACGCAGGAACAGGAATGCGAGGGCTAGGACAAGTAACTAAAATATATTTAGCAGTAGAGCCAGATTCTTTAGGCTTTTGGCTACAAAGATTTGTAAGTAAAAGTGTTAAACACGATCAAATCAAATCCAGATTTTCAGAAAAATACATTACTTTCTTTGATCTAGATGGACTTCAATTGGAACTAGTTACAACTAAAGATAAAAACTTTCCAAAACCTTGGATTGTATCAGATATTCCTAAAGCAAACGCAATCAAAGGCTTTTATGGAGCTGAACTTGCAGTTGAATCTAGAGAATCTATAGAACCACTTCTAACCGGAATTATGGGCTATAAATTTAAAGACAAAGCAGAACTATTTTTAAGATACGAAAATGAAAATGCTAATTACGCAAAATATCTGGACTTAGTCTTAATGAAAGGCTGGCCAGATTCCATAAGTTCTGCAGGCACTGTTCACCACATTGCATTCAGAGTTAAAACTCAAAAAGATGAAGAAGAATTGCGAGAAAAAATAGTAAAAGCAGGTTTTATGGCAACGGGTGTTGTAGATAGATTTTATTTTAAATCTGTATATTTTAGAGAAAAGAATAATATTCTTTTTGAAATCGCAACAGATGAGCCTGGGTTTGATATTGATGAATCAATTGAAGAATTAGGTTCCAGCTTAAAACTTCCAAAACAATATGAACCTCAAAGAGCGTTTATAGAAAGCGTTTTACCCGATTTGTATACAGAAGAAAACTCTTACGAATTTAACGATAATTCTACAAATTCTGATTTAAATCTTTTTAAACATAGATTTGTTGATAATCGTGCAGCAGAAACTCTAGTTTTATTTCATGGAACTGGTGGCAATGAATTAGATATGATTAGATTTGCTAAAAACCTTGGAGTAAAAGTTAATATTTTAAGTGTTAGAGGAAATGTCAATGAACACGGGTTAAACCGTTTTTTTGAAAGAAATGACGATGGTTCTTTTGATTTCAAAAGTATTGAATTAGAAACTGAAAAATTTCAAAAGTTCTTTATAGCCGCTATTGCAAAATACGATATTGAAGAACAGCCTATTTCATTTTTTGGATATTCAAATGGAGCTAACTTTGCATTAGCTTATGCACTTTTGTATCCAATTAAACTTCAAAAGTTGTTTGCACTTCACCCAATGGCACCTGTTGATGAAGCTAAAACTAATCTATCAGATACTGAAGTTATAGTGACCTATGGTAAAAATGATGAGTATTCAAAACCAAAGCAAATCGAAAAGCTAGATAAATTGCTTAAACCTACAAAAGCTAAAATTACCTTGAAAGAATTTAATGGCGGCCACGAAATTGATATGGAGGAGATGGAGTTTTTAGGAGGGTTAGCTCTTTTTTAATTTTCAGTATTAAGCCTTTTTGTAAAGGTTTTACAACCTTTCTTCTATTCCCAAATACACAAAATCTATCTTCGCCCTTTGATCAAAGGGGAGGTGGTCTTTAGACCGGTGGGGTTGTATAATTAACTCATGACCACTCAAGGCATCCTAAACCTAAGACTTCATAATCAACATTTAACCAATCCTAATTTTAAAACCCCTAAACAAGTAGTTGAATGGCTTGGCGCTGTTCAAGCTCAAGAATTCTTACCATCTTTGTATTCAATTGGATTAAGAATGGAAAAATCAACTCAGGAATTAGTTGAACAATCTGTGAATAATAAAGAGATAGTTAGAACATGGCCAATGCGAGGAACTTTACACTTTGTAACTCCAGAAAATATTAGATGGATGTTGAAATACTTAACTCCTCAAGTTGGAAGAAAAATGCAAAGTTATTATAGAAAAATTGATTTAACTGAAAAACATTTTGCAAAAGTTACTGAAATTCTAAACGAAATATTATCAGGTGGGAAAGCTCTATCTCGTCCCGAAATTTATAAAGAATTAAACTCTAGAAAGATTAAAACCGATGGAATGAGAGGTTTAATGACAATGGGTCAAATGGCTATGAATCAAGTAATCTGTATAGGACCAAGACAAGGTAAGCAACAAACTTTTGTTCTTCTTAATGAATGGGTTCCAAAATCTTTAGAACTTACAAAAGAAGAAGCTTTGGGGAAATTGGCTCTAACTTTCTTTAAAAGTCACGGTCCAGCTACAGTTCATGACCTTGCAAGATGGGCTGGAATTACAATCACTGAAACTAAACTAGGAATTGAACTAAATAAAGATAAACTAGAAGAAATAAAAGTAAATGATGAAAGTTATTTTACGGCTCCAAATAAATTTAAACTTGAAAATGATTCTGGAGCTTTTCTACTTCCAACTTATGATGAATATACAGTAGCTTACAAAAATGCTGGCAAATTGTTGTTAGACGATTCTAAAGGTGGATCTCTTTATTATGAAAAGGGCTTTTGGTCTTCAATGGTCTGGAATGGAAAAATTGTTGGAACTTGGAGAAGAGAGGAGTCTAAAGGAGTGATGAATATAACGTGTAAAATAATGTATCAGTTAAGCTCTAGACAAAAAGATGCATTTAGTAAAGTAGCTGCCAACTACGGCAAATTTATTAACCTGCCAGTGGAAATTTCTTATGATTGATCAAGAATTTACCGAAACTTCAGAAGTTATAAAATATCCAGGCAAAGGAGGATGGTTTTACATATTACTTCCTAAAATTTATATAGAACTTTCAGAAGAGTTTTTTGGTAAAAAATTTTCACCTATAATAGCTAAAGTTGGAAACACAACTTGGCAAACTTCTATTTTCCCATCTAAAAGGGGAGGCTCTTTTATAGCTATTAAAGCTGACATCAGAAAAGCTGAAAATATAAATGAAGGTGATAAAATAACTATAAAATTTAGATTTAAACATTAAAGCAATTTAAGCTTGATATGGTAAAATCAGTTCTGTAATTTTTTGATATCTTTAATATAAGCGATACCGAGAACCCACAACCTTCATCTATAGATGACTTCATAAATACTCTTGAAGAGAAATTATCAGACGATTATTATTGGGAATTTGATAAGGTTGCCAGAAAGTTAAATGAACAAGGCAATCATGAACTTGCAAATCAGTTTTTTCTTTTAAGTTATATATGTAGCATTAAATCTGATCTTTATGGTATTCCTGATTGGAAAAAAGAATCTGAACCAGAACGAATAAAACCTATTGAGCAGCAGCATATTGATGTTATTTTGAATAGCATTCTTCCAGTTAAAAATCCAGAACTAGCTGCAATAGTTCACGATTTACTAAGATACAAACTTACAATGCAAGATGTAAGAAATCTTTATCCATTTACTAAAAGTGCAGCAGAAAATTATATTTTAAGTGCTCAGGAATTAAGAGACAAAGCAATAAAATCTCCTGCAAAGCGACAACAGCTTTACGAATTTTCCCTACAAAGAGCGTCCAGAGCATGCAAAATATCCTTGCAGTTAGGTAAAAATAATCCTATATATACTCAATCCATATCATATATAAAGAGTGAAGTTCAAAGAATAAATTCAAAAGTTTTCCCTACATTAGATATTGCAGAAATTATTTATCAAAAAAATTTGATTCAACATCTTATTGATTTTAATGAATGCGATCCTTCAACTTATTTACCTATAATTGAAGCAAAAATACTAGAATTCAACGAACTATTAGATACTAGTTCTGATGTACGTATTAGAGCTATGCTTTTTATCAGAAAAAGTGAATACTTCGAAATTAAAGCTCAGATTCATATGCTCAATTCAGATGAGATTAGCGCAAGGCAAGCTTTTTTAAATTCAGTTAATATACGTGGCACAGAATATATAAATGAAGGATTAAAAAAAGGGTATTTAAACCATAATGAAGCCCTGCTTGAAGCTGAAATCGCATTAGGTAGATTAACTGATACATCAGCAAGACCACCCTTAATTAGAAATATCGGTACTTTCAGACCAGAAATCAAGGCCTTTAATAAGTTAATTTTAAGCTATCAAAAAGAAGCTGCAAAACTTCCTGACAGAGGAAGATTTTTTACTAATGACTTTCTAAAGCTAAGGCCACAATCGTACGATCAAGATGCAGTTGATAAAATATTCAATGAAGGTAATGCATTAGGTAGAGGAAAGGCAATTGACGCTTTATTGATCGATTTAATGCAGTTGGATTTTCTACCTAAATCTATAGATTTAGAAGCAACACTATCGCCACTTGAGCGTGCAATACCTGCAATAGTAATTGATAAAGATGATAAATATAAAGGTGTTGGTACTCCAGAAGATGGTTTAAACCACCATGTTTTTTACAGAGCAAGAGTTAAACAAACTGAGCATGCAGTCTTATTTTACGGAGCACTAGAAGCTTTGCGAAAAGAGCAAGAAGGTTTAATCGAAATTCCTGACTTTGTAATAGAAAGTAAGTTTATTCCAGCAAATAGACAAGAAATTTTTAAAGTAGGTTTAGATGCAATTTTAAACGGAGATTATGCAAAAGGTATTCACTTACTAATTCCGCAAGTTGAACAGTCTTTAAGGCATGCATTAGTTTTAAATGGAACAATTCCACCTAATTTAACAACAGAAGAAATCCAAGAAAGCTATAAGCTCGATCAATTTCTTTACCAGGAAGAAACAAAAATAGCTTTAATTGACATTTTTGGTGAGGATCTATACTTCAATTTAAGATGCCTACTTGTTGAGAGATTTGGTTCCAATCTACGAAATAATATTATGCATGGATTAATTGCAGATCAACAACTGCCTTTTACAAATGTAGATGGGCTCTATTTGTCAATGCTTATAATGAAAATGGCAGAGATTAGTACGCGAAAGTTTGGAACTAATGTACTTCAACTACAAAATCTTAGCTCAATCCATGATTCACAAATAGATCAAAATAACGCCGAGTTTAAAGAAGGTCAACAATTGGTTGAAACTCAGTCTATTCATAAAACCCTTGTTGGGTTAGCCAATAAAGTTCAACCAAGTACTGGTATAATCCACAATAGAAATTTGATACTTGGTAGTCTTGTTGAAATAGCTAATTCTCAGGAATTAGCAAAAGAAATAAACAAACTTTTTCAATATACAATTTTGACTTCAAGTAACTTTGTACCTGAAGCTCAAACGATTCTTTGGTTTAGAGGATTACATGCAACCCTTTCAGGTAAACCTCTTGAGGCTATGCACTTTCTAATACCTCAGTTGGAAGAGTCATTAAGAGATATCTTAGAAGAAAATGGTGAAATTACAGCCATGTTAATTGACGATGTTCAGGATGATTTTACGCTTGGAAAACTTATTACAACTTATAGAGTAGAGCTTGAGCAATTAATTGGTGAAGATGAAATTAATCAACTCGAGCTACTACTTGTTTCGGATCAATATGGATTAAGGAATAAACTTGCACATGGATTGCTTGAACCTAAAGACTTTATTTCGGACGAGGTAATTTATCTTTTAGGTCTAACTCTTAAAATTTGTGTTGATAAAATTTCAAGAATTCAGAAGGCATAAAATATTATTGTAAAAGCTTTATTTTTGCATTTTTATTCATCTTCTTAATCTGAATCTCTCTTTTTAAAGCTTCAGACTTAGTTTTTAATTCTTCTTTATATACAATTTTAAATGGAAGTCTCGACCTAACATACTTGGAACCTTTACCTAACTTATGCATTAAAAGTCTGTTATCTAAATCATTGGTAATGCCAGTATATAAAGAATCATCTGAACATTTTAGTATATAAACGTAATAAGCCATTACTTAATTTAGAACGGAAAAACAAGAATGTAAAGAAGTTCTTTAAGTGACAACCATTGAACGATATATTATAATGATATATTAATTTAGCGTATGGGAATAGAGGAGAGTAAAAGTCAAATCGCCAATGTTCGTAATCCCGAGGATTTGGAAAATTATCCTGATCTTGTAGATATCAAGGCAGCAATGACCTGCGCCTTTGATTTTATAGTTGAACTTTACAAATTTAAATATAAAGTAACCGAGGTAGGGGAATTAGAACTAGGTGATGAAGACAGGGTAATTTTAGCTAACACATTAGGACTTGAGGATAACGATGACTCACTTAATGATATTTTTTGGTTTCATCAAATAACAAAAGGGAGATGCGATGTTGCTTCTAAAGTTATACATGAATTTGTTAAACAATACCTTAGTGATAAATTTGACTGCTGGCTTTTAGCATCAGGTTCACCTCAGTTAAAGTATTTTGACTATCACTATGTAACCGTTCTTAAAAATAAAGAAATCGGAATCTATTATTTAGTATCGCCAGCAAACATTTTTAATTATTACAATGATTTTGCTGATCCAAAAGCTAGGCATAACTTCTCATCACCTACTTATAATGGTCAAAATTTTGATAGAAGTGTTAGTGTTTTTATTGCATATAGTTACGAGGCAATCATACAATCCTTGCAGTCGATTGAAGGAAAAGGCACAACTTGGAAAGACCAGTCAAGTGAAGAAGCCAAATTCAGACAAATGTTAGTTAAAATAAATGGTAGAAACTGCTCAATATCAGGTTTTGTAAAAGACTGGAAAAACAGTGAGTACGAGCAAGACAATCCTGAGGAAATTTAATTAATCTAGTATTTCCCTAACTCAAGCTCCTGATCAACATGTATACTTTCTACAAAATCTTTTAAGTGGCTTATTAAAATTAGTCCGCCTTTATAGTTTTGAATAGCTTTTGCAATAACAGGAATATGCCTAAAGTTTATATGATTTGTTGGCTCGTCCATTATTAGTAACCCTGGCTCTTGAAGCATAAATCTTGCATAGCAAAGTAATCCTTTTTGTCCTTCAGACAAACTTCCAACTTTATTATTTAATAATTCTCCATTAAGTAAAAATCTACCAGCTGTGCCATAAATCTTTTGTAAATCCACCTCATCACAAACACTCTGTAGTGATTCCATTGCTGTTTGTTCAAAGTCAAGCTCAGAAAAATCTTGACTGTAGTATCCAACCTTAACATCTTCCCCTAATTTTGCGCCTTCTTCATTTAAAATGGCTTTTAATAAAGTTGATTTTCCAATACCATTTGGACCTGAAATTAAAAGCTTTTTACCTTTTCTTATCTCAATATCAACTTCTTTTTCCTGAACTTCGCCATGCTTGAGAAAACTAATTTTATTTATTTTAATTAGCGGGTAAGAGTAATCGGTTGTAGGAATGATAAAATCAGGCAAAGTTTTATCATCTCTTCTAATTTCTACCATTTGAGCTCTGTCTTCTTCAATATCAGCTCTAACTTTATTTGCCAATCTTCTCATTGCAACACTTTTCCCCCCTAATTTATTAACTTTTTCAAACCTATCCTTAACACTTTTCTCAATTCTAGCATTGAGTAATCGTTGCCTTTCTATGTGTTGCGCAATTTGATCCATTACATCGTAATAATTTCCTACAAATTGTTCTACTTTTTTTGTCCTAACATCTAAGTTCAAAACTCCATCAGTAAATGAGTTTAAAAAATCTGCATCGTGGGAAATTACAATTACTGTTTTCCAATAGTACATTAAGAAATTTGTTAAATGCTCTATACCATCGTGATCAAGATTGTTTGTGGGCTCATCTAAAAGTAAAATATCCGGATCTTGAATTAAAGCATAGGCTAAAAGAAGTCTAGCTTTTTGTCCTCCAGAAAGCTCTTTGACCTTTTTATCATTTGATACACTTAAATTTACAATTTCCAGAACATCCTTTATATTTTTTTCAATTCCATAAACAGGTTCTTTAAATGCAGTTTTAAAATATTCCAAAATTGTTAATTCCAATTTGTCTTTAGGAACCATTTGCTCAGCAATACCAATAGTTGCAGTTTTATCAATATGGATTTGTCCTTCTTGAGGTTTTAAATTTCCGGTCAGAAGTTTAAAAATTGTACTTTTACCCGCTCCATTTTGTCCCATTATGGTGATTTTGGAATTTTCACGAACGTTAAAGTTAACCTTATCCAAGATTATTTTTTCGTCAGAATACTTAAATGAAACATCCTCAAATCGAACAATTATTTTTTGCTTTTCCATAAAATTTAACAAAAGTGTAAGACCAACAATGATAGCATAGATAAAATGATTCAGGAATAATGATTTAGGATTCAAAAAAATAAAAACAATACAAGCATAAAATTTCAGTTTATTTTTTGAATTTTTGAACAGTATTTTGAATTTGTTTACTGCACTTTGCAATTTAGGCTTAGGTATTCATCTGTAATTTGCTCTTTATACCAATCAGTACTAGAATATAGGGGAGGGTTACAAAGTTATAATGTTTTAACGTTCAAACTTTAAAGCCTTTCAACTTTACTTACTATTAATTCTTAAATCATTCTTATGAACCGATCTAAAGTAGGTTACGTTTCAAATATAGATGACGAGACTATCCACAATTCAAACTACAGGGCGGTATTGCATACTGGAAAGAATATGCAGCTGGTAGTCATGATGTTGAAGTCTGGCGAGGAAATAGGCGAAGAAGTACATGAAACCCATGATCAATTTTTTAGGATTGAGCAGGGTAAAGCCAAAGCTATCCTAAATGGTGAAGAGTCTGAATTAAATGTTGATGATGTTTTAATAGTACCAGCTGGAACAAAACACAACGTTATTAATATTGGTGACGGAGAACTTAAGCTTTATACAATTTATGCTCCACCTCAGCATCCCGAAGGAACAGTTCAGGCAACTAAACCTGAGAATGACTGAAAGTAAAGCATAATTGTCAATTCTCAATTTTAAAAATTTTCAAATACATTGGGAAGACTAAAATAATGAAAATTGTAAATTCTTCAAATTGTTAATTTTTATAATTTTGGTATCTTAATTCGTTGTCTATGAAAATAATAAAAAACATTCTTAGGGCAGTATTTCTTGTCTCATTAATTGGTGCAATTGTTGCTAAATTTTCAAGCTCAGAAGATAAACAAAAAGTTAAATCAAAGCTCGAAGAACTAGCTTGTGAATTTGAAACAATAAAAACGCAACTTGAAGAAATTATTAAATCTAAAGAATCTAAAAAGGATTTTGAAAAAATCAAAAAAGATATTGTAGCTCTAGATAAAGAATTTAATAAAGCAAAGAATAGCAGTGAAGATGAAAGAAGTGATCTTATTAAAGATTTAAAAGTTTCACTGATAAGGATTGCAAATGAGCTTAAAAAACAGCAAATTTCCTAAGCTTCAGGATCTAAAGAATATCTAATTTCTTGAACTTCCATATCAAAGCTACTGCAAGCATTTACAACAAAATCTATTTCATTTTTGTCAACTGCATAAGTAGTATTTGGCTGCAAAATTGTCGTCTCTGTTCCCTTTCTTACTCGTTCTAAGTTTGGAACATACATTGCCCTTTCTCCATAAGCTTCCATATAGTACATTGTTCCCTGAGCTGTTGTAACGCTTGTTAACACTTCTCCATCTTTTGAAGTGATAATTTCAATAGAACAAACGGCTGCACCATCGCTGTCTCTTCCTATACCAATTTGACCTGTACTACCTTGAACTTTTAAATAGTTGTTTATTTCAAAGATTATTTCATCTGGAGTAGGCAAATCTGATACAACATAAATGTTAAAAGCTCTAATAAATTCTGGCGCTGAATCTATAATCTTAAGAGGTGTTGGTGATGATTGGGCTGATGGTAGAATAGATTCATGGCTTGTTCCTTCGTTTCCACATGATGAAATGGCCATTGTTATAGTCAATAATAAAGGCAGGAATTTACTCATAGTTTGAAGTTAAATCTGCTAAAATTTTATTGAAAGTAATTAAGTAAGTCAAACATTTATATTTTATAAGCCACAATATGAGATTGAAGGTTAAAAATTTTAAAGAGAACTTAAAAGTTATAGTAATGACAATTGCTATTGTTCTAATTTGGAGAGGGGTTTGGGGGTTTTGCGATGAATATTTGTTTCCAAACCACAAAGATATAAGTTATGGAATATCAATAGCATTTGGCTTATTCTTGCTTTGGCTGGACGACTTTAGCATCGACGAACTAATTAAAAGTAGATGATTAGATTAACTTAAAAAGCCTTTCAATATTTTCAACTCTGTTTTCTGGAAGGTTGTCTACATTAAAAAACTGTCCTTCGGAAAAGTTCTCAACCTCACATTCAAACAATAAGTGTAACCCCACACCTCTTTTGGTTTTATCTATATAAATATTTTTAAATTTGGGTTCAAACTTAAATTTGCCTTTTATTTCATTAAACTCCAGTCTTTTAAAACATTTTTGCAATGTTTGGTTACTTAATAATCCTGATTCTGTAAAATCGCTTTTTCTGATTATAGTTCCAGGATTGTGCCAAAGGTTAGACCAAACATGATCTCTTGCATCCCGTTTTATTAAAAGTATTTGTTTTCTACCTTCATACTCCCTAAAAATTAAAGCTTCAACTGCGGGCAAAACAAATTTTCCTGCTACTGAACAAAATAGCTCGTAACCGAATGTGTCTGGTAACTTTTGCATTAAGTTAGTTAGTTCTTTTTCTTCTATACTGTTCATAAGACCTAGCTATAAATAATATTAATAAAAAAGTTCTTATTCTCATGTTTAACTTATAGTGATATAATTTCCAAGCATTATTAGTAATATGTAACATACATTGCAAGACACGCGGAAATCTTATAGTTCCTAGTTTTGCCAAACAGCATATTATTTTTTTTGGGGTTGGTAGCTCAGTGGTAGAGCAGTCGCCTCTTAAGCGATTGGTCGCGGGTTCGAATCCCGCCCGACTCACATTAAAATACTCCTATCAAAAATGTTTTACGTTTATATTCTTCATAACAGCGAAATAGGCAAATATTATATTGGATTTACAACTAATCTTAATCTAAGGCTTTTAGAGCATAACAAACACCATCACAAATCAAAGTTCACAAGGAAAAACATTGGTGACTGGAAACTGGTATATTATGAAACTTTCACTGAAAAAACAAAAGCACTAAAAAGAGAAAAACAGATTAAGAAAATGAAAAGCAAAAAATATATCGAAAATCTTATAGCTCAAGAGAGCAGTCCCGATCTCTGATCGGGATTGGTCGCGGGTTCGAATCCCGCCCGACTCACATTTAAATACTCCTATCACCAAAATTCCTTGTTCATAATACCTCGTTCTCAATTTCATGTATAATAAAATAATAATCATTTTTAATTTAAATTTTTTTTATTATGAAAATCAAAAGAGCGCTTAATCTTATTCTAGTTCTTATCCTTATTGCGTGGGGTGTTGCAGCAACTACAGCTGCAGTTGTGTTTTATCTAGAAAATAAAGATAACAAAGACGAAGACAATCAAGCAGAGCAAAGCGACTCTACAAATAATATTGAAGAAGAATCTTCAGATTTAACACCTGAAAAAGAGTGGAAGATAGGATCTAAAAAGCTAATCGAAGAAGGGTCAAGTTATTCTATAGATATAACATATCCAGTTCTTGAAGATTATTCTAATGAAGAGACACAAGATGACTTTAACCATTTTGTGAAAGATATTGTAGATGCAAACGCTGATTCAACAAGAGAAGCTCCATTTGACGAAACATTGAGTGGTAAAAATAAGATTGAACTAACATTTGAAGTGAAAGGAAAAAATGACAATTTTGTAAGCATTTTATTGAGCGGATCTTATTATGCAGGTGGAGCACATCCAGGCACGACTTTTGTTGTGGTAAATTATGATCTTGAAAATAACACTGAGATTGCACTTTCTGATTTATTTAAAAATAATTCTGACTATTTAACCATTATTTCTGACTACTCAATTGAAAAGTTAAAAGATAAATTTAGCGATGGAAGCCTTGATGATACTATCGAATCTGGAGCAGGACCTGTTGACGACAATTTTATGTTATTCAATGTTACCAATAAAGGATTATATTTTACCTTTGGTGACTATCAAGTTGGCCCATATGCTGTAGGTCCTCAAATAGTAGAGGTTCCATATTCGAAAATCAAAAGCCTAATGAATAGTGAGTTTGTGATTGAATAAGGGTTATTGTTCCCTTTCAGGTTTTACTCTAATGGGACCTATATGAATATTGCTTTCTGCAAGAGAGATTTGTATACATTTATTTGTTTCAGCCAATTTAGCTGTTCTTTGTGTACTAAAGCCCTTAACGGTCAGGCTTATTCTATACAGTCCTCTCTCCTTGTTTTCTTTATAGAAAAGAGTATACGAGTAAGCTTGCACATTATCATTTACGCTAAAAGCGCAACTTCTATGAACTACAATCTCTGGTAGTTCTCCATGCTCTTCATCGAGTTGCTTAAAAAGCGCTACAACTCCCTCTGTAACATACTCAGGGTTGTCAGAACATCCGTAAAAAATGAAAGGATATTTCCCATCATGATTAACTGGGTCAGAGGCTCTAGACCCTGAATATTCAATTCTATGTGAGTTTAGTTCTTTGGAAATCAAGTAAGATGCATCAGGATTTATTTCGTCCCAAGTATCCTCATATCTTTCCAAAACTCTTTCTTCTTCAAGCTCCATGGGCGATTCAGGTAGGGTAAACCGATCGCTCACGTTATTACAGTTAATATTTAGTGGATATATTATAACATTGTTACCGAATTTAGGCGACTGCCGAAGAGCGGAAAGGATTTCTTTACTTCTTATAAAAAGAACTAAACTTGTAAATAAAGAAGAGTTAGAACAAAATACACCTGGAGGGAGTCGAACCCCCAACCTTCTGTTCCGAAGACAGTTGCTCTATCCATTGAGCTACAGGTGCTAGATTTCAAACAATTATAGCAATTAAAGGGAAAACTTATAAGAAGTTTAATAAAATATTTACTGCGGAAACGAAATAACACATTGTGTTATTGAGACGAATCTTTAACCTGAGTAAAAAATTTTAATATGAAAGTTTATTTACGTCGGAAAGACGAAATAGCACATTGTACTATTGAGTTAACCTTTAACCTACATAAAACGAGAAGAAAATTCGATTTACGCCGGAAAGGAATCGAACCTTTAACCTACTGCTTAGAAGGCAGTTGCTCTATCCGTTGAGCTACCGGCGCACATATTTATTTTTTAACATCGAATTATACCATCTTAACCTAGGCATGAAAACATTTTTAGCTTTGACTTACTCTTAAACTTACACTTGAACTACTTATCTTCCCATTTCCAAACGCCGCTCCATTTTGTTTTCTGATCTTTACTTAAGGAGTTTATTCGTTCAATTAGAAGTTGTGATGGTTTATCATCTCTATTCTCCTTCAAAATTTCTAAAGCTTTTGCAAAATCACCTTTTTGATAAAGCATAAATGCTTCTTCGTAAGCATTTATTAGCTTAGACGACTTATCATCGCTATTTTTAAAAGGCTCAAAAATCTTTATGCTATTGCTCTTACCTTTTACAATAACCTCATCTAAAAGTCTGAAACCTATGTTAGTTTCTTTACTTTTTGTCTTAAAATCATTCTTCGCCGATTCTGTTACAATCGTTGTCACACCATATTTTTTTGTTAAACCCTCAAGTCTTGAGGCTAAATTTACATTATCCCCTAAAACAGTATAGTCAAAACGCTTTTCACCACCAACATTTCCTGCAGTCATTTGACCAGTATTTATTCCAATACCAATATTAATTTCCGGATAATTAGGATAAGTTTTTTTAAATAAGTCTAAGCTTTCTTTCATTGCAATTGCTGTTTTAACAGCATTAACAGAATGATTGTCATCATTTATTGGTGCATTCCACAAAGCCATAATCGCGTCCCCTATGTATTTATCTATAGTCCCATTATTGTTGAGGATAATATCTGACATAAAACTAAGATAATCATTAACTAAATTGATTAATTCAGTTGGCGTTAGCCCTTCAGAAATTGTAGTAAAGCTTCTGATATCAGAAAACATTACCGTCATGTTTCGTTCTTCACCTCCCAGTTTTAATTTTGAGCTGTCCTCCAGCAACACTTTAAGCAAATTTTCATTCAAATATCTTGAAAATACATTTTTAATAAATTTTGTTTCTTTTGATTGAGTTAAATATTTGTATAAAAGAATAATCAAATAATTAGTAATAAGCCCTACCAAAATTGAAATTAATGGAAGCAAAGTTTTCAATTGAGCTAATAAAAGACTTAATGCGAATGTTATTAATATAAATGCAAGAAATATAAAAGTTATAAAGGCGATTTTTTTAATTTTAAAACTCAGTGCTATAAGGAGTGTATTCACAATTAAAAAAATCGCCAAAGTCTGTTCCCAATTAAGAGTAGTGTAAAAAGTTTCATTTAGAAAACTGTTTATTATGTTTGCATGAATTTCAATTCCAGGAATACTATTACCAAAAATATCTGTAAAGTTATCGTTTAAATTTGTTCTTAAATCAAGGGCAGTTGAGCCAATCAACACAATTTTATCTTTAAAATTGTAGTTATAATTAGAATCTAAAAGGTTAGAAAACGAGATTACTTCAAAGTCTTCATTAGTATATGCAAATCTTAAAGTATTATTCTTTGATAAATCATAAACTCTGGTTCTTAACTTTAAGTTTTCATCACAGTAAAACTTATCGTTAATTCCAAAATAAATGCTTACAATCTCTACCGAAAAGCTTGACATGCATTTCCCATCGATTTCTCTATACATTTGTGCTGAACGAATTTTCCCATCTGGATCAGGGTCAAAGTTTACAAAACCAGACCTAGTATCATAAACACTAACAAATACCTGCTCATCCACTAGCTTACTACCCATAACAACCTGTGCTTTTGAGTCAATTAAAAAATCTTCAACTTGTGTATCACCATTTCTGGACTCTAAAAATAAGACATCAACACCTACCACAGAAGGGTTAGACGAATCTATTTTTTTTAAGGCCTCAGCAAACACTGAGCGATCCCAAGGCCAACTTCCAATTTGTTGCAAGCTTTTGTCATCAATACCTACAATTACAATTTCCTGCCTTGCATCAATTGAACCTTGAAGAGTATCTGAATAAAGATTATTAATTCCACCAACAAAATTAGCTTGAAGGAGTAAAAAAACTACAGCGTTAACAATAACAAACACTAAAAGAGAAATAATTTTAGATTTCATTAGAATTTAGTTAGATGAGTTTATTTGATTCACTTGCTTTTCAAGCTCTATTGCTTCATTTAAAGTCATTTCGGAATCCGAACAAGTTTCTTTTAAATTAGATAACAAAGATTCGATTTGATCTGCTTTATTAATATAATTTCTATAATATCTAACTTTATTTATAGCATCTTGAATGCTTACAGAGGTATAACTTGTACAAGTTTTTTCAGAAATTTTTGAAATATCATAGACGTTAGTTAATTGATCTTCAATTTTTTCTCTAGAAAGATTTGATTTTAACCCCAACCTATATTCGTTAAACTCAGATCGTTTTTCTAAATTATCCTTTAATGTTTTTCTAAAGTCTAAAACAAATCTTCGTTGCTTAAGCTTTTTATATTCTTCATCAACAAGCTTGTTTCTTTTATACCATAATGAGTTTCTCAGATCGTCACCTATTTTTTCTTTTAAAATTTTGTATTGAGTTTCGTCTTTAATAATTTGAGCAATATCACTTTCATCTAAATCTTGAGTTTCGAGAATTTCAGACTCGTTAAATCTGGAAACATCAACTGTATGTTCTTCAACAAATACTCTTGAGAGTTGATCATTATCAACTCCAACCCCAAAAATCGTCCCTCGAACCGCTGCTATAGTATTTGGAGTTTCAACCTCAAACTCCTGGCCTTTGCTTAATGATTCAACTCTATTCCAGGTTTTGCCTATAAACTGTTTAATTGAAACTTTATTACTGTTGTAATTAATTTGAAGTTCCGTTTTTTCATCAATTGAAATTAAAGAATTATCTGGCAAAAATACTCTTGCATAGCTTAAAACATCTGTTTTTATATAGGTCCCAGCTGGGAATTCTCTTTCATCCAAAGTTAATTCAGAATATTCAATTTCATTTGGTAATTTGTAAAAAACAGCACCGCTCTCTTTTACAAGTAAAAATTTGTCTGATTTTTGGAATAAATATAAATACAAAGCCCCTAAGCTAACGAGAAGTAGTGCAAGAACAAAAATTATTGTTGCGATTAATTTTACTTTTTTCATTAATACAAAATATAACCGACATTTAAAACTAAGCTTGTTTGCGCAGTTGCGCCGTTAGAATCGGTTGCTCTTAAAGACACCGTATAGGTTGCAAAGTAAACTGCTGGTGGCAATGTTAAATTTAAACTAGCTGATGTTCCAGACCCAAAATTTACTTCTGGATCGTCAATTCCGTTATAACTTAACACATAGCTCCACTGCAAAGATGCACCTGACAGATTTCCATCTTCTGGATCGGTTCCTATTCCTGCAAATCTTACAGTTTGACCTTGATTGTATGGTGTTGGCGTAAATTTAGGTGACACTATACTTACACTTGGTCCTTGATTTACATGAGCTGGTGGATTTACTGGTGGAACATATACTGGCGTAGGTGCTGGTCTATCTGTAATTACAAAATCTTTTGATTCACTATTTTCAATAACTTTTCCTGTTTCCGAAGTACCGTTAACTTTAAAAGTAACTTTGTAATTTCCGGCTTTTAAATTAGAAAGTGAAGCAGTTTTGTCTTTTGAAAATGGTTCTTTTTCATCATTTAACAACCAAGAAAGCTTTACATTTTCTAAACTGGTTTTACTACATTTAAACAAATATTCACCAGTCAGATTTATTGTTTCATCTGAATAAAAATCACTTTTTTGTGGTTCAGTAATTGCTGTTGTTAGAACATCACTTTGAGTTAGACATTCTAAAATACTTTTATCGAACTTAATTTCTGGATTAATATCTATTTTGTAATCAAATAAAAGAGGAATTCCAATTAAAGGAGTTAAAAAACTCATTAATAAAAGAAAAGATCCCAAGGAAAGTACTGCAACGTTTTTGGGAGTTGCTAAGGTTTTTATTGAAGATAGTAACTTATCCATATGTTGTTACGTTTTAAGCAATTATACTAGGTAGAGTGTGATTTGTCATCAAAAGAAAGAAGCGGGTTAGTAGTGAGCGTTGAATATTTAGCGGGTTTTAGGTAAACCTAAAACCCGCCTTTTAAAAACTTAACTTTCTGTTTGATCTTTTAAATTACCCATTTGTATAACAGAATCCGTAATCGCAGTGTTTGCATCGTATCTTATTGTATCCAAAAGCTTGTCTCTTTGATTAAGGATCCTTGCTCTTGTTATCACATCTTCGTGTTTCGAAGCTACCTCTTCCAACATATCGCATAGCTTTAGCATTAGCTCAAAACTTATCTCAGGACTAATAGTTGGCGATTTATGCGCACCTTCACGAACACTATTTATTTGGCTTTCGATCGCTTCGAGTTCAATATCAGCTCTAGTTAAGGCTGATTTAGCTTCATTTATTGAATTCTCAATAGAAAAATTTTGATAGTTTTCGTCTTGAGTGTATTTTGATTTTCGCCAGTTGGAGTGAGCTGTAACCATTGCCACCTTTAAAGCAACATTGTTTTGTAGCAAAGTTCTAAATTCACTAGTAGTTTTAGGATTCCAAATAGAATTTATCCCTTTTTTTAAATCAAAAATCATTTGAACTTGCTCAACTGTCAATTCTCCTGATTTTAACTTTAAAATATTGATACCTTGCGCTTCCAGAAAACCTGTAGCAGTTTTTCCCCAGGCATCGTTATCATGGATTCTTTTTGTTGCAACATCTTGCATCCAGGCCTTAAATTGTTCTTCTGTAATAGAATCTAAATATGAAAAATCCAGATTATAGCCAACCGCCTGAAAATCCTTTGTTAGCATTTCTTTTAATGCTTCTCTAGTCACCGTATCAGGGCTATGTGCAATAGTTTTCATTGTCTCATAAGACATTAATCCTTGGTGTCCTTCCTTTCCTACAGTTTGCCCGTCAAGCGTAAGCGTAACTGGACTTCTGGATGAATAAGGGACTCTATTTCTTTTTCCATCTTTAGTTTGTGCTTTGAACCAATCATCTTGGCCTAATTGAGCAGCACTTTCATGCAAAGAACTTACCAATAACAGTAGGCGCACATGATCTTGGGCGCCTGCCAACTCGATATTTTCTGTGATTGAAGAAAATTCTTCATCACCATGTTGTTGTGGGTAAACGCTTGACATAAATAATTAATTAAAAAATAATATAAAAACTCCCTAATTGATAAATCAATTTTGACCAAATCTTAATTTTTTATGCATTAGCATAAGATTTTAGGATTTAACGTAATAAACTAATTGATTAAAGAATTATCGCTTCTAAAGCTACTTCAAACTTGACGAATCTTGTCAGAAAGTTACTAAATTCTGACAACTTAGACTAGAAAGGCGTTTGGAGGTATAATAAGCATGTTAATTTGTTGACAGTTAATTGGTTTACTTGTTTTAAAACTAATTAACTAATAAACTAAAACTAAATTATGAATTTTTTGAAAGAAAAAGTCATCAGTTACCTAAACATGGGAATAAATCCAACTGTGATTGGTTTTGCAGATGATGGACTATATTACCTTTTTGATAAGCTCTTAAAAGGAACACAACAATCTAATGGTTACGACCCTACATATTCATTTATTCATATTGCCCTTAATTCATTACCTGTTTTAGATCCCTTGTATATTGAAAACGGAATCAATGAAAGACTGATTAGAGACGAATTTCCTGGTGATAATGTTTATGAAACTATTAGCCATAACATAGAAACTGTATGTATTTTGGATGATCTAGCTCTTCTAAAAGAACCAGAAAAAGCAATTGAAATTGCCGATAGCTTTTACAGAAAATACAGAGGAAAGTTAAAGTTTGTATTTTTGGCTGAAGATCCTATGTTTTTAAATAAAATTAAGAATAAAGTAAATCCTGCATCCATAGTCTTCGAAGGAATAATTTATCAAAAAATTGAAATGGATTGGTCGGTTGAGTCGTTAAGAGATACTTTAAGTAATCAATATCATACAGAGATTAGCTTGGAAAAGATTTTAGAGAGTAAAACTTTAACAAACGGGCATTTTGGGTTAACTAAAAGAAAAATTCAGGACGAAATTGCGAAAACAGATTCTTTCGAACGGTATGCAAAACTTCTAATTGAAAACTTTGACGAGAAAGCTTTAAACGTTTTTAAAAAAATTAACAAACAAATTGAACTTTCTGTGGAAGAAAATGAAATTCTTGAGAATTATAAAAATGTTGGATTTATAAAAGATAACCAAATTAATATTCCGGTAATAAAAGATCTAATAGAAAATATAATAATCTTTAAAAATATTGATCTTACGGAAGAGAATAAACTTACTGGTCTTGACCTGAACTTACTTAATGTAAAGGAAAGAGAGATTATTGAAACATTATTAAAAACTCATTCTGTTGTAAAAAAAGAAGATATAGGTAAAATAATATGGAAAGATGAGTTTAAAAATAAATACTCAGAATGGGCTTTAGATCAAAGAATAGCCAGACTTAGAAAAAAGATTATTGATTTAGGGTTCAATATAGATATACAAACTATTTATGGAAAAGGATATAGATTAAATAAATTGACTACAAAATGAAATATATAGAACCCACCCAGGAAATAAAAATCGCTGTTGACGCAGTTTGCAAAGTAACTGTAAAAAATATTGATTACATTCTCTTTATTAAAAGGCAATATGAGCCTTTCAAAGACAAGTGGGCATTACCTGGTGGCTTTATTAAGCCCGATGAAGAGTTAGAAGTGGCAGCAGAACGAGAGCTTAGAGAAGAAACAAATATCCAAGATGCAATAAAAAACATAAAAGAAATAGGTGTTTTTGGTAAAGTAGGTAGAGATCCAAGGAAACGTATTATTTCAATCGCATTTCTTCTTGAACTTGGTGATAAAGAAGAGCTTCCAGTTGTTACTATCGCAAACGAAACTTTGGAAGCTAAATGGATTGCCAAAGAGGAATTAAAATCAATTGAATTAGCATTTGATCATAAGAATGTTTTGCAAAGAGCTTTAAATATTTAGTACATTGCAAACTTGAAGTAAAATATAAAATGCCCAAATACAAAAGTCTATAGTTTGGGATTTAAAAATTTAGAATTTGTTTAGAATTTAGTGCTTAGAATTTAAAACTATGCTGTTTTTCTTTCCAAAACATATAATTTCCTGATAATATTATTCCCTTCAGGTGTTTGATATAAAATTGGATTTTTTATATTTAACGAAGTATCGATTTCTTTAAGATCCATTAACTTGAACCCGGTTGAAGAAAAGATTTTATTATAGTCTGGTTTTAATAATTTACCTTCTCTGGTTTTAAATTCCGGTAAAATACAGACTACTGACGGCAATCCTTTTTCACGCTGACGAAGACTTTTATATAAATTTTTAAATAAATTAGTATATATATTTGTAAGCATATAGACTGTATTCTCAGCTTCAACATACCTTGGCAGATTTTTAAGAAAAGGTCCCATGAATGGTTCGAACACACATGCATCTGCATTGAAATCTGCTGTTTCAGATGATTCATGTATCAACATATGCTTTTGATTATTGGCAAACGTTGTCTTAGCCCAATTAATGTTTTTTTTCGCAGCAAACAAAACATCACTATCAATATCCACACCAATTACGTTTAAACCATGCAACAGACCTTCAATCATAAACGTTCCAGTTCCTGCGAATGGATCAACTAATGTCGAACCACTTTTTAACTGCAATAAGTTAATCATTATTTGTGCTAATCGAAAGGATGTTCCGTGGGTAAAAAGTCTTTGGGGCCTATTTTCGTCTAAAAATACATACTTTTTAGCATTCGTACATGCATCTGTAACTCCATAATAGTAGACACTTGCAAGCTTCATGGTAAAAAATTCAAATCCTTCGTTTAATTTCCAGGAAAAAAATTTGGCAGGGTCAGAAACATTATCCTTTGAAGAGTATTCCGAACTTTTAAGCTGAGCTTTGAACTTATTCTTCTTAAAAAAATCTTTAAATGAAGCTTTTAGCGACTGCTCCTCTTCTTTTAAAAGATTAATGTTAATAAACGAATAATTAAAATCGTTTATAAAGTAGATATCAAGATTAGTTAAAAGTTGATCATCAAAATAATCTAGTGAATCATATATTTTTACAATTCTGACTAAACCCCCAAGTTCTTCAATAAATTGGCTTGGCTCAAACTCATCAGAATCAATTTCAAGAAGTATAATCTTACTTACCTTGTTAATAAGTCTAAAGGTTATATTTTTTAATCTTAAAACCGAGAAAAGTTCTACTGCAGAAAGTTCTTCGTTTTTACCTAAAATAAATGCAAATTTCATATATATTGCTCACCATTCTGAATAACTTTTTTAAGTGTATTTATAAAGCATTCCGTCTCAGTCTCGGAAGCATGAATAAGCTTTTTAGCCTTCTTTTCAACTCTTCTTTCCAGTAGTGGTATTATTTCTTTGGCACTATCGGTAAGTTCAATTAATTTACATCTTTTATCTGTGTTACAAGGAATTATCCTAATATACCCTAATAATTTCAAGTCGTGAATCAAATTTGTTATAAAAGGCGGATCTAGTCTAAGCTCCTGAGATAGTTCAGCCATATTAAATGTTTTATATCTTTTTAGTAAACCCAGAATTGCCCAGTGGTTAATATCTAAACCATATACAGATAATAAGTTATTAATGTTGGAACGAAAGACTTTAGAAGCAGTATTATCTAAAACAGCTACGTGCTGTAAAGAAAAATCTGTACTTTCTTTATCGAACATATGGGTGTTCCTAAAAGTTATACTGAATTATAACATTATTATTTCTTAAGCAACTTAAGCATTTACATTTTCTAGCTTTATTATTAAACTTATACATGATTATAGTTAACAAAATATTTTATGAGCAAAAAACAGAAAATTCTTTTTAAAATTACAATCATATTAATGCTTCTATCAATAGTCAGTAGCTTTTTTATTGGAATTGAAATTCAAAAAAGAAAAAATGAAGATACGATAAGTAATCTCAAAACAGCTTACGAAAATGAAAAAGCAGAAGCTTTAGCATCACAGAATGAAAGTATTTCTGTGGGTGGCGCTATAACTTATAAGAACAAATCTATTCAACAGAATATATCCAGTGCTTCTAATTTAACTACTTTGGTAGAAGGTTTAAAAGTTACAGGTTTAGATGCAATCCTTGACCAACCTGGTTCATATACAATTTTTGCCCCTGATAATACAGCTTTTGAAAAATTAACTAAAGAAACTGTTACAGACTTGTTAAAGCCTGAAAACAAAGAACATTTAAAAAATATTCTAAATTATCACATTGTCAAAGGTAAAATTAAACTTGACGCACTTTCGGACGGAATGATCATAAAAACCATTGATGGCAAGGATTTAAAGATTAAAATATTTAACGATAAAATTATGGTCAACGAGGGATTTGTCATTTTATCTGATTCAGAATCCAGTAACGGCATTTTACATATATTAGACACTGTCTTACTACCATAAAATATTGACAAATATATGAAAAATAAAATCCTGCTTGTATTAACTTTTATTTTTCTTCTTGCTATATCAAGTTTTGCTGGCATTTGGGGATATAAGTTTACAAATCAAAATGAAAAATCAAATATAGTTCCAACGAGCTATTTTACGAACATACCTTCATTACCTGTCAGCATTAATCCTGATAGTGTTATTAGCGAAAATTTTGATGATAATAAAGATGTGTCAGAAGGCCCCATAGATTTAACTGCTAAAGAATATAGGCTTATTAGCACCGAGTTTCAAAATATTGTTGATTATCAAGATCCTCATGTTGCGCTGTTAAGGCTTGATAAATTAATGAAAATTAGCAAAAAAATAGCTGGATCGTGTCACGGATTAACACATGCTATTGGACACATGGGGTATAAAAAATTTGGTGATTTAGGAACTACGATTAGTTATCAAGATGACGTTTGCGGTGCAGGGTACACCCATGGTGTCATTGAAGGGTATTTTGAAAGCGAGGCTGATATAGAAAGCAAATATTTAAATATCTGTGCTGGCAATGATGGTACATGTGTTCATGCAATTGGCCATGGTTTAATGTACTACAAAGAAGGTGAAATTCCACAAGCTCTTCCTTTTTGTGATAAATTTTCTACACTTTCACAACAGATTTATTGTTCAGAGGGAGTATTTATGGAAAATTTTGAAGCTAATTCTTTAACACACGAACCAAAATATTTAGATCCAAATAATCCATTTTATCCATGTATGAATTATTATGGCGCTTACCGTGAAGTTTGCTTATATTACTCTGGTAGATATATTGTTAGGCTGATGAAAGACAATTATGCTGCCGCTGTAAATAAATGTTTGGAATCTCCAAGTCAAGTAGCTTGTTTAAGAGGAGTTGGAGCAGTAACTATGAGGCAGAATATTTCAACGCCCAAAGTAGTAGAAGACGCATGTGCAACAGCTCCTTGGGATCTACTCGATAATTGCATCAGTGGTGCTGTGAGTTACTATCTTGTTAACTCAAGATCCAAACAAGAAACTCTAGATAAAATGTGCGGATCGTTTACGAATGCTAGCTATAAGGAAAAATGTAATGGTTACGTAAATGGCTGGCCGTTTTAAGCTCTAGAGTTACATGTCCGACATTGACACTTAGTATTTATAAATTATTCCAGCTCCATAAGCTTTTCCAGGGCCTTCTTCATATTGATTCCATCGCCCAGAACTGGTTGCCAGATATCACCTTTTTTATTTAATCTTTCAAATATATTAAAAATATTAAAATTTTTAGGTGAAAGCTTTTCGTTTACCTCACTCCAATCAAGTGGGGTTGCAACTGTTGCAAAAGGTTTAGGACGTGCAGAGTAGACAGTTGCAATTGTGTGACCTTTAATATTTTGCATTACATCCAAATAAACTCGCTTATTTCGCTTTTCGGGGCTTCTTTCGATACTTGTAAGTTTTGGTAGTTCTTTATTAACTTGAATTGCAATTAATTTTGCAAAATCCAAAACCTGGTCGTATGAATACGTTGAGGGCAGTGGAACATAAATATGAATTCCAGTAGCACCGGATGTTTTAGGATAAGATTTTATATCAAGTTTTTCCAAGACTTCTTTAAATTTTAATGCAACCTGAACAACCTTTTGAAAGCTGACATTTAAGGGATCTAAATCAAAAATCATATAATCAGGGTTCTCTAAAGAACCAAGTCTTGAATGCCAAGGGTTTATTTCAATACAACCAAGATTTGCCATATAAATCAAAGTTTCTTCATCATTACAGATCAAATAGTTAATGTCTCTATCAACACTTTCGGAATGAATCATTTTAGTTTTAAGCCAATCTGGATAGTTTTCAGGAATATCTTTTTGAAAAAAACCTTCTTCCTCAATTCCATTTGGATGTCGATTTAGCGATTCAGGCCTATCTTTTAAATATGGCAAAATATAGTCTGAAATTTTATCGTAGTACCTAACAAGTTCGCCTTTATTAATTTTTTGTTTGGGCCAGTAAAGCTTGTCTAAATTTGTTAACTTTAATGATTGATTTCCAACTTTTACAATTTCTTCTTTAGAATTCAGTTTTGATGATTTAAGATCTGTAGAAATATCATTTACATTCTCAGTTTTTATTTTCTTATACTTTGCATTTTTTAAATCAATAAATGCAGCTTGCCTTAACAAATGCTCATTTGTAAATTCTGCGTATTTAACAGTGCAAATAAACTTTGGTTTTATCCAGGTAATTTTCTTGAAGCCAATAACTTTAGTTGGATTTGTGACGGATGGCTTATCTAGTTTGATTTCAGAAAACAACTCTAAAAGTGATTGTTTTGTGACTGAATCAAATCCAGTACCAACATTTCCAATATATTTGAAACCTTTGCCTTTTTTTATTGCAAGACACAACGAGCCAAAAAATTCATTTGAATTTTTTGGCTCTGTAAATCCTACAATATATGCGTCAATTGTTTTAATAGTCTTGATTTTTTGCCAGTTACTTGTTCTTGTATCAACATTGTATTTGCTATTTTTTTCTTTAGCCATAATCCCTTCCAAACCTTCTTCTTTTGCAAGTTTATAAAAGTTTTCACCGTTTTTTTCTATATGTTCACTGTATTTTACAAATTTGGAATCTTTTATAATCGATTTCAAAATGGTTTTTCTATAAATCAACGGAATATTAGTAAGATTGTATTCTCCAAACTTTAGCAGATCAAAAACGTAATAAACCACAGAACCTTTTCCACTTTTTATATATTTTTGAAGAAGAGAGAAGTCGGATTTACCATTTTCATCCAAAACAACAAGTTCACCATCTAAAATTGCGTTTAAATTTCTTTTGGAAAGATCATCTGACACGTCTTTAAATTTATTTGTGTAATCAAATGTATTTCTGGAATAAAGTTTGACTTTTGGGCCTTCAATTTCGCAAATAATTCTATACCCATCATGCTTAACTTCAAAAATCCAATCTTCGCTTGTGAACGGCTTTTTAACCAATGTTGCAAGCATCGGTTTAATTGGAAGATTAAGTTCTGTTTTTCTTGCACCAAGTTTACTTAAAGTAGCTTCAATGGATTCTGTCTTTTTAAATTTTGATGGTTTATCATCTTCATTTTTAAAAAATAGCCATGTGTTATTTTTCTCAGTTCTAAATCTCAATAATGAGTATTCTCCTTTTAGTTTTTTACCGTGAAAAATTGCATGAATATGACCTTTTTCGTATGCTTTTTCAAAAATTACTTCATTATCAATTCCTGATTCAAAACCGTACATGTCAAAAGTCCCTTTATCCCATAAATCAACGTGACCTGCGCCGTATTCACCTTCCGGGATATCTCCACTAAAGTATGCGTAATCGTACGGATGATCTTCAGTTTCAATTGCAAGTCTTTTAACTTCAGGGTCTTTTGAAGGTTCTTTAGGAATTGCCCAGCTTTTTAAAACACCTTTATGCTCCAGTCGAAGATCAAAATGAAGCCTAGTGGCGTCATGCTTTTGAACTGTAAAAATAGGCTTATGGGGTTTTTTAGGTAGCAGCTTATCACTAAATGGCTCTTTAGTTTTTTTAGGGTTTCTTTTGGCGTTATAGTCAGTCAGCATACACTTATTTACATTATGAGTGTCACCCTGAGCTTGTCAAAGGATAGACAAAATAAAAAGTAGTTATTTCTCGCTTTCCTTCAAACTCTCCATAAGCTTACTCATAATGTCTTTGCTATCTGTTGGTTTCAAAGGCATTTCTTTTGGAACCAGTGGCTTCTTATGTCTTTTAGCGTTAATAATTCTTTGGATTTCATTCTTAAAACTTTCTTTGTACTTTCCAGGATCAAAAGGTTTAGTCATGTTGTTTATAATTTGCTCAGCTAATTCCAACTCGCTCTGTTCGACTTTAATTTTTGAAAAATCGTCATTTACAGGTAGTTTAATTTCGTCGGCATATCTAACTTGAATTAGAACTAACTGATCTTCTTCCGCTTTAATAATTGCCAAATATTCCTTGTTTTTTAAAACAAATCTTCCCAATGCTGCTTTTTTAGATTTAAGCAACGCTCTTAAAAAAAGATAATACGTTTTTTTTGAAGCTTCTTCAGGCTCCAAATAATAAGGTCTTTCAGCAAGTTTTAGGTCGATTTCTTTTTCGTCCATAAACTGCAAAATATCAATTGATTTTGTTCTTCTAGGGTTTGCTTTTTCAAAATCAGAATCTTCAAGTGTAACCATTGAACCATCATCCATTTCAACTGCTTTAACAATATCTTCCTTTTCAACAGTTTCACCAGTTGATTTAGCAATTTTTTGATAACCAATTGGCGCTAAATCTTTTTTCCGAACCATATGAAATTTAATTTCATCAGGTTTAACTGCAGAAAATAATGTTACTGGTATGTAAATTAGTCCAAATGAAATTCCTCCGGTCCAAATTGGGCGCATATGTGAAAGTTAATAGTTATTAGTTTTTGGTTAATTAGTATCAGCTATCAGCTATCAGCTATCAGCTATCAGCTAAATATATTATAGAGGAAAAGTAAGGCTTTAACCATTTTACGTTTACAATTACAATTTTTAATTGAAGATAATGATATAATTTCACCATGGATAAAACACATTACGACCTAATAATAATTGGCGGTGGAGCTGCGGGAATGATGGCTGCAATTTCAGCTAAAAAACATCATCCTGAATATTCAGTGGCAATTTTAGATAGAACATTTGCACTTGGGAGAAAAATACTAGTTTGTGGCGCCGGACGTTGCAATATTACAAATATCAATTTAGATAAATCAATCGAAAAGCATTACTACGGGGCAAATCCTGAATTTATTAAATCAATTTTTGATCAATTTAGCTATAAAGACATTGTAAGCTTTTTTAACGATTTAGGAATTGAACTTTATGTTGAGAGGAAGACCGATATAGGAAAACTTTTTCCAATTACAAATCAGGCATCAACAGTAACAGAAGTAATGCTAGACGAAATAAACAGGCTTGGAATTGATGTTTATTTGAATACGGAAGTTGTAGATGTTCATCCTTCGATTTCCCTCAGGATGACACAAAGAGAAAGCAAAAAAAATGATGATGGCAAAGCGCTAACTGCTAATAGCTTTTCAGTTGAAACAACAAATCTTACTAACCACGAAAAGCAAACGTTCACCTCAAGCTATTTAATTCTTTCAGCAGGTGGTAGAACATATCCTGCATTAGGTTCAGATGGATCTGGTTATTCGCTTGCAGAAAGTTTTGGGCATAAAATTATTACTCCAGTTCCTGCAGCACTTCCTCTTGAAGCAAAAAGTCAACTTTGTCACTATTTGCAAGGTGTAAAACTTGAACTTGAAGTTACTTCTTTTATTGATAATAAAAAAATTAAAACTTCAACAGATGAAGTAATGTTTACTAAATATGGCTTATCAGGGCCTGCAATTTTGAATATAAGCCGGGAAATTTCAATTAGATTTAATCGTGAACATAAAGATGATTGTCATGTAACTTTAAATTTTTTTCCAAAAAAATCAGAAAATGAGTTAGAAAATTTTTTGAATAAAAGATGGGGCAAAAGACCTGAACAGGCAATAGAAAAGAGCTTATTTGGGTTATTCCCAAACAAGGTTGCAACTAGTATACTAAATATCTTAAAAATACCAACAGATAAGAAAGTTAAGCTACTTAACGAAAAAGAGCGGAAAGCCCTTTACACAATATTTACAAGTGCTAAAATACCAATTGTTACAACTAGAGGATGGAACGAAGCTGAATTTACAGCTGGAGGAATCGATACATCTGAAGTAACGGCATCCACTCTGGAATCTCGATTGGTCAATAATTTATTCTTATGCGGAGAAATTTTAGACGTAGATGGAGATGTCGGAGGTTTTAATTTGTCATGGAGCTGGTCATCTGGATGGGTGGCTGGAAAATTGAACTAATCTCCAAAGTTTATATTTAAATGGAAATCCCAACACTTTCATCAGCAGAAGTTTTAGAACACTTACAAAATGGGCATAGATTTTATGAAACTTCTAAACCAGGAAGATTCTTACTTCCTGCCAACTTACGAGATCCTTCTCATTATCAAATAACGAAAGGAATATCTGACTGGCTTAGAACTGAACACTCAATTCAACATCTTAATGAACAGACACGAGCAGGTGGTATACATAGCCCGCTACTTGACCCAGGAATTGAGACTTTAGAAATAATTCACGGCTACATTTATGGTGCAGGTGATATATCTAAAATTGCAGAAATTCTTGGCGTTGATCCTCAACAAATAACGCATGGGCTTGATGCAGTTGCCGAATTATAGAGATTGCCAATACAAGCAAAGAAGCCGCGACGTCGACGTCGCGGCTTCTTTTGTATTCTTCGTCAAACGACTTACGTCTAACATCAAACGCATAAAGTTATCGTCTGAATGAACTTCTTCTACCACCTCCAAATCCGCCTGAGCTTCTTCTAAATGATGAAGATCCACTAGATCTAGATCTGTTATATCCTCCACCAAATCCTCCAGAGGATTGTGATCTTGACATATTTTCTTCTATAAATGTTAGAGCATTACCTTTTTTATTTGCTCTACCAGTTCTTCCAATTCTATGAATATAATCTTCCAAAGTTGCAGGTAAGTCGTAGTTTATAACATGAGTTACATTTGGAATATCTAAACCACGTGCTGCAACATCTGTTGCGACCAAAATCTTTGAAGTTCCATTTTTAAACTTAACAATTGCCTGTTGTCTTTGATATTGAGATTTATCACCATGAATTGCAGAAACTTTGAAGCCTCTCTGGTAAAGTTCTCTATCAAGCCTCTCGGCTCCTATCTTTGTTTTAACAAAAACTAAAACTTTTTCAACTTCTGGTTTTACCAAAATATCATGAAGCATATCTACTTTAGAAATGCCGTTTTTAACATGAACAACGTCCTGATCAACATTTTCCGATGTTGGTCTTGATTTGACGCTTACAAATTCAGGTTCTTTTAAGAAAGCTCTTATAAGTTCGTTAATTTCTTTAGAAATTGTTGCCGAAAAAAACAAGGACTGCCTTTCTTCATTTAATTGACTAAGAATGTATTTGATGTCATCAATAAATCCCATATCTACCATTCTATCTGCTTCATCTAATACAACATTTGAGAACGATGATAGATTAAGGACTCTTCTATTAATCAAATCTTTTATTCTACCTGGAGTTCCTATTACAAAATTAGGATTTCTTCTAAGTTGAGAAATTTGATTACTAATTGATGATCCACCAATACAATCTACAGAGTAAATTCTGAAGCCTTTTACAAAAGTTCTAAATTCTTCAGAAATCTGAAGAGCAAGCTCTCTTGTAGGAGCCATGATAATTACTCTTTGGTTAGGTTTCTTGATAACTTTATCGATTAAAGGAATTAAAAATGCAGCTGTTTTACCTGTTCCAGTATTTGCTTCACCTATAACATCTTTTCCTTGTAAGCCAAAGTCAATAGTTTTATCTTGAATAGGAGTTGGAAGCTCGTATCCTTTTGATAGTATATTCTTTCTTAAGTTTTCGTCTATTTTGAAATCATTAAAAGTATTTTTGGGAATATATTCAACTTTCTCAACAGATTCTATTGCTTTTTTAATATATGTATTCGGATCCATCATAACTGCCGATGTCTTTCTTCCACCTCCTGATCTGCTTCCACCTCTATATCCACCACCTCTTCTGTTACTACCAAATGAAGGTCTTCCAGAATTAAATGATGACCTGCTTCCATAAGAAGATGAAGAAGGTTTGTTATAACTACTTCCTGCACTTCTATTTCCGGATCCGGAATTACCGTATCTACTTCCAGATTCTCGATTGTTTGAGCCATATTGTGGCCTTCTATTACTAGAACTTGAACTATTATATGGTCTATACCCAGAGTTAGACCCAACTCTATTATCGTTTCTATTATCCACGATTTTTACAATAAAAAATTAAATTGTAAAAACGAGTCAGGGAAAAATTATTGTTGCGGAAAGCGAAGATTTTTAATTTACGCGTTGCAAAAATACTAAGACTTTAAATTTAGTCTTAAGGATACTCATGCAGCGCAAATTAATTAAAGAATCTCAAAACGGGCGCTAGCAGAGTAGATTACCCAACTAGTTTTTAATCAAGTGTTATTATAGCATAAATAAAAGTAAGAAGCCAGAATCTGGAGGCCGGAAGTCGCTTAGATTATTTCTGTCATCTGTTTTCTGACCTCTGTCTTTCAGCCTTAGTCCTTGAATCTTGAATCCAAATTCTATATTCTGTATTTATGAAGCCTTTAAGTCGTTTAACAAACTTTACAATCTCAATTGTTGCACTCTTAATATGGCTCCTTTTCTTTCAATTTTTAAAAGCTGATAGTCAAGGGAAATTCTCAAAATTTGGCTTTTCAGATATTGGACCAATTCAAACTCTAAAACGTAGTAGCCTTGCACGAGGAATGTTTATTGACATAGGAATACTTTCAACAATAATTTCAGGATGGATTGTAACAAGCAGCAAGCTTAAAATTAAATACATTTTTGCTTTACCTGTACTATTTTTAGGATCATTGGTTATTTTACCGTTTTTAGGATTAAAATTTCTTTTTAAATCTTTAACACCTAACAATGCCAGATAAATCTGAAGAGGTTCTAAACCAAACTTTAGAAATTAGAGAGCAGTTATATGCCCAGTTTAAAGATATTTTGCATTTTGATTCAACCAGTGAGCAGACACGATTCGAAATTATTAAAGGTTATGTTGAAAAAATCTACAACAACACGCTTAATCCCAATTTCAGAGGTTTACTTGAGAAACTTGAAGGACGAATTAATCTAAACTTAGATGAGCCCAATGAAACTCTTAATTCTATATTGCAGGCTCCAGAAAGAATTTCTTTTATAAGACGAAAACTAATTAAAACGCTTGCCTGCAATACTCCTCAATCTATTCAAGCCTCAAGAATCCACAAGCAACTTTGCACATTAGAAGAATCTATAGAATACTTTGTGCCTAACGAATCGTAATCTGTTAAAATTACTACATGAAATTAATTGACGGCAAACAAATAGCAGAGAAAATTTATACCGAATTAGCTGATAGCAGAAAGCTGATAGCTGATAGCTTAAAGATTGGGGTAATTTTAGCTTCTAATGACGAGGCTAGTAGGATGTACGTGAAGATGAAAACAAAAAAAGCAGAAGAGTTTGGAATTAAATCAGATATTATTGAATTTGATCAAAATGTCAAAATTGAAGATATCTTAAATCAAATTAATGCTTTTAACGCTGATGACTCAATTACAGGTATACATGTGCAGCTTCCTGTGTTCGATCACCTTAAAAAATATACTTCATTGATTGTAAACACAATTAGTCCAAGAAAAGATATTGATGGACTAACAGCAATTCAACAGGGTGGAACAAGCCATTTATTAACTGGATCGATATTAAGTGCTACCGTTGAAGCAATTTTAGAATGTATAAATGATATAACTAAAGATGATCTAAGCTGGGATGCAATTTCAGCACAGAAAGTAGATTTAGAAAATAATTATTTAGTTGGCAAAAACGTTTTGATTATTAATAATTCAAATTTAATTGGAAAGCCATTAAGTCAAGTTCTTACAAGCTTAAATGCTACTGTAACTATAGCCAACAAATTAACTAATTCACTAATTAATTATTCAACTAAGGCCGACATTGTAATAACGGCAACAGGTAAACCACATATATTTGATCATAAGTTCTTTAAAAAAGACGCGATTGTAATTGATGTAACAAGCGTAAAGCAAGCCGAAAAGATAGTTGGAGATGTTATTGTTTCCAAAGAATTGACTGAAAAAATAGCCTACTTAACTCCAGTTCCTGGAGGAGTAGGCCCATTAACAATTGCATGTTTGATTAGAAACGTTGTAAGAATCAACTCTTAGGCTTCGATTGGTTCTTGTTTAATTTCTACTACAATATAACTTTCACCTTGTTTCACAAGTTCTATATTATGACCAGTTTGCATAATATATTCGTTTAGAGTTATTGTATTACCTAAACGGTCAACTAACACAGTGCCTCTCCAACCATATCCCGCTCTTAATGGAACATTAGTAGCAATACTACTATCATTACAAACTTCATATCCTGAAGCTGCATCTGGCTTGTTATTTGAATTCCATGTAACACTTGGCATATTAAGTAATTAATAAGTAAGAATATAGCTCTAAAAATTAGATTCCGCATCAAGTGTGGAACGACACAGAACTTTTAACCTTTAACTTTAAACTTCTAAGGGAAATTTAGCACAAAGGTCTTCAACTTCTTTTCTTATTTCCAGAATTCTAGCTTCGTTCTTTATTCTTTCTTCAAACACGCTAAACTCGCTAACTATTTCTGTTATTTTATCAATCCATGCTGCAATTATTTTCATTTCTGTTTCCTTCATGCCTCTAGTTGTAACTGTTGGTGTTCCAATCCTTAAACCAGAAGGGTTTAAAGGCGAACCAGTTTCAAAAGGAATTGTGTTCATGTTTGCAACAATTCCAGCATAACTAAGAGCTTTTGCCAAAACTTTTCCACCTATATTTTTAGACCTTAAATCAATTAAAATCAAGTGCTTATCTGTTCCACCAGACACAATATTAAATCCAAAATTTTGAAGCTCATCTGCAAGTATTTTTGCATTTGCAATTATTTGAGCTGCATATTGTTTAAATTCTTCAGTGTCAGCTTCAAACAAAGCTTGTGTAATTCCAGCAATTGTTCCATTATGAGGCCCACCTTGAAGCCCTGGCATTACAGCTTTATTAATCAAATTTTCTAAATCTTTTTCCATTAAAATTGCAGCACCTTTTGGACCTCGCAATGTTTTATGAGTTGTAAGCGTTACAACATCAGCAATTCCAACAGGTGAAGGTAAAACTCCAGCCGAAATTAAACCTGCTTCATGTGCTACATCCGCTAAATAATAAGCTCCAACTTTATTTGCAATTTCTGCCATTCTTTTATAATCAATATTTCTTGGATATGCAGTTCCTCCTGTAATAATTAGCTTAGGTTTAACTTCTAAAGCCAATTTTTCAATTTGGTCATAATCAAAAAGTAAAGTATCCTTATTCACTTTATACTGAACGACATTAAAAAATTTGGAAACAATACTGATTTTAGTTTTACCACCATAGTATGCAGAATCGGTCTCCAAACTTCTTGACTCTTCGTCAGTTCTATCCTTTGTTGGTGTAAAACTCCAACCATGTGATAAATGCCCTCCATCTGGAAGATACATACTCAAGATTGTATCACCAGGGTTTAATAAAGCATTGTAAACTGCAAGATTTGCATTGGATCCAGCTAAAGGTTGAACGTTTGCACTCCAATCTGATGGCAAATTAAATACCTTTTTAAACATTTGAATACATAAAAGTTCAAGCTCATCAATAACTTCGTTTCCTTCATAATATCTGGCATTTGGATAACCTTCAGAATATTTGTGCATCATAACTGAACCAACAGCTTCTCGTACGGCTTTAGATGAGAAGTTTTCTGATGGGATTAAACCTAAAGTTGTTTGCTGTCGAAGTTCTTCCTTTTTAATTATTTCTGAAAGTCTGTGATTCATGAAAAAATTATAGCACTAAGCCTAGAAGAGTTAACGCTTAAATTTCAAATTACAAGTGTGATATATTGTTATATATGAATATTGTATCTGACTCAAAAGCAAGCCCAATTTCACCATATTCTCTTCCATACTTAAGAGAATACCTTTCAAACCTTGCAAATAATAACTATTCAAGAGAAACACTTGATAACTACAAACGTGATCTGGACATTTTTTCAGCTTTTCTATTTTATATCGAAACTCCTTTTGAAAAAATCGAGAAATTAACAATCAGCGACTACAAAGGTTTTTTACGTAACCAAAATTATATACCAATTTTGCATGTTTTTGAAAAAGGCGAAGAATTAACCCAAGAAGTAATAGAAAAATCTCGAAATGAAATTTCTGAAAAGAAAAAAGCTTTGTATCGTGGTCAACTTTCAGATGCAAGTGTAAACAGAATGCTTTCGGCACTAAGATCATACCTTGCTTTTTTAGTTGATATCGATAAGCCAGTACCAATTTCACCTTCAGCAATAAAAATGATTAGAGCTGAAAAAAAGGAAAAACAAGTAGCAGAACTGGATGAATTAATAAATTTAATTGAATGCCCAGAGCAATTTGAAACCGAGATAATTGTTCAAAAAAGAAACAGAGCAATTCTTGAACTACTTTTTTCAACAGGAATGAGAATTTCCGAAATTACAAATCTGAACAGAGAACACATAAAAATGAACTCCACAGGTGAGATTTTAGACAATAAAATGTATATTCAAGGTAAAGGCAAGAAGCAAAGATTTGTTTATTTAACTGAAAGAGCCGTCCATTTTTTGTCCGAATACGTAAAAATGCGCCACGACGATTTTCCAGCAATGTTTATTCCAACAAAAGGAACGCGTAAAGCAACAGGAAATCCATATTTAGTAAGACTTTCTGCAAATTATATTCAAATGAAAATTGCAGAATATAGAAGAAGACTTGGAATTGTAGTTCCAACAAGTGCACATAGCCTAAGACATGGATTTGCAACTTATTTAGCTGAAGAAGGTGCAAATCCAGCTGCAATTCAGCGTTTACTTGGGCATGCATCACTTTCAACTACTTCAAAATATGTTCACGCTTCAGATAAATTTGCAGAAGAGGCACACAGAAAACATCATCCGCTCAAGTAGCCTCACCCGGCTTCGCTTGTACTTAGCCACCCTCTCCTACAGGAGAGGGTCTTTTGTGTAACAAAAGGGGTGAGGCTTTGCTATAATTGCTCTATGTCAATTCAACACGAATTCAACCCTCAAAACATAAAATTGATAGTAGGCCTTGGAAACGTTGGTCGTGATTACGCAAAAACCCGTCACAATGCAGGTTTTTTATTTTTAGATTCACTTACAAACGAGGAATTTAGAGAAGAGCCTAAGTTTAAGGCCCTAATCTCGAAGTTCGAAGCAGGGAGCTCGAAGTTACTTGCCAAGCCTGTCACAATGATGAACTTATCTGGAGATTCAGTTCAGCTAATTTTAAATTTTTATAAAATAAAACCTGAAGAAATTTTAGTAGCTCATGATGATTTAGATATTCAGTTTGGTAAATATAAAATCCAATTTGATAAAGGACCAAGAATTCATAATGGTGTTAATGATATTGAAAGTAGACTAAGAACAACAAAGTTTTGGCGTTTAAGAATAGGAATAGAGAATAGAGATCAGAGAGAAAACTCAGAAACCATAACTCATAACTCTCAACACATTACGGGTAGAGATTATGTGCTTGGTAAATTTACCTACGAAGAGCTACAAGTTTTAAATGCTACTTTTAAAGAAGTTTTGAACAACCTTCAATAGTGAACTGCTTACTGAATATTGATACACACGCAGCAGATATAGTATAATTATATATGCAAAATCAACAAGATCCACAATTAGATGAGTATCAACCTTCGCCAGTACACATTCTGACACCAAATTGCTCACAACTAGACTTTCTCACTCATAAACAACTTTATGCAAAAGGAAATATAGAACTAATTGATGCAGCTCTTCCAAACTCTATTGCCGTTATAGGCTCAAGACGAGCGTCTATTTCAGGTCTAAGTTTGGCAATGGGAATTGCGGAATTAGCATCTGATAATAAGATATGTATTGCTTCTGGATATGCACCAGGCATTGACCAAGCTGTTATGAACCGATTGATTCAATTAGGATCTCCAACAGTTGGGTTTTTTGCGGCTATAAGTGAGATTTATCAACCTCATCAATCTATAACCCGAATCTTTAACGCAAGAAACCTTGCAAGGAACCACTTAATAATTGCACCATTTTTAAAAGTCACAAATGAGAGCGAAGACTATAAAACAAGAAACAGGCTCTTAACTGCTAATACTCTGTGCGTAATCGCGATAGATGTGGAAACAAATTCTGGAACTCAAAGTGCAATTAGATCAGCACTAAAACAAGGAAAGCCAGTTATTATAATTCAGCAAGAAGATCAAACAGTAAACTCTGGGATAAATCAGCTAGTAAAAGAGCTCAGCTCTTACCATAAACCATTTTTGCGCTGTGTTGACAATGAGTACGATGCCTTAGCACTTGCAACCAAATTTCTTCACAACTAACTCTCTGTCTAAACCTTACTCTAATAAAGTCTCTTCACAGAATTAAGTTTTTCGTATACAATTAAGTTTCACGGCAACAAAAAGAAGAAAAACAATTGAACCTAAAAAGCCTTCTTTATTGGCTTTTTTGAAAAACTATAAACTACTCATCTTCACAGTAGTTACTTTATCGTTGATTGTTAATGGGCTTGGATTATTACTACCACAGATTACTTCAAAAGCAATCGATTCTCTTCAGGATCAAACTTACAACAAAGATGATTATTTATTACTTTTCGGTGGAGTTTCGACAGTAATTTTAATTTTAGGCTTGATCCAAAGTGTAATTGGTAATATTACTTCAGAAAAAATTGCTCAAGAGCTAAGACGTCAAGTAATAGAAAAGATTTCCAGACAGTCATTTACATACATAAATAGCGTCTCTACTTCCAAACTTTTAACAAATTTGACAGCAGATACGGATGCTGTAAAACAATTTATAAATCAAGGATTAGTCATCGCATTTGCTGCTGTAGTTCAGCTAATTGGTAGCATTATTTTGCTTTTATCTATCAACTGGAGGCTTGCAATCCCAGTTTTGTTAACAATACCAATTTTGCTTTTTGCATTTGGTGCTATATTTAGTGCTATCGAAAAGTATTTCAAAAAAGGTCAGGAAGTTATAGATAAGTTAAATAGAGTTATAAATGAAAGTATTGTAGGTAGTCCATTGATTAGAGTCTTGAATGCAAAAAAATTTGAACAAGACAAATTTATAGAAGTAAACAATGAAGCAAAATTTATCGGGACAAAAATTGTTACGGGTTTTGCAAGTCTAATTCCTGTAATTAGTGTTGTTGTAAGTCTTGCCTTTTTAATTGTACTTGGATATGGAGGTGTACAAATCATAGACGGAACACTTACTACAGGAGAATTTTCTGCCTTCTTTACCTATATTTACATCTTTATAAATCCAATTTTTATACTTGGCTTTTTGGCGAGTACAATTGGAAGAGCATTTACAACATATCAACGACTTATGGAAGTTATCGAAGCTCCTGAGCCTGAAGTTTCCGGTACTTTAAAGAAAGATATAAAAGGAAATATTAAGCTTAAAAAAGTAACTTTAGATTTAGCCAATAAAAGAATTTTAGATAATATAAATTTTGAAATTAAAGATAAATCAAGAGTTGGCATTATTGGCCCAACTGCTGCTGGTAAAACTCAGATTTTCTATCTTATAACTGGATTAATCAATCCAAATGAGGGTGAAATTTTGATTGACGGAAATAAAATTTCTGAATTTGATGCGAACAATCTTTACTCTCAAATGGGAATGGTGTTTCAAGATAGTATTATTTTTAATACAACGATTAGAGAAAATATTGCATTTAGAGGAGATATATCTGAAGAACAACTTTGGAGAGCAATAGAAACAGCTGAACTTAAAGATTTTGTAGAGAGCTTGCCTGAGAAACTTGAAACAATAGTTTCAGAAAGAGGAGTTAGTTTGTCTGGAGGACAAAAGCAGAGATTAACTTTGGCTCGAGCATTAGCATTGAATCCTAAAATTTTACTTTTAGACGATTTTACTGCAAGAGTTGATATTAATACTGAAAAAAAGATTTTTGATAACTTAAAAAAGAATTATCCAGAGATTACAGTTGTTGCAATTACACAAAAAATAAACTCTATTAAGGATTTTGATAACATTATTTTAGTTATGGAAGGAGAACTTATTGCAACAGGAAAACATGAAGAATTATTAAGACAATCATTGGAATATAATCAAATTTACAATTCACAAAAAGCAGTGAATTAACGTTATAAAGTTGTAAAGTATTAACGTTAAAACGTTCCAACTTTTTAACATTTCAACATATTATGTATAAATTAAACCTAGACGAAAACTCAAAAGAAAAATCAGGCTTTTTTAAAGCAGCGAAAGCTTTGTATTACTATATAAAAGGCTCTAGGTTGAACTTTATAATTGCATTTGGCTTTCTGCTAGTAAACTCAGCCACTGTAATTTATGCACCATTCTTGATTGGTGATATTACTGATAAATACATACCAATCAAAGATAAAGACAATTTACTAAGTTCACTTTTGTTTTTATCATTAATCTATGGAATTGGTGCTTTTGCAAGCTATTTTCAGATTTTGATAATGGGTAGGGTAGGGCAAAATATATTGTTTAGAGTAAGAAACGCAATTTTTAATAAGATTCAAGCCCTTCCTTTACAATTTTTTAGTGAAAACAAAGCAGGAGATTTAATTTCAAGAATTAATAATGACACAGAGAAACTTAATCAAGCGTTTTCAGAAACATTACTAAGATTTACTGGTGATATAGTTGTAATTGCCGGGATTGGTTCTGTAATGGTTTATTTAAACGTAACATTAGGATTGATTGCAGTAGGTACACTTATAGCAATGCTTATAATTACATTTTCACTTTCAGGCTGGATAAAAGCGCGAAATGCTAAAAGCCTTCAAAAGCTAGGTGAAATGTCGGCGGAAATTCAAGAAAGCTTAACTAATTTTAAAGTCACAGTTGTATTTAATAGAAGAGACTATTTTAAAGAATCTTTTGCAAAGGTTAACAATGAAAATCGAAAAGCTGCAACCTGGGCTGGTATTGCAAACGGTCTTTTAGTTCCAATATATAATTACGCAGGATCCATCGGAAGTGTTTTGATTATTGCATTTGGTATACAAATTTTAATTTTTGATAAAATTAATGCTGGCACTGCACCAGAGTTTGGCGCATTAATAACTTTCATTTTGTATAGTAACTCTTTCTTTAACCCTCTTAAAGAAATGGCTGAACTTTTCTCTCAGTTTCAAACATCGATTGCAAGCTGGTCAAGAATAAGTAAGATTTTAAGCCTTGAAAGTAATTTGAATATTATTGATTCAATAGAAACAAAGCACCAAGATCTTTTGATGAAGTTTGACAATGTTAGTTTTGGATATAACCTGGAAAGTATGATTCTAAAAGATATTAACATTGACCTCGATGAAGGCAAAACCTATGCTTTAGTAGGACCAACAGGCGGAGGCAAAAGTACTACAGCAAACCTAATGGCAAGGCTTTATGATGCAACTGAAGGTAGAATTTTCTTTAAAGGCAAAGATATTAGATCTTATGAATTTGAAACTCTTTCAAAACATATTGGATTTATTTTACAAGAGCCATTTTTATTTACTGGAACATTAGCAGACAACATAAAGTATGGTAACGAAGAAATTGCGAAATTTAATAACAAGCAACTAGAAACAAAGCTTAAAGAATTGGGCTTAGAAAAACTTATTGAAAAATTTAATGAGGGATTAAAAACAGAAGTTAAACCAGGAAGTGAGAACATAAGCTTGGGACAAAAGCAGCTTATTGCTTTTGTTAGAGTACTTTTAAGACAACCAAAACTTTTAATTTTAGATGAGGCAACTGCAAATATTGATACAGTTACCGAGGAACTTTTACAGCACATTTTGGATCAACTTCCAAAACAAACAACAAAGGTCATTATTGCACATAGGCTTAATACAATAGAAAACGCTGATCAAATCTTCTTTATTTCTGGAGGATCTATTGAAAAACCTCTTGACTTTAAATCTGCGCTTGATCTAATATACACTTCCAAGAGAGGTAGCTAGAAATTGACGCCATTTTTTGTAGACATTTTCTTACGAGATTTGTATAATTGCTCGTGGATAATCTGACGCAAAGAATACAAGAAAAGTACCCACTAATTTCAAATATTTATTCTGAACCTCAAGAGAAATGTAGAGGTTCATATTATGAGATCAAGTTTGGTAATACAGGAGTAAAGGTTGATTTAAATGATAATTTTGCTGAACTGCATTTCACTCCAAACAACTTTACTGGTGATCTAGAATTAACTCCTTCAGTAAAATTTTGGCATTCACTCATGCTGGTAGCTGGTTTACATTCCTTAGCCAACTATTGGAATAGCAAAAATACAGTTAAGCCACTTCCAGATGTACTTGGAGTTAAAACACACTTAGGATTACATAATCAACTAAAAAATCTTACTTGCGATTTTTCTCTCCATGGCATTGAATTGTACACAGCTCAAAAATCAGCTAACTTTGGAAAATTTGAAGGTAAGTTCGATATTACATCGTTTGCTTTTATATTAAATGAGTTGCAAAAAAATCATGATTTTGAATACCTGGTTACTACTTATACGTTTTTTAAAAGACTAAGTGTTACAAAATCAGAAAACTGCTGGGTTTAGCAATTTGATTGTCGCCAATATTTGTGGACACAAAGAAATATCTTGATGTATAATTCAGCATGATTGAATATTTAGTTGAAAAAATAAAAACAGATTACCCTGATGTTTGTCAAATTGATTCAACTCTTTCAATTGATCCGTATTGGAAAGTACGCCAAACTCAAATAATAGATTTTGGAAACACCGGGCTTTGTGTGTGCATTTACGAAAGTAGAAAAGAACTCCACTTTATGCCAAATGATCTAGAATCACCTTATGGGCTTGATAATAAAGATAAATTTATACATTCACTAATGTTGATTTCTGGAATTGAAGCTTTATGCAAGTTTTGGAATAATAACGAGCGATATCTTCCAGATACACTTTATTGGGAAACTTTTGCAAACTTAAGCAACCAATTTTTACTTTTAACTTTAGATTTACCAGCTAGCCAGCCATTGTACCGAGTGTTGCGAGATGCTGGAGAAGGTAAAGTTTTTGCAGAGATTAATGTTAAGGCTTTATCCAAAGTTATTTGTGAACTTA
Organism: uncultured Candidatus Saccharibacteria bacterium; assembly: GCA_964607415.1. Taxonomy (GTDB): domain Bacteria; phylum Patescibacteriota; class Dojkabacteria; order J137; family J137; genus CAZSKK01. Next base: position 177,006 of record CAZSKK010000001.1, on the reverse strand, counting down.
GTGAAAATTATGCACTGAAAGATCTTGCTAAAAACTTTACCTTCTTTAAAAGACTTTTTGTGTTAAAAGAATGTATAGCTTAATTTTTTCATGAGTAAAATTAGCTACCAAATAATCTATCTTAATTAGCCAGATAAAAAGTTGCTTCATATTATCTCGACACAAAATCATTACCTTTTATATAAAATCTTAACTGTTTATGCCTAGCCTTTGATATTCCTATCCTTGCTCCAGAAACAATATCTTTCACAATGAAACCATCGTCCAAGATCCATAACTCTTTGCTATTTGTAAGATCAATCCCATCCAATTCCTTTGTTATATTTAGAGCTTTCGTTAATTTCCCAGGCCCACTAGTTAAATCTAAAAGATTTTCTTTATTCCTAAATTCTTTCATTTTTTCTATTCCATCAAGTGGCTCTATTGCTCTTATTAAAACACTTCCTGGAATTTCCAATTTGTCCGTTACAACGTCTAAACAATTTTGTGTGTGAATTGAATGGATATAGGCATGACCAGCGGATTTGAATAAAGACAAATTCCTTTTTGTCTTGCCTTTAAAAGAATGAGCTGCTTCATCAATAAATGGAAGGTATGCTTCAACTTCAACAATTCGTCCTGAAATTATTGAATTATCTAGACTTCTAGTAAGTATTTTGCCTAACAATTTAGTTGCAACTACTTCGGCTGATCTATTATAAAATGCCTTATCAAGCGTTTTCATTTTCAATAAAAAATTGCGTAACTCTAACATCTTACAACAAACACTTTGTTGGTGTACAATTTAAAAGCTTATCATTAAATTTGCATAAGAAGTTATAACCATTAATCTTATTCTTATGGATATTTTTATTCTTCGCCCACTAATTACTGCTCTTATCGAATATACATTTGCGGGATTGTCTTTAAAATATGGGAAATTTTATCCAAAGCTTGCTGCAGTTTTTTTTGTTTTGCTTGGAACCTATCAACTTGGTGAATTTATTTTATTTAGCACAAAATATGATAAATTTAGCGTTAATCTTTCCTTTTTTTCAACAACACTATTGCCTCCACTTGGAATTTTCTTTTTACAAAAAGTAATGAATAAAAAGCTTGGCTACATTCTATTTCAAGTTGTTGGTTTATTTTTTGCTCTAACTGTTGTTATAAAACCAAATATTTTTGAAAATACAGACGAATGTTATTGTTTTGCAAAGTATGCAGTTACACAGGAAGAAAGCTGGCATAATGATTTTGCAGATGCTTGGGCAATTTACTATGCCTTTAGTCTTTTGTATGCAATGACTTTGGCTGGATTATTTGCCCTTCCAGATAAATTTGAGAAAAAGAGGCCCGCTTTATTACACTTATTCTTTGCATACGTTTCGTTCTTCCCAACCTCGTATTTTCTGGTTAGAATTTTTGACTGGAACACTGGATATTTAGCATCAATTATGTGTGCCCTGGCAATCTTTGGAGCAGCGATTATATTTAGATTAGTAGTAAAGTACGACCATTTGAAGATCTGAGCTTTTGCTCAAGTCACAGAATAATTGTTTATAAAAATCTTCTCTAAAATAGACTATATATTCGATATTGATTATCTCTACTGCTTGCGGTTATAATTCAGCATGAAAAACTTATGTCCCTCACATGATGAGAATTCGCATGTTGACTTAGTTGCATCATTTTTCAAAATTTATTTCGATGGTATCAGCTATATACCTGAAGATCCATCGGAGCTTGCGCATTATGTAAAACGCATAGACTACATAAAGGAAAGAAGCAACGTAATGGTTTTCGAAGGTGATAGTTGGGTCGAAGATGAAAATGTCCAATCTATAGAAGCATCATCTGGTCTGTTATTTTACACAAAAATGCCAAGTTCTGTAGGAAGTTTTGGCTCAGAATCATTAGTTCCAATTCGATTCATTCTACCAGGAATAAATTTAGACTCTCACTCTACAAACCTTCTCTTAAATTCAATGATTTATGCCTGTGCTGGTTACCTCGAATTTTTAAGTGAATACAGCGAAGATTATCATAAAACATTTTCAGTTAAATTACTACCACTACTTAAAGACTATACCTTTTTGAGTGCTGGAGCACCTTTTAGTACAATTTTTGGAGGATTTGAACTTATAACTTATGCATTACTATCCCATTGTATTTTTCACTGGGAAGGTGACATTATACAAACATGTCAGAGTTTTGTAGATAAATCTATAACAAAAAAAATTGCATCAAAGCTCAAATTTGGTATGCTTGAAGCAAAAGCTTTAGTTCGTGGATACATTCCTCAATTTACAGATTCAAACGGCAATATTACTGTAGAAATTAAAAATATAATTCAAAGAGAGTATATAGGAGGTGCCTATAATGAGGTTGGGTGCACAGGAAATTATGCATTAAATCATCATGTCAGAAATTCATACTATCTACAAAATAGTCCTATTTACAACATTCTTTGTGAGCAATTTGAAGGTAATACCTTAATAGATATAATGCAAAAAAGAATAATATACTACATAAAAAAATTGCATAACAGCGAGCTTGATTTTGTTATCAATATTCCATCTTAACCTAACTTTCTTAAAATCTTTTCCATCTCTTTACCTTTTGCAAGTTCGTCAATTAACTTATCGAGGTATCTAATTTCTTTCATTAGCGGATCTTGTATTTCTTCAACTCTTACGCCACAAATAACTCCAGTGATTAAAGAACGTGACGGGTTCATTTTGGGAGCCTCTTTAAAGAAAGTTTCAAAAAGAACCTGATTTTTTATTTGAGAATCCAGCTGTGCAAGACTATAACCGGTCAGCCAGCAGATTATTTGATCCACTTCATCTTTTGTACGGCCTTTTCTTTCCGCCTTAGCAATATAATGCGGATAAACGCTGGAAAATGTCATTTTATAGATTCGTTGGTTTTCTTGTTTCATTAATTAAAAGCTCAAAAAGCGAGGTACGAGGTTCGAACTCGCGTTCCGTGCTTGGGAAGCACGTGTACTACCACTGTACTAACCTCGCTTTTTGAGCTTCAAACTACCATTGCTTTCAGCCTTTTTTGCTTTGTTTTTAATTTTAAATTTGTAGTATATTTTTAGCTTTGGTGGAGCTGATGGATGAGAGAAAACATCTCTCCAAACAATTTCTAGAATTTCTTCCAGAATGCCAGCTAGGTTATTTGGCCCACAGACCAACACTTCGCTGGACCTAAATCATAAGAGTCAGAGTTTCTTTTGAGCCACCAGCTCCAACTTATTATAGCGCTTAAAATCGAAATTTTTCAATTTTTAACTTGTTAAATCACGAATGCCTAATAACGAACATCGAATTAAATTTCAATAAAAAGTTCTAATTTTTATTATTGCCACTGGTGATTAATTCGTTATTGTTAATTCTTTATTCGGAATTTTCTACAGGGCGCATCTCGGACTAAGTCCGAAATGGTCATTATGATTGAGAAAGAGGTAGTTTTGCAAATGAAGATTTTATAGCAGCACGTTAGATTTATTCCAGGTATGCTCTCTAAGAAGAGTTTGTAAGCTCTTGCAAAATATCCACGGATAAGTTGCCTCGCTTAACCTAAAATTATTCTGTTAAAGTTGCCTGCTTACATCTAACGTGCTAAGAATATATTAGCATAGACATTATAATCTGACAAACGGGAACACTTATTGGCAGCAGATTTCGAAGATTTTTGTGAAACAAATGTCAACCTGTGAAAACACTTAGGGTAAATAAATATAAAGAACGAAATATCCACAATTTATATCCTCAATCAATATCATCTGAAAATAAAGAAATTTTCTTTAAAAATTCACATTCCGAAAAACATATATGTTACGAATATGTTACTTTTCCTCCTCACTAGGTACTAACCACAAATCTTCCCCTTCAAGTTCAAACACATATTCCATACCACAAACCGGACAAATTCCGTAAATAACTTTTGTTGGGAAATCTTTTAAATCTTTTTTTATTGTCTCAATATCAGCCTCGACAATACCTTCGACAGAATTAGTTAATGGCTTAACTTCATTCTCGCATTCTGCACAAATAAATAATCCATCTGTTACTTTTATTTTATCTTTCATGAGTTTAAGTTAAAATCTATATAAGATATTTTATCATTTAATGAATAACGTTAGAAAGTTTAAATGTTAAAAAGTTACAACGTTAAAACATTATAACTTTACAACCATACAACGCTGTGAGTATTTGGAAATATAAAGAACTAAAACAGTATACAAACTTTAATATAAATTATTCACTCTCGGAAGGCGATACAAGCACTGATGAAATTAAACTTGGATCAACACGACTTCTGATAAAAAGGGAAGATTTAAATCCTACAGGTTCTTGGAAAGATAGGGCCACAGCTTTTAAATTGTCCCAGCTTGCAGATCTTGGCGTGAAACAAGCAGTAATATCTTCATCAGGGAATGCAGCTATCAGCTTTGCAAGTTTTATTCATAAACTTAACCTGGATTTTAAGTTGCATGTTGTAATCTCTAATAAATCAATAAATCCCGAAAAGTTAGAAATATTAATAGACTTAAAAAAACAAATTAATTTAGAAATTTACGAAAGTGCTATTCCTAAACAAAAAAGAGCTGAGATTATTTCAAAAACTGGCTCGTATAACCTAAGTGCTTCCACCGATTCTGAAATCATAAAGGCCTACTGGACATTAGGTTTTGAGATTGCATCCTTGATTAAAAACTATTCCTCAAAAGAATTAAAAGAAACATATTTATTCGTCCCTGTTTCTTCAGGAACCGCGTTGGTAGGCTTGGTACAAGGACTTGGCATGAGGTTAAATGATGATTATGGCCTGCCTAAGATAATTGTTTGTCAAACTAGTAAAATTCATCCTGTTGCAGATATGTTAGGAGAAAATGTAACTTCCGAAGAATCAAATCTTGCAGACGCAATAATTGAAAAAACAGTTTTAAGATCTCCTCAGATATTGAAGATAGTAAACGAAACTGATGGCAAAGCTCTGGCAATTACAAATAAAGAGCTAGAATCTGCTAAAGAATTTATAGGCTCAAAGCTAGATGTTCGAAGCAGCGGATTATCTTATACATCTTTACTTAGCACTGCAGCTTTATTAAGATTAAAGAATCAAGGCATGAATATAAAAACCGCGGTTTGTATTGCAAGCGGAAGATGAAACAGTTGGAACGTTGAAAGGTTTTAATGTTAGAACGTTACAACTTTTTTATACTTTAAAACTTTATAACTTTTAAACGTAACCTATGAATTACTACATCGTTCTACTTTGTGAAAGTTTACTGTTATTATTTTTTGTGTATCTTGTTGGGACAGGTGTTTTTAGTGCTCCTTATTACCCAACCTCAAGCAAAAAGTTTAACAAAGCATTTGCAGATTTAAAGCAGCACTTACCAAAAAAAGGGAAATTTATAGATTTAGGCTCGGGTGATGGAAAAATGGTTCTTTGGGCTTCTAAAAACGGTTACGCAGCTGAAGGCATAGAAATAAACCCTTTTTATAGCATTGTAAGTAGAATCAAGATAATATTTTCAAGACATAAGGGGAAAATAATTAATAAGAACTTTTATAATCACAATTTTAACGATTACGATATTGTTTATATGTATCTATTTCCAACAGTTATGGGTAAACTTAAAAATAAGCTATTTTCAGAAATGAAGCCTGGAAGTGTAATTGTAAGCAACACTTTTACTATCCCTGGTGTTAAAGAGGACGAAAAGGTTGATAATTTTTATATTTATAGAATTAAAAATGGTTAATTGGTTAACTAATCAACAGTTAATTCGTTATTAATATTAATTAACTGCCCACCAATTAACAAATTAACTTAATCTGCTCTTAATAATTAATCGCTATGTGCTATGTGCTATCTGCTATACGCTATTTGCTAATCTATGAACAAGCTAACCGAAAACTTAATAAACCGGATAAACATTAAACTAACAGAAAAGCCCCTAGTATACTTCTCACGCGAGGTAGAACGAGCGATTGGGCTTGAAGATTATTTGCAGAACTATCATATCTTTTGCGTTGAGAATCACTACATAGTAAATCAAATAGAAAAAAAAGAGCTAAACATTTATTGTACTGATAATAAGAACATTGAGCTTAAATCAAAATCAACTATTGATTTGCTTAGAAACGAACAAATTCAAAATGAAATCAACATAATAGGAAAAAGTGGGTTTTATGCTCAAGTTTTTCAAAATTCAGGTCCAATCGAAAATGAAATTAAAAAATTGAACGGTATCCAATTTAACTCTTCCTATTTACTTTCAAAAAAATATGAAAATAAAATTTCGCAATATGAATTTTTAAGAAAAGCTGAAATTCCTGTACCAACAGGAAGAATAACAAACCTTTCTACTGAAAATTATAGTTCCTTAAAAAATGACTACGACAAATTTGTTATCCAGTTAGAAAAGTCTCATACAGGCGGAGGAACTTTTATTATAGATTCCCAAGAAACTTTTGATTATATAAAGTCAAAATTTAACGGGAACATCGTTAAAATCACAAAATTTGTAAAAGGCGATGTATATACTATAAATGGTTGCGTAACGGACAATGGCACATTTGTTTCAGCCCCTCAATATCAAATCACTGGAGTTGCTCAGCTAGCGGCTAGCCTTGGAACAACGGTTGGGAATGATTGGAGCCATGCAAAAATTCTTCCTAAAAAAACTCAAAAAGAGATTTTAAAAACAATGCAAAAACTGGGTGCAGCTATACAATTTGAAGGCTACAAAGGTATTTTTGGAATTGACTTCATAGTAAGTGACGAGAAAATTTATGTTTTAGAAATTAACGCTAGACAAACAGCAAATGTTCCATTGCAAACCCAGCTAGAACTTAAACACGACATTGTTCCTCAGGCTTTAATTAATCTTGCAAACTGGTTAGATATAACACTTGATATAAAACCAGAAGGTGAGCTTAAATTTATGGATGGTGCACAAGTTTTTTTAAGAGCGAAATTAGATAATGTTAAAATCAGTACAAATGCACAGTCCGGAATTTATAGACTGCAAGGAGATAATAGCGCAAAGGACTTTGAAACCCAAAGAAGAGAAGATGCTTTAGATGGTGTAATTTATCTAGATGAAGAAAAAGATAAACCATTTATAAAACAAAAAGATGGCTATTTACTAAATGATATAACTGATGCTGGTGTAGTACTATTGGTTCAGGCGAACGGAACAATTAAAAATCTACATGAAGAGCTTGCAAGAATTCAATCTCCATTTGGTTTAGTTGACAATGGTAATGTTAAGCCTTGGGCACTTGAAGCACTAAAAGCAGTTGAGAATATGATAAGATAACAAGGGTTAAATAGGTTAACTAATGAACGGTTAATTCGTTGTTATACTAATTAACTGTGTACTTATTAACAAATTAACTGAGCTCTATAAATATCGGCTAGAATCTTATTTATCTAAAAGCTATTTGGTATCCGCTAACTATGATTCAAACCTTACCAGAAACCGCACAAAAAACAATCGACCAATATTTCCACTTAAAGCTTGATGGAAAAGAAATCGCATGCCCGTATTTTATCAATTTAAAACGAAAAAAAGATTTGAGAGCAATGATGGGTAAGGGTACCCCTGAAGAAATAGAAATGGAAGCTAAAATCTGGGAAAAGGTAAAAGGAGTAGAGTTTGAAAACATGAACGAACTGGAAATCAGAAAGTTTTTAATGGAACGAGGAATTGGAATAGACTGTTCAGGATTTGTAGTACATGTTTTGAATAACTGGTACAAAGCTGAAACTGGAAAATCAATCTGGTCAAAGATGAAGATATATAATAAATCTATTGCCTACAGAATTGCATATATTCTTAAACCTGTAGAAAAACTAGGCGCAGAAATTATTACTGGCGAATTAAACGCTGATAAAATCGAAATTTCAGATGTAAAACCAGGTGATTTAATTAGGTCCAAATGGAGTAGGCCAAATGCTCACCACGTAATGATGATTTCTAAAGTTGAAAGAGACGATTCAGGAAAAGTGATTGAACTTGAATATGTAAATTCAACTGAACAATATGGTGATCAAAACGGAGTTAGATATGGGAAAATTAGAATAAAAGACCAATCTAAACCTCTTCAAGATCAAGAATGGTTAGATTACGATGAAAATGGAGTAAATCCAGCCTACCAAGGATTTCTGTACGAAGTAGAGGATAATGGACTAAGAAGAGTTAGACCAATGAAAAATATTCAATAAAATCTACTGTATACTTAAATCAAAAACTGGTACAATTCTTCAATTAAATTTTTCATATGTTAGAAACCGAACCTAATCCTATAAAAATTATTGACGATGCTTTTAACCAGATAGAGACTTTAAAAGTTTACGCATTTTCTGAAGGAATCAACAATATTCATCAGCTCGTTAGAGAAAATCTAGATGATGATATCAAAGCATATTTAAGATCAAAATTTGAGGATAAAATCGGGTTCCCTCAAATAAATAAATTTATACAACAACACGGGCTTATAGAGTTAGAAAGTAAAGTTGATGATATTTATATATCACTAAATGGTGCTCTTATGGGTGCAATATATATGACTATTACTGGACCTATCAGAAACTTTTTAATGAGAGGACGAACAAATCCATTGGAAGGTTAACCTAGGCTCCTTCTTGCAGAATTTGCTTAGATGAAAGCTATGCGATCACTTGAGTTGTAAAATTCACGCTCTTCAGCACGTTAAGCTTCAGCGCCAATATTTGCTTTGATTCTATCATTCAACACCTTTTCCCTTACTTCATTGCTGATTAAGCCAAGCTTTCCATAAAGGTTTTCATCGTTATCCATTAAGTGCCTAAATATATGCGCTTTTTTGGGTATTGCTCCATATTTCACAAATTTATGTTCTCTGCCAATAACTATTGGCATTATCAAATCAGCAAATGCATGTTCACCTGAAAAGAGATCGTACCTAGTTGTAGTTTCTGCAGGAATGCTTCTTCTAGTTTTTGGGTGCACAGCGAAAGCCACACATTGCTCCAACCTTTTAAAAATATTTCTTTCTTGTTTACTGTGAACTTCGAAAGCATGAGAAACTGGTAGCTGCTCGTCCTTAAAGTTAGCATTTAAGCCAGCTACAATAATTGTAACCCCTTTTTGTGCAAAACGTTTAAGTTTACCTGCAAGCAGATCTGATTCATCTGTACTACCTGATAAAAAGCTATATTCATCAATCAAAATCATCATTCCTTGTTTTGGAGTCAAATCATTTAAAGCAGCCAATAAACCGTCTAGAAAAACTCTTTTAGTTTCTTCCACTTCTTGCGTTGTTTTTATAGGATTTTCTCTGCCTCGACCTCCCACCCTTGATTTAATACCATCTTCAAATCCTCCAAATCCAAACGCATGAAAATCCTCCCTACTATATTTGTAGCCATTTATTCGGGTATCAAAAAGATTTTTTGCAATGCGCATAAGTGCATCGCTTTTTGCAGAATACATATTTCCTTCTATTATAAAAATTTGTCCAGGTCCCTCCTTAGATATAATATTTCTTACCTGCTTCAAAATATGTTTATTCCTTTCTTCATGCTCAACCTCCCATTCGCTAATTGCAGTTTTTTGGACATCTTCATCTTCAGTATCAACGTAAAGATCTTCAGCAGGAGGGTTTGATGGTAAAAGAAATGCTGCTAAAGCTTGTTCACCTTCGCTATTTAGTTTAGTTAAATGAGAAACGACTGCATGCGCAAGGTAATTTAAATTTTCCTGTTCTAATCCAACTCCGCTTTGTAAATTGTATAAATATTCAATCGCAGCTTCAACTACTGGTTTAAACTCTTCAACAGTTTCTAGCTGTTCGAGTTCTGCAGTAGGGAATAGGTTTAAATCACGATGTGCAAGATAGTCCTCGAAAGTTTGGGTTAATAAGTTCTCCTGGCTCATAAGGTGTTGGGATAAAATATCGGAGAAATATTACTACAAAAGTTAAGTGAATTGAAGTGGAAGAAAAATAAAAAGCTGGAAGTGGGAATCGAACCCACGGCCATCGGTTTACGATACCGAAGCTCTACCAACTGAGCTATTCCAGCAAATCAATGCAATTTTACAATTCGTTGAAATATTAAGCAATAATCTAACAACCGCATGACGCTATAAGCTATACGCTACTGTATTAATTTTCCTATTTACCAATTACTATTTGCTATATGCTAGCTTACACAATGCTCATTGCCACACTTCGACAGGCTCAGTGTGACAATAAATGATACTCACTGTTTACATACTAACAGTTACAAGTTACTATTTACTAGTCTCTGGTAATATAGTAACATCTGCATATAATTTTAATATCATTTTTCACATGTTCGACCCCAAGATTAACTACACAGACAAACTTGTTTCCAATTTGATAAAAATAGAGCACCACAAAACTACTATCCAGAAAACCGAACTTTCTTACAATGTTAAACAAAAATTAAATTCATACAATAAGGCCTCGGATATTTTACACATTGCTCATATTTTAGGAGTAGAGCTTACTTTAAAAGACGCAGAAAAAATCTTAATAAGTAGAAAAGTTGAAGGCCTTGATGACGAAAGAGCATATATGATTACTAATTTCAGAAATACTTTGGAATTTAATAGATCTAACATTGCAGCAACCTATGGAGAAATGGATAGAGCAGCATTATTACATATAAATAAACTTATTGTTACAAACTGGAGGGAAAGCTGGGATGCAAGATTTAGAAATGTTCAAGAAACAATTGACGAAAGATGGGATAACTTTGCACCACTTCGCGATATGCAAGCGGACACCCCAAGAGAAAACGAGGTTTCAGATCTTATTGAATGGTATAAAAATGTTACTCCAACTATGCCCGAGATTGTTCGTATAGGAGTGGCAATATTTAGATTAATTGAAATTTGTCCGTTTTTAGCTGGAAATAAAATTACTTTAGTTGGCTTTACAGATTATCTTTTATATAAAAACGGTCTTTCAGGAAAAAGCTTTGTATCCATTGCCAGAAATTTTGATCTTAACGATGAAGAATATATAGAAGCTTACAAACTTAGCAGGCAGAATTACGATCTTACCTATTGGTTGGAAGTATTTAGCAGAAAAATAATGAAGGATCTGCTAGATGCAAGAGAAGAAATAAATAAATTTTTACTTGAAGATGAAAAAGCAAAGAAACAACCATTTTTAGATTTAAACAAAAGGCAACTTAAAATTTTGAAATATTTACAAACCGTTCCTGTAATACAAAGAGAAGATTATTGTCACATGATGGATGTTTCAACGATGACTGCATTTAGGGATCTTAATGACCTGGTAAGAAAAAAATTAATAAAAATCGATGGTAAAGGCAGAGGGACGAAGTATAGACTAAGTACTATGTAAGACCAGCAATAATTTTTAGATTATTGAATTTAGAAATTTTTAAAACAAAGAAAACTTGTTATAGGTCATTGGTTATATTTGGTAATTAATTGTAATATATTGTTGTTCATTTTAAAAAATTAAAAAATTCTCTTAAATCTGTAATCTTTAACCATTATTTTCTACATGAAAATTATCACAACAAAATTTATTATAAGTTTACTTTTTATAGTTGCCCTTGGGTTATTCTCTATCCCCCAATTTACCTTGTCTGTCGGTGACAAAGAACTTGAATATCCAGAGCTTACAGCAAAGATTATTGGAGTTGGGTCAACTTCAGTTGGAACTTTAAGAAGAGGTTCAGGAATTTTCTCTGAGCAAAGATTTCAGTCAAAAGTTAATTTTGCGAATAATAACCTAAGCACAGAAGAAAAAAGAAATAAGTTGCAACACATTACAACCATTGTCTCAAATAGAGCAAAGCTTTCAGGTTTATATGATATTGATATTTCACAGCTTAATAACGACGAACTCTCACTTATTTCATTTGATATACCAAGTCATTACACCAAACCTTCAAATATTGTTGGTTTACTTACAAAACAAGGTTCAATAAAATTTGAAGCTTACGGTGAGCAAACTTCAACACCAATTGATTTAAAAGATTCAGATGTAGTTGGCAGCATTCAAACAGAATACGATACTAGATATGGTAATTACTTAAGTTTCAATTTTGATGGTTCTAAAAAAGATATTTTGAACTCAGCGTTTGGAGTAGGTGGCCAAGGTGGTGTTATTACTATGTTAGTCGACGATGTTCCTTCATTTTATTTAATTCCAACGACTCAAAATAATAACTCTGAAGCAATTGTGACTAAAGTTAAAGCTTTACCATCCTTAGAGATTTTTCCAGATGATAAAGAACAACCTTTATCTTTGAAAATCATTGCATCTTTCTTTTATAACGACCCTCTTGATGATAGTCTAGACTTAGAATCTTTAGAACCTGAAATATTACTTCCCGATTATGCCCCAAGTGGAGGAAGCATGATAGCAATTATGTTTATATTATCGGCCGTATTTTGTGCATTTTATATTCTTTATAAAAACAAACTAAAAGCCGGAATATTTTTTGGGCTGCTTTTAAGCTCATACATTCTTTTAGTTATAAGCATATTAAAAATATTTGGTGCCATAGTTTCCATGGGGTCAGTAACAGGATTTTTGGTTACTTACTGTATTATGGTAGTTTTGATTGACCAGCTTTTAAAAGTACAATTTGACGAGTTTAAATCTCAATTAAAAAAATATTCTTACTATTCAATATTTGTTCTAATTCTTTCTATTTTTATGTATAGATTTTCGGCAGTGTCTGGCAATATTGCCGATTTCATTGGAACAATTTTGGTGTTTGGTTTAAGCTCACTTTTACTATGCAATACAATGTTTAAGTTCATAATTGATTTTTATCATTTAAATCCTAAATTTACTTTAAAGAGAAAATGAAGTTCAATAAAATTATAAGACAATACAACTACATTATTTTGGCATGTTTTATGCTACTTTTGGTTAGTGCTTTATCAGTTGGGTTAAATCGAGGACTTAAATTATCTGAGTTTAACTATCAGATAAAAGTTCAGGTTTCAGGTGAAGATACCAATAAAGCAATTGAAGTCTTACGCGGTCTTGATAATATTGCAAGGGTAAACAAAAGAACATCAGAAGTTTATTTTTACAAACTAAATAAAGACGAAGTTCAAAACAGAATTAGTGAAAGCTTTATACAAAATTCAATTAAATCTACTTACAATGTTTTTGAATATAGAAGTGACTTGTCTCAATTAGAACTTGCAAAAGAAGTCGGACTAAGTTTGGCTTTTTTTGTGCTAATTAGTACTATCTTTGTATACATTACGCTATACAGATTAAATTCAAGATTAAAAATCAGGAATATACTAATTATGATATTCCAAGCGATTTCTTATACCTTACTAACACTTGCAATGACGATTGGAACTTTAGCGTTAGTTTCAAATTTATACCAAATAAAAAAAGACGATATTCTTGTAATCTATATAGTTGCATTCTTAACAACAACAATATATTCTATTGGGTTTTTAAAATTAAGTAAGCAAGAAATTTTAGATCTTAATGCATCAGAAGCTAAAATATTTAACCAGTCTGCAAATTTTGGAATAAACTTACTCAAAGTTTCTTCCCTGATAATTTTGGCATTAAGTTTTGGATTAGGTGTAAATTTTATTATGACAGGCGTTTTAATTTTACTTGGAATTATATATTCTTTATCAAGTTTAATTATTGTTTTTAAGTTTGATTTTAAAGAGCTTAAAAATTTTAACTTTGGGAAAACAAAGAAAGAAAAGACTGAAGTTAAAAAAGAAACAAAAAAACCAATAAAAAAATCACCTCAAAAACCTTCAACTGCTAGATCCAAAAAAGCTAAGCCAACAAAGAAGAGAAAAATATAGTAAGTGTCTTTGAGATGAATTGCTATTTTGTCATCCTGAGGGAAATCGAAGGATAGACAAAATGTAATCGAGTAAACAGTTCACCCTTCGACAAGCTCAGGGTGACACACACAACGACATCACACGCTACAAACCCAAAACCGCAACCCGTAACTCGTTAACTCACAAGCTGCGCCTCAAACGCCCATGCGCTACAGTTCTTAAGCTCACACATTGCAAAAGTTCCGATTAATGACTCATCTTTGCTTTCTAGCCTAACTAGCTTATTGTGTGAAGTTCTTGCAGTTAACATACCAGTTTTTTTATCAATTCCATCAATAAGTACAAGTCTGTTGGTTCCAATAAGTTTTTCATTTTTTTCAAATGCAACTTTTTTAAGTAAATCATTAAGAATTATTTTTCTTTTTGACTTAATCTCGATTGGGACATTATCCTTAATGCGTGCAGCAGCCGTTCCTTTTCTTGGCGAATATTCTGAAATATACATCATATCGAATTTAAGCTCACTTTCAGCTTTTAAAGTTTCGTTAAAATCATCTTCTGTTTCGCCAATAAAACCCACAATGATGTCTGTAGATAAGGATAATCTTGGAATTTCAGTATCCATTTTGTGAACAATTTGTGAAAATTCTTCAATTGTGTGCCTTCTATTCATTCGCTTTAACATATTATTACTTCCAGACTGCAGAGCAAAATGTAGGTATGGTCTTTGGTGTCCCGCTGAACTTGAATTTTCCAATAAATTGTTTTCCTGGTTAAAGTAAAATGAACTTTTTACAGACTCGCCAACAAATTCAATAAGCTCATTGGTCATATAATTTGGGTGTGAGGAAATCCATGTTGTCCACCATTGACCAGGAATTTGGTCAAGAACTTGAAGTAACTGTAGAAAATCCTTTGGTTGAGTTAGATTATCAGAAAATTCAAGCTCAGCGGATTCATCATTATTAAGCTTTGCGGTGAAAAATTTATGCCAAACTTGTAATTCGTAATCCGACATGTGCACTTTATTCAAACCCTCAATATAGGTCATCGCCTCGTTATAATCAAACTCAGATTGAGAATCAGGGTTTATCCATCTATTTACAGTTTGACCTAAAAGTGTAATGTCCTTAAAACCAGCTTTAACCAAATCAAACACTTCTCTGATAATTTCTTCGGAAGGTCTGCAAATTTCCTTTCCTCTGGAAAACGGAACTATACAAAAAGTGCAAAAATGATTACAGCCAGTAGAAATTGGAATATATGCCTGGAAATTACTTTTATATTTTGGCTTAAATGACAAATAATGTTCAGGGTTTTCGTTAAATTTAGGTTTAAGTCCAAGTAAACTTCCAATCGAAGAAAAGTATTTAGTTTCAACAACTATATCAACTTGTGGAAACGATTGTTTTAGTTCATTCGCTCTTTTGCTTGAATTCTTTTGGGATGAGTTTGAAAAATTCTTTTCTTCATCCCAGATTCTTCTAGCCATACAACCAGTTACAACAATTGTTGGGTTTGTGTCTTTAGTTAAATTTCTAATATTATTTACAACTCCATTTATTCTATTTTCTGCCTTTTGCTTAACAGAACAAGTGTTTAGAATAATCAGATCTGCTTTTTGAAAATGATCAACCAGGGTTAGCCCTACGCCTTCAAGGTATGCAGAAAATCTTTCAGAATCAGATACGTTCATCTGACAGCCGAAGGTTAGGATGTGATAAGTGTGTAAAATTTTCATATTGGCAGCATCTAGCAGATAGCTTATAGATCAAATTATGTCCTATCATATTACCACAAACGTAATTCTACAGGCTATCAGCTATATGCTATAAGCTATTGACACCCCACCTTAACTGCGTTATTCTCAAGATATATTTCAGTGAAGCAGGGTGCAAATCCCTCACTGTGCCGCAACGGTTATCCTTATTAGGAAAGTCCGATCCTGAAACATTAAACATATCCCGAGCAGGTAGAAGAGACTATCAAAGACTTTCCTGTATCTGGAAAGTTTTTTGTTTTTGTATAGAAGCTACCAGCCATGAGTCGCGAGCTACGAGAAACCATCAATTTATAATTCAAAGCTGAAGACTCGAAGCTCGGAGCTAGCTCAATTTACTTTTTAATTTGTTTCTATGAATAACGTTCGAGTCAAAGTCCTATCAGGCTTATTAGCCGTTGTTATCTTAAGTATAGCAATTGCGAGTGTTTGGATTCTTTTTATTAAAGATGACAATACTAAAAATACTTCAGATGATGTTGGATTTGTAGTAAGCCAACCTGTAAGCTACTTAGCCGATTATGTTCAGCTAGAAGTTAATATAAATGGCACTCAAAGTGTTGCTAACCCAAGCATAATAAAAGATGAGCTATTAATTGAAACCTTAAAAAGATATAATTCTGAAAGCTCTACTTTTAAATTAGAATACACACAGTATGATTTTGGCGCATTTGTAACTTCTTTATATGGAACCACTGCAGATTCCAACACTGAATTCTTTAGCTTACAAATCAATGGTACAGAAAGCTCAGTTGGGGTAAGTGATTATAAAGTTCAACCTGGGGATAAGATTACTTTTGTACTTACAAAATTTAATTAAGATTAGCACATAGCTTATAGCGAATAGCAAATAGAAAACCAAGCTATGAGCTATCTGCTATAAGCCTTTTATTACTTAACAAATAAGTCTATGCGAAAATACAATTATTTAATACTTGCTTTAATTTTAATAATCTTGGGAATTACGACAAGAACCATATTTCATATAAAGCCTAATCTGGAATTTGTTACTGCTTGTAGTCTGTCGGCAGGATTCTTTTTTAGAAAAAATACTTACTCAGTTTTAATCCCAGTTTTTATTATGTTTGGATCTGACTTAATAATAGGAAATACAAATATCTATATTTTCACTTGGACAGGATTTTTAGTAAGCTTTTTAGCCGGAGTAGCTATGAAGTCTGGACGGTTTAAAAATTTTACAAATTCTGTATTAAAATTCACAGGGTTTTCACAGCTGGCCGCTATAGTATCAACATTGTTATTCTTTTTGTGGACAAATTTTGGAGTTGTAGTAACTACAAATATGTATTCAAAAGATTTTAATGGCTTAGTGCAAAGCTATATTAACGGATTGCCGTTTTTAAAAATTCAGTTGGTCGGTAATTTATTAATTGTACCTGCGATTTTTCTGGTATCATACGTAATAGTTAATGTTAAATCGCTTAATATTGTTAAAAAACTAAAAAGCTCGAATTAAACGTTCAGTAATTTCGTTATTCATAGTAATAAATAGTAATGCAATTGTTCTACAATGAATTACTATATTACAATTTTATTACTTACTTGATTCTTGAATCATGAATCTTTAATTAATATTTTGATTTGTAATCTTTAATCTTTAATCTTTTTTATTTATGGCGACAACTAAAAAAAGTGTAACTGCAGCAAAAGCTGCAAAAGAAGAACAGGTTATTAACATTAACCTTGAAAGCTTCATTATGCCTTTTGCAATAATCCTTTCAACTTTGATTTTTTCAACTAGTTTTTTGATTAGTATAAATAAACTTTCAAAAAGTATCTCGGGCGAAATTACAATAAGCAATGATTCCAATGATAATGATACACTAGATACTATAGATACCAATCCAACAGCTGCGAACCCAACTGGTACAACAAATATTGATAATGATGCAGTTTTAGGGGATATTAATAAGGCCAAAATTGCAATTGTAGAATTTACAGATTTTGAATGTCCATTCTGCCAAAGACACCACCAGCAAACATACCCTGACATAGTAAAAAATTATGTAGAAAGCGGTGATGCTATTTACGTAATTAGAGATTTTCCTTTAAGCTTTCACGAACCAGCAGCAAGTTTATCAGCAAATGCAGCTGAATGTGTAAAGGATCTTAAAGGTGATTCTGCATATTTTGAATTTGTAGATAAATATTTTGAAAAAACTGCAACAAATGGAGCAGGTGTAGGAGGAGCGAGTGCCTTAGCAACAATGGCTAGTGATATTGGAGTAAATAAGTCAGATTTTGAAAAATGTCTTGAAGAAGAGAGATTTAGCGATGATATTACAAATGATACATCAGATGGATCGAAAGCTGGAGTTACTGGAACACCTGGATTTATAATAGGAGTATTTAATAAAGACGACGGATCAGTTACAGGTGTAAATATTGCTGGTGCTCAACCTTACTCAGTATTTGAGCAGGAAATTAAAGCTCAGCTTGAGAAAGCAAACTAATCTTGAAAGATAGATAAAATAGTGTCATGATGATTTAGTGTCTCACTAACATCATGACACTTTGCATTTTACATTTTACATTAATTTACCTCATGCAATTCTGAAGGGAGTGCCTCAATTAACTGCACTCGAATGCATAATATGCATTCTCATCCTAAAGGAGAAGCAAATGGAAATAGCTTAAAATATATGCATTCAAAATCAAGTAAATACATAATTCCATTTAGTATCTTTGTAATTATAATGGTTTTAGTAATGTTAATCGTAATCTACATCTATCAAGATACTGCTCTTCTGGATAAAAATGAGACTGAAACTATTCAGGAAGAACAGGAAGTTGTATCTTTACCTGTAGATGAGGATACGCCTCTTTCATCGCCAACTGACTAAAATGAAAATTTCCACTAATAAAGAACTAGATTCTTACTTTCAAATCGAGTTCAATAAATTAAGATCTGCAAACATTTATCATCCTAATACATCAAAATTTTTTGGACAAATTGGATCAACATTAACTGAAGATATTCATTATGAAAATCAACTGGAAGTAAAATTAAACGCTTGTAAAAATTTGTTTTCAGAACTTATAGATGAAAAGATATTGGACAACCTTGAAATTACACCTTCATCTGAAACTTTTGAATATCGTTTTAAAACTGAATTTGTTTGTAGTTTTAATCCTAAATTTGAACCTAACACAAGATTCGGTCAAAGAAAGAAAGGAAGTTTTAATTGGGTAGTTGATTTAGATGAATTTAATTTAGTACCTCAAATTTGGTTTAAGAAAACAAGAGATGTCTTTAAAATTCTTACACATAAAGGTTTAAAGTCTTACGATCTAAAAACACATCTTGGTGAGCTTAGGTACTTAGTTCTAAAAATTCATAACAATACTGCAATGCTAAACATTGTAACCAGAACAAACGATAATCAAAATATTATTGATGAAGTTGCAAAGAATGCTCTAGAGTTAGGCTTTAAATCGGTCTATTGGGTAAAGCAAGAATCTATTGGTGATAGATCTTTTGGTGAAACAATTAAATTTTATGGTGATGAGTATATTACGATTGATTTTAATACACCGTTTAATAAAAGCTTTTTGGTTGGTCCTAATAGCTTTTTTCAAAATAACATTAATGCTTTTCAAAAGATTCTAGAATACGTGTTTGAAAATTATAGACACTCGAAAATTGAAAATTTATTGGATTTGTATTGTGGCGTTGGTACAATCGGAATTTCATTAAGCGACATTTGCGAAAGTATTCTTGGAATTGACAATAATGAAGAGAATATAAAATTAGCAAATTTGAATATTTCGTTAAATGCTTTGCAGACTAAAGCTTCTTATCAGTTTGGAGATTCTAAAAACTTAAAAATTGAAAATTTTGAACCTGAAAATTCTCTTTTAATTGTAGATCCGCCACGTACAGGATTAGACAAACAGACAATTGAGCTTATTCTAAATTTAAAACCAGAAAATTTAGTTTATATTTCTTGTAATCCAGTAACACAAAAAAATAATTTAGAGGAGCTTTTGAAAGTGTATAAATTAAAAAACTTAAGAATTTTTGACTTGTTTCCACACACTTATCATATGGAGAGTGTAGCAGTACTCAAAAGTTAATTAGTGAAATGGTCAAGGGTTAATCAGTTTTACCAATTAACCAACCACTGATTACTAATTAACCGTTACCCTATTGCAATTTGAAACATTCTTCTTCCATTTTGAGTTAGGAAGTTTACATAACCAACTTTTTTATTTGTATTGGCAAGATTTAGAAGTAACTCTGCCAGTTGGTTAATATCCATTGTATTAGTCCATTCAATAGTAACCGGAGGTTTAAACGCATTTAGTGTAATTAAATATTTTTCGCCTTTTTTCGTGATAGTAATAGCCTTTGCTGCGTGCGCCTTCAACGAAGACGGGTTAGTCATTCCCATGCTTTGCATAAGACCTACAGCCATATTACTTAAAGTTTCTGATGTACATTCAACTTGTCCAACAGTTGAACTTTCATTTTTCTCACTTCTATTTTGAAAAAAATCAAATATATTCATACTATATATGATACCACAATCTGGCATCATTTACAAAAGTTAACTAACTTAAGGGATATACTTTTCGGAATTTTAACACTTTCCCTGGATACTAGCAAAAACATTTTAAGTCATGTAATATATATTGAGAATGACGAATAACTAATGCAATACCAATTTTTAATATTAATTTGGTATTTAGGAATTAGGTATTCATTCGACATTCGTTATTTGTTATTTATCATTTCTGCTGATGGGTATTTTTGATCCTAAAAAAATGAGTACTCAAGATCACCTTGACATAGAGGATATTCGTGACGATCTTGTAATTTTGAAAAACGGTAAAGTTGCAGTTGTAATAGAAACTACTTCTTTAAATTTTGACTTGCTTGATTCACAAGAACAAGATGCTAGAATTTATTCATTTGCAGCATTTTTAAATTCTATAAGATTCCCCATTCAGATTGTTATCAGAACGCAAAGAACAGACATTGCTAAGTATTTAAAACTGTTAGAAGCATACAAAAGGAAAACCACTAGCGAATCTATAATTAATCAAGTTACTATTTATCAAGACTTCATTACCAATCTCACTCAATCAACACAGATTTTAGATAAACGATTCTATACTGTAATTCCATCAGCAGAGCTCCCAGTTGTACTTAATAGCTGGGTTAAACAGATTTTCGGTAAACAGAAAAAAATAGTAAATATCAATGAACTACTAAAAAAAGCTAAAGAGGAACTATATCCTAAAAGAGATCACATTATTACACAATTTGGAAACATGGGTGTTGCTGCCAAGCAGTTAACAAATGATGAATTAATAAAATTATACTATTCTGTGTATGAACCAGATAAATCGGGCTTGGATGTTTTGAACATAAGGGAACAAGATATAGAACAAGGGCTAATTGGAAGAAGCGAGTAACAACGAGCATTTTCGAAGGAGATGGCACGGAGCGACTGAGAAATTATGAATCTTAATTCTATTTTAAATCAATAATCTATATCAACATTTTTAATTTATGGCAATTTTAGGCTTTGGCAAAAAAGCAAATCAACAATCAAATAAAAGTATATTGCCAGCACAACCTAATGCTATGGTTCCTGTATCAAGCAAAGAAGCAGAAGCTTTGGCACGAGAGCAGCAAATAGTAACTAAATTTGCGCAAGGACTTTTAGATGTTAAAGATATCATTGCACCATCTGCAATAGAAATTAACTTTAATAATCTGGCAATTGGTCATAAGTTTTTTAGATCATACTTTGCAGTTGGTTATCCAAGCGTTGTAACTCCAAGTTGGCTAGAACCTTTAATTAACTTTGAATATGCTGTTGATATTAGTACTTTCTATTATCCAAGAGATACAGGTGATATTCTAAAAATTTTGAAACGAAAGATTGCAGAAATGCAAGCTACAATGAATATTCAGGTCCAATCTGGCCAACAAGCTGATCCAATCACAAAGGTTCAACTAGAAGATGCATTAAAATTGCAAAGCCAACTCGCATCAGGTAATGAAAAGTTTTTTCAATATGCTTTATACATTACTGTACATGCTGACACTTTAGATGAATTAGAAAAGATTGCAAAAAATCTCGAATCTACAATGGCAGCAATGGGTGTAATTATAAAAGTTGCAACACTTCAGCAGGAAGAATGTTTCCAAAGTTGTATTCCATACGGAATTGATAAAATTCAGATGCTAAGAAACCTTGATACAACTGCTATTGCAACAACCTTTCCATTTGTTAGTAGCGAGTTGACACAAGAAAAAGGTGTTCTATATGGATTAAATCTTCACAACAACTCTTTAGTTATTTTTGACCGATTTTCACTGCCAAATGCGAATTCAGTAGTCCTGGCAACATCTGGTGCTGGTAAATCCTACTCAGTTAAGCTTGAAGCGGTAAGATCCTTAATGCTAGGGTTAGATATAATGATCATAGATCCAGAAAAAGAATTTGATCGACTTTGCGCAGCAGTAGGAGGAGAGTACATCTCATTTTCACAAGATGGAGCGCAAAAACTAAATCCGTTTGAATTGTCAGGTATATACTCTCCAGATGAAGACGAATTGAGATTTAAAATTCTTTCTTTAAAGGGATTAATTAAAATTATGCTAGGCGGAATATCGCCAGAAGAAGATGCAATTATGGATAGAGCCTTGATTCTTACCTATAAAGAAAAAGGAATCACGCCTGATCCATCGACTCACGGCAATGAACCACCTTTGCTTGAAGATTTGTATAAAATTCTAAATGCAATGGCAGAGGAAGAAGCTCATTCCATGGCTAGAAGGTTAGAAAAGTATCTTAAAGGTTCAGCCTCAGGAGTATTTGATAGAAGATCCACAGTTGACATTCACAATACATTTACAGTCTTTAGCATTAGAGATCTAACTGATGACCTTCGTCCTATGGCTATGTACGTAATGCTTGACTACATTTGGAATAAAATTAAAAGAGATAAAAGAAAAAGATTATTAATAATCGATGAAGCCTGGATTATGATGCAGTACGAGGATGCTGCAAGATTTGTTTATTCAATAGCAAAAAGAGCTAGAAAATATGCTTTAGGTTTAACAACAATTACGCAAGATGTAGACGATTTTTTAAGCTCTGACTTTGGGAAAGCAATAGTAAACAACGCTTCAATGCAACTACTTTTAAAACAATCACCAGCAGCAATTGATAAACTTCAAAAGGTGTTTTATTTAACTGAAGGAGAAAAATCATTTTTACTTTCAGCTGGAGTTGGACAAGGATTATTTTTTGCAGGAGCAAATCATGTGGCAATTCAAGTTGTAGCAAGTGAAAACGAACATAACTTGATTACAACAAATCCTACAGAGTTACTTGCAATGCAGCAAAATAATCCCCAAGGAGACCAATTGGATATAACGAAGCAATAGGTTTGAGGTCAAAGCAATGCTATTTTGTCATATTGGGCTTGTCGAAATATTGATAAAATAACAAAACTACGCAATTTGTAATTATAAATAGTTTTCATTAAAGTCAATTTGTTAATTGGTTTGTAGTTAATTAGCCTTGGATACAAACTAACTGTCAACTAGTTAACTTAATTAACTGAACCTATTCCTGAATCTTATGACTAAACTAACAAAATCCCTAACGCTACTCGATACTTGGGATGACAGCCGTTACAAAGCCCAAAATCATTTATTTAAGCTTTCAACTGGCCTTAAACTTCTAATTTCAGTAAAAAAAGACATTCAAGATTTTGATGTAAATATACTTTTCAAAGGAGGGAATTATTTTGAAGACCAAGTTGGGGTTCCTGCCGGTACTGCTCATTTAATGGAGCACATGTTAATGAATCCTAATAAAGTTTTAAAAACTAGAGAAGAGCAGAGGGCTTTTGAGTTTGGAAACAGAAATAAACCAAAAATTTACCCTAACGCTTGGACGGGCAATAAAATGTTAAATTTCTATGCTACAAGCCATCCAAAAGGAGCTTTAAGATGTTTAGAGCTTTTAAAATATGTAATGGATTATCCTGTTGAACGATTTGCTGAGTTTCTGGAAACGGAGAAAGGAATTGTACTTGCAGAATTAAATCAAAAAAAGAAAGAAGAAAAAGATCCACAACTTGCATACTTAAGATTTATTTTTGAAGATAACTACAAAGGCTTTAATAGAAGAGTAATTGGAACTGAAGAAAGCATTGGGAAAATTACAGTTGATGATTTAATTAAATACAAAGACAACATTGTTCATCAAAAAAACTGCATAATTGCTGTCCAAACTAATAAAAAACCTTCTCCTAAGCTAATTGATAGCATCTCAGAATTTGTAGATATTATACCTGCAGGTAAAAAAGGTGTCAGATATAAGCCAATGATTATCAAAAATAAATTCAAATATGATCATTTTAAGGATGACGAAGCTAAGGGAGTTGAGTTAACTATTAGTTTCTTTGACCAGATGGAAAAAGAACCAGAATACAAAAATAATGTATTTTTCCATTTGGTTGTTGCACTAATGAACTACCAGAGTTTTAGGGTTTTAAGAGAGCAAAAAGGCTTAATATATGCAAGTCAGTCATTATGGATTCAAGCAGGGTGGAGTAATTATAACAAGGGCTTTTATATGACTTTTGAAAAGAAAAATTTAGAGGATGTGTTGGAGCATCTTTATAATTTACTTACATCTGAATGTATTAAGTTTCTAGATACAGAGCAGGGCGTTAAATGGTTTGAAAGTGAAATTAGTAAATATATATTCACAAGAAGTATTAGCTACGATCCTAACTATTCATCAAATATTTCAACAGATGCACTAACCGAAGAAAAGTCTTATAAATATATGTACGAAGAGGCTGTAAAATTTGCTAAGTTGTTAACAATTGAGGAAGTAAAAAAATATTTTCAAAGCTTTTATATTGAAAAACCTGCACATATTTGGTTTGAATCTCCTTACGAGAAAAAAGAAATTATTGGAGAATTTGAAAAGAGTAAGATTTATAAGCACTATATGAGGTTGGATGATTGAGACTAGAGATTAGCTATTGGAGATTAGAGATCAGGGATCTGAAAATTAACAATTTAAAGAATTTACAATTTCCAATTACTTCGAGTTTTAATTTTGCAAAATTTTTTTAATTGTATATTGATAATTTTAATTCTCGTCTTACATCTAACTTGTAACGTCTTACGCTAAAAGCTTTTCCATTTCATCCACAAACAAATTTGGTGCATCTAGATTAATCATTTTAGATGCCAATTCTTTACACTCATCCAAATCCTTATTGTTAAAACCTTTATGCTGTTTTGCTTGATTTAAGCCTAAAAGAATTGTTTGATAAACAGTTTCGTGGCTTAAATTATCTTTTTGCTCAAGAATAAAACCTAAGCCAGTTTCTTCAACAACCTTTGCATTTAAAAATTGCTCATTTCCCGAAACCCAAGGGATTGGCATAATTATAGTAAGTTTGCCTAAAGCCAGAATTTCGGTAATTGTGTTTGCCCCGGCTCTATTAAATAACAAATCAGAATTTTGTAAAACCTCAGAAACTTCGTCTGTATTAAAAAAATCTTTAACTATGTATCTATTTATTTGATTTTCAGGAAGCGCTTCTTTAATGGATAAAGCCTTTTGATAATCTTTAGTAACAGATGAATTTCCTGTTTGATGAATTACGTTTGCTACAATCATTAATCTACTTAAAATTAGAAATATTCGCCTGTTAATTTCATTTGCACCTTGGTTACCTCCCCAAATTAAGATTGTTGGTAACTTAGGGTCTAAATCTTTCGTAATATTCTTTTCAACTTTTACCAGAAGCTCTTTTCTAATAGGATTTCCAATCAAAACAGCTTTTTTTGCTGAATATTCTGAAAGATTTCTTTCCCAGCTTAAAAGAACTTTATTGGCAAACTTTCCAATAATTTTGTTTGCAAGCCCTATTGCCATTGTTTGTTCATGCGTTATTACTTTAACTCCAAGGATTCTTCCCCAAATTGCTATTGGCACAGCAAGATATCCGCCAAAAGAAAGGATAACTTTAGGTCGATTCTTTAAAACAATAAAAAATGCTTGTATAAAACCTAAAATAAGAAAGAAAAATTGTTTGATTGCATAAAAAAAGTTTGAAGGTCCAATTGCTCTAATAAGTTTGCCAGATTTTAGATTTAGGAATTTTATATTTTCAGATTGAATAATCTTGTATTCCTGCGACAGTTCTTTGTTTCCAGCTTGATTATATTTAACACCAACCCAGATAAAATTAGAGTAACCTCGTCTTCTTAACTCTTTTAAAACAGATAAGGCAGGAGTTAAATGACCTCCTACTAACAAAATTTTCACATTTTTTGGTAAAATCCTTTGATTCATATCAATAATTTTACTATAATCAGAGGGACGAAGCACGACTAAATGTCGTGCTGAGAGAAAAAAGCTCTATTTAGCAGCGGTAGTTTCCGCCAGAGGCGGATCTGCCTTTGGCAGACAATTGCTAATAGATTCTTAGTGAAAACAAGCAAAGCGCAGTTTGAGCTTAGAAGATATTAATCCTCGAAGAGGGGTACGAAACATGACTAAATGTCATGTTGAGCAATTAGCAGTTCCTTTAGAACACTCGACAGGATAATATCCTGTCTCGTTGCCAAGAAAGAGGTCGTATGTCAAGTTCTTTTAAAAAAGAGTTAGCGGATGTAGTTCAATTGGTACGAAACATGACTAAATGTCATGTTGAGCCTTGCCAAGGAAAACTAAAAGCAGCGGTAGTTCAATTGGTAGAACGCCTCCTTGCCAAGGAGGAGGTCGCGAGTTCGAGCCTCGTCCGCTGCTTTTAGTTTTTTTTGAATGTATTAAGTGCATTGTAAATTCGTCCGTTGCTAAATGGACCTTTTTGTACCTTCTGCTCTAGGAAAATTTGACTTCAGTGCTAAACAAAAGCCTCCACATATTTAGTCACAAGCTAACTATTTTTTACCACATCTTCTGCCTGACGGCGCTTACGAACATCATTTTTGCTGCCACATTTAAGTAGATAGATAAACCCTCTAGTATTTTTTCTAAAATTTAGCTATAAAACTTTTATAGACAGGTATTTAATCTTTTTACAAAACTCTGTAATTGTTACCGTTTTATATTGACACTAATATTATAAGCAGGTATCCTGAATCGGAATTAAATTTTAATAATGTTACTTATGGATGCAACTTTAGTTACTGATCAAGCCAATTTACCTGCGCAAAATGATAACGGGCATAGAAAAGCGGCGGCTTATGAAGATGAAACATTTCTATTTTTCCTAGAAATGGTCTACGACGAGAAAGAGATTTTGAAAAATGCAGTTGCTGCACTTGTAGATAGATTTTTGCCGTCAGAAAAGAGAAATAAATTGATTGAGGTTGGGGCTGGCACAGGAGACATGTTAGATGCTTACATAGATAAATTCTCACAAGCTATTCTGATTGAACCTTCAAATAAATACCATAATATTCTTGGAGAAAAATTTCCTGATGCAACAGTTGTAACTGATTCGTTTCAGAATTTGGAGCCAGAGAGTATAGGAAGACCAAATTGTATTTGCGCATCTCATGTTATGAGATATTTACCTGATCCTTTGGATCAGTTAGATAAAATGCTTAATTCACTTTCAGATGGGGGAAAAGTAATAATCACTATGTCAGATCTTGAAAGCCAGTATACACAATTCATAAAAGAGTTTGAAGGCGTAAAACATAATGGGCATGAGTTTAATATTGGAGATGTAAAAGAACACCTGGCTAGTAAGGGTATTAACTTCGATACTGAAATAGTAGAGAGTCATTTTAAATGGGAGAGTATTGATGAACTTATAAGAGTAATGCCTGTAGTTTTAGGAGGTATTAGTGCTGATGAGATTACTGAACAAAATAGATTAGACATAGCTGAATACGTTAAACAATTTCGGAAAGATGATGGTACTTATGAAATAAAAGTGGGACATGAAATTATTGTTGTTCATAAGCCTAAGTTCCAAACTGTACCTCAAGAGGCATAGTATCCTCTTAGCCGTATAAACTAAATTAATCAGGCTTAATTTTATCAACCCAATCAACCGGTACCTTTTTAACCTTAACAACAGGTTTCCCTTGAACAACTTGTTTACAAAACCTGTGTAGTCCATCAAGTATTACCCACCTTTCTTTCCAAAAAATAACATGAATTGGAAAGCTTTCATCAACACCCATAATTCTACTCATTCTGTATTCATACTTGTCTGGATTTGCTAAAACTTCCTTCGGCTTTAAACTAAAAGGTATATCAGGCTGCCAGAAGAAGGGTAGATCCAAGTGCCAAGCCAACTCTTCAACAGGAATTTCTTCTGCAAACAATTCCAGTGCCCAGAGCTTTTCTAAGTCTCTTGGAAAATCTACTCCAACGGCTACAATTTCTGGTGGAAGTATCATTTTCGATTCATCATGAATTGTTTTTTTGACTAAACCATTCATTTTTCAGAAATTTCGATTATATTTAAATCCGGATCTAAAAAGTATGCAACTTTTTGTCCCCACGCTGTGGTTTTAGGATCTTCAATAATTTCCACACCTTTTAACTTTAAACTTTCACAAGATTTGTTAATGTTAGTAACTTGAAAAGCAATTACACTTCCTCCACCAGTTTTTATATATTTTGAAGAAAACATTTGAGTTGCTTCATCTTTTTGGAAAATAGCAAGAGAAGTTGCACCCAGTTTAAAATCAGCAAACTTACTATTAGTAGAATTCACTTCAAGTTCAAGTGTGTTTTTGTAAAAATCTAATGATTTTTCAAAATCATTAACTAAAAGGCACAGTGCAAAAATTTCCGTAAACATAATTGAGATGTTAATATTTAAAATAATATTGAGAAAACAACGAACTGGTGTCACATCGAGCAGATTGTCAAATCTGACGAAATGTAGACACATTCTTATTTTAAAATACTAACCGTCTATTTTTCAGAGTAGCCAACTACACTTAACATGCATAAGCTTCAAAAAATCATACTAAAAAGATTATTTACACAAAACAGTCAAAGATACGGGACATTAGCTTCAGGCTACGATTTTGAAGACAATATCGTTTTTCACCTTAACCAATTAATTGCAAAAGGCTTTGTTGAAAAATCTGATGGGATTTATTCTATTACATTGAAAGGTGTTAAAGCAATTGCTAAGTACCTGCCTGACGGTCAGATAGGAGAGCCTCTGGAACTGGAGGACAAAGGAGTCAAAACTTTTTTTATAGGTTTTTTATGTTCGGATTCTAATGGAAATTACCTTCTAAAATCTCATCCTCAGTCCAAAGTTAATTTTTATAATTTGCCAAGTAGTAAACCGTTTTTTGGCGAAAAGATTGAAAATACCCTAACAAGAGCTTTTAAGATGAATACGGGTTTAGTTTTAAATCATAAAAATTTTAAGTTTTTAAGTTTGCATTTAAAAACAATTCAAACATCAAGTGGGGAGATATTATTTGATGATGCTTTTACAGTTTATAAAGTTGAAGTTGATGGAAAACAAAAATCTAAAATGAAACTTTTAGATTCATTAGAGTGGATTTCCAAAAAAGATGCGAAGAAAATTCAACACAAGTGGCCAGAAATTGATATATTGGTTTTAGGTAAAGATTTATCAACTTATAAAAGTTATATTCATATTTCGGATTATATTTTATAATGGCAAATCTTAAACTATTTTTCAACGAAACTGTTACTTTAGGAGAATCAATTGAGTTTGATTCAAAGAGTAAATATGCTTTCTATGTTATAACTCCTGACTATTTAGAAGGATCTAATAAAAAATTCAGAATTTTACTTTGGGGACATGGAAGCTTTGATGGAATGGCATATGAAGATATTATAAGCGCTGCTAAAGATGATATTGAAATGATAAAACAAGATTGTGATAGGCATAATTTAATTGCAATAATGCCTGTTCTTCCGAGATTTCAAGGCACAAGCTCTATAATCCCGCAAGATTCTCAAATGTTAGCAAAGCCAGTTATGTCTGATGATTGGGGTGAATTTTATAGAAGACCGGATATAGAAATTCTAAATTTCATTAACGCTCTTAGAAATACACTTGAATCAAAAAAATATAACTTATACAAGAAGATATTTGCTGCTGGAGTTTCTGCAGGCGCAAATATGGTTAATCGGTTTAGCCTATTGTACCCGGATATTGTGGAAGCAATTGCAATACCGCTTGCAGGTAATTATATTTATCCAGAAAAAAGCCTTAGCGATGTAACCTTACCATATCCTTTTGGAGTTGATGATATAGAGACAATCAAGGGACAAAGATTTAGTAAACATCAATTTTTATCATTAAAATTCTTTTTATACGTAGGTGTGCTCGATACTAACCAAACTAACGATCCACTTTCTTTCGAGGCAGATTTAATCGATCCTACTTTAAATGAAAAAATTAAATCGATATTTGGTAAGAATCAGTATGAAAGATGTTTGCACTATGCTAACTATTTAAAAAGTGAAGGTGCAAAAGTAGAATTAGTCATAGAAGAAGATTATGGTCACGCTCTTGCACCTGATAGTTACGACAGGATTTTTGAGTTTTTTGATAAGTGTACTTAACTTAATTATAGGATTGAACTATTATTTAATCATGACTAACGAACAAAAAGCACAAAAAATCATCGAAGATAATTTATACATGACTATTTCAGTAGCTACAAAAGATGGCGATCCATGGATTTCAAATTTATTTTACTCTGTAGATAATAAATATAATTTTTACTGGTATTCATCCAAAGACTTACTCCACCAGAAATGTTCAACGATAAATATATTGATAGAAAAATTGAGATAGATTTAACCACTTAATCATTTTAGTAACTTATGAATAACGGAATTCCACTAGAAATAAAATCAGCTTTTGCAGAAAGCCTTCTCAACAGCTTTACAACAACGCCTCAAGCTTCAGAAAGGGATGGTTTGTCAATAACTACAAACGGATTAGACAACGAAAGGGTTCTTTCCACAGACCAATGGGCAGGGCACAATCCCAGAACTACTGGAGGCCAAGAGATTATTAAAGTTGGAGCAATTACTTACACAAGGGTATATGCAGGTGGCACAATTGAACATAGCAAGATTGAAGAATTAGGAATTATAGAAAAAGATATAATGATTTTTTTATCTGAAATAGTAAATGCATACGCTGAAAGAATTAGACTCGATGAAGATTTTGCTATTGTGAATGGTGGGTGGCAATACCATTACGAATGTACCAGCAATAACCCAAACATTCCAATGTGGCTAGGCGAAGAAGTTATTTACTATCAAAATCAACTAGTATTTCAACATAATTTCACAATTTGCCCTGTGGAATCTTAATAACCTCAGGTATTGTTTCACCTTCTTTAACAGACTTAATCGAAAGTGAATTTACACATTTATTCCTCCCCAAAATAGTGAGTGATTTTTGCAATATCAAACTGTTGCCATTTTATGGTTGCAGATAATTTTTTACTAGGTTAAAATTTTTAAACCTTTTATTGTATAATTTAATAATATTTTTTATGGATACAACTCCAGATATGCCTAAAACAAAACCTATAACAGTAGAACCTCAAAAACAATACCCTGGTGAAAATACTTCCGGACAAGAGATTTATGAGATGGGAATGAAGATTGGTATCATTATTGACCCAGAGGCAGGGTTAACACTACCTGATGTAAGAACAGAAGAATCAACTGAAAAACTTCTGAGTAAGATTGCAGGGAGTTTAACAGAAGTACAAAGTCGAATCCGGGAAGAAAAACAAAATGGAAAGCATATTGTATATGTGCCTGGAAGTTATGATTTAACTCATAAAGGTCATGCCTTTTATGTTGAACAAGTTTTAGAGTGCTATTTAGCTACTGCTAATTGCAAAAGAGAGGATGTATTCGTAGTGATGCTTGCCGATAGTGACAAATTAATCTCTAATGTCAAGGCATCAAAATATATTGAAAATGGCGGTACAGAACTAAATAGAAGACCTGTAGAACCTGCACATGAACGTGTAGTAGGTATGGCTTCCTTGAATGTAGATTTAGTTGGAATATTGCCTTCACCTGAAGATAATAGAGAATTATTCCCCGCACCAGTTAATCTTGATATAGATCAAATGCTTGCTGAGTTGGAAGGTGAAGATATTCCTGAGAAAGATAAAGCAGATCTTATAAATGGACTACTTGCATATAAAGCACTATATACAAATTTAATAGAAGGAAAAGATTTAGGTAAAGTCCCTGTTCAGGCTTGGCAACTTTATACAACTGCAGTCATAAATCAAGCTACAGGTGATAAATCTGAATTAAACTCTTTTGAAGCAGGACGTACCACCAGATTAGTAAGCCATGATGACACAAAATATCTTCATCAAGTAAAATTCTTAATGAAATATGCTGATGTTGGAGTATCAGTAATTAAAGACATTAACAATGGTTCGACTAGTACTTTGCTTGAAAATGCTCAAGGACAACATGGTGTAAAAGCATGGGAAGAGATTAGAAATTTCAAACGACAACAAATTTTAGCTTTAATGGGTCAAGAAGCAGCCGAGAGATTAGATAGAGTGAATGAAAAAGTTAAAGCAATGTTAAATCTAGAATAGGATTACAAGCTTCTGCGCTTGAAGCGCAGGAGCTTGCTTATTATTTAATAACCTCAGGTATTGTTTCACCTTCTTTAACAAACTTAATCGAAAGTGAATTTACACATTCTCTAACATTCTTATCTGTCAATTGTTCGCCAATAAATTCATTACCTAAATGTGCATTACAATTTGCACATTTTATTTCTGTTCTTACACCATCTGGATCTGGAAGTCTCTTCAGAGCATTTGGAAAACTATCATCAAAAGCAGGCCAGCCACAATGAGCATCAAATTTTGCTTTTGAAGAAAAAAGAGGATTATTGCAACGCCTACAAATAAAAGTTCCAGGTTCGTAAAAATTATCATATTCTCCTGTAAAGGGGAACTCAGTGCCTTTATTTACAATGATTCGCTCTTCTTCGGGAGTTAGTTTGTTGTATTTCATATGAGCATTCTATCACAGTTTGTATTCACTCCGGCTAAAGCTCCCTCCCCTTAGATTAAGGGGAAGGGATGAGAAAAGCGGGATATAAACTGTGATACAATAAATTATGCGTAAACTTTTCACCCTAAAAAAACTCAATTTGTTTTTCCTGGGATTAATTATTTTGCAAACTCCAGTCTTTTTAGCCTCAGTTTTATATCTTCCTAACCACACACGGTACGTAACTGCCACCACTGAAGTTAAAGTTTCCAGTAGATCGGAAAAAGATTTGGAATTTGACGCAATAAGCTCTATTGGGAAAAAATCCAAAGACATTAATGATCTTTTTGTAACAGGCTGGATTCCCGATTATGACATACCAGATGGTTTAAGTGTTATTAAAGAACAAAAAGATAATTTTGATTCAGTAAGTCCAGTCTGGTTCTGGGTTAATGAGGACGGCTCATTGAAAAAAAACGGCTATAGTAACGGAAAAGATTTTATTAATTTTACTTCCCAGAATAATATTGAACTTATACCTACTATAACTCTTTTTGATCATGAGATTTTAAACAAAGTTTTAAATAATGATGAAAATTTAAATAGACACATAAATGAAATCGTTAAAAATGTGGTTGAAAACAGATATGACGGAATTGATCTTGATTACGAATCAACCTACCTTAAAGACAAAGATAAATTTTTCATTTTTTTAGAAAGGCTTTCGGATCAACTTCAAGAAATAAATAAAAAGCTTGTATTCACAGTTCTTCCCAAATGGGGAGATTTAGTAGATTATAATGCACTCCCACAAACAAGAATTACACAAGATTACAAAAGAATTTCTGATTTGGTTGATGAACTTAGAATCATGACATACGAATTTTACGGAGCTGGAAGTGAAAAAGCCGGTCCAATCGCACCTTTAGAATGGATGGAGTTTGTTATTAAATACGCAATTTATTCTGAGGTTCCAAGAGAAAAAATAGTTTTAGGTGTACATACATATGCTTATGACTGGTCTGATAGAGAAATTACTTCAGTAATAAAAGAAGGAAACCAATTTAAAATTGGATTGTTTGGAAACTTGGAACCTGCCGATGCATACTTTTATAAAGACATAGAAAAAGTTAAAAATGGCTACAACCTGACAGAAAACTTTAACGAGGAATGGGGAGAAGCAATAGGAGAATATATTTTTGAAAACGAAAAAAGAATTGTTGTTTATCCTACTCAAAAATCTTTTGAGCTTAGAAAACAACTTGCTGCAGATTATGGGATTAAAGGTGTTGCATATTGGAGAGTGGGTGATAGCGGAAGCTTAAAATACTAGCTTATTGATTGTAGATTTGAAATTTTTGATTTTAAATGCAAGAGGTCAATTAGTAGCCTGTTAATTGGTAACACAAAACTAACCAACTTTTTACTAGTTAACAAATTAACTACATTTTAAATTTTTGCTTCAAGTGCCTACCTATCTTATCAGTAACTAATTCAAAAGCTTCATCAAAACTAACTTCTTTTAGCATCTCTGGCATTGGATCATTTTTTAGCTTTTCTATATCAAATAAGCTTTTAAGTGAAGAATAAGCGTTAAAAGAAGTTTCTTTATAGCTCGATTCAAAAAGTTCTAATAAATCCTCAAGCTTTATTATTTCCTTGTCAATAAAATAAAGATCGATAATATCTTTTTTGGTAGTTCTACCTTGAATGGCAAGCAATTTCATTAATCCAATATCTAGTGGATCAGCTAATGACAGCTTTTCTTTTTTAACAAGTTCTTTTATTAAAGGAAATGCAAAATACCAAAACATAACTTTCGTATTTTCAACTATAAGTTCAATTGAATTGTTAGAAATTGAAATTGCTTTATAATCATCTTTAAGTTCGGAAGTAATATTTGACGAAAAAGGTTCAGAAGAAAAAAAATCTAAATCAACCGACTTTCTGTGACCAATTTGTAAGGCCAGACTTGTGCCTCCAGCTAAATAAAATTTTGAAAAACCAGTATTTTTACTAACTCGTTTTAATAATTCGTATGAATATGTCGGAAGTGCTTCTTTGAAGATCATATCAAAACCTTACCCCAAAGTAACTTGGTGGCATTAGAAATATTCTTAGAATCGGATAAAACGTGAAGAACATCTGAAACAGTGTAAACAGAAAAAATCCATACCAATAAATCAATTCGTCCCTTCTCCAAAGCCCGTTCTATAATAAAATTTTTGTATTTATTAGTATCGAGATTTTCAATATCTACATCCCAGTAGAATGGTTTGTATTTAGATGGAATTGAAGTCATACTGTATTCTAACATAAAGTCAGAAATCAAAAGTTAGAGACCAGATATATGAAAATTACCAATTTAAAAAATTTACGATTTTCACTAGTATCGCGTCTAATTTTGAAAATTTTTTATAGTTGTAAATTGAAAATTCTTAAATCAAGTTCTTTAAATATCTTTTTAAATTCAGACTTATCGTGATCATTGAAACTTCTATCACCATACAAATCTTGATACTTTCTTTCTAAAAACGATTTCTGATCAAAAGACAGACCATTGCACTTTCTAAAATCTGTAAGCTCAAAAGACTTAATCCCGTTAACAAAGTTTAGAAAAAAAACTCGAAGCATAATTACAATGAACGCAAACGGTAAACCCTTTTCATCAATCAAATTATAATCTTCGGATTTTTCTTTTAGATAATCATTAATTTTCTCTTTAGGATACTCAATAGTTTTAACTTTTTCGCCATACAATAATTCCGAACAATAATTCAAAACGTAAAAGCTTGCCCAGCTTCCATTTGAAATTTTTTGATTAATTTCCTCAGTGGTTATTTGATAGTGTAGTGAAAGATTATCTATATCTGGAACTTTATCTTTTGGTGATTTTAAAACTATGTATAAATCTATATCGCTATTTTCATTTGCATATCCCCAAAAATGTGAACCAAAAAGATGTACAGAGTGAATATTGTCTATATCTATTCCAGCCTTTTGGATTTTTGAAAGAATTACTTCTTTTTGTTCTAAGATTTCAGGAATCATTCGATCTCATTTACTACCAAAAATTAGCTTCATTACCAGTTAACCCAGGCTTTATGCTCTAATGCTCTCTACCTCTTACCCTAAAATGCTTGCTTTTCCGCTCTTAACATCATCTTCAACTTTCTTGTACTTAACGTCTTTTACAATTTTTCCATCTGAATATTTAACACTAACTTTATCATTTCTTCCAAATTCTTTAACACCTTTTTTTATTGTTGCGTTACCTTCTGATAAATTGCCTTTAGCGGTTGCTTCTGTGCTTTGCCTATTCTTTTCTAAATCCTGGATTATAGACTTAAGTTTATTGTTACCTCCACTAACAATAGACTCTCTATCTCCAACTAATATATCTTCTATTTCTTCTTCGTTTGTAGAAATATTTACAGGCTGTTCTTGTCTTGCTACTTTTTGAATTCTAAATAAGCTTCTTGCAATCTCAGAATTTATATTTCTAATTAATGATTCAAATACGCCAAAAGCTTTATTTTTATATTCAACCAAAGGATCTTTTTGAGCATATCCTTGAAGCCCAATTCCATGTCTAATATCAGTCATTATTTCCAAATGATCAACCCATTTAAAATCCATTTGTTGTAAAACCAACTGCTTTGAAAGAGGGTATAGGTCCGACCTAAACTCTGAAAGTCTTTGTATAAAGGCCTTGTTAACTAAATCTAAAAGATAATTTTGTATATCAATGAACTTTTTACCTTTAAGGCTTTCAGCGATTTTTTCAGAAACTTCACTTTCTGAAGTTTCCAAAATTCCAGAAAGATAATCTTCTGGAATTAAAGTTAAGAAATCTTTTGTTAGTTCTTCAATATCTTTATCCGAAAGTTTTCCTTGTGAATTCAAAGTTACAATCTTTGCAGCTTCTTCCATTACTATATCTTCTATTTCAGATTTAATATTATTTTGAGCTTCTATTACTTTAGATTCATAATTGGATCTTAAATCTTTATTTTCTTCAAGGTTTAAATCCAAAAATTTTGCATCGTCTTTAAATCTACCCAAAGAATTTTCAACTCTATTTAAAAAGCTAAATCTTTTTGAGTAGAATACTTCTCTATGCTGGTTCATCACATCATCATATTCAACAACTCTTTTTCTACTATCAAAATTCATGCCTTCAATTCTTTTTTGAGCTGTTTCTATTTGCTTTGAAATTAGTTTAAGTTCAATTGGCATATCTTCATCCATTCTTACCATTCCTAAAATTCTAGACATAACCTCACCTCCTAAAACTCTCATTATTTCATCGTCTAAGGAAACATAGAACCTGGTCTCTCCTGGCTCTCCTTGCCTTCCAGTTCTACCCCTTAACTGATTATCAATTCTCCTGGAATCGTGTCTTTCAGTACCAATCACATATAAACCCCCTAGTTCAACAACTTCTTTCCAAGCATCATCACCTCTGGACCCTCCTCCAATAACAATATCTGTTCCTCTTCCCGCCATATTGGTTGCAACTGTAACAGCACCTTTTCTACCAGCCAAAGCTACAATTCTTGCTTCTTGTTCGTGATACTTAGCATTCAGAACTTCATGTGGGATTCCTTGCTCATCCAAAAGTCTTGATAACAATTCTGACTTTTCAACTGACACTGTACCTATCAATACTGGTTGCCCTTTTTCGTATCTTTCTTTTATATCAGCGGCTACCGCTCTAAATTTTGCTGTTTGATTTTTGAAAATTCTATCCTGGTGGTCAGCTCTAATTGTAGGTTTATTAGTTGGTATTTCCATTGATTCAAGACCATAAATCTTAAAAAACTCTTCTGCTTCAGTTAAAACTGTTCCTGAGCCTCCACAAAGAATTTTATACATCCTGAAAAAGTTCTGGAACGTAATGGTTGCATAAGTTTTACTTTCTTGTTTAATTTCAACACCTTCTTTTGCCTCAATAGCCTGATGAAGACCCTCTGAATATCTTCTACCTTTCATTACACGTCCTGTGAATTCATCAACAATTAATACTTCGCCATTTCGAAGCAAATATTCATCATCTTTTTTAAATAAAGCTTTTGCTTTTAATGCATTTTCAAGGTGATATGCCATAG
The DNA here is from genome assembly GCA_964607415.1 of uncultured Candidatus Saccharibacteria bacterium. Lineage (GTDB taxonomy): Bacteria > Patescibacteriota > Dojkabacteria > J137 > J137 > CAZSKK01. The sequence continues at coordinate 139,239 of CAZSKK010000001.1, read as the reverse complement.
AATAATCATCCCAAAGATTTGGTACTTCTAAGATAGATTCAACTTTTTTGATGCCTTCTTCAGTTAATGTTACTGCCCTATCTTTATGATCAACTGTATAATCTACATCTTCGATAAGGTCCCTAACTGCACTGGCAAACCTTACATATTTTTCTGTATCTGAGTCCGATGGAGTAGCTGAAATGATCAAAGGAGTTCTTGCTTCATCAATCAGAATTGAGTCAGCTTCGTCGATGATACAAAAGTAAAGCTCTCTTTGAGAGACTCTGGAAAGATCCGATGCCATATTGTCTCTAAGATAGTCGAATCCGAATTCGTTATTTGTTCCATAAGTTATATCGCACTCATATGCCTGTTTTTTTGTACAAGAAAGTAAATTTAACCCGGTCATATTATCTATCTGCATTCTTTGTTTCTTTCTTTCTCCGTAACTTTCCTCACCTTTTAAGCTTTTCACTTCTTCATCGGTAATAAATTTGTATGATTCCTGAGGTGTAATTACACCAACTGAAATTCCTAAATCAGAAAGAATGTGGCCAGCATATTCTGCACCTATTTTTGCCAGGTAATCATTTACTGTTGCAAGGTGAGCACCTCTTCCAGCAATTGCGTAAAGTGCTAAAGGAAGTTGGAACGTCATGGTTTTTCCTTCTCCTGTTTTCATTTCTACCAACCTTTGTCCATCTGCTAAAACAATTCCTGCTTGCAGCTGAACGTCATGATAGCCAAACCCCATTTTTCTTTTGTAAATTTCATTCACAAATGCAAAAACTTCCGGAAGATAGTTTCTTAATTTTTCTTGAATTTCAATTTCATAAGAGGGCAGTCCTTTTGTTCTCTCTACCTTTCTCAAAGATCTTTTTGAATCTTCCGGAATTTCAGCTTTATTCTTCGCCAAATCAGCTTTCATTTCAGAAACCCTTTTTTTAATCTGATCTATACTCATTTGCGACACTTGTTTTTCAAGATCTCTAATCTTTTTTAAAGTAGGTTCTGTTTTTTTTATTTGTTTGTTATTTGAGTCAAAGACTGAAGTTAGTTTATTAATCATAGTTTAGAATGTTGAATAATTTAGAATTATAGATTGTTGAATATCGAATAAAGAAAAGATAACTGATTCAAGATTCATGAATAAATCAAGAAGCAAGAGTATTTTGGATGAACCATTTTTAACTCGCTAACTCGAAAACATGGAACTCATAAACGTTCACGACCAATTCTACAACAAATAACATAAGTTTGTCGAATAACCCCTCTTCCTTTTTCTCTTTTTCTTTTTTATGATAAACACGATAAGATGTAGTCAGGTTAAAAGTTAAAGGTTAAGTGTTTTAATTTACTAGTTACAATTTTTCTATTTACTATTTGCTATAAGCTAAACGCTATATGCTATACACCAACTTACTGAACCGGAAAAAGAAAACCAAACACTCGGTTGCAAAAAGTAAAAAAGTAGTCAGGACAAACAAAGATCTTCCTAAGAAAAGAGAATTTGTTCTACCAAACATGACTATTGTATATCTAGTTTCACTTATGCTGCTTGCAGGTTTATTAATGATTTTTAGCGCAAGTGCTTATGGAGCAAATAAAAATCAAGGTGATACATTTTTCTTCTTTAAAAAACAATTAATCTGGATCATTGGAGGTGTAATTTTAGGTTTTGGAGTGTATATGACACCTCTTCAGGTACTCAGAAAATTAAGTGCTCCTTTGCTAACTATCGGTATTGTCCTGCTAATCATTATGCTTCCAGAAGCTTTAAGCGGAATTGAAGCAGATGGTAATGCACGATTAAATTTTCCATTTATTAAAACTTTAAATGGTGCAACTAGATGGATTGATCTTGGTTTTTTTGACTTCCAAACAGCTGAATATATAAAGCTTGCATTTATAATTTACCTTTCTGCGTGGCTATCCCGCGAACGGCCAATTCTTAAAAGAATTAAAGATATAAAAAAGGATCAAATGACTAACATAATCACCCCATTTCTTATGCTTCTTGGGTTTGTAAGTCTTCTGATTCTTGCACAAAAAGATTTGGATACAGCTGTAATTATTGTTTTAACAGTTTTAAGTGTATTTTATGTTTCAGGTACAGATGCGATTTACACAATAAGCAGTATTATCATTTTATTATTCTCAGGTATTTTTGGCACAATTGCACTGCTTGCAGTAGATTACAGAAGGCAAAGATTAAAATCATTTTTAGAAATCCTTACTAAAGGCGAACCTAGTCAATCTTCAAAGCTTGGAGAAAGTTTTCAAAGCTGGAATGGCATTGTAGCAATAGGATATGGTGGGTTGTTTGGTAGAGGTTATGGTGAATCAAGGCTTAAACTAGGATTTTTGCAAGAAGCAGCATATACAGATTCTATATTTGCAGTAATTGCTGAAGAGTTTGGATTTGTTGGTGCAGTTTTAGTTATTATTTCATTTTTGTACTTTGCTTCTTTAGGTATTGATGTAGCTAGAAAGGCACCTGACCGCTTTTCTTCATTACTTGCTGTTGGTGTTACTTCCTGGATTTCTATACAAGCATTTTTAAATATTGCAGCAAACTTAGGAGTTATTCCTTTTGGAGGAATGCCTTTACCATTTTTTTCGTATGGAGGTAGTAGTACTATTTCTATAATTATTGGTGTTGCGCTTCTTTTAAGAGTTAGTAAAGAAGGAAATGCGAAGAACAGGAAGAAAGTCAGGAATGTTGATTACACTCTATAGATTTCCTCTCCTTTTAAGGATGAGACAGCATATTATGCTGTCGAACGGAGCTAGTTAGCTGCACTCAAAAGCACAATGTGTTTTTTCGGGGTGAGGTTATGGCTCAGTTTTCGACCTAACCCTCACCTTAGTCCTCTCCCTCACTCATTCCATTCGTGTGGTGAGGAAATCATCACATTTTGTTAGTCCACGCGCCTAGCCAAAACTACAATTCTGTGCGTATTGGAATAAAGAGGGGTACATGTAACGATTTTAATATAATCTTCTGAAGAATTTATTGAATAAATTAAAGGATCATTACCTTCAAAAACATTTATCCCCACCACTTCATATTTCAAAGAAGTATCAAAATATTTAAGATAGATTTCATCACCTTTTTGCATTTGATCTAGATACCAACAGCTTCTGGGGTCGTACGGACCAAAATGCCTTCTATGACAAAGCATTACAACCTCACCTTCGCCTAAAGTTTTTGACGCTGGGTGAATCCAGAATCCTTTTTGCAACAGATCATCGGCCCCGAGTCCTTGCCACACTGGACTATTAACATTGACTCTTGGGATAATAATTTGCATATTAATTTGTGGAGTATCTGAACCCGTTCCATAACCTGCCAATTGTGCATCCGTTACAATGGCATCGGGAAAGCTTAACAATGATTGATCAACTTGACCATAGGAAGGCTTTTCAGATACAGGAAAATTATAATCATACACAATAACTGGGTCTGAAGCTTTAACTTCTTCCTCTTTCTTTTCTTCTTTATTGTTCTCAGTCTTATTCTTATTCTCACCATTATCTTCATTCTGATTCCTACTCTCACTCTTATTTTCAGCCTTAGTTTTTGGAACGTCAAAATTATAATTATACTCTGGTTCACCTTCCAAAAATTGATTAACAGCTGCAACCGCTTCTCGAACCGGGTTCGCAATTATTCTCCAAATAATCGTAAAAATCGCAACAAGACTTACTATACATACAATAAGTATAAAAAGAACCAATAATAATGTATTTCTGTCGTCTTTTTTCATAGTTAGCAACTAGCAGATAGCATATAGCGCATAGTGACACCCCTGGACCCATCACTATCAGCTATGTGTTGTACGCTATAAGTCATTGTTAATTCCTTTGATCTGCTTATCTGTCGAATAAAACTGCATATAGTACTTAACAAAACCAGTATTATATGTTATATTTCATATATATATTTGTTTACTGATTTTCTACATAGCCTGTTTTAAAATTATACTATGAGACATTCAAGATCAGCAAACGCAAAAAAATTCTTAAAACTAACTCTTGCATTATATACTTTTTTATTAATTGGTATATTTTCGCTGATTTCAACAACGTTAATCTATAAAGAATCAGATAAAGTTGAAGCGCAAGTTTCCTGTACAAATGAAACTGCATGTTATGGTCTTGTTTGCGAGTGGCCTGATGCAACTTATTGTACTTATGGTGATCCTATTAGAAATCCTGATGGAGGTGCTGGATCTTGTATATGTTTAAGAGGAGAGGATCAACCTGCCTCAAACAACGGCTGTGTTGTTAATCCGCCAACAACTTGCGCAGCAACATTACCAGGATGTCCGGCAGGTTGGGAAAATTGCGGAACAAGCAATCAAAGAGCAGGAGATGCCGGATGTGTAAGAATGGATAATATTAGCTGTCAGGAAAGATGTCCAACATGCCAAAATCCATCATATTTATATAGATATTGTAGACAAGTTGTTACACCACCTCCTCCACCAGCTCCATTCTGTGGAGATGGAATTTGTAATGCAACTGGGGAATATTGCGAAAGAAGTGCACCAGGGGCCAATACATTTGTATCATGCTCAAATGGACAACCAGTTGGAAGCTGTAGAGGAATTGAAGCTAATCAACCTGTAACCGCAGCTACTTGTAACTATTGTGGTGATGGAATAAGACAGCCAATAGAAGAATGTGATTATGCAGTAGATCCTAACTGCAATTTAAACTGCACAACTCAAGCACAGCTTGAAGAAGGCATAGCAATCGACAAAAGAGTTTTAGAAGATAGAGTTTATCAAATTGGCGAAATTATAAGATTCAATATTCGAATTACAAATACAGGACAAACAACATTTACAGCTGTAAGATTTAGGGATACTTGGGATCCAACCTATTTAAGGTTTGTTGGGGGAAATGCAAGAATCAGTACAGGAGCTACTCTTGACAGCATTCTTCCTTACCTAACGAGTCAGACAAACAACGAAATTGTTATAAATGATGTTACAGACACTCCTCTTGGAAATCTAGCTCCTGGTCAATTCTTTGAATTTACTCTGAGTTTTACTGCATTGGCACCAACCCCAAATTATAATCCCGAAACATGTAATTTTGCATTTACATCAACTCCAACACTACCTGAAGTTTCAGATAATGATTGCATACCTATTCAGAATAGAAATACAGATATTTAAAAGTTAACAATTTACAAGCTTCAATTTTCAATTGAAAATTGAAGCTCCAAAATTAAAAATTGTTGTACTTTCTTCTGGAACTTAAAGATTTTTCACGTTATAATTCTAATGCTTTAAGCCATTGCCAAGGTTTTATGGCTGATCTTTAACTAAATCTTACACTTAATTAAAACATGCCGAGGTGGCGGAACTGGCAGACGCACTGGTCTTAGGAACCAGCGTCCGTAATGGACTTGCAGGTTCGACTCCTGTCCTCGGTAAACTAGATTAGTTAAGTGTAAGAAAAGCATACATTGCTTCTAAACTCATACTTCAAGGCCAAAATTAAAAAGTGAAGTTGTTGTCAGCGACATAGATGCACCAACTCTTACTTTAATATCAGATATTTTTGAAACCAAAGAAGGCTAAGTGATAAACCTAGCTTCATGATTCCATCCTACAAAAATGTTATAATTTTTTCGATCCATATGTTTGTAAATTGAAAATTTGTTTAATTGTAACTTAATATTTGTGGTTTCCAAACTAGTAGACAAATACGACAATTTTTTTCAAAGAATTTTTGAAATTCTGCCAGGTGTTTTAATCTGGGTATTACTACTAGCACCATTCTGGGCTGGATTTTCCGCTCCACTTCTTGTGATTAATGTTTTACTGGTGTTAACAGTTTACTGGGCGTACAGAGCGATTATGCTAACTACAGGCGGAATACTTGGTTTCATTCAGTATAGAGTTGATATAAAAAAAGATTGGCTTAAAGAAGTAAACAAATTGAAAAGAGAGAATTTACCAAATTCTGAAACTTTACCTAAAAAAAACTTATTTCCCAAACATCTGATAGTAATTGCAAACTACGGCGAACAATACGAAGTTTTGTGCAAAAGCATAAAAGGACTTATGGAACAAAACTACCCTAGGGAGTTAATTTATCTAGCTGTTTCAATAGAAGAAAGGAAAGCTAAAAAGGATGCTGATTATGCCAGTCGAGGTGAAAAATTAAAACGAGATTTTGGGGACTTTTTTGAGGACAGATTAATGTTTTTTGTACACCCAGACAACATTGAAGGTGAAGCAATAGGCGCCGCAGCCAATAGAGCATGGGGTACAAAAAATTCAGTTTTAGAGTTAGAAAAAAGAGGCGAAGATATAAGTGAATTTTTAATTACTGCTCCCGATGGCGATATAATCTTTCATAAAGAATACTTAGCCGCATGCACATATAAATGGTTAACTGCTGCCAAAAGAAATAAAAAATTTTACCAAACTGCAGTCTATACTTTTAATAATAACTATTGGAACGTCCCAATTTTAATTAGAATTCTTTCAACAAGTTTAACTCTGCCTGTTTTATCTTCTTCTGTTTTGGAAAAGTTTAAACGCGAAACTTACTCTTGCTACACGGTAAACCTTAAACTAATGCAAGAAGTGGATTATTGGGATACAACACTTGCAATTGATGATACAACTTTTTACTGGAGACCTTACCTTTATTATCACGGGGATTGGACTTGTGAAGTATTTTATGTACCTTTAAGTGCAGATGCTATTTACAATGATAATTATATTAAAAATCATGTTGATCAATATCGCCAGTACGTTAGATGGGGTTGGGGAGTTATTTCCTTTCCAATTGGAATGAAGGTATTACTAAAAGATCCTAAAATTAAAATTGCTGAGAAAATCTATAAAATCTTCCATCTTTTTGAGGTATTTGTTTTGTGGAAAGTCTTGGCTTTTTTACTGACATTTGGAATTCCTTTAATCTTATTAATCAATAGAGATCTAGATGAACTTGTAATTTCACATTCAATTCCTCAAACTGTATCGTTAATCATGACTATTGCGTCAATTTTTGTTGTTCCATCAGCAATTCTAAAAATACTTCTAATGCCTCCCAAACCCAGAAATATGAGTATCAAAAAGTTTGTATTTTTAATAATTCTTGAACTACCACTAAATTTTATAGTTTTAATGACTTTTAGCTTCTTACCTTTTATTGAAGCAACTACTCGTATGATGCTTGGACAAAAACATGCAAAATCAATTTCTTGGTCTGAAAAAACACTTGCAACAAAATAAAATTCACAAATTATTCATAATTTGAATTTAAAATAAAAATATATTTCTAAAATTATTCAATATGAGATTATCATTAAAAAAACTAGCAAAGTTTTCGATACTAATTCTTTTTGTGTCTATAGTTTCTTTTTCTGCTGGGCTTGGAGGAAGTGCAGTAGGATATTTTATTTTTGACAATAGAGGTAAAAACACAATAGATAAAATTGTAAATGATGTTGAGGTTATAGAAGAAGAATCGGCAATTATAGATGTTGCACAAAATGCCAGTGATTCAGTTGTAAGCATCGTTATAACTAAAGATGTTCCTGTTTACGAAGAATACTTCAATGAAAATCCTTTTTTTCCTGAAAGAATACAAAATGGTACCCAAGAACAAAAAGTAGGTGCTGGAACAGGATTTATAGTATCAAGTAGCGGATTAATAATAACAAACAAACATGTAGTTTCTGATGAAGATGCTTCTTATACTGTTTTTTTTAACAACGGTGATAAGTATGAAGCATCAGTTCTTGCAAGAGATACTCTTTTAGATATTGCATTTATCAAAATTGATGCATCCAACCTACAACCATTAAGCCTGGGCTCTTCTGCAGATCTTAAAGTTGGCCAGCGTGTAATTGCAATAGGAAACTCTCTTGGAGAATTTAGCAACACTGTTAGCTCAGGCATAATATCTGGGTTAAAAAGAGATATTATTGCTAGTGATTCAACTGGTGTTAATGAAGAACTATTAAATAATGTTCTTCAAACAGATGCCTCAATAAATCCTGGTAATTCTGGCGGACCTCTTTTAGATATTAAAGGTAACGTTATAGGAGTAAATGTTGCAGTTGCAACAGACGCTGAAAACATTGGATTTGCCATTCCTATCGATACAGTAAAAGATCTTTTAGAAAGATTAAATTCTGAAGGCACAATAGAAAGACCAGTATTAGGTGTTAGATATATTCCAATAGATGAAAGTATTCAAAAAGCAAATAACTTAGATGTTAGCTATGGAGCGCTTATTGCTAAAGGGCAAAGCAGTACTCAAATTGCGGTAATTCCTGGAAGCCCTGCTGATAAAGCTGGTTTGTTAGAAAATGATATAATCTTAGAAGTCGATGGAGTAAAAGTTGATTCTGAAAATACTCTTCAGATGCTCATACAGGAGAGAAGATTTGGGGATAGAGTAACACTAAAAATACTTACAAAAGGAAAAGAAAAAACTATCGAAGTTGTGCTCGAAAAGTTCTAACCTCTCCCTTACCTTCGGTAGACCCTCTCCTGATTAGGAGAGGGTGGCCTCGAGCTTGTCGAGAGGCCGGGTGAGGCGTTGACTTCTTTTTTATTCCCATTCATAATATAACTAATTTCTATCAGAAAAGAGCAATTTGTGCTAAAAAACCTTAAAGTTATTACAGATTAAATGTTTGGGAAGAATAGCATTTATGTTCTAAACCCTAAAAATATAAAAGATAAAGATGCTGAACTAACTGGAAAACAAGCCCTGGATCTTGCAAAGCTTTATAAAACCAGCTTAAAAATACCTGAAAGCTTTGTAATAACCACACTTGCTTTCGATGATTTTTTAACGGCTAATGATATTATAGAACCTGTTATGGTTGAGCTTAAAAAAGTTCAACCTTTTATAAAATCATCAGCATTGGAGTCCACTGAAAATATAAAAAATATCTTAAAAAAAACAAAACTCCCATCTATTATACTAAGACCCATTGAACATGCTTATAAGAATCTTGGAGATAGCACAAGTCCAATTGTTAACGTTTATGCTTCTCATATAATTGATGAAAAATTTATTCCTGAAAATGGAAATTTTAGATTTGAAAATCTTAAAGGTTTAGACGAGCTTTATAATGCAATTCATAAAGCTTATTTCTCACTATTCACTTTAGAATCTATAGAGTTAAGAACCAATAATTATTTCAAAGGCGGCATTAGTACTGCCTTGATTGTGCAAAAATCTTTAGCATCAGATCTTTCTGGAAATCTATATAGTTTTCCACCGATAACAAGAGATGAAAATACAATCGAAGTTCAAGCAATATACGGTAATAGCACAAATTCCAATGAACACGAAAATTTTTATGACATTTACAAACTTGATTCGAAAACGGGGCAGATAAACGAAAAACAAATTATTCCTCAAGAGTACATGTTTGTAAGAAAAGGTAAAACTCTCAAAAATGACGATTTATTTATAAAAGTCGAAATATCTGAGGACTGGCAAAAAAAGCAAAAACTTAACGATACATTTATTGAGAAAATTTATAATGCTTATACAAAAATTAACGATGAATATAAACATGAATTTATGGCTAAATGGTCAATAGTCGCAGGAGAAGTTTACATCAACTCTGTTGAACGAATTGAAAAGCCAAAATTTAATGATTCAATAAGTCTTTTAGACTTAACAGAAGGAAAAAAGCACACTAATAGTTTAACAAAAGAAGAAGATTACTTTGAAAAAATTGATACGAAAGAAGAAAAACCTTTAACTGAAATAAAACAAGTTAACCTTGATAGTCTTACGAAAGAAATTATCGATATTGTTGATGGTAAACTTCCAAGCCCAACAGATTCTCAAATAGTCGAACAGGTAAGCAAAAAATCAATAATGCCGAAGGATAAATTAACAAAGAGTTTAAACGCAACGGAGACTCCGTTTACAGAAAACCTTACATTTCTTACAGAAATTTATCTGGATGTTTCCAAAATGAATTCCGTGACTCTTGAGAATTTGAAAAGATTTAATGGAGGTTTTTTTAATGGAACAGAAGCAATTCTAAGAAATAGCATTTTACCTGAAAAAATCATAAACAATCAGAGCGACTTAAATAATTTAATTGAAAAAGTTAGCCTTGATATAGCAACGGCTGCAAAGACCTGTGATCCTAGCCCTTTAATATACCAATTTTCTAACATTGGTGAATTTGAACGAAAACTTTTAGGTGTTAATGATGCTAAATATAAGTTTAATGGAGATGAAAGATTTATAGAATCTCCAGAAACTCTTGCAATAGAAAGTTTGGCAGTATTAAAAGCAAGAAATGTTTACTCAAATAAAAATATTCGTATCTCTATTCCATCGGTTAGAAATGCTCAAAATTTTTTAGATATAAAAAAGATTTTATCTTCTCAAAACTTTAGAAGGTCAAGTAGTTTAAAGTTTTACTGTGAAGTTTCTATTCCTTCTATTATCTTTCAAATTTTTGAGCTTGACGAATCTACCCTTGATGGAATCATTATTGATTATGATTTGCTATTAAGATTAACAACATATAGAGAAGACCTACGACCAGTTGATCAAGAAATTGGCGTCAAAATGTTAAAAACTATTTTTGATTCTACAAAGCCATTAGGTTTAGAAGTTATTATTAAGCTTGGTAATCAGGACACAGATCTTCTAAAGCGAATCCTTGAATTTCAGCCAAATGCTTTCATTTTAAAAGCTGAACCTTCCGAAGAATTTCTTGAAACAATTAGAGAATTTGAGAAAGAAAACATAAAATCGCTAACTAAAGAAAAAAGAAGAGGAAGAAGAATAAAAGAACTGTTCTAACATGGGATGTTTAACGTATGGCATTCAGGACGAGTGAACACACAGAAGATCTTTTATTATTAATTATTTACGTTCTATAACTTCCTCGTTCTTAGCGTAATATTTCATGTATACTTCAATTGTTGTTACCAGAAATATCAGAATCACTGGTCCATAAACAATTCCAAAAAAACCAAAAAATTGTATTCCACCAAGAACTCCTAATAAAGTTAAAGCGGGATGTAAGCTTGCATCTTTTGAAACAAGCCTGGGTCTTAAGAAATTATCAATATTACTTATAAACAGTATATAAAAAAGTATTAATGCTATACCTTGAGCAACATCACCTAAAATAATATAAACAATTCCCATTGGAATTAAAACTATTCCAGCACCAACAGGAATGATAGATGCAAAAATTATTACAATTGCCCAAAATACAGCATAGGGTACTCCCAGGCCATACATTAAAATACCTGATAATAAACCTTGCACAATGGCAATAATAAACGTACCTTTAATCATAGATAAAGACATTGCAATTACTCTTCTAAGATAGATATCATCTACATCGTCATCCAAAGGACTTAGGCTTCTAACCAAATTAATAATTTTATCTTTAGCAGGAAATAACGAAGCCAAAATTGTAATAAAAACTATTATGTTTGGTATCAAGCTAAATGAAGAGGTACCCACATTAATGACTTTATCCAAAAGAAAACTTCCAATAGGTTTCAGTGTATTTGCTACAAAATCTCTTACATTTTCATCTTTAATTTCATACTCAGACAATGGTGTTTTATCTAAAATTTCATTGGTTTTACTTAAAACTTCATCGTATGTTAAATCTTCACCTGCAACCACTTCTGATATATCATCGTTAAACTTTATTGCCTGATTTATTATCAAATTTGCAAAAAGTAAAAGAGGTATAATTATGATAGCAAGAATGTTTACAATTGTTATAGGTACAGCAATTGATGTTTTTCCTTTTGAGATTTTAAGAATCTTTTCATACAATGGATAAAAAAATAAAACTGTTAAAAAAGCTATAACTACTAGCGAAAGATATGGCTTCAAAACTAAGTACGAAACATAAGTTATTGCTGCAAAAAGCACTAAAAAAAATACCCTTGAACGCTTTGGATCCGATTTAATCTTACTCATAAAAGGATTTTACCATAAAAAGAATTTAAATCTATTTTGTTATTGCTTAAACATAACCTTGTAAATTGCCCCTGCATAATCGTCAGAGATGTATAAATTATTTTCAAAATCAAAAGCTGTATCTACAGGTCTTCCCCAATAATCACCTGAATCTAAAAGCCAACCAGTAACAAAATTCACTGGAGATTTGGAAGGATCATTAACGTCTACCCTTACTACTTTATATCCCGTTGGAGTGGTTCTATTCCAGGATCCATGGAAACCAATAAATGCATTATTCAAAAGTGAATTTGGAAAGTTTTCAGCCTCTAAATTTGGGAAAGCAATTCCTAGTGGGGCGGCGTGTGCTTGCATATCTATATAAGAATCTTTAGTTTGATCCAAACAAAACTGGTTTTTGTCATTGTATTCTGGATTTGCAATCTTTTTGCCATAACAAAAAGGCCACCCGTAGTTACTACCATTCTCAATTAAATTCACTTCTTCCGGTGGAATATCATCACCTATCCTATCTCTGCCATTATCAACTCCAAATATCTTGTATTCCAGATTTTCTTCATCTAATTTAAATTCAAAATCCACAGTGTTTCTTAAACCTGAGGCAAATATTGTTTCCCCACTTCCATCCAGGTTATACCTTACAATCGCAGCCCTTCTAGAATCTGATTCTTCACAAACATTGCAACTAGATCCTATAGAAACATATATTTTACTATCCGGACCAATCTTTACGGTTCTGGTACTATGTCCACCTATTGGCAAATTTGGAATTAAAACTCTTTTTTCCGAAAATTCACCATTTTCATTAATATTTTTATAAACTACTATCTGTGATTGTTCGCCAATATATAAATCACCTTTATAATAATCAATTCCGTGAGGACTATTTAAAGATGAATCAATAATTTTTATCTCATCAGCACCATTAACTTTATCTTTATCTGTAAGAAAATATAATTTGCCTTCGCGACCTGTTACATATATATTGCCAAAATCGTCAAAATCCATCCCTCTGGCTGTTTCTACACCACTAGCAAAAACTTCTATTTGGAAACTGTCGGGCAGGTTTAAGCTTCTCTCTTGTGTAAAAGTTCCTTTTTTGTAAATTTCTGGAACGTTTACTTGTTGTGATATCAAAGTTGAATAATCGTTATTGTCCACAGATGGGGCATTATTCTCTTTAATCTCCTGCTTATCGATATTGAAATTTAAAATACTCGTATTTTTATTCACCCAAATTAGCGCAACAAATGCTACAAACACAAAAATAATGTTTATTGCTATAGAAAGATAAATAATAAACTTCTTTAGTTTCATTATTGTTAATAATTTTTAAAGCAAAGTTAGTAGACTGTTTGTAACATAACTCTAAACACATCCGCATCTGCTTGATCTGATACGTTTAAAGTAGAGTAACTTATATCAGATAAATAATCTCTTCTATCACCATTATATGTTATTAAATAGTTCGAGTCTCTATAACTTAAAGTTACCCTACCATTTTTATAAAAACAAGATTGCAGCACGCATTCATTGCCGTCAGGATATGAAACGGGGTATGATGCAGGAAATGAGACAGGATAAGAAACATAATCATACCTTGAAAGCACTTCATAATAATTTCCTACGTTAAGTTGATTATTGATTAATAAATTAACGGCGCCATTTTCTATTTCAGAATTCTCAGACTGATTGTAATAAAGTTGTGTATTTCTAATTTTCGTCTCGCTTTGATCGGAAGGGTATAAATTTACTTGTATATCATGTGTATATCCATGATGTTTACTTTTGAAAAACATTGAAACTATTGGCTTAGCGAAAACAGGATTAGATTTCAAAAACCTAATTCTTTCGTCGTAAAGATCTTGTCCAAAATCATTCATTGGGAAAAAAGCCCTACTATAGTAAAGATTGCACCAATCTGTATAACATAAAGGAGAATCTGTAAAGATATAGGATAATGTGTAATGCTCTCTTGAAGGTACTAATAAATTAAGATTATTTTGAGCTATATAATCTAATATACGCTGTAGTCTATCTTCCCTTAAACTCTCATAAGCCATCGAAGAAGAATAATAAAGATCTTTAACTGGTTTAGAATATTCGTAGTCGAAGACATCGTCGATTTCTTCAAATGTGGCTTTTCTGGTTTCTCTTGAAAATGATGTTTCAGTAACAAGGTTTTCAGGTTTTTCTTCAGAAAGGTAAATTTTAGTGTTCTCAATATTATAATTAGCTTTATTTACTGTATAAACATATATAAATATAGATTTAGGTTGAATCAGCTCAATACTTTCTGGATCCCAATTACACAATGATGTATAGCTTCTTGACAACTGAACATATTCGTTCCCATCTTCCTGATAAATTTTATCTATTTTAATTCCTCTGCCAAAGTAGTAATCCATAGCTTGTTGTAAGCTCATATTTTGGGGATAAGTGGTTTGAGTAGGGTAACTACTAGGGTAGCTTGTAGGATAACTTACAGGCAGATAGTTATATACAGGATAGTTGCTCCTAATTGCATAGTCTCCCTCTGCAAAAACAAGGGTATTATTTTGCGTTCTATCATTCTTTGATAATAGATAATTAATCAAATTTAAGTTTGAGTTTGTTGTTTTAATTTTGTAAAAATACCGATTGTAATACTCACTATAATCGAAGTACTCAGTTATTGTATCTTTTTGATTAGATATAAAACCTTCACCACCAATTCCATGTTCACCATATTGCATTACATTACAAACCTTTGGCCCTTGTGTATAAATACGTTTAGAATAGGAGTAATTGAATTCTGGATTAAAAGTAATATCTGAAGGGCTTCCAATAGGAGGCTGATTAGTAATTTCGTTAAGCTGCTTTGAAACCTCCTCAAGTCTACTATAAATTGTATCCGCAGTTTCAGGATTAGGAACAGAGGTTTGAGTATTTTGCGTAGCTACAAATGGATCACTAAGTACATCATTAATTACTTCTGTTTTTTTTATTTCCTTTGCTTGCTCTTCAAGAATACTTTTTGGATTGTTTTCGATTATTTTCTTATAAATATCCTCTTGTTCTTCCACCGAAATTTGTTCTGACGAATTTTGGTTTAAAATATTTGTCAAAGTAAAAATACCATAAGTAGAAAGAACAATTATAGAAAATGATGCAAATATAGTAAAAGCCTTAGCTTCCATGCTCAAAGCTTTTAATCTAAAGAAAAAATTATCAAAATTCATATTAGAAAAATTAAAAGTATTGTTTTTGTCTATAAATTTCTCCTTCAATTCAGCTTTGAAGTTCAAATCAGGATTAATAGAATTATTTTTTATAGATTCTAAAAATTCTGTTATTTCTTTATCTTCTTTATTTTCCATATACTTTATAGTAATTTATGGTGTACAAGCAATTATTTTTTTTAAGTTCTTTAGCCCTCGTTTTTGAGTTGTCTTAACATAATTCATATTTTTACCTAGCTTCTCAGTAATTTCTGAAAGACTGGCTTTTTCAATTAGTCTCAACCTTATTACCTGCTGCTGTTTCGCAGGTAACATATCTATAAACTTCAAAGCGATCTCCTCCATGTGTAAAGATTTTTCACTATTTACACTCTCAACTAGATTTTCAAATTGTTGAATATCTTCAAAGTGAACTATATTTTCTTTATATTTAGTTTTTAAGAACTTAGTAAAAATATTTTTCGCAATTCCGTAAAGATATTTTTTTTCATCATCGATATCAATTTTTTTAAGTTTATCTGCAAATGCTAAAAAAGTTTCAGATGTTAAATCCTCAGCTATTTCCTTTGAAAGCGTTTTGAAATAAAAAAATTTGTAGATTTTATCAAAATGGAGTTCAAAAATTAGCTCCAGATCGTATTCGCTTCTCATAAAAATTTTGGAGCTTTTTAAAGTTACTTAATCCTATCATTTTTGAAAACTTGGGTCTAATTAAAAAATTAGCATCCATGCCCAATATTAGTAGTAGTTAGTGTACATTTAATTAAACATGTGATTAGAGTAAGCGAGCAAAAGATCATCAGAAGTTTGAGTTGTGCAAATGTTTATTCCTCTCACACTGAACTAAGTGAAAAAAGGTAAAGGGAAGGGTAATCACAGAACCTCATGTCCAGAGTTTAATAAAATTCTTTAACTAAAATATCTTTCTGCGAAGTAATTCCTTTCCCCATAAACGTAATTTTGGAATTACCATTATAGTCTTCAAGCTTCTGCAAAGTGGTTTTCCCCAAAACATAATTTACCATATAGAAATCATTGCCAAGCTTCATAATTCCTTTGATTCTATAGAATTCAGATACGGGAAGTTCAGACAGAATCTTTTGTATTTTATCTTTTTTAAATGATTTAGATTTTTCAAACTCAAAGCTAAAAGTTTCAACCTCATCAACATGATCTGAATGGTGTTCGCGCTGAAGTTCGTTTATAAAATCTTTTGACAATCTTGCATCCAAACCTAAAATTAAATCTTTAGGCACAAATCCATCTTTTGTTTGGAATTTTGCGTTTGATGAATACATTTCGTAAACCCCATCCAAAACGTTTTCTAGAATTTCTTTTTCTACAAGGTTTGTTTTATTAACAACAACAAGATCAACATATTTTGCTTGCGTTCTTGCAAGAATACTTTTGTCATTAAAAAAATTGTAGTTTAATGCATCAATGATAGTAACCAGTCCATCAAGCTTAAATTGACTTTTAGAATTTACTTCATTAATTATTGGGTATGGGTATGCAGTTCCTGCAGTTTCAACAATCAACCGATCCAGCTTGTATTTTTTAGCAATTTCATCCAGAGCGTCGCCAAGCCTTCCAATTAACACGCAGCAAAGGCAACCGTTTAAAATTTCCGTCGTTTGAATATTACTGACTTTTGCAAGTTCCGAATCGATACTTACGTCACCGTATTCATTTTTAAGCCACATAACTTTGTAATCTTTGGGTAATTGTTTTACAAGATTTAAAATAACTGTTGTTTTTCCGGATCCAAGGCTTCCTGTAAAGACTGTGACTGGAGTTGTAGGTTTTGAGTTTTGAGTCATGGGTTTTATTTTAGTTAAGGAATAGAACCCCTCCTTTAATTCCTCCCCTTTAATTAAAGGGGAGGTGGCACCTTGGTGCCGGAGGGGTTATTCATCTCATTCTACATTCTTCCACTACTATATTCAAACGCTACTTAATACCGTATAATGCCTGAATGCGATATAAATATATTCTTTTAGATTGGGATGGAAACTTGGCTGATACATTAGAACTTTGGTTCAACGCTTACAAAGCAACAGCAAAGTATTACAATGTTGAATTTCCAGATGAAAAAATTCCAAGCTTTTTTGGAAGGTGGGATGTTTTTGATAAATTTGGCGCTAAAAGTGCTGATGAGTTTAATAAAGTTTTAGTTGGATTTGCAAGTGATGCGAGTGACAACATACAGCTATTCCCAACAGTTTACGAAACTCTTGAAGAGCTTCACAAAACAGGAAGAAAACTTGCAATTGTAACAACAAATACTAAGCCTTTGGCTGAAAGTTTGATTGAAAAAACTAAGATAAATAAGTTTATTGACGTAGTAATTGCTGCAGAAGATGTAACAAAACAAAAGCCAAATCCAGAATCTGTTTTAATGGCTTTAGAAAAGTTAAACGGTGATCCCAAATTGGCAGTAATGGTGGGTGATTCAGATAAGGACATAAATGCCGGCAAAAACGCTGGTATTAAAACGGTTCTTCATATTCCAGACTCAAATAGAAAAATTTACTCTAAGGCTTTTTTAGATTCATTGAAACCCGACTTTCAAATAACCAGAATCTCCGAGCTACTTAACTTTGTTTAATACATATCCAAAATTTTTGCTAAACTCTTTACACGCTGCCAAAATTTGGTAAAATCTCTTCGGTTAAAAAATAAGTTATGAACTCATTTGCTAAAACTTTAAACAATCTACCCAAAATTGAAACTCGTTCTCTTGGTAAATCTAGAGCTACATCTGAAATTCTTACTTCTTACATAAAAATGAGCCCTGTAAAAGTTGAATTAAGCTTAAGTGGAGAATCTATTGGAGAATTTATTGTTAGTCCTGTCTATGTAGAAGGGAATGATGAAATTATAAAGCTATCGCACGTGGAGCATTCACTACCAAGTTTGACTGTTTCCACAAGTTCTATAACAGAGAACTCCTTCACAATAAATGGTCAGGTTTATAAAGTTGAATCAATAGAAAATCAGCTTGAACAGTAGCTAATTTCTTCTTACTTTTCAGTATTTACTAATTTCTATTTCCAATTACTTGCTACTAGTTACTATTTACCACTATCATTTCCCTTACTCCCTCCTCCCCAAACAGCTCATCGTCCCAATACTTAATATAACTTGGTGTAATTTTATAAACTTTCGATTTAATTAAATCTTTAGTTACTTTTTCAAAAGTTAAGAAATCCTTCCAGTCTGGATATTTTTTAATCATACATTTAATACTGTACTTTAGATCTTTTAGTCCAACCTGCTTACAAATGCCTATCGCTTGAATTGCCTTTCTATTATCTAATTTGGCTTCTTCATACCAGTTTATTGTAAATGCCACATTTGCATTATTTTTAATATGCTTTGAATGGTTTGTATCTTTTGGAGAAATAAAGTAAATGTTCAAGTCATCGTCTTGTGAAAAGTAAACATTGCAAATCCACGGATTATTTTTGCCATCAATAGTTGCAATGGAAACAAGTTTTCTTGAAGAAATGAATTTTAAAATTTGATTCTTAAGTTCCGTCATAGTTAAGTTGTTAAAGAGTTTGCGTATTTTCTGTACAACCCCTCCAGCTGGCTTAGCCATCTTCCTCCCCTTTAATCAAAGGGGAGGAATTAAAGGAGGGGTTTGTGCTAAATGCGTTTCTTTAAATCCTTTAAATGTCTTTAATCCAAAGCCTAAGACCCTGTCTAACGATGAGTGTCCTAACATTACTAATCCATAAATTGCAAAAGCTTTTATATCTAAAGTTTGTCCTAAAATAAATATTGTCACTGCAACTGCTTGGTGGTGAATAAAATTATACGTTATTGCACCAATTTTATTACCTCCTAAATAGCCAAGCATGCTTAAATCTGGAGTAAAGAACAACAAAATATAGAGCCATCCATCAAATTTGCTCTGAGAATACAAATATACTGAAAATAAAAATATAGCAAGTTGTTCAAGTTTTAGTACATATTTCATATATAAAAAGTTTGCGTGTTAGTGGGTTTGCGAGTTAATCAGGTTACAGAAAACTGATTACCGATAGCTAGATCGCTTTATTCAAAAAGTCATTAAGTTTTTTGATCTTTTTAAAACCATCAACTGCTGAATCAAAAAAATCATCCCCAATTACTTGTTTATTTGTAAAGCCTTTCCACACGGTAAAATGTTTAAATTTTAAATATTCAATAGCAGGGTCATCTTTTGCAAAGCCTTTTGGAGCCGTTTTTAATTTATCTTCTTGCTCCATTGCTCCAAAATATTCTTTAAATTCAGGCTCATTAATAATTTTTTTAAAATCCGTAAATTTACTTGAAATTAACTTTCTAACTTTAAGAAGAAGTTCAGGTTCAATCACATACATTCCACCAGCAATTCCTGAATTTTCTGGTTCAACATGAATATAATAAAGCCCATAACCTGATCCATCACCAAATGGAGTAATTACACACCCTAAATTATTTTTATATGGAGATTTATCTTTAGAGAATCTAATGTCTCTATTAATTCTAAAAAATTTTAAAGCTTTTTCTTTTGATTTGGCTACAAGCGGATCTATTTTTACAACTTCGTCTAAAAGCTCATTACTGAAATTTTGAAAGTTCTTTTTAGCAAATTCATATTCAGTTTTATGGCCATGAAACCATTCTTTATTGTTATTTAAAGAAAGATTCCATAAAAATTCAATTGTTGAAGGCTCAATTTTAGGCATAAGGAAATTAGATTAAAATTCTGATTGAATGTCACTCCCCTGAAAAAGCATAACATGCTTTTTCTTCCCCTCTCAAGAGGGGAAAATCATTGGATTTCCTCCTTTGAGGGTGAGAATGCATATTATGCACTTTAGTTTAATTTATTAGCTACACTCAAAAGTACAGTGTGCTTTTTGTAAATTCTTTGACTTGAAAATTGCTTATTTGTTCTGAATAATTCTTTCCTCTCCCAAAACAGTTACTTTCCCATCTTCAACTATTATAACCTCTCCATTTTTAACAAGATACATTTTGTTGCCTTTATATCTTTTTTTAATTTCATCGTATAAGTGATCTTCATAATGAGGATAGAAGTTGAAATCAACAAGATCCAAGCCTGGAATTAAAGCTGCGCCTGGTTCAGATTCTCCAATGTACCATTCGGACATATCCTGATCTTTGGCTAAAATCATGGCACCTGCACTTGAGCCAACATATAAAGATTTTTCAAGAAGCCTTGGCAAATGTTTATCAATTTCGCATCGTCTAATCCAATAGAGTAAATATCCGCTCATTCCACCATGCATCCAAATCAGATCTTGGTCTTCAAGTTCTTTAATAACTGACGAGTTTTTGTAATCTTCCAGTTGAACAGCTTTTACAGTTGCGCCTAAATTATTTGCAGCAGCCCAGCTTCCACCTTTCCAGTTTCCAAATTCAATTTCACCATTGGAGCCGGTTGGAATAAAGGCAATCTTTTTACCTTCCAACCCTCCTGTATAGTCAATAAGTTTTTTAATGCTTTCAGGGTGTTTTATTTCAGATGCTAGGAATAACTTCATGAGAAAGAATAATAAGTAATAAGTAATAGGTAATTTCATTTTATTATTTGCTCAATCGTTTGTAAAACATCATCAAGTTTAGTTTTAACCTCATGTTCTGTAAACCTTAAAACTGTAATCCCTAATGATTCAATTTCTTTTTGTCTTTCAACATCATAATCATATTTATTTTCATCGTGCGTAGAACCATCGATTTCAATTGCAAGGTTAAGTTTAGGGCAGTAGAAGTCGAGGATGTAGTTGCTAACTGGAACTTGGCGCCGAAATTTAAGACCAAGGAAACTTCTACTTTTCAATTTAGACCAGAGAATTGCTTCACCTAAAGTTGAATCTTTACGAAATTTTCGTGCGTAAGCATTAAGTTTTTTATTTATATATAATGATTTTTCCATTACTAATTTTTCACCTCATCCTGAGACAGCACATTGTGCTGTCGAGTGGAGCTAATAGCTGCATTCGAATACATAATATGTATTCTCATCCTTCTGGAGAAGGGTTTTGTGCTAGTTCCCTCTCCAGAAGGAGAGGGTAGTCTTGATCCCGATTTATCGGGGAAAGACGGGTGAGGTGAGTTAATAGTAACATTTGAAAGTTTGCATCACATTGTGCTGCAATACAAATCAGTTGAAGATCCCTTCCGGTAAGATTTTATTTGAAAAGTAAACTTTCTTAAACGGCCACTCTTTTTCCAACCATTCTTTTATATCTCCACCTAATTGGTCGTAAAAGCCCTGATTATACATTTCCTGAGTTACCCACCACGATACATCAATATCATATTTGGAATTATTATTTCCTAGATCAGTTCTAAAACCCATTGGGTATAAATAAAAACATCCTAAACACTTAGTTTCATCTTTATTTAAAACTGTGTATGCAAATGAAGAATTGTTTTCAAACTCTCGTTGATGCCAGCTTAAATCTATTCTGTCTTCTTCCAAAGTTAAGTTTTCCGATGGCCAACTTCCGCCTCGAGTTTCCTTGATAATATCAATGCTAGACATAACAGCAGCAAAGTCTAATTCAGCATCAGATGCCATAAGTTTTCTTGCAATGTAATTATCTTTTACAAGATTTGGTGGAGTAAAATTTTCTGGAACAACTTGAATGAACATATTTAAGCTATCCTAACAACATAAATTAGCCACTTTGTGCGTTCGTTCATTGGCATATATCTAAAGTTCATAACTTCGATTGAATTGCGCGCCAATACTTCTCTAAATTCGTCATCTTGATACATATAGAAATTTCTTTCTAAATCACCTTCTTTCTTTATAACATCGTCGCTTCCTTCTTTTATTGAGATAAAACCTATTCCACCTTCACGTACAACTTTTTTAATAGAATTTAAAGCTTCATCTATACGATCTTTAGGAATATGAAGCAAAACTGCAGAGCACCAAAACCCATCAAATAATGCGTCTTCAACAAGATTACTCAAATCATAAACACTAGCTTGGAAAAAATTTTGATCCGGCAAAGCTTGCCTTGCAACCTCAAGAAACCCTTCTGAAATATCTGTTCCTGTATAATCATATCCCATAGCTACAAGCTCTTTTGCATCACGTCCACCACCACAACCAATTTCTATAACTTTCCCGTCTGCTAAAAGCTCCTGAAAAGCATCAACGCTTTCACCCCAAAACCTTTCAGTGTTATGCCCATCTGCCCATTTTTGACTTTGAGCATTATAGAAATTAATTGTATTTTGTTCTTGTTCCGTTAGAAAGTTTGTCATACTCAATTAAAATTATTTTAGTGTAAATCCAGCATCTACATACAAAACCTGACCTGTCATTGCATCGTTTTTTGCCAAGAATAAAAAAGCATCTGCAATTTCATCTTCAGTTACCCATCTTTTTAAAATTGTCTGATCTATAAAAGTTTTAATTTGCTCTTCAGACATTGCATCATAATTTCTAGTTTTTACAAAACCAGGAGCAACTGCATTAACTTGAATTTCTGGTGCAACATGTTTTGCTAAAGTCCTTGTAAAGCTATTTAGACCTGCCTTTGAAGCTGCGTAAACCACTGAACGTCCTCCATGTTCCCATCCTCTAATCGAACTTGTATTAAAAATCTTGCCATATCCTTGTTTTTTCATTAACTTTATTGCTTCTTGAGCACAAATCATTGGGCCAACTAAATCCGTATTTACAAGCTGGATAATATCATCATGTGAAGCTTCAAAATATGGAACTTGATCACTTGGAATTGCTGCATTATTTATAAGAATATCAACAGTACCAAATTTTTTAACAACTTCTTCAAATAATCTTTTTACTTCAGTAGGATTGGATACGTCTGCCTGAACAAGTAGAGCAGTTGCACCCATAGCTTCGATTTCTTTAATGGCTTTCTCACCTCCATCTTTATTAGTTTTATAATTAACAACAACTTTGGCGCCTTCTTTTGCAAATCTTAATGCAGTAGCTTTACCTATTCCGCTTGAAGAACCGGTGATTAAAACAACTTTGTCTTGAAGATTCATTTAGAAGTTTTTAAAAGTTTAGGTAATAAATTATATCTAATTTTTTGATTTTAATCTCTCTTCAAAACTTAACGCAACTAACGAAAGTTGAAGTGAAAGAACTAAACTTGACAGCTTGGAAAATAAATCTAATGGCTGATCCATCAGAATTCTCAAAGATTCTAACTTTAATTTTGCTTCTAGAGCTAGCTCTTGAATGGACAAACCTGTTAAATAAAGCAAATCATCCAATCTTGTTTTCATAGCTTCCTCATATTCGTTTTTAGTCACCCCTTCCAATACCTCTATCTCGTGGATAAAGACCTCTATTTGTTCATCATCTAGTCCTGTAATATCTTCCAACTCTTCTTTTGTCATTCCTGTAAGGATCATTGCTTCTCTTTCCTTTGGAGCTGAAACTAGGAAAGGAAAGTTAGCTTTCATATAGTCTTCGATAGGCTGACCACCGCCTCTTAAGCTAGAAATTTGCTTAGCTTTGATTTCTAAATCTTCATCGCTCATTGCTATTTCCAGCTCACTTTTAACAATAGCAATAATTTGATTTGTACAAATTTTAATACTGGAAAGCTCACTAGGAGTAAGCTTATTAAGAATTCTTGCACTTATCATCGATAAACCAAGAATAGTTTGTTCAGTCTTATTTGATTCCATGAAGTGAATCACATCTTCCTCCACCTTCATTAAAATTTTTAGCATATTTACAACTTGTTCACTCCACCACTCAGGAAAAGTTTGAAACGTTGGCGAAACATCACCAGTTATTTGAATGAGATCTAAAACTCCACTAATATGTGTAATTTGTCTGGCTATGTTACCCTCTAGGTGTTTGTACAGATTTATTTGATCTGCATACAAATTATGTCTGCTATTTGAATCTATAGATATATAATCCATATAGAGTGAATTTTAACATAAAAATATACTATGTTGCTATTTCTCTATTTCGACCTAGGGTAATCACTTTTTACTAGTTACCTTTTACTATTTTTTATTAGCTATTCGCTATACGCTAAACGCTAAGTGCTAACAGCTAACTGCTAACTATCTTATCGCCTGAAGTAGACCTGTAGAAATAACGTTTTTTGAAGCAAATGCAACCAATTTATTTTCAGATATGTCAGAAAGTCTTTCTAAACCTTCTTTACCTTCTTTTATAGTTTCTTCGTTTTTTCCATTTACAAATTTTGTAGCATTAAAAAAATAATCGCCAAAGCTTGGTTCAAAACCTGAAGTAGTTTTCTCTCTCATTTTTTGAATATTATCAATAGATTCTTCAAACTTGTCTCTGGATTCTATAAACCATTTACATAGTTTTATGTAGCTAAATGCATCTGGATTTCTAAAGTTCTTCTCCAAGTCAATTGCTTTCATAAACAGCCTATAAGCTTCTTCTGGTTTGTTCTGGTACAACATTGTTCTTGCAAAATGATCATGTACATAACACTCGCCTCTATAACAGCCTATTTCTGAATAATAATTCAGACTTTTTTTAAAAGATTCTTCAACTTCTTTTAAATCACCTTTTAAGAAATCAAAAATCGCCTTATCATTATAAAACCATCCCCAATACAATTGATTATCAATAGTTTTGTTGATTGAATAAACCTTATTAAAGTATTTCTGGGCAGATTTATAATCCAATAAATATTCATAAATCCTTGCTAGTCTTACATAAATTCTGATCATAAGCGTAGGGTGGTTACAAACATCAAGGTAGTCTAAACCTTTCTCGTAATAATTTATTGCTGTCAAGTAATCCTCCGAAAATGCAGAAGCTTCACCTAGCTGACAGTAATAAAGTCCGGCCATTCCTCTGTCCACAATTTCTGGTCTTAATACACTTAGCTGTTCTAATAAAAATTTAACTTTTAAAATGTCTCGTTTGTATAAATAAATATCAATTTCAATAAGTTTTACTGCGGTTGATAATTTAATTCTGTATGACATATCATTGATTTTGGATGAGCGATGTTTTAGCAATTTTGCTGCATTCTCTGCCTGGTTTAAGTTTCCAAGTTCCTTATGACTTCTTGCAAAAAGTACAAGTTCTTCTATGCTAAGTTTGTTTAAATCATTACCTAAAAGCTCACTTAGCTCATTCAGCCTACCCCTCATCCATAGAACTTTAAGCGAGTCTTCGGAACTTTCGTGATAAAAATTTTTTATTTCAACTGGTTTTTTAGAAAGGAAAAGTTGAGAGTCAATAACACGTCTTAAACCTTCACTAAAAGTAATATCATTATAAATAGCAATTTCTTCAATTCTTTTAATTTCAGTAACAGACATTCTTAAATTGTAAGTCTTGGACATCTTTGAAGTATTACCCCAAGCAGGATAACTATCATGTTTAGCACTCAAAATCCATTGTCTTATGAGTTTAGATTTGCTAACACCATTTTTTATAGCTACTTCCTCTAGCTTTTTTGAAGTACTAAGGCTTAGCTTCAAGTTTACTCTTCTATAATTTTTTGATGAGTTTGTTTGTGTCATAAAAAAGAGTAAAAAAAAACCCCGCTATTATGCGGGGCTAAATCCTTAGCAGAAACCAATAATTGTGTTCAGGGTAAGCGTTTTCATGTGTACAGATATTATTGCATTTTGAATGACGGAGTTCAAGTGAATTTCAAAACAAATTTGAAATTATCCAACAGCTTTTTTTACCAAATCTGCAATTCTTATTTCTTCCTCACTTGTTAACTTTATAAGTGCAAAAGATGAAGGCCACATATTTCCTTCGTCCAATTTTGCTGAATCATTAAAACCTAGTGTAGAGTAGCGTGCTTTAAATTTATCTGCAGGTTGAAAAAATACTACTGCTTTACCATTTTTATCGGCATATGCTGGCATTCCGTACCAGGTTTTTGGCATTAATTCTGGAGCAGCTTTAGTTACAATATCGTGAATTTTTTTAGCCATTTCTTTATCATTTCCTGTCATT
This sequence comes from uncultured Candidatus Saccharibacteria bacterium, assembly GCA_964607415.1. GTDB lineage: Bacteria > Patescibacteriota > Dojkabacteria > J137 > J137 > CAZSKK01. The sequence goes on along the minus strand of CAZSKK010000001.1, from coordinate 113,094 downwards.
GCATCAATTGCGGTCATAATCATTTTTAAACCAGCATCACGATTTTTAAGGGCTTTTGCTTCTTCTTTAAGTTCTTTGGCTCTATTTCTCATTGCTTCTTTTTCAAAATCGGAAAAAGTGCCTGTTGTGTTTTTTTCTGAATTCATATATATATAATAAAAAATAAATTACGAAGTAGATTGATTCCTGTTTAAAATTGCTTTATAATCAAGATACTTTATTTCCAAGCTAGTGTCAACAATTTTATGAATAAAAATCCAGATTTAAAAACAAAAGTGTTAATGGCAGCGCGTGATAATGGCATCAGTTCCATTTTATTTAGAAATGTAATGGCAAAAAAGTTTGATTTAAATTTAACTGAATCAGTTTGTTTAACTTTGCTTGGGGTAAAGGGAGTTTCTACACCAACTGAGCTTGCAAAATTTACTGGACTTACATCTGGTTCAACAACCACAATGTTAGATAGATTAGAAAAAAAGAATATTATAAAGCGTAAATCAAATCCAAATGATAGGCGAGGAACTTTGATTGAGATAAACGAGCAGTATGCAAAAGATTCTAAAAATTTAGTTACTGGAATTCAAAAAGCGCACAAAGATTTAATTGATAGTTATTCGGATAAAGAGTTGGAAGTTATTGTGGATTTTTTAACTAGATTTACAGAAAATGTGAATAGGGAGGCGAAGAAGATTGAAAGAGAGTAGCTTCAGCTTGTAAGATTGCTGTCTGTTTTTTGCCAAATTCTATCATACAGTCTATCACCACGAGGTGCAATTGTTTCTACAGACATTAGTTCCCGAAATCCAACTCTAATCATTTCATTAGCATTCAGTAAAGTATCGCCAAATTCCAAAACTATACCTTTGGCTGAAATATTTTGAAATAGTGATTCGTAATTCGCTGCATCCAAATGATGGGTAGGAACTCCTCTCATTATTACAATATCATAGACTGTATTTAGAGTAGGCATATCTTGCAAAAATGCACTTATGTCAGACTGGAAATGGGAATGTTGTTGAGCAGGTATTTGTATGGAAGTAAATCCACTATCAACTGTATGTACACTTGCAACGTTTGGCGTAAATTTTAATACACTTTTAACTGAATCTCCTTGGCCGCTTCCTAAATCCAGTATTGTTTTTGCATTTTTGAATATAGATTCTAATTGATTTTCAGAATCACTAGGTTCATCGTAATATTTATCGGGATTGTATCCAAAATATTTTTTATGATAAGTGCCAGTTTTATCAACTAAAGTAAAACCTGGAGCATATCCTTTTAGGTAGTGCTTCAACATAGAGGTATAATCCCCTAGATCTCTCAAATATCTATTTTCCGGTGGGTTTTTATCAAATGAATCACTCATAGTAAATATAGTGTAATGAGTACTCTGGCTTTTCTATTGAAAAATTATATCAGATGAGGGTTGATTGCTGTTATTAAAAAAGAAGTGGAACAAGTTCATTTTTTGTTTACAAAGTTTTGATAAATCCAGAAACTATTTTATAAAAAAATCTAATTCACAAAACAAATTAAATTGTTTATAATTACAGTGCTTTAAAGATATCTTGAACATTGTTATATATAGGCTTTAACAATCTTTAAAGCATGTACTTTTATAAATGATTTTCAGGTACAGCAGAATAAGCTGTTCTTTTAAATTAAAACTAATTATTTGCTAAATTGGTAAGTTATCGCAAATGACTTCAACTTTGTTGAAGTAACTGCAAAAACTTGCAATTCAAGGCAAGTTTTTGGGCCTTATCGTCTAACGGTTAGGACACCAGGTTTTCATCCTGGCAATCGGGGTTCGATTCCCCGTGAGGTCACCATTTGATTTACATCAACATTTTTAGCCTGTAAATCACCCAGATATTCAAATAGCGTGGACTTTTCCACGGGTTCGATCTTGCCATTTTCGTATCGTACACCTTTTGGGAAGATTAATGTTGAAAAACGTCTCTTATTCTCTGTACTGAAGGAACGATACAAGGGTTCGAGCCTAGTTATAAATAGTTCTGCTTGAACCAATAAAACTTCTAGTTCATTTCGATCAATTAAGTTTTCATTTATTTCCAGACGAACAACTGCCATTTCATTTTTCCATAGGGCTATTTCTTCATCGTATTCTTCATCACTATATCTGCCAGTTCTGTGCATCTTGTTAATGTAATCTTTCTTATCTTTTAGATCATCTAGCTTTTTCTCTGCATGTTTATGTCTTTCATCATAAATAGCATGTTCTTTCTCCCATAGTTCAACTACTGAATGTTTAAAAAGGTTAGCGAACTTTTCTGAAGGTGTAATTTTTTGCAATAATACTTCGAATAATTGTTCTAATTCATGTTTTTTGATTGATTTTTTATCCATAGTGCAATTTTTGTTATAACAATAATAATAAGGGTATCTAGTACCCATTTTACCTTTGGAGAAGCAAGAACGTAGTCTACTATTGCAGATATTGCAATGCACAAATCCTTCCTTGCCAGTAAGGTTAAAATTAAATATAAAATAAGGTTCATCTTGGATAAGCTCTTGAGAAACACATTGTGATTTCTGATAGAGTAAAGATTGTATCTTTGTATGTTGCTTCCAAGTTATCATAGTCTCGTGTTTACCGAATTGATCCTTAACTTCTCCCCAGTCAAAATAACCAGCGTAAAACCTACTTTTAGTAAGTATCTTCCAAATATCTTTTGTATTAAATTCTCTTCTTGGTGTCTTGTTCCATCCTTTAGTTCTCAAACCAGCTCTTCTAAATCTTTCAACTAATTCAGGTATTGTAGTCCCTAAAGAAAAATCAATAAGTGCATTTTTTATGTGTTCGTAATACTCTAAATCTCTAACTAGAATCTTTGATTTCGGATGATTTTTATATCCATAATAAGGTTTACCAGGGTAATGACCATCTAACGCCTTGCTACGCATACATTCTCTAACTCTAATCCCTTTATTTTCATTATCTAATTGAGCAACAGCAGAAAACAAGCTTTCAAGAAACCTTCCTGTAGGTGAATCATCTACTTGTGATTCAATTAATGAGATTAAATTTGTACCATTTTTAAGAAGTATAGTTTTAAGAGCATAATAGTCCATGCTATTTCTTGCCCATCTATCAATCTTATATACTAAGACATAATCAACCTTATTCTTATTTTTTGTGATGAAATGAAGTAAGTTTTGAAGCTCAGTTCTATCTGAAGTTTTAGCTGATTGTCCCTTTTCTATGAAGATACCGACTTCACGCATTTTTTCTCGTTTAGCATATTCTCTTGATTGAGCGATTTGTGTAGGAACGCTGAATTTCTCCAATTGCTTTGGATCACTGACACGAATATAGAAAGCTACCGTCCTTTCCAAGTATCTAGGAATCTTTAAGTTTTTGTCTGTTGATGGCTCAAACTCTGGTAACATTTCTCTTAAAAAGCAAAGTTAAATAAAAAAGGGTACTCGTGGGTGAAGACAAATCCAAAAAGTGGAAATGTAGTCCACAAGTACCCGTTTTTAACCCCTACTTTTAAGAGTCGGAATTTTCCACTTGTGTTAATTTAGATTTGTCTTCATCCGAATTATAACTAATTTCAGTAAAAAGTTTTAGTGGTAATTTGGATTTCTCTGTTTTTTCAAATTCTTTTATAGCTTCATCAGGGATAATATCCCCTTTCATAAATCTATCTAAAAAGAACTTTGCAAGACGAAATGTTTCATCAATGATTTCTTCTATTTGTGAATCTGAATATTCATCCTCACTTAATTCAAGAATTTTACGTGCTTCTAATATTGTCATAGATATAAATTAAGAAATTTATAAGGTGATTTTGATATTTGAAGCAGATTTGGAAAAGTTTTAAATGGAATGTTTTTGTAAGTATCAACGCTGCTATCCTTTACCACTAAGGGTAAGGTTATCCTACTATAAATCCACAAAGTGAGAAGGTATATCTTAGTATGTCCTAACCTTTACAAAAAGTACAAAATTCGCAAAAGCCCAATCAACTTACTTTTTGACAAGGATTTATCAAATACACTTTTATAAAATCTTCGTTAATAAATTCTTACGCACTTAATATATCTGTATGAAAGAGAGTCCCGATGAAGTGGTGATCAATCACCTCAAAACAATAAGGAGGAATAGAAAGATATCACAAGAGACTCTTGCTCGTAAAGCCGATATCACTCTTTGGACATATAGAAGAATTGAGAATTGGCAGGCAGAGCCAACTAGTTTAACTCTTTTAAGAATTGCTAGAGCACTTAAGACTAAGCCTGACATGATTTTCTTCATTATTTCTAAGGAGAGTATTGGTGATTATCGAAAAAAATTAAAAATCAAAACATACAGAAATGCAAAAGTTAAGTGATAAACAACTACAAAGAATCGTCAAGTTAATAAAGAAACATGTAGGCAAATCTAATCCTATTCAAGTGGATGAGATTGCTGAAAAGGTTAGCTTAACTGATAGAGAAATTCGTAGAGCTGTTCAAATGCTTGTAAATGATGAAGGTTACGCTATAGGTTCAACTACTAAAGGTCCTTATGGTTTCTTCATCATTTCAGACAATGAAGACTTTCAAGAAGCTATCAAAAACCTTTCAAGTAGAGAACAAAAGATTGCAGAACGAATTAGAAAATTAATTCTAAATGCTCAATCTGAAGGAGTGAAAGTCAAAAATTATAAAAAGAAAATAATTGATAAGTCTACAACTATCAATATTGAGAATTTAATTTTAATTAATTTATCAGATGAAAGCTGAAATATATAAGAGATTTATTCAATTTATTTCTGAATGTTTAGATCAAACTTCCGAAGAAGAACTAAAAGTTGGTTGTTTTCTTTTTACAGTTTTAATTAAGAATTTGAAAACAGATGTAATCGTTTTACTAGATGAACTTAGATACGGATGGTGTATTGAAGAAGAGATCCGAATTAAAACATTAATTTCTCCAACTGGATTAACTGAATATCAAATAGAAAAAGGATTAGTGGAATTAGTTAAGCATGGAATATTTGATATTCAAATTGATAGAAAACTTAAACAAGTAAAAGTGAAATTAAAAGAAGAGGTTAAAACCTAATAATTATTATATTTTTTATCACCTTATTTTATGAGGATACTCAAAAAAATAAGGCTTAGGAAGCTCCTTGGTAAGATCATTCCTAAGCCGAAGCCAGTGTTGGCTTTCTTGCTATTGTATAGCTTTACTTCATTTTTTGCACCATCGGTAGTTCTTGCCGATTTCTTCTTTGGAAGCGGTGGAGATCCATTTTACTGTGCCTTCGGAGGAACATTTGGAGTTCAATACTCTAATTTAGGAAATGGAGTTTCATATAACGGAGGTCAAGTTCAAGGATGGGGAGCAGGATCAATTCAGGGTACACCAGTAAATGGTGTTACTGCTGTTAATGGATTCTATGGAGATAGATTCGATAATATGAGACATGTAGCAGTTCCACCCGGATCAACTGTACAAGTTGGTTACTGGGTTTGGAACTTAACTGGTCATAATGTAAATGTACCAAGAGTAGATTTATTTACTTCACGATCAAATCCAAGTGAAGGGGATATTACAAGATTAGGTGCAGGTGGTGGATATTCTACTGTTTGTGATGCAGTTGGAGGATGTAGAAGCGGTAATCTTGTTGTAATTGGTAATCAAGGAGGCTTTGGTGCAGATCCAAATGGTAATGCAGGTGGAAGAGTTGTGTATTCATTCAACACTATTCAACCAATTCAACAAGTTTCATACTCTGCTACACCCGAATGGTCAGGAGCAAACTTAAATATTAGATATGATCTAACATTACGAAATGTCTCAACTTACAATGTCGGGAATATCAGAGTTTTAGACAATCTTCCATCAGGAGCAACTTACGATCAAACACACTCATTTAGTGCAGGAGAAACAAGAACAATTACATATTATGACAATTGGAATACTTCATATCCTCTAAACATTACTAATAATGTTCAGATCTATGATAACAATACTTATACTGAATCAACTTCAAGAGCTAAAAGCCATTCACAAGATTTAAGCCATGATGCTCAACCAGGCTTTATTTGGAGAGATGACCATAATGCACCTGCTGGATGGGCTGCACCTCAAGGAACTTGGGCTAGTCAAAACTTTTCTACATTCTCAGTAAGTATTATTCCTTACAATTTCACTTCTTCTAATGCAACTGTAAATTTAGCACCTAGTGTTCAAACTACTAAAACAGTTAGTGATTCTAATGAAACAAATGTAACTAATAACACAGCTCTAAATAGAGAAAACATTACTTACAATGTTTCCGTTACTAATAATGGAGGAAGAGTAAATGATGTTGTAGTAACTGATAATTATGATCAAAACTTTGTTTCAATCAATTATGCAGATGGTGGATCTGATAATGGAGATACATTAACTTGGAATATTCCATCTTTAGAACACGGAGAAACAAGAACCTTTGCAGTACAAGCCCAAATCTTTGATTTAGCTCATGGTGATTACTTGTTTCCTAATTCAGTAACTACAAATATTCCAGGCAGTAATACTTCAACTGTCACAACAAATGTAAATCCAAGAGCAGTCTTAGACATTTCAAAAGTCGTAACTGATAGTGATGAAACATCTGTGGAAGTAAACACAGTTCAAGGAGATCATTACAATGATTCAGAGCGAAGACTTACATTTAGTATTGATTATGCAAACAATGGAGATACAGATGCAACAAATGTAATTCTTACAGATGATCTAACTCAATTTGCATCAGTAAATGAAATTCAAGGTGTTGAAAACATTTCAGGTGGAGGTAGTTATGATTCTAATACCAATATCATTACTTGGAATATTGGTGATCTTGCTGAAGGTGAAGATGGAAACTTTACATTTGATTTAGTTCTAAATCGGACAGCCGAACAAGATAGATCAATTGTAAATACTGCAACCATTGATTCAGAGGAAACTTCACCTTTAAGTGACTCTACAACTACAAATGTTCTAACTCCGAGATATAGATTATCTAAAACAGATAATACTACTGAAACTAATCCAGGCGAATTTTTAACCTACACTATTACTCTTGAAAACTTAGGGACTGGGGACGGATACAATTTAAGAATTGAGGATTTATTGCCAGAACACGTTGTGCTTTCCGAAGACAGTGTAGATCCTGAAGGAAACTTTGATGGTAATAGAACAATTATTTGGGAAGATACAAATGTAGATGAAGGATTAACTTTAAATGCAGGTCAAAGTAGAACTTTCACTTATCAAGTGCAAATTCCTTTGATAATGCCAGGAGGAACTACAACACTAATTAATAATGTTGGTTTAACTACTCCTACATTTGAATCTGAAATTGTAACCGATTCTACTGATGTTCTAACTCCAACCCTTGAACTAACAAAAGTGCAAGATCTTCCAGAAGTTGTAGCACCAGGTCAGCCAATAACTTACACATTGACTTACAGAAATACTGGTACAGGATTTTCACCAAGCACTACTCTAGTTGATTCAATTCCTGAACATACATTATTTGTTTCCTTTGGTGAAAGTAATCCAGAAGTTTTAGGAACTTATGATGCTGAAAACAATGAAGTTCAATGGGATTTGGGAAACATTCAAGCAGGAAGTGAGGGATCTGTGAGTTTTACAGTTGTAATTGAAATTCCAACACCTTCTGATACAGAGATTAGAAACTCAGCAATCATTTATTCACCAGTTGTAGAAACGGTTGAAAGTGAGGCTGTAGCAGTTACAACAAATGCTTGTTGTATGGGTGGCTTTATTTGGGATGACAATAATAAGAACGGAATTTTTGAGGAAGAGGAATTTGGAATTGAAAATGCAAGAATCAGACTTAGATGGTCTGCTTCAGAATATCTTCCTGAAAATGAAGTTGAATTATATACAGATCAAAGCGGTCATTATGTTTACACTGGATTACCTTTCTATACTCCTCTTCATGTAACTGTAGAGATGCCTAATGGCTTTGATGAATTCACAACTGTAAATGAATATACCTTAGCACTATTACCTCCAAGAGAAGATGGAGTTCCTGAAGATTATGTTGAAGACGGAATCAGATATGTAACTGCCAGTGGATGCATCACTTTCTTAAATGCAGGAATTTACCGAGACATTGTAATTGCTGACACAGGAGACTCAATCCTAATACCAATTGGTTTAGGAATCTCACTTATCGGAGTTGGAGTAACCATGTTGATTTTAAATTTTAAGAAACGAAAGAAATGATTGTGATTTCAATAACTCTTACACTCGTCATTTCTTACTGTTCATTCCTGATACTTCGAGGGATCTGGAAAGAAAGACGAGAAAGAAACAAATAATTTTATTTTTTATTAATTACTAGATGAATAAATTAACTTTAAGAAAAAGAATTCTCAAAAACAAAAATTTGCTGAATAGATTGTGGGTACTTTTTGTTACATCCTTCACAACAACTTGGATGCTTACAAGAAAGGTATTTGCTGCTGCTGTTAGTCCTGCTGACGAAATTAATCTAATTGTTGAAAGAGTAATTTCAATTATGACTCAAGTTGGATCAGCAGTTCTATTACTTTTCATTGTAAGAGATGCTTTCACCTTACTTGAAAGGAAGGATGATCCAATGGTTAGAACTACTTTAATAAGAGATATCTTTCTTTTAGTAGTTGCAGCGATTTTCTTATTCAACCCAAATTTAATTTTAGACGCAATAAGATTTATCGCAAATGTTTAAGCTACTTAAAAGAATCCAAAACATAGGTACGCGAACCAGCGATCTTGCGGAGAGAGTTCAAAACGCAGACAAAGTTCAAAAAAGACAGCTAAAACATTTAGTAATCTTTTCAACAAGTCTTTTCGTTTTGATTCTCTTAACGCAGGTCGTGGGAATTATTCATAACTCAAATAAACCTGAACAAAGTATTGAAACTGTAACAGTTTCTTCAGCGAACATTCCAGTTGTATTTGATAAGTACAACATGGATGTTCCTGAACTTGATGTTGAAAAAGTAAAAGAAGAAAGAAGCATTGGTATATTTGGTATTGACCCACTAGGTAGCATTTTAGATCCCATAGTTGAAGCTATAAATAAGTTAGTTCAAGAAGTTTTAAATCTATTTGATAACTTCGTTGGCTCAACTCCAAACATCGGAAGAAACGATGGTGAAATTTATGGCTTCGGTTCTGAAGTTCCAATTCAAATTGATAAATTCTATAACCTTACAAATGCCTTAGCTTGGTTGCTACTTCCATTATTCATAGTAATGAATGGAGCTGCAATCATTATGGAAGGATCATTCAAAGGTCGAGAACTCTTGATGCAACTTGGTAAAAAAGTTCTGATCTTTGTGATAGCAATGGCAGCAACAAGGTATATTTTGGTTCAAGCCATAGATCTAATGAACGCGATTAATAAATTAATCATTCAAGATCTTATTAGCGGAAACTCTTCACTTTTATCTCAAGCAGTTTTATCTGCAATGGGAGTACAAAGTGATGGTTCAAAGTTAAGCTTTCCAGATTCGGGAGGATTTAATCCATTCGCTCAGGCAATCATTTGGGGAACATTACTTTGCTTCCTTGTTCTTTTATTATTTCAATTCATTGTTAGATTTTTCCACTTATTACTTCATATGATTTTGTATCCAGTGATTTATGTAATTGGACTAATGCCAGGAGGCGGGCAGTTTTTAAGAACTTGGATTGAAGAAATTGTAAGAACTTTAATTGTTCAACCAATTTTCTTGTTAGGGTTTGCTGTTGTAATTGAAATTATAAAAGGAGGGAATGGATCAGTTGCCAAAATTGTTTTAGGACTCGGTGCTGTTTCTTTCTTAAATACAGTTCCAATAATTGTAAATAGAATATCGGGATTTCTTTGGACTATGGGAGGTGGAATTGCAGCAGGAATGTTTGCTATGGGTACTGTTGGTCAAGCTTCATTATTAAAAAAAGGTATTGTTGCAGGGGCAACAGGTGAGAAATCAGGATCTTTAAGAATGTTTGGTGCTAAAGGAATTGGTCGAGCAATAACAGGTCAAAATCCACTTCAAGGTTTAGGAGGTAATGGTAAAGGAATAATTGAACAAGGAAAAAACTTTGCTGATAAGGGCGGTGTATTCAAAACTGCAATGAAAAATGGAGAGAAAACATCAGGAGCATTTGGAAAGTTAGGCATGACTCCATTAGATGCTAATTCTCTAAAGCCAGATTCCCCTACTAAAAGTTTATTCACTAATACTCCTAACTTTGGAGATATTTCAAAAGTTAGTGTTAAGGATTCAAACAGATTGTCTTCTGCTTTCACAGCTTCTAATTTAGGCGGAAGCTTTGGATTTCCAATGACTGAACAACAATCAAATATTAATAGTGTCGCAAATTTGAGTGGCTTTACACCTTCAAATACACAAACAAATTCATTACTTGATTCATCAATTTCTCATAAACAAATGAATGTAAGCATGGGTAAAACTTTCGATACATCAAATCAAGCTCATTGGGGACATTTAACAAACTGGTATGCAAAGAATGAATCAATGAGTTCAGGTAAATCAGTTCAAAGCTATCAGAAGTTTATAAATAATCCTCAAAGTAGAAACGAGATTTTACAGAAGGGACAAAGTGAAGGTTACTTTAGATCTCAAGGAATTAATACATTAAAGGTTACTGATAAAACACAAAACGGAGAGCCAATAAACAAGTATTACCAATTAAATAAACCACAAGTTAAATCAAATCAAAATGCAAGAAGTAGTTCCGCCAAAGTTAAATAAAGACACAGGCTTATTAAGTCTGTTAGTTAATCGAAGAAATATAGTAATAACTATAGGTTTCGTTTTATCTCTATTTCTATGGAGTGGAGCTAAGAATCTTTCATCAGATCAAAAGATCATTATTGAAATTGTCATTGGAGCAGTCTTGATTCCTTTAATGTTTGATATTTATGGAAGACCTTTTCATAAGTTTGTGCTTGATGCCTTTTCCCATTTTATTAATTCCAAAAAGCAGCGAACTATTCTAGCAAAAGATATTAGTGACGGAATCTTAATAAATGCTGATGGTTCTTATTCTAAAGTCTATAGAATTGAGCCAATCAATCTTTCAATGAGTTCTGAAGAAGAGGTTAATGCTTTTAAAAGCTACATTCAGCAAGCTCTATTTGCTTTAAAAAATCCTATTCAGATTATTACCTTACAAAGGTATTCATTTAACGATCAGAACTTAGAAACCGAAGAAAGAAGAATTAAAGATCTTACGGGAATCTTACGAAAAAGAGCTACTGAATATTTAGATGAATACAAAAAACTTAATCAAACGATGGAAAGGACTTTCTACTTGATTATTACTGCTCAATCAAAAACTTTAGATGGAGCAAAGAGAAAACTAGAAGATCAAGAAATATTTATAAGACTTCTTGAAACAACAAAGGTTAAGTTAATCGAACTTAATACAAGCGAGATCTTGGATTTATCACAATACATTTTAGAAAAACATTAATGAATCCATTCAAATACTACTTTGTACAAACAAGGTTTGCTCTATTAGATTTTAACCTCAAAATTGAAGCTAAAGGTCGAACACTTGTTAAAGATTTTTCAAGGAATAAAGAAATATCCAAGTTTGATTCTGATGATACTTTGCTTTATGAATTTGTAAATAAAGGAAAGTACATTGAGTTATCAGATAAATATATAAGTACACTTATGGTATCTGAATTTCCTCAGATTATTTACCCTAATTGGCTTTATGATTTAACAAATTACAGCGAGCCATTAGTAATATCTCAATTTATTAGACCAATTGATTCTCAAAAAGCTTTATCAGGACTTAGAAATAGAATTACAAACCTTTCAGCTCAATACTATTCAAAAGTTGAAAAAGGTAAGATTCATACAACAGACATTGAGCAAGCAATTCAAGATGCAAGAGCAGTTGAAGACTCCATAGTTAGAGGAGTTGAAAAACTCTACTCAATGAGTATGTATTTAAAATTTGAGAATTATGATTTAAAGGAACTTACTAAATCAGAGAAATCACTTAAAGAGTTAGCTTATGCAAAGCAAATTAAATTACATCCTCTTGTTTTCAAAGAAAGACAAGGAATTGAAAGCTTATTACCATCAGGAATAAATAGAATAGGTGAAGAGTTTTCATTAACAAGTTCAAATGTATCTTCATCATTACCTTTTACAACAGCAGCTCTAAATGATCCCGATGGAATCTTTTATGGAATCACAAATGGAGGCTCAAAAGTTCGCTTCGATCGTTTTTCAAAAACTTCTAAAAATTACAATGGAATCATCTTTGCGACTTCTGGTGCGGGAAAATCTTTCGCTGCTAAATTAGAAGCTTACAGATCGTTATTTAGAGGTATTTCAGTCTATGTTATAGATCCTGAAGGAGAATTTAAAGCTCTTTGTGATTATGTTGGAGGAACGAACATAGATATTAATCCAGAATCAAAAACTAAAGTAAATCCACTTCAATTTTTCTCCAATGATATCGACTCAAAGGAAACTATGAGAACTCATCTCGGAGTTGTAAAAGGACTTATCCGAATCTGGTTATCTAACAAAACTTACAATCGAGGAATTGTCAGTAAAGCTGTAAATGAAACTTACATCGAGAAAGGAATTATATTAGAAGATCCTTCAACTTATTCAAAAGAGCCTCCAACTGTATCAGACCTTATTAAAAGTTTTGAGAAACAAGGATCTGATGGAAAAAGAATTGCAGTTGAACTTTTAGAATACTCTAAAAAGGGGGAGCTTGGAGATCTATATGATAATCCTACAACTTCTGATGTCGATTTCAATGCTCCAATGATTGTATTTAACATTCAGCGAGTCCCTGAAGCTGAAAAGCAAGCATCAATATATTATCTTTCAAATTTCATCTGGCAGAAAGTGCTTTCTGACAGGAAAAAGAAAGTCCTAATAATTGATGAAGCTCACTTGCTACTAAAGGATGAATCTTCAGCTTCTTTTATTGAGAACTTAGTTAGACGAGGAAGAAAATACAATCTTGGTGTTATTTGCATTTCTCAAGATGTTGATGACTTTTTAGAACATCCTCAAGGATCTGTGATTGCTAAAAATGCAGATACAGCATTAATTCTTTCTCAAAAGAAACAATCAATTCCAAATTTAGTTAAAGCATTTGATCTTTCAGACATAGAACGAGATTACATTACAAGGCTTACAAAAGGACAGGCTTTATTTATTAAGGGGAACATTCATTCACACATTTACGTGTACCCAACAGAAATTGAGAAATCAATATTCTCTTCATCTGCTGAGGATTTATCTAAATTAGACAGCCAAAGAAAATATGAACAAGAAGCAGGAGGTTAAGAAAAACTTAAAACATGGATACATATTTTTAGTAATCACTTTGTTGATTCCTTTTTCTATAGCTTTATTTATAGAACTATATTCAACAGGACAACTAAACTTTACACAAGGAAGCACGGAAACACCAGCTTCATATCCAGTAGAAAATCCAGAGCCAGAACCAACAGATGAAACAAAACCTAAATTAGAAATTAAGAATTTAACTGATGGGTTTAATACAAAAGAAACATCAGTTGTTTTAGTTGCATCTACTGATATAGGAAATGAAGCTTGGGTTAATGGTAATAAAATTACTGTAGCAGGCGATGGAAATTTTGAATATAAAATTGAGCTTGTTGAAGGCAAAAATGCAATTGAAGTAAAGGTTAAAAACACTAATGGCATTGAGAATAGGGTAACTATAAATGTAAATCGGGAAGTGGAGAGAAAGCCTGATCCAGAAGCTGTAAATCCTCCTAGTCAACAACCAGCTCCTACACCACAACCGCAGCCGAATCCGCCTGCTCCAACTCCAACACCTGAACCACCTCCACCGCAACCAAGTCCTGTGACTGGTTTAAGAATGAGTTGTTCAATAACAAATACTAATCCATTTGTAGGTCAAAGCGTTGGAGTGAATTGTAGTGTTAAAGATCAAAATGGAAATCCTGTAAGCGGTGCTTTCGGATATGTGACTGTTAATTGGCAATCAGGTACAGGAGTTTACACCTTATCTCAATCTGATGGAGGTGGGAATATGGCAGTTTCGTTCACTGTACCAGCAGGTAATTCAGGAAATATTAATGGTTCAGTTCAAGTTTCTAAAAGTGGTTTAAATGTAAGTTCAAATTTTACTTTGAGAGTTAATTAACTATGAATAATACAGGAGAAAACAAAAGTGATTTAAGTAAAAATGCTTTAAAACAAGCTGATAATTTTATAGGTAATAAGCTTGCTTTAGCATCAAATAAACTTGTACCTGTTGTAGCCCCAATCATTACAAAGATTTTATGGAAGCATAAAGAAAAGATTCTTCTCTTCTTTATTATGATTCTCTGTTTCGGTTGTTTTGGCATTCAATCTATAGCCTATCAAATGGCAGTTGATGCAAGAACATTTTTAGAACAAATACCAGAAGATCATAAACAGTGCATGGAATCTGCAAAGACTAAGTATGGAGTTGAACTTGAATTGATAGCTGCATTCTCACAAGTAATTTCTGAATTTAAAGCTGACCATATTGGTTCTGGTAAAGGATTCTTAGAAATCCCAGATGACTATTGGGTTACTCATGGAGCTGATGGAAATAATAATGGATCAATAACTGAAAATGATCTTTGTGATAACTACTTCACTCTTGCTAATAAATTATCAAGTTTATCTGGAGGTTCAGAAGAGAAAATTGATAAGTACAATCACTCTAAGAAAGAATCAATCAAAGTCGTATACAACTTACTTACAGGTTTAATTTTCATTCCTTATGGTAATCCTATTGGTTTAACTAGAGCTGATTTAGGAACTGTTACTTCTGGATATAACGAAACTCGAATAATTGATGGAGTTACAAATGTCCATTTAGGTGTAGACATCGTTCCATCAAATACTTGGTATCAAGAAAATCCAGGAAAGGCTACCGAAGAAGCAATTAATAGATCAATCATTATAGGTACAGTTACAAACTTCAAAGATTCTTACGGAGCTTTATGTTCATATGTTGCTAATTCATATTACAGAACTTTGTATTGTCATTGTTCTGCTCATTTAGCAGAAGATGGATCAACTCTAGCTTATGGAGATCCAGTGTGCCAGATAGGAAGTACAGGTTTTTCAACAGGAACACATGTCCATGTAGAAATATTTAGCAAAAATCAATCAGGCAATTGGGACAGGGTTGATCCAATGCCTTTCTTGTTTCCAAATAACTAATTATTACTTTTTAACTTTATGAATCAAATAAATATTGAGTTTCGCAAGATTGCAAATTCTAAGTGTCTTAATTCAATCACAAATGTTATTTGTGATCCAAGAATTAATGGTACTGCCTGTTGTCTGTACTTTGAATTACTTAAACAAATTACAGAGAGTGGATATTGCCAAATTGATTTAAGAAAAGCCTTTGATAAATGCTTTGAGCTTATCAATTTTGAAAGTTTGAAACATGCAGGATACATAGAGTTTGAGTCGAGAAATAACTTATTAAACGTTTGTTTCAATGTACTTTAAATGGCTAAAGAAAAAGAACAAACCCAAAAAAAGTACAGAGTTATTAAGGGTGGCTTTGTTAAGTTACCAAAAGTTGTTCTTATGGCTAAAGGATTGTCGAGAAATGCGAAAACCCTTTATGCTCTTTTATTAAATTACGCTAGAGAAAATATGGAATGCTATCCGTCACAAAAAACATTAGCAGAGAAATTAAATGTATCTATAGATACGATCCGAGATGATCTGGCTGAATTAAAAGAGTTTGGATTAATAACTGTAAAACAATCAGGTTTAAATAAGCCAAATATTTATCAAATTATTGAATTGGAAGAGGTATATAAGCTTTTTCCAGATGAGGAGAATTTGCCACATCCAGAAGTAGGAAAAATACCAGTTCAAGAGTACGAAGAATCTCATGTTCAAGAAGCCGTGAAAGTAACTGACAAAGTAGAAGACAAGGAAGTAGAAGCAACTAAGAAGATATATACAACGTTACGTTTAGAAAAAGGATTAGAGAGTAAAAAGACTAATTTATTTACTCAGCTTGAGATTCCAAAGATTAGTAAAGATTCATTCGATGTTGAAGCTAAATATTTAGCAAAAGAATTATCAGATGAGAAAAGCATTAAGTTTTATCAAAAAGTTATCAATCGAAAGAACAAAGGAGAAATTACTGATGTACAAATCCAGAAAGCATTTTTAGAAGTGAAACAGATGCAAAGTGTTGCGAATGCCGATAAAACCAAACCACTTGATAAACCAGGTGCAATGTTTAATTTACGACTTAAGGAACTGGTTAAAGCCGATCAGGCAAAAAAGAACCAAGTAGATCTTACAAGTCTAGTTAATTCAAAGAAAGTTGAAACTGAAAAGCTCAACTTCAATGAATTAAGAAACAATGCACTCAAAAGTATTTCAATGGTTGGTGATTAATTTATTTTTTATATTTTTTTATTTATGTCCAATCAGATAATTACAATCAAAGGTAGATTGTTACAAGCTCCTGTGTTCGTAGAGTCAGTTGAAGGTAAACAATATGCAGAAATGGATATTGATTTTACTTACCACTTCACAAACCAAGAAGGTGTGGAATCAGAAACACATATTCCATTTCATCTTTTTTTAGAAGAACAAAATTTCGATGGTATCAAAGGAATGGTGGAGAAATCTTTGATCGAAACTACAGGAATTTACCGCCAACAAGATGCAAAGCATATTGTTTTTGTTCAAGATATAAAACCAATTGCTGACGAAGAGACTAAGGATGCAGTTTCAATTTCTGTTGTTGGAAATTTAACTGCTAATCCTGAGGTCAAAGAATCTCAAAAAGGTAATTCTTACTTTAAGATTGCTATTGCCTCCGATAATAAATTTAAAGACAAGAACGATAAAGAACAAGAATATACAACTTTCTACAATTTGCTTTTTATTGGCGATGTAGCTGATAAAAACTCAAAAGTTAAGAAAGGTGATTTTGTAAAAGTTCTAGGAAAACTTCAAATTAGACCTTACAAGACTAAAACAGGAAAGAATGCTTTTGATAATACTATTTTTGTTGAATCTTTTGAAAGTATTGAAAAAGAAGAATTTACACAACCAAACGATATTAATTTTAAATCTTAAATCTCTATGGATAAACTTTTAGTTGCTGTACAAACAAATCCGTCTATCAGATTAATTCTGATAGTATCAGTATGTATAACAGTTGGATATATCCTTCAATACTTTATTCGTTTATTTTTAGCTCGTGATAAAGCTTCAAGGGAGAACGGATTTTTGTTACAAATAATTCCACCAAAATATCAAACACTAGATGCAGATAATTTTCGAGGTGAGAGATTTGCTTTACAAAGGTTCTTTGATGATTTGACAGCAGCAATTAAAAGACAAAGAGTTTCTTTTGAGATTTATTCTGATGAAAAGGGAATAAAGTTTATTGTTTGGACTCCAACAAAAAAGATGCAGAATTTGATTAAGCAAAGTTTGTTTACAACATACAAACAAAGAATCAAATTTGAAGAATTGGCTTATGATCCACTTATTGCATTTTCTAAATATAATTCTAAAGTTTCGGAATACAAGACTTCAAAGCATCCAGTTTATCTTTTAATGGACTTAAAGGACTTTGACGCAGTTGATCCAATTGACGGAATTATTAATGCAATGAGTGGGTTAGCCGAAGATGAGAAGATGTACTTTCAAATTGTTTTATCTCCTGCCAAAAGAGATAAACATGCAATTGCAAAAGCTAAAGAACATTTTAGAGTTAAGAAAGCAGATATTACATGGACTCAAATGTTCTTTAGAAGATTTGAAACATATCTTTTGTATTTAATACCTATGCTTCCAATTGCTTTGTTTGTTGGAATGGGAGAGATAATGAAATTATTTGGCTCAAAACAATCGCTAGACCCAATTCTAAGCCTTCCAGACTCAGATCCAAGGAAAGTATTAGCTCAAGCTGAGGAAGTTGATGATTTCAATAAGCAGTTGAACGAAAAATTTAAAACTCCTTTTTATTCCTATATTCGAGTAGCAGTAAGTGGGAAAGATAATCAGGAATTAATTACTAAATTCGATCAAGCGTTGGAAACTATGAAAAGTGTATCTTTGAATAGCTTGATTAGGAAAAACTATAATAAGCTAAATGATCTAAAACAAAGATTCATTTACCCAGAAGATGATCTTTTTCCTTTCTATAAAGAGTTATTCACTTCACAAACAACATTAAGTTCTCGTGAAGTTTCAATGATGTACCACTTTCCAACAGAAATACTAAATCCTGCAATTGAATCATTCGTTTTTGTAAATGTACCAGCTAAAGACAAGTTCAGAACAAAAGTGAATAAAGATGATCTTTTACTTGGAATTAATACAGTAAACGATAAAGAAAGACCTGTTTACTTAATAACTGAAAATCGTAAAAGACATATGGTAGTTACTGGACAAACTGGTACAGGAAAATCAACGATTCTTAAAAACTTTGTATTGCAAGACATTGACAATCGAATATTCAAAGGAATTAAGAGAGGTTTAGTTTTACTCGATCCTCACGAAGACTTTTTTATGGATGTATTGCATAAACTTCATAAAAGTTTTTCGTACAACAAAAGTGTACTAATTTGGGATACCAGAAGCGAAGATTACTTCTTAGGTTACAATCCACTTTTTGCAGTTGATCTAAGTGAACGAGAAATTGATTTACTTGTAGATTCAAACTATGAATTTATTGCAAAGCTAATTAAGCGTGTAACTCCTGACGGAGGGATGGGAGTAACAGCTAAACCAATGTTAAAGAATTCAATGAAGACTTTGATGGTTTTTCAAAATGAATGGTTAAATAAGCATGGAAGAACTGAACAAAACATTGATACAATTAAAAAATTTGCTCCAACTTTGAATGAAATTAAAGAGGTGTTCTTTAATGAACAGGTTAAGAATGCAATTTTATCTTCAATTGATTTATCTAAGTATGAAAGCTTAAGAAGTTTCTGGCAGAACACTTTGATGAATTATCAGAGTTCCAAAGCTTGGCCTGATATCAGGCAGGCTTTTGATAATAAGCTTTCACAAATTCTTACAGGATCACTTTTCTATACATTTTCACAATCTCAAAACTCAATTGAGATTTCTGATTGTATTAGAAGATCAAGAATACTTTTAGTAAATCTTTCATCAAAGAATATCGGTATGGATGGAATGCAACTTTTGGGATCTTTGCTAATGTCGAAGTTATGGTTTGAGGCAAAACGTGTTGAACAGGAAGCAAGGCATCCTTTTGTAATTTATGCAGATGAATTTCAAAACTTTGCTAATTCGGACTTTGCAGTGGCTTTGAGTGAAGCTAGAAAATTCAAATTAGAACTTGTACTAGCTCATCAGTTTTTTGCACAGTTACCGGATGAAGTAAGTGAGGCTGTCACGGGTAATGTAAAAACTCGAATTTATTATCGAGCAGGTTTAGATGATGCTCAGAAAATTGCTGATGATTTACAAACTAAAGTTTTAAAAAATGAAGTCATGGAGATCCCAGAATTTCACTCTTATGTTCGGGTTGGAGAAGACGTTTTATCAATAAATGTTCCTAAAGAAAGAGATGATAATTTCAATGATGAGTCAGTTGAAAATTTTATAGACGAAGCTTACCAAACTTTAGGAAAGTCAAAATTAGAGATTGTGAATGAGATAAAAAGTCGTTTGAATTGGTACAACAACGGAGCAAAACCAATTAATTCAGAGGTTACATCGAAGTTACATCCATAGAATCAAAAATGATCTTTAAAAATTTGATCTACTATTCCGAAAGAGTCCTTCCCTCCTCACTCTTGTCCATCGGTGACAGATTGGGTTTCCTCCTTTCAGGAGCAAACCCAATCTCTCCCTCGACAATGTATATAGATATATACATGTGCCACTAACGTGGTGGACAAGAGGGTCGGGAAGGAGGGGGAGGGAAAGTATATATAGATAGTAAGAGAGAGGGAGGAGGGAGAGAGATGAGGAGGAGAGAGAACAAAAAAAGTAGATTAAATACAAAAAAATATGAAGGAAAAATACAAAATAACAAAAAATAAAATAGAAGTTTTGAAGATAATTGAAAGTTTTAAATTTACACCTTTAGCTGTGTTGAATTTGTTGTGTATTGAAAAAGGAATTTACACATCAAGAGAAGCTGTAAGTAGAGTTTTAAGACAGTGTGTAAAAGAAAATTTAATAGGCTTTTATCAATATGGGAACAATTCTAAAGCTTTTTATCTCAAATATTTGGGTGGAAAGGTTTTAAGCCGAGAATTTAATATTAGTATTAAGCATCTTTCAATACCAGAAAAGAAAGGTCGAGTTCAATTATTTGCCTTAGAACACACTTTAAGTAATGCAAATCTTTATGCTGAATTTGTAAGAAGTTTGAAAGATTTGCCAGATATTAAAATTCTTGAATGGAAGGGAGAGCAAAATAATAGGCATATTTATGAATATTACTCTTACCCTACTGGTAAGAAGGTAAGACGTGAATTAAAGCCCGACTCTTATTGCAAACTAGATATTAGTGGCAAAGTATTTGAAATTTTCATTGAGTACGATACTGGAACAGAAGGCAAGAAAAAGCTTACAGAAAAGTTTATGAGGTACTTTGAATATATGAGTTATGGGAAATGGCAGGAAGTTTATTCAAGTTTTCCAATTGTTTTATTCCTTACTGAAAGAAATTCAAGTGCAATGGAGAGAATGATTGAAAAGCCAGATATTCAGGAGAATGATCTGATCTACAGTAGGGATAAATTCACCAGAACAAGCAACATCATTTATGGAGCTGTAGGACAGCATGAGAATTTGTATAGCATTGGATCTGATTTAATTATGCAATTTATTAATCATCATTTTATTTTTACATATCCTAACTTATGGACGAATTCACTGATAAACAAATTAAAGTCGCTTTTGCAATAATCATTATGTTTCATGGAGTATTGCTGCTAATTGGCTTGTATAACAAGCTTAATCCACCATCAATTCCAGATTTTGAAGATGAGACTATTCAAGCTCCAACAGAAGTAAAAGAAACAGAAGTTTCTAAAATAGATAGAATCCTTATTCCATCTATAGAAGTTGAGCTTGAATTAAGTACAAACGAAGGGTATCTCCGTTTTGGTGGTTGGGTACAAAATCTGAATACAAATGATTTCCCATTAGTTATTGCAGCTCATAGATTTGGCGTTGATTACTTACAAGAAGATTACAATGTCCATCAGACAATGTTTAATGTAGATAAGCTAAAAATTGGAGATGAAGCTGAAATTTATTGGGAGGGACAAAAGTATATTTATAAAGTGAAGGAAATTTATATGGGAAATAACAATAAGCCACTAAAAGATTCAGAAATCTTACTTTATACATGTGAATATTGGGATTCTCCTGAGCGAGTATTTACAGTTTGGGAGAAGGTTGAAGGTCAATCTTCTAATGGTGGAACTTCAGGAATTACAGGTTCAAATCCTTGAAACATTTCAGGATGTTTTCTTCTAAATTCTCTATTCTTATACCAAACATAGAACTTATGAGGAAGTTTAATAATTGCTATCATAAGAATTATCAATATTTTGAGAATCCAGAAGGCAGTTTTAAAACAGAAAGTTATAAAACTATTAAACCAAGACGCACTCATTCCCATAGCATCTTCTGCTTGTTCGTATGGTGATGTGCCTAAAGTCCTCATATGATTAGAACTAAATTAATAACTAATTATACAATTTTTATATACTTCCTTTGTATTTTTTGAAAATTTCTGCATAGTCCTCTCCATTATATGTTTTCCATGATTCATCTATCCAAAATCTTTTTTCCCTTAAATATGGAAAAAGTTCACTTGCTGTAAGAAAATCAATGGCTTTTCCACACATAGCAAATATTACCTCATCAAATTCATCCCAACGTCTTGATGTCTCTTTATTCTCATTCCATTTCTCTTTTGCTTTTTCCTTGATATTGGTTTCGTATTGTTTAAGCTTATTCTTATAGCTATATAACAAGGTTGGTTGGCTTGAATAAGCTGTTAGATCGTCTCCATTAGTAGCAAGTATGACAATTAAGTCGTTTTCCTCATCTACAAATTTATCTTTCCACCCATCTAATTTATTCATAAATATTAAAATATAATAATTAATACTTCTTTTTAGCTCCTTTTGATCATCAAAACAATGTGATGCAATACAAATTTTGCTTTTTTCTTAAATTTGCCTTAGAAGAGTAAAATAATTTATCGTATAATCAATTCAGTTTTATCCACGGAAAATTAATAAAATGTTATTTAATAAGAGACTTCTAAAACAAAAGACTAATAAACTAAATCTTTCAGAGATTTCTAATATAGATCTGCTTAAATCTACGCTTACGAAATGGCAAACTGCTTTAAAGGAAAGCGATTTGGATAAAACTAAAGAAACTGGGGTACAAGGACAATTCTTAATTAAAATATTTGAAGGAGTTTTGGGATATAAAACACAGTCAGAGGGTGGAAGCGAATGGAATATGTTTGCTGAGCCTAAAACTGATGTTGATTCAAGAGAGGCAGATGGAGGATTGGGATTTTTCTCCACTTCTTACAATCAAACAAGAGTAGTTATTGAACTTAAAGATGCCAAAACTAATCTTGATGCCAAGCAAAAAGGAAGAAAAAACGAACAATCTCCTGTTGAACAGGCATTTGACTACCTTTCCAAATTTGATGGTTGTAAATGGGCTATAGTTTCAAATTTCAAGGAAATTAGACTATATAGCAAAGAAAGAGGTCAAGGATTCTACGAATCTATAGATTTACTTGAAATAGGGAATGAGGATGTTTTAAAGAAATTCTTATTTCTTTTCTCTAAAGAAAATCTGATTAATAAAGATAGGGATTCAGTTATAGATGATCTTCTAAAGGATAGTTTTGTAAAAGAACAAGATATCTCAAAAGCCTTCTATAAAACATATAAGGAAACAAGAAATCATTTGTTCAATCATTTAAGTTCAAATAATCCGAATATTGATGCTGATATTCTTCTTGAAAAAGCTCAAAAGATATTAGATAGAGTAATATTTATTTGTTTCTGTGAAGATTTAGACTTAATTCCTGCTGGAATTTTTAGAAAACTACTTGAAGCTGCAAAGTTAAGCTTTGCTCCATCAGAAACTAAGGTATGGGATCAAGCGAAAGGATTATTTCACTCTATTGATAAAGGAAATCCTCCACTTAATATTAATAAATTTAATGGAGGTTTATTTAAAGAAGATCAAGTATTAGATAACCTCGTAATTAAAGATGAAATCATTTTAGAACTTCTTAAATTATCTGAATATGATTTTGATTCTGACTTAAATGTAAATATTCTAGGGCATATTTTTGAACAATCAATTTCAGATCTTGAAGAAATGCGTTCTGAAATAACAGAGGAGCAAACTGAAAAGAAAAATGGTAAACGTAAAAAAGATGGAATATTCTACACGCCAGAATACATAACCAGGTACATTGTAGATCAAGCAGTTGGAGGTTGGTTAATGGATAGAAAGAAAGAATTAGGTTTTGATTCTTTGAGTGAACTTACCGATGAAGATTTCAAATCAATTAAAACTAGGAAAGGTACATATAAAGGTAATAACTCTGTTGAGAAGCATAGGAAGTTCTGGGAAGCATATAAAGAAAAACTTAGAAATATTAAAGTTTTAGATCCAGCTTGCGGAAGTGGTGCATTCTTAAATCAAGTATTTGATTATCTCTATAAAGAAGGACAGGTAGTGAATGAAGCTATTGCTTCACTTAAATTGGGACAAGCTGAAATTTTTGATTTAGATAAACATATTCTTAACAATAATATATTTGGAGTTGATCTTAATGAAGAATCTGTGCAAATTACCAAATTAAGTCTTTGGTTAAAAACTGCAAATAAATCGAAGGAGCTAACTACACTTGATGAAAATATTAAGTGTGGGAATAGTTTAATTGATGATGTTCAAGTTGCAGGTGAGAAAGCATTTAAATGGAAAGAAGAATTTAAAGAGATATTTGATAGTGGAGGATTCGATGTTGTTATTGGTAATCCTCCTTACGTTAAGATACAAGGATTACGAACAAATTATACAAATGAAACTGAATACTATATTAAAAATTTTCAATCAGCAATTGGTAAGTTCGATATATATGTACTTTTTATTGAATTAGCAAGTAATTTAATAAAAAATAAAGGTAAAGTAGGATTTATTCTTCCTCATAAATTTCTGAATTCAGAATATGGCGTAGGCGTTAGAAAGTTTCTGCAAAAAAATAAATTAATGAACAGATTATTTCATTTTGATGGATATTCTGTGTTTGAAGATGCTACAACCTACACCTGTCTTTTGTTTTTAAGTAAAACTCAACAAGAATCATTTGAGTATATTCATATTGATCCACTATTATTACAATCTAAGACTGATTATATTTTTGAACTGCAAACATTAAGAGAACTTACAGATAAAAAGTGGGAGGTAAGTAGTGGCGTAAATGTTGAAATTTTAAATAAGCTTTCTTCTAATAATCAAAAATTAAAGGATCTTGTAGAAGGAATCTATCAAGGAATTGTTACTGTGGGAGATGATATTTTTATGCTTGAAGGAAAAATAACTGGTAATTATTTTGAAGGATATTCAGAAGCATTGAAATCGGATGTTAAATTGGAAGCTTCATTATTAAGACCAATTCTAAAGGGAAAAGATGTTTCAAGATACATAGAAAGTAGGTCAAAATATTATGTTATCTATCCTCATAAAGAGATTAATGGGAAAACAGTATTTATTTCAGAAAATGAGATGCAAAGTACATATCCCTTAATCTATAACTACTTTTTAAATTTTAAAGATGAATTGATCGTAAAAAAGAAAAGATATAAAACTAATATCGAACAATGGTATTCGCTTCATAGACCTAGAGAATTAAGTATATTTGAACAATTAAAGATTATCACTCCTTATATTGCAAGTCGACCATCTGCAACTATTGATGAGAAAAGATTCTTGCATAATACAAAGGTCTATTCAATTGTTTTAAAAGATAAGACAGAAGAGCAATATTATAATTTACTTGGATTACTTAATTCAAAAGTTACATGGTTCTATATAAAAAATACAAGCTCCTTGTTTCAAGGTGGATTTTATACCTTTTCAACTAAGTTCTTAGAAAGCTTGCCTATCTCAGAAAAAGTCTTTACTTCCGAGATTTATATTTTTGTAAAACAATTAATTAAAGAAACTGAACGATTAGAAGCGTTAAAAGAAAAATCTAATGCTTTGCTAAGAAGTGAGTACCGACTAAACTTAAATAATGATTTCTGGACTCAAAATGAAATAACCTGGGATACACTTGATAAAGAACTTATTAAAAATAAAGTCAGTTTATCTCTTACTAAGAAGGAAGAGCTTATGAATTGGTTTAGTGTAAAACAAAACGAATTCATAACTTTAA
This sequence comes from uncultured Candidatus Saccharibacteria bacterium, assembly GCA_964607415.1. GTDB lineage: Bacteria > Patescibacteriota > Dojkabacteria > J137 > J137 > CAZSKK01. The sequence goes on along the minus strand of CAZSKK010000001.1, from coordinate 87,593 downwards.
AAAATAACATTCGCAAATTAAATGATGATATAGATAATTCTATATTTTCTTCTTATAAACTTTCAAGCGAGGATATTTCAAAAATTATTGCTTAAAATTCCATTTCTGAATAATCCATACTAATAACACTTATTCTTCCATGTCTAATTTTATTCTTGCAATTGGACCGGAAACATATTAGACTGTTAACGGATACTATTTACGTACAATGCAATATGTATTTTATCGATTTATTTTCAGGTCCAGGTGGATTAAGTAACGGTCTCATGAAAGCAGGGTTTATTCCATTGCTTGCGATAGACAACGATCCAGATGCCTGTGCTACATACAAAATTAATCATCCTGATGCCGAAGTTTTATGTTCTGATATAACTGATCTTGAGATAAGAAAAGTTAAAAGAATAGTCGGCAAAAAGAAAATAACCATATTATGTGGTGGAAGTCCTTGCCAGTCCTTCTCTACAATAGGATTACGTAATCCTGACGATCCTCGTGGAAAGTTATTCTTAGAGATTTTTAAATATGCGAAAATATTTAAACCAAAATATGTAGTTTTTGAAAATGTAAAAGGAATCTTATCCTTTAATTCAGGAAAAATTGTAGAAGAGATTTATGATCTATATTCATCAATTGGGTATAATGTAACCCATAAAATTATTGATTGTAGTAAATTGGGTATGTGTCAGAAGAGAGAAAGAGTTATATTCATTGCTTCTTTAAATAAATCTTTAGATTTGCAGTTACCTAACGAAAATCCATTGACTTTAGAAGATGTAATAGGTGATTTAAATACTATTAAAGAACCCGTATATAATCACGACTTTATAAAGCCGACAGATATTGATATTGAGAGAATCAAATATATTCCTGAAGGTAGATATTTTCGAAATAATCGAATAGGTGGTGTGAAAAATAATATTTTCCCCTCAAGTAAACTATATCTTAAAGAAGGCGAAGGTAAAACGCAAAAATATTATAAATTATCAAGAAGGGCACAAACACCAACAGTTTTAACGAACTGGTATACAATGAGAACAGTAAGTCATTATGAAAATCGTCCTTTGACTGCAAGAGAAGTGGCACGAATTCAAAGTTTTCCTGATAATTTCATTTTTAAAGGAAACTTACGTTCTATATATCGACAGATTGGAAATGCAGTACCACCTTTATTGGGTGAGTATATTGGAGAAGTTATTTCTTCCGCATCTTAATAATTTCTCCTTGTGTATCATAGATGAAGTTTAGTGCTAATGTAAACCACGGAATAATCTTTTCTTTAACTTTTTTAACATCACTTTTATTGGCTCGATGTGCTCCAATATTTCTTCCATATTCTCTGATTTCATGTAGACTATCTGCTGTAGCAGTCTTTATCAATGCGGCTATCTTTAGCTTTACTTTTTTGCTAGTTCTTTTTTTCCCATTTACCTTTCGTTTATAAATTCTCCCCAATTGTATTTCTTCACCTTTCAAAAAATCAATCTTTAAAGAGAATGCAAAAGTATTTCTGCACTCTTCAATATCTTTAGCAGTAACTCCTATTTTGTATCCGCTATTTATTGCATTATCCATATAGCTATCTAACAGTTCCTCAATAGTTCTTCCTAATGTAAAAACAGCAGTTCTCATTTTACAATTTCTTAAATGGTCGAAACTCTCTTTTAGTCCACAAAAAGTCTCATAATCTAGGTCTTGTTTAGAAAAAACCTGCTCCCACCCTGCAAGTTCCGCCTCAATTCCTGAATCCTTTAGAAATTGTGTAATTTCTGATTGATTTTTGATATATTTTTTTTCGTTATATGAATATTTAGACATCTGCTTTCAACTTTAAATACTGTTCACCAGTATCCGTTATCGTATAGACATAAGGCGTCCCTTTAGTTCTTTTATACCTATCTACAAATTTTTTCTTGGCAAACAAGTTGGTCATAATACTTACTGGTAAGTTTCTTTTAGTAGGATATAACTTTTTCAATACTTGATTATTCTCAATAATGTCAGATAACTCTAAATTTCTAAAAATATTAAGTGTCTTTAGAATTTCATTTTCAATCTCTTCCAAAGAAGTAGGTTCAGCTTTTACTAATTCTCCTTCTTCAACATATTTTTTTATATTGTTGATAACATCTTTCCAAGTGTTGGAGAAATAACTTAATTCGTTTATTAACTTGTCAGTAATGATCCCATCTCTCTCCAATTCTGAATAATCTAATCCCTTTTCTACTGATCTCTGTTGAATAAACTCAATTATTTCATCGCTACTTTTACCTTCTTTTAATACAATTTCAAACCGATTAAATCTTCGTGCAAAAGCTGAAATTGAATTTTCAATTAACCTCCAGGCTTGAGTTGTTGTGCCAATTGTAAAAAAGGTAGGTGTTCTTAACTTATTGAAAACTTCCCTTAAGCTATCAAGCACTTGGAAGGCAGTTTTAGGAAGTATTGTGGAACTTTCTAATGCAATGGCTCTATCAGCTTCGTCCATAAATATGAGTGGATATTTGCCAGTAAGTGCATAAACTAATTCTATATAATCTACAAAATAATCTACAAAATCATCTTCCTTTTCAATTAAATAATTTCGTTTTAGATTAAGATTTTGTAATAGCTCTAAATCTTCTTTATTCTGTATTACTTCCCCAGAAAATAACCTAATTAAAACTTCAATAGTTTTATCATGGTCAATATTTTTTCTGAGAAGATGTAAGATTTTACTTGGATATCTCTCAATTGCTTCTAGTTTAGCCAGCTCTTCCAAAACCGGATTAAATAGTTCTAAAACACTTTTTTTATCTTCTTCAATAAGTTTTTTATTAAGATCTTTTCTTTTTATGTCTAAATTCTTTATATGTTTTGCTAATTCCTCAATTCTATTCGTGCTATCGTTATCATTGCTAATTAATCTTTTGTAAATATTCCTTAGTGAGTCAATAAAATTACTTTGAGAAAACATATCTTCTATAATGAATACGTTATATTCATCTTTCAATTGTTCTTTAGCATAACGAATAAAATGTGTTTTCCCATTTCCTGTAATTCCTTGAATTGTACCTGCATAAGATTCTTCTACATTGCTAAATGTTTCCAAATGTTTCCTGAATTTCCCCCAATTTTCTTGTTCACCAACAATATATTTAGGATGTAATTCTGGCTGAGGTGAAGTTATTTTTAATAAATCTGCTTTAGTCATACTACTTCTTGTTAAATCTAACAAATAGGATGTTCTTTCCATTTAAGAAAATACCAGTTTCTTTATTAGAACTAGCTTCTTGAAAAGATATGTTTTTATTATTGGCTATAAAACGTTGAATAAGAAAGTCTATTTTAGTAAGATCTAAATTCTGCAAAGTGTCCTTCAGATAAGATATAAGATCCTTTACACTTGCATAACCACCATATTTAGAATTATTACTAACAAAATTAATCATTATTTGTTCATAAGAATTGTATTCTTCTTGCTGTAAGAAAATATTTCCAGTTAAATGAATTCCTGAAGTTTTTTTTATAATATTTCCCACTTTGAGATAGTTAATCATTCCTGAGAGATTCCTAGTTGCACTGACGGGTCTATCTATATATCCAAATTTCTTTTGTAATAACTCATAAAGTTCAAAAACAGAAGGGAATGAGTTTGTTAGGTATGAAACGGTAATTAGATTTTCTATTAAAAGATTGAATAATGGTGCAGCTCTGCTTGAAGTTAATACAAGATCATAAAGATTAATATTTTTTAATAAGTATTTCTTAGACAGAGCAGTTAATGTAACCTTGTTATTCTTTTTGTCTCTGTTAATAAGATTAATCATAATCAAATGATTTAGCCATTTTCTTTCAGTCGAATCTTTTTTCTGGCTACCAAAAAGAGGAAGTTTATCCTTAGATAGAACTCTAATGCTTATGAAGTCATAAAAATCTTCAATATCTTTAGGTTTATTTAAAAACAGCAAGATACTGTTCAATTCCTCTTCATTTCGAGGAATATGCGAGATATTGGGGATTTTTTTTAGAATAGAGTCTTTCTTCATGGTTAAAGCCTTATAGTTACATTGAATTATAAATCTTTTACCTTATAAATACCATTGAATAATGCTTGAAAAGCTTTAACACAACTGCCTAAATGATGCTCAGGACATTATATTGTTCATATTCCTTGTTCGTTTTCTTTTTCAACTATTCAGTTGCCAAGATGAAAAAGAAACAAAAAGTTTGGCTTTGATTATGGATTGCTTCGCAACTATTTGATGATTTTTAGAACCCTTCCCTTAACAGGCATAGCATATCATGTAAGCGAAAACTTATTGCTCACTACTGCTATCGCATTCGTTCACTGCCCTCCGGGTTTGCAAGAACTGCTTCGCTAAATTCAAAAAATATCCTTCCCCTTCGGTGAACATAATTTATGAATTTTTCTTGTCAAATTTTCTTTCTTACATGACCACTTCGCTTCGCTCCGTTTATCTATTGGCCTTTAGTTAAGGGAATGATTTTTATTACTTAACTAGAACATTAACAATTTAATAGTGATTAACATGAATACTAGATAACTTCCTAACCAAGAAGGGCGGGAGATGTAAGAAGGTTAATTATGAGGTGGTGAGTGTTAGACCTTAACTAATACTTAAATTTATTTATTAATTTTTATTTTATTTACATTATGAGAAATACACAATCTGTCGAAATTATCGGAAATCTTACTGCTAAACCTGAAATTAGAAAATCTAATGACGGAAAGACCGATTACGTTAGAGTTAATGTTGCTGTCAACCTTACTAAAGATAAAGTTAATTACCATACGCTTATTGCTTTTGGAAACTTAACAAATATTCTTACTTCTTTTGAAAAAGGAGAACTTGTTTTAATCAATGGTGATTTAGAAATTTCTGAATACACTAATAAAGCAGGTGAGAAAAAGTTTAACTCAACTGTAGTTCTTAGAAGAATTTTAAGAATTCAACTAAGTTCAGATGAAAGCATTAATCCTGATGAAATCGTAATTGATGAATCAATGATTAATTAATCATCAAGTGGAAGCGATAACCACTCCAAAACACCAAATTCTATTTATTACTAAATACATTTATGAAATCTAAACCAATAACAATAGAGACAATCTTAAAACTTAATGAATTAGGATTATCAATTGTAAATGACCCAGATGCAGGATTTATAATAATAGGATAGCCACCCTTGAAAGACAACTACCCTATATCAAGCAATTACTTACTTAACAATTAATTTTAACACTATGGAAAACGAAATAGAAATACTTAAATCACAAGCACTAATTCTTAAACAAGAATTTATGAATATTGGGCTTGAGGATTACAGCTTTAGATCATTAGATGAGTTACTTGAAAAAGGAGTAGAAAAGATTTTGTGCAATTTTTTTAGTTACTCATATCTACCAGGTAAATATCAGGACATTACAAAATATTGTCTTAAAAGTGAAGATATATCAGATGAAATGATACTTGAACTTAAAAAGAAAGCTGATGAAAAAGAAGAGGCAGATAAATACGAAGCTTTAATTAGAGAAGCCTATTATCTTGTGAGAGTTAATGAGTATACAAACAAATCTAGTCTAACAAAACGAAATAATAAATCATTAAGTTTTGATATTTACGCAAACTTTGATTCTGATGTAGTTGAGAAATTATCACAAATGATTTTCCTATTTACAGGAAATAAACCAAATTCTTTTGAACTTTCAGACAAGATAAAACCACTTGAGGGTAGAGACCAAAATTATAATCGCTTTTGGTCTGGGAAATTTCAATTGGGAAATCTAATAATCCAGCTATTTAAAAATCGTAGTTGTGTAATTACTTTTGAAACTGCTAAAGATAGAGACCAAGCATTCAATAATGTTGTTGAATTGGCTAAGAAGTCAAACCTAAACAACAAAGAGTAAATCTTCAGTGGAAGCGATAACCACATTAAAAACACTATTCTACTTTTAACATTTTTCTATGAAAACTTTAGATGACTATATCGCTATAGATCTTGTCTATAGGCAAAAGTATAGATGGATAAATCTAGCTAAAGAACTTTTAAAAGAAGCAAGATTCTATCTCAATGTAACCGATCTTATAGGGGAAGATTATATCGAAGTTGAAAGAAAGTGCTATCCATTAAAACAATTTAATGCAGATAGACAATATACTTTGCGATTGATAAACGAAAACATTAATCGTTGTACTAAGAAGATTACAGAATTTTATTTTAATTAGTTTTTTTACTATGAAAAAAGAAATATTTGAATACACTTTGAAATCTGGATATTCAGTTAATATTGTTTTTACTCCTTTTATGTTCGGAGATATTGAAGATCGTTCAGTACATCATTTTGAGTTTAAAGGTAAAACAATTTCAAAGACAGGTTATCAATCGTACTTTATGTTTAGAGATGAACTTTTTGGAGAACCAAATAAAGTATCATTTTTATTAGCTCAACAATTGGAAGATTCTCTAATGCTTAGCAATCCGATTGTTAAAAACAAGATTGAACAATTATCAATGTTTTAGAGTAAGCCCGATATATTTTCATATATCGGGCAACTTTAACTTCATGCGGCGTAAAAAAGTCGCAAGCCTTGCCTCTGAAGATTTTGAATTAACTTGAAAGTTTTTCATTTTATATAAAACTTAAACAACTCGTTAACCTAAAATCTTACAAATTGATTACAATGCAATAAGAAATTTATGGGTAACTTTAAGAAAATTGAATTGTAATTTACTTTACCCACAAAGTGAAATAATTGAAGTAAATTGGTTGTCAAGGATCACTGGAAACGCTATATAGTCTATCAATATCATAAAATTTGCAATATAATAACGTTTGATGTTGACCATTATTTATAATTTTATTTTCTAACCTATGAATACAGATAATCCAATGCCAAATAAGGACAAGTATGAAGGAATTATAAGTTCTATTACTGATCTTAGATATTATCTTGGAGAAGAAGTCTTTACTGTAACCGAAAGTGCATTAGAAGAAAATACAAATAAAATTTTAAAGATTGATGAAGTTACAAAGAAAATGTCCTCACTTAACTCTGATATTACTGCCTTGGTATTCGAGAGTAAAGCCGATACTAACTTACAATTGCCCGATGCTTCTATAATTAACAAAATCAGCTTGATGTCTGGCAGATTAGCAAATTTACAGTTTGGACTAACAAAGATTAAGAAGAAAAGGCAAGCTTGGGAGCAAATAATTAATGATATTTCTGCGGAAGGAACTATTTTTGCTGAAAATCTGATGGATATGCAAGACTACACACGAGAAATTATTCATGATTTCAGGGTTAGCGGTTACAGTGTTCCTAAGTCTGACCTGGCTAATTTATTAGACCCAACAAAAGTTTAAGAACTATTACACTATTAATGTAATTATTATATAATCTAACCATGAATGAAACAAAAATCTTATTAGTAGATGATGAACAGAAAATATTAGATATATTTACTAAGCAACTAGTAAATTTAGGACACTTTTCAGTGGATACAGCATTAGGAGGTATTCCTGCAATTGAAAAATTGACACAAAATAAATACGATATACTATTGTTAGACTTAATGATGGAGGATAAAGATGGGATCGAAGTTTTAAAAGAAATGAAACAGCTACCTAATCAACCAAAAGTTATAATCTTAACAAACTTGGTTAGCGAAGAACAGAAAAAGGTGACTAGCGATTTAGGAGTTTTTGATTACATTATTAAAACTGATATAGATCCAAACACTTTAATTAGTAAAATCAACCAATTAATGGGAAATGAGAATAGTAATACATAATGAACACTTTAATGAATATAACAATACAACACAGATAAAAAATACTGTTAGACTACCTAGCTCTTGGCTTGGAGAAATAAAGTATTTGGCTCAATAGAAAAGGCTTATTCGAGCCTTTCTTTGTATCTGTAAAAATTAAAATTTTAAAAACTAAATATGATTAGTCCAGAAGACGAAATCAATAGGTATAAAGAAAAAATTGAGCCAATTTTGAAAAGCTATTTTGATGATAAGAGTAGAGAATTTGAAAATATTTCCCCTTTTGTTAAAGAATTTATAGAACATCTTAGTGAATTTACACTTAGAGGTGGTAAAAGATTTAGAGCTACATTAATTTATTACGCCTATAAATTATTTGGTGGAAAAGATGATAATGAAATAATAAAACTCTCAATATTTATTGAGCTTATTCAATCTTTCCTACTAATACATGATGATATTATGGATAGATCTTCTTTACGAAGAGGCGGAAAAACTATCCATAAAATTTACGAAGAGTTTTCGTTAAAAAATGAATTCGAAGATGATTTTCATATTGGTAATACAATGGGAATTTTATCTGGTGATTTAGCTAATCAATTTGCCTTAGAGATAATAGGCAATTCAAACTTCCCTCTTCAAAATAAAAATGAATTGATTAGAATTGTAGCAAGAGAGATTGCTACCGTATGTTTCGGTCAAATTCACGATATTCTCCTTAACTATAATTATCCACTAAATTATACAGAGGAAGATATTTTAAGAGTTCATTACTATAAAACAGCAACTTATACTTATAGATTACCCTTATTTGCTGGAGCAATTCTTGCAGGGGCAACTGATACAGATTTGAAGGCATTAAACAAATATGCTATGCCAAGTGGTGTTGCATTTCAAATAAGAGATGATATTCTAGGTGTTTTTGGGAAAAGTGATGAAACAGGAAAAGAAGATATAGGGGATTTAATAGAGGGTAAAAAGACTCTTTTAATCCTTGAAGTACTAAAGAAGGGTACGTCAGAAGATAAATTAAAGCTTGAACAATATTTAGGAAAAAGAGATCTTACAGATTTTGAGGCAGATGAAGTAAGATTAATTATGAAAAATACAGGAGCATTGGATTATTCTATTAGAGAGTGCGAAGATCAAGTTTTAAAGGCAAAGACAGCTTTAAAACACTTTTCTAATAAAGATAGATCTGCCTACGAATTTTTGGAAAGCATTGCAGATTATATGATTATTCGCAATGTTTAATTACTTAACTTTATAATAATGAAAAAAATACTAAACTTTTTATCAAACAAATCCTCAATATTGTTAATGGAGGTTGTTTATGGAGGGCATTTATTATCATTTGGAGCATTAGGTGTTATTCTAACCATAGTACAGCTCTTGGAACTACCCTTCAACATTGTTGTTCTGTTGATTCCATATTTAAGTTCACAAGTAATTTATTCTTATAATCATTTCAAAGAATTACGATTCGATGCAGATTCAAATCCAGAACGGGCAAAACATATAAATAATAGAAAACGTCTTACTGAATTCTTACTTGCAGTGTATACAATTTCTTTAATAATTTTACTTTTAACAACTAATATCCCCACAATAACATTTGTGGTTTCTGTAGTTGTAGGCGGAATACTTTATACAGACTACTTTAAAGCAAAGATTGCTAAATTTGTCACAGGATCAAAAAATTTCTACTCTGCTTTCTTTTGGGCATTACAAATCTTCTTAGTTCCTTTATTTTATCAATCCAAGCTTACTGCGTTTTATTTTTTCTTTTTTATTATTATCTTTCTGACAGCGTTTATTAATTCAACTTTTTTTGATATAAAAGATATCGTTAGTGATAAACAAAGGAATTTAAAAACGTTTCCTGTTGTATGGGGTTTAAAGAGAACAGTTTACTTTTTATACATCCTAAAGTTATTTACATTTATTCCATTAGTTTTAGGGATTTATATGAATGCTTTACCAAAATCTGCATTTGTATATATTTTCTTTATTCTATATGGATTGTACTATTTAACACAATCTCTAAAATTAAAAGGAAGGGAATTACGTAACTTATCGTATATAATAGCTGATGGAGAATATATTTTATGGCCGATACTGGTATTTATAAGTAAGTTAATATTTTTGAATTGATATCACATGAACGTTTTACCTCTTGAAACTTTAATACTAGCAGTAATAAATGGAATAAGTATTTTTCTAATTATTGTTGTACTTGCTAACTCCTTCAAAGAAAACCTATATAGATGGTTCGTTGTAATGACAATTCTACTCATGGGTTGGGTAGATTTCGCATACTTAGGTTATACAGAATCAAATTTAAATTTATCTATTTTGTCTTATAGATTAAATTTAGCTTTTGTAGCAGCATTTTTCTTTGCTGCTTATGTCTTTTATATTGAAAGTTTCTTAAAGATTAAAAAACCTATTTTAAAATGGGGATTATTCACTGTGAGTTCAATATTTGTACTTTTATCTCTTTTTACGAATACAATTATTGATAGTGCTATTAAAAGAGAATGGGGAAATGAAATACATTTTGGGAATATTTATCCTGCTTTCAGCATATTTGCGGGATTAATTTCTATTATTTTCGTATATTATTTCATTTCGCGATATATAACCTCATCAGAAAGCGAAAAACGGAAAATTAAGCTTTTCCTCATAGGTACAATACTATTTATTGTCTTCAATGTAATTTTTAACATTTTGACTACCACTTTCTTGAATACTGCTGAGTACCAGCATTATGGAGATTATTCTGCAATAATATTTTTGATGTTTACAGCTATAGCAATGGTATCGAGGCAATTTCTGAATGTAAAGGTAGCTTTAGCTGCGTTCGTGATAAGTGCAATGAGTATTCTACTACTCATTGATATTATTACAATTGTCCCTCAGGAAATTAAAATCATCATGCTTATATTTTTTGTAGGCTTATGTACAATATTAATGCGAAGCATACTAAATGAAATCAAGCAACGTGAAGAATTAGCTAAGACAAATACTGAATTGGAAGAAAGTAAAGCGTTTATACAGAGGAAAGCTGAGGAACAGGAAAATCAACTAGATATAATAGGACATGAAATTAAGACTCCATTGTCTATAATAAAGCAAACTATAAATTATATTAAGGAGACGGCAGCTAAAAGAATTGATGTTTGGAAAGCTGGGAAAGCAGAACCTAAAGAAGTCGATGACTTATTTACGGATATTTTTAGTATTGATGAATTGCTAGTTCAAGGATTTGCCGTTCTTAATGACGTATTAGAAGCTGCAAGGATTGATAAGAAAAGAATAGAATTAAATATATCTGAATTTGATTTGGTTGATCTTGCGAGAAAAAGTTTAGAGTTTATGTCAAAAGTAGATGATGCAAAACGTTTTGAATTAAAGTTTAATGATTCCGAGTTAAAGGCTTTTAACATCAAAGCAGACGAGACGAGAATTAGGCAAAGTATAGATGCACTACTTACAAATGCTCTAAAATACGGGGTTAACATTGAGGGAAAGCAGTCAATAGTTGAATTGAGACTATATAAGGATAATTCAAAAGTTTACATTGCTCTAAAAGATAATGGACGTGGTATTGACAAAGAAGACGTATCGAAATTAGGTGAGAAATTTGTTCGATTAAAACCTAAAACAACCAACTTAACAAGCCCAGGAGGAACAGGGCTAGGATTGTATGTTGTTAGAAATATTATGAAGCTTCATGGCGGAGATTTACTAATAGAAAGTGAAGGAATAGGCAAAGGATCTACGTTTACTATTGTGTTACCAATAAATTTAAACAAAGTACCTGAAGATGAAATATCTAAAACAGTAATACCAATACGCTAATGTAAAATTCGACCAAATCGCTTCTTTTGTCTTGCATTGTACTGCGCCTATGGTAAAATTAGGCGTAAATTTATTATATTTTTTCCATGAAAATATTTTTTACCTCTTCCTATAGGGAGAAGTCAAGATTGCAAAGTACATACGATAAGATTATTGAAGTTCTAAAGAAATCTAAGGTAGATATCATTAGTCGAGAAGTTCAAGACTATGGTGATTTTCTTGATAAAAAATTAATGAAAGGAAAATCTCCTGAAGAGTTACACTATATGTTTGTTAGAAAGGCAACGCTAGAAGCTGATGCGGTTATAATCGAAGCATCTTCAGATTCTTTTCAATTGGGACATGAAAGTGGGTTAGCCTTAGTATACAATAAGCCAGTACTTTGTTTATCTGAAAAATGGGATTACTCTAGAAAAATAAGACATCCTGTTTTTTACGCTAAAGAATATAAAACTGAAAAACAAATAGAAGAATATATTGAAGAATTTCTTAAATCTGTTGAAAATCTACAATACTCAGTCAGATTTAATATGAGATTGAGTCCTGCTCAGAAGAATTTCCTTGATTTACTGGGACAAAAAACAAATAAAACTACTTCTGAAATCATCCGTGATTTAATACAGAAAGAGATGACTGATAATACTAATATTTCAGAACTTTTGAGTTTATGAAATGGCAGGAATTAGATATAGCGAAATTAATAAAAATTGTTCCAGGAGATACCAAGCAAGATAAGCTTATCAATGCTTTTGATATAAAGTACGGTGATTACGATTATTCGGATGATTTAAGAGCTGTATCGCATGATGAATTACATACAATACTAGCTAAAACCATAGAATCTATAGAAACTCCTAAGCAAAATATACGAATATTAATTGGTGGTGCTAATAATGGTTATGAAGTGCAATTCTTTCATGGTTGTGAAATAACAGCTATAGATTTAAGCAAAAGAGCATTACGGAAGTTGAATGAAAAATATCCTTTTGTTCACACTAAGGTAATGAATATAAACTCACTAGAATTTTCTGATTCATGCTTTGATGTATATTGCTGCTTAAGAAGTTTTCAATCTTATGGAGTAAATCTTGAAAAGGCAATAAGTGAGAGTATAAGAGTTGTAAAGAATAAAGGAGTCTGTATATACTCTTTACCAAATGGGTATATTGTTAACGGCTCTATACAAAGAGGAATGTATGATCCTTCGAGGAAAATTTATAACCAAGATCTACCGAATCTCCAAGTAAAGGAGATAACTTCATATTTAGATAATACAAACTGTACTTACGAGGTACAAGAGACTCAATCAGAAATAGTTATTAAAGTATATGTCGAGAAATGAGTTCTATTACAAATCTTCTTAGAAGAATTGAAGCTCTTTACCCTTTATTTGAAAATGTACAATTAAACGAGAATAATATTGAATCTTTTGTTAAGAGTATAAGTTTTTCTCAAAAAAATAATTGGAATCAAGATTTTATTTACCACTCGCCCACTGAAGATTCATTAATATATCTATCATTGTTTAGTGCTATTAGCTTCTGCTATTGGGATAGTCCTGAGTGGTATAGAGTATTTAAAGGTAAAAAACTCTGGGGATCTTATGCTTTATTCTACTCATTAAAACTTGCAGTAGAAAAAGGATTTGCCATTAACAAAGCCAACTATCTCTCTAAGATAAGTACTTCCGATTTTAAAACAATTATACAAGGAGAAAATGGCGTCTTAATATCAAATTGGGAAGAAAGATATGAAATAGCAAGAAAATTCGGAGAGACTCTTCAAATAAAATTTAATGGAAGTTTTTTTGAGATCCTTAAACAAGCAAATAGAGATGCCGTGAGAATAAATGATATTCTTGTAGACTCTTTTGATATATTTAAAGATGTGCACTTTTATAAAAATACTGAGTTAAATTTCTTTAAAAAATCTCAAGAAGCAATAACCTTGATCTATGAGCAGTTTAAAGGCGAGGGGTTAGGAAATATTAAAAATACACAGAATTTGACTGCGAGTTCTGACTATAAACTCCCGCAAGTATTAAATCATTATGGACTGTTAATATACTCAAAAAACTTACAAGAAAAGATTGAGAATGAAGTAACTTTATTTGATTCTGATGAAGAAACTCTTGAGATCAGAATGGCTACAATCTTAATTTGTCATAAAATTTCTGAATATTTAAAAAGAAAATTGAAATGGAATGTCAGCGAAATTGAGATTAGCAACTTATTGTGGACTTCTTCTCAATCATTAACTACATTACGCTATAAGCATCCACGAATAAAGTCTACCTGGGTTTAAAGATAATTTGCCAACAATACTGGACATACATATGATATTATGATAATATTTCATGTATGTACACGTACGTACAAATAGGTTAAAATAAAAAAACAGACTGGTATCGTTTTGCGGACTAAACCAATCTGTTTCGCTATAAGTAAGTTTGGGGTATTTTCATACCTTTGGCTTTTCTTATGTATATTATTTTATAGAAATTCTGGCAAAATGTCAATAGATGATGGTAACACAAATGAGCAACAAATCACTAACCGATATTTGCGTGGTCTAGTAAGGCAAATTTTGAGCTTAGATCCACAAAAAAGGCTTTTGGAATCTATTAAATTTCTAGAAGACTATGAAAAATTAGCTTCAGCTATCGGAATCTTATTGGAAAGTCACTTACTAAAATCACTTGACGTTGGTCACTCAATTAAATTAGATGGATATTCTAAAAATGAGGTTTATATCTTAACTCGTAAAAAATGAAAATAGCTTTTGATGTTAATGGTACTTTACTTAGAAGTAACCCTGACGAAACAAAAACAATGGTGAATTTGCTTAAGATCTTGAAAAATGCAGGACATTTCATAATTGTATGGTCTGGTGACGACACTGAAGAAGTTATAAAAACAGTCAGGGAACTAAAAATAGATGGCTATATAGATCATGTTATGTCCAAATTAAATTTTGATAAAGAATTTACACCAGAAATATCCTTTGATGATAATCCTGGTGCTTTCGCAACTAAAGCAGTTATTAAAGTTTAAAAATTATAAGTTTTTAATATGAATAAAAGGATTATATTCGCAAAGGAAGATGAGTATATAGAGTATTTATATAGATCTAATAAAGATAATAAGATCAGACGGTTCTTTAATGAATTAATTTCAGACCTGCCTATAGAATTAAAAAAAGAACTTAAACAGCTACCTACAAATCTAGTGCAATCAGATGAAAAGATCAATATAACAGGTGGTGAAGTATTTTTATTTAAAACAAAAGGTGCTAGTCAGGATTTATTACAAGTTTTGAATCAATATTTAATAGTTGTTGAGAAAGATACAGAAGAAATTATTGCTTGGAAATCAAAAATTAAGGTTCAAATCAATAGTTATAGTCTTGCAAAATGAACTATATAGTAGTAACTGAAAACGAATTAAATCATTATATTTATAAAACCAATAGAAATAATGTGATCTTTGATTTTTGGAGATCAATAATAAAGAAAATGCCTTCAGAGCTTATAGACTTAGTAAATGCAAGGAGGACTGACTTGGTTCATGTGTCTGAAGGGGAGTTTAAACTTAAAGGATATAAACCATATATTTTTAAGGCACAGGATGCACCTGAAAGTCTTAGGAGCTACCTAGATAAGTATGTTGTATATGTAAATGACAATAGCGGACAAACATTTAAATGGAGAAATGACATTGAAAAGAAGCTAATGAACAAAGAGATAAAAGGGCGAAAAGTAGATAACTCTACTAAGGTAAGTAAAGATAACTTTAGTTGATTAGTAATACGGTGTAAAAGAAAATACTAAATAGTTACTTAACTTTTAATAAATAATTTATGGCAGATCCAGAACGGAAAATAGTAGAAGTTGGATCAAGAGTAACTATAAAAATGGGAGAAAAGATAAGAATACTATCAATAGTCACACCTCAAAAGGTAAATACTGAAATTGGAGCTATTTCATACGAATCTCCATTAGGTAAAGCCCTGATGAATTTTAGTAAAGGGGATATTGTAAGTTATAAAAATCCAATAGGCCAACTGATATACGTAGAAATTATAGAAATTGAATAAAAAGTGCGAAATTTGTATTGCAACACAATGCGTAAAGTATCTATAAGTGTTATAAATACGAACCGACGCTAAAAATTAGTAACTATATTTTATTTATTTAAGAAATGAGCAATATATACGAATCAAAATTTTATCCTCCAGAAGTAGGGCAAGACGTTCTTAGATCTGGATTGATTATAGATGTAAATGAAATGCCTCACGAAATGGTTGACAGAGTTGTGAATACTGTAGCAGGAATAGAAAGCAAATTTGGTGCAACTGAAAATGATATAAGAAAGTTTGCACAAAAACTGGGAGCATATATTGATGAACAGACAATAATATTTAGTACACCAGTTCTTACAAATGCAGGAAGATTTAATGATAGACCTCTATCAGCTTGTGTAGTTCCTCCTGTGGATTTAAGAGGTGACTTATCAAAGGTGAAAGAAATAGTTGACGAATACCATCAAGATGGAATGGGAACAGGTTTCGATCTTTCTGACCTGTCTGATCCTGTGTCTGTTTTAAGATTTTTAAATTCTGTTGCTGTAGATGGTGCAGAAAGCGGAAGAGAACAAAGACCTGTAGGAAACATGGCTACTCTTCACGTTTCCCATCCTAAGATCTTAGAATTTGTAAATGTAAAAGTAGGAGCAGATAGTAGAGGCGAAAAATGGAAATTTAATATTTCTGTAAATGTTTCTGATGACTTTATGCAAGCAGTTATTGATGGTAATGATTTTACACTTGAAGATGGAACTGTTATCAATGCACCTACTCTTTTTAGGCAAATGGCTGAATCATGTCATGCTTGTGGTGATCCAGGTATAGTTTTCCTTGATCGAATGAATGCACATAATCCTACTCCATTTACTGGAGCATATATAAGTACAGCTCCGTGTGCAGAGGTAGGTCTTGCTCCTGGTGAATCTTGTCAGTTTGGATATATAAATTTAGGTAACTTTATTCAATACAATGAAGATGGAACAGCACATATAGATTATGTAAAGCTTAGTGATGTATCTTCAACTCTATTAAGGGCTTTAGATAATGCTTTAGAAATTAGTATAGATAATTACGCAACATTTGAAAGTCAAAGTATCATGACTATGAAAAGGAAGGTTGGTGTAGGTATATGTGGATATGCTGATTTGTTAATTAAAATGGGAATACCTTACGATACACCACAAGCTAGAGAAATGTTATTAGATTTAGTAAATTTCATTAATATTAATACAAAAAGAGAATCTGTTGACCTTGCAAAAACAAGAGGAGCAGCACCTGCTGTTAGATCTATTGGAAGCAAGTATGCTCAGAAAAATGGATATCTATCTGAAAGATACGGAAATCTAAGTACCCAGAGTGTTGATGCCCAAGAATGGTTAGATTTAGATGATGAGATTTATAGAACAGGACAATTAAGAAATGTTACTACAATAGCGTTACCTCCTACGGGAAGAAGTGGGATGGTTATTGGAGCATCTACAGGTGTAGAACCATTGTTTAAATTATCCGATAGATATGGCGTTAATCCGGTTGTAATTGATATCTTGAAAAGACATTCACTTGATTATGTAAGAGTTGTCGAGCAGTTATATAAAGAGGGAAAAGCTGTAAATGTTTCTGATCTTCCAGAGGATATTAGAAAAATACTTGTTACGGCGACAGAAATTAGTCCAATGGATCATTTATTAACAGTTGCCGAAGTTCAAAAGGCTGTAGATGAGTCTATTTCAAAAACTGTTAATTTACCTGCCGATTCAACACCTGATGACATTGTTGAGATACAGATTCGAGCTTATCAACTTGGTCTCAAAGGTATTTCTGTTTTCAGAGACAATTCTAGATCTTATCAACCTAAAGAATTATGAGTAATAGAAAGATTATTTGCTTAGTCGGCCCATCTGGTGCAGGCAAGAGTACAGTTGCTAATTTACTAACGGACATTCAAAATGTAAAATACATCTCGTTGTCTAGTAAAGTTAGAGAATATGTATCTCAACTAGGAATTGAATCGCCGACTAGAGCAGATTTACAAATTCATGCGAATAATTTAAGACATGAAAAGGGTAACGGCGTTTTTGCACAAATGGTTGTAGATGGATTAATAAATGATGATACATACGAATTGATGTTAGTTGATGGAGTACGACATCCAAATGAAATTGAAATATTGAAATCATGCGAAATACCTGCATTTGTGTTAGGAATCACTAGCGATCAAAGAAAAAGATTTGAAAGAGTTTTGCAAAGGGGAAGACCATCAGATCCTAAAACATGGGAGGAATTTTTAGAATGTGATAAAAGGGAAAATGGAGAGGAAGGCAATGAACATCAACAAGAAAATGCGAAGTGTTTAGCTATGGCTGATTTTACTATAGTTAATGATGGTGAATTAAGCGAACTATACACACAACTAATTGACTTTGTAGAGAAAGTTCACGAAGGGGAAATGGTGCAGGAGTTAAAGCAAAAAGTTCAATAACAATTTATTTTTTATATGTAATGTATTTATGGCTCAAGAGACACCAAACGTAATGATGCCTCAATCATTTGAATTAATGAAAAGAAGGATATCAGAGTTAGAGGAAAGATTAGCAACCACAAGGATGAAAAAAGGAGAATTTGGAAATGATGGAGATCCTTGGGATGATCCAGTTTTATATGAACTAGAAAGAGAAGAAAAAACTTTAATGAGATCAATTTCTGAGGCTAAAGATGCTTTCAATGGTACTGAGGTAATGAAAACACCTGAACAAACTGATTTTGTAACATTAGGTCATAAGATAAAAGTTAAGCTTCCAGATGATGAATATGCCCCAAGTGAGGGGATTACTGTAACATTGGTAACTCAAAATGATGCTGTATTGTTGGCTGATAAGTATGGATTCGATAGAGATGTAAATATTGTAGTAAGCACTGCTACACCATTAGGTGGAGCTATACTTGGTGCAAAACGTGGAGAGACAGTAAAATATGAAGCAGGTGGAGAATCTTTAAGAGCTAAAGTAGTTGGCATTGAAGTATCACCACTATTCCAAGAGTCTTAATTATTATCATTGTTACTATGAAAGATCAGGAAATAGAAATAAGAGCCTTAATAAAAGGTGGAAGTAAAAATTCAATTCGAGAGAAGATTATAAAATCTGGAGCTATTTCAAAAGGTATTAGATCTATTCATGATGTTTATTATTGTGATAAATCTTGCCAAAAAGTTGAAGATGCTGAGATGAATAAAGTAGGCTCTTATTCTGTAAGAATCAGGAAAGAGATTAAAGATGGAGTTACTTCCATTTCTTACAACAAAAAAACGATTACAACAGAAGGGGATCATAACTCATGGAAAGAAGAGGAAGAACCAAGAGAAGATTTTGAAAATGCTAAACAAGAGATGTTAGATAGTGGCTATAAATTCTTTTTTGATTTAGATAAGGACAGAGAAAAGTTTGTTTTAGATGATATGGAAATTTGTTTAGAAGATATTAATGATTTTGGCTTAGGTATTGAAGTAGAGGTTATGGCAACACAAGAAGAATCAGAAGAAGTAAAGCAAAAGATTAAAACTTTTTTGAAATCAATAGATGTGCAAGAAGAAGATATAGTACCTAAAAGTATTACAAATATCATAATGCACCAGAGAGCATTTAAAAACTAAGCAATTTATTTAACTATAACGAAAGTCCAAGTACCAAATGCTTGGACTTTCTAAACTATAGGACAGAAATTTTATGGATATAAAAAATAAGATTAATAAAGAAGACAAGAAGAAAGCTAGAGAGATAACATTTATTGTTCCTTTACATAGGATGCACCTGAAAAAGTTTGATTCTACTTTTCAATCACTTCTCGATTCAAAAATTAATAATATATCATTTAAAACAATTGTAGTTTTAAATGGAAGTGTAAAGAAAGAAGAAGAATCATTTTTTCTTAAAGAACCTGAAAAATTTAATATTACTTTGCTTAAGTATGATGAAGAAAAAACTTGCTCTTTAGCGAGGAATATTGGATATCAACAAGCTAGTACAGAAATTGTGGTATTCCTTGATGGAGATGTAATATTACCTAAGAATTTCTTTACAAATTTAGATGTTTATTTCACAGAAATGGACAACGATCCAACTATCGGAGGATTGTGTCCAGTCTTTGCTCTTAATACAAATATTGAAAGTAAATGGCAAAAATATGAAAATCTGGAAGATATGCGATCTCTAAATTCTTATCGTTCAGGTAAATATGTAAGAGTTTTACAAGGTTTTTGTATTATTGTAAAAAGATCAGTTTTTGAAGAAATAGGATCATTTGAAAGAACTTTCATGGCAAGTGAAGACAGAG
Source organism: uncultured Candidatus Saccharibacteria bacterium (assembly GCA_964607415.1). Classification (GTDB taxonomy): domain Bacteria; phylum Patescibacteriota; class Dojkabacteria; order J137; family J137; genus CAZSKK01. Next base: position 67,538 of record CAZSKK010000001.1, on the reverse strand, counting down.
AACTTGCAATTAGGATGGTAAGGGCAGGATATAAGATTATGTTTATGCCTGACATAAAAATTCTACATCTTAATCCTTCTAAACTTAGGAATATTCTAAAAAGGAAAAGATGGCATGCAATAGGTAATGCACAGTTGGCATTAAAATACCCAGAGTTTTATAATAAAACCTTATTGAAAAGAATAGAAATAATTATCAAAAGACCATTTCAAGTGGGATTATTTGACCCCTTTGCATATTTCTACTATTGGTATGTGATGAGTTTCTATACCGCATATTTTATTTACTTCAAACATAAATTCAAGCACGGATTTACAAAAACAGACAGATCATAGATATGAATCAACGAATAGATCAACCAAGTAATCAGATACAAGAAGTTTTAGACGCAAAAGCTCATTCTATTGACTTACCAGAAGTTGTAAGAGCTTCATTCGATATGGCAAGTCAATTCACAGAAGAGGAATTTTTTCTGTTTGGATCTACAGCTCGAAAATGTATTTTAGGAGATGAGAATCCTGAATTTAATGATTTTGATTTTCTTGGTAACTTTGATGCTCAAAAAGTTATTGAATACTTCGGAGATAATGTCATCAAGGTCTATGATCATTTCAGAACAGTAAAAGTGAGCTGGAATGGTTATGCAGTTGATTTTATTGCTAGACCAGATGCAGTAACCGCGTTAAGGAATAGCGATATTTCTTTATCTTTAGTTTGTATAGGTAAGGATGGGACAATTTACGACCCTATGAATTACCTTCCAGATTTTAGAGCTAGACACGTAAAAATTCATAATGCTAAAGAAAGATTTCAAAGAGATCCAGGTAGAATCTTAAGGGTTGTAAGATTCTCTGCCGATTTAGGCTTTCCAATTGAAGAAATAACTGCTCAAGAGTGTTTGGAACAAGGTCACTTAATGACTGTTGCCAATACAGAATATGCACTCAATCAATTATTGGATCTAAGTAATGAAAAAAGATCACGTGCTTTAGAAGTTGCACATAGATTAGGTATCTCTGAAAATCTAAGAGAACTTGTGATTGAACGAAGTAAATTACAGGTATTAGAAGATCCTAATTTAAGAGGTGGAATCGAAGCTCTAGAAAGATTTTTAGGTAGAAGTGATTTTTATGTGACAGGTGGTGCTGTAAGAGACGCAGTAATTGGATATCCTCCTAGAGACTTTGATATTAAATTTGAAAATACTACACTAGATCTTGATGGTATTGTAGCAATGTTAAATAATTTAGGAATGGTACAAACCGAGGATGTCCGACTTCCTGAAGGAACATATTATGTTAATAAATATGTAAATGTAGTAAGTTTTTATCTTGGTGGAAAGGTTTATGATATTGCCTCAATTGATCCATTAATACCAGCATCATGGGAGAAAACAGCAGATGTAAATATAAATGGAATGATTTTTGACAATTCTACGAAAGAACTCTTAAATGCCCATTTAAGTTTTGATGTTGTATTTAGAAAACTAAGACTTGCAAACCCAGATACAGAAACTATAGACGCTTTGAAGGTATTAAATGTTCTAAAGATGATGTCTAGAATTGATGGATTGACATTAGAAGGTGAGAGTTTAGAAATTGTTAAAAATAGTATTGCAAACTTACCTGCTTATTTCAGAGAAAATCCACACATGAGGTATCGTCGAAGAGTTGTTACTGGTAATGCCTTTACACCAAATGTATTTGAATTTATAATGAATTGCCCAGGTGGTGCTGAATTAATATCATTTTTAGAATCTTAAAATGTCCAACTCAAAAGACCATGCTTTTGTAGAAATAGTATTTTCTGCTCAAGATAAACAATATTTCAAAAAACTAGTGAATAAACTTGTAAAAAAAGAATCGTTGTACGATTCTCCTGTTGCAGAACATATTAGAGGAGATATGACAGACACATTGCACTGTACTCTATTTTTTGGATTGCAACCGGAGTCGATACATGACACTGAATTATTATCAGTGCTACGAAATAGCGGATTAGAAAAAATAAATTTAGGAGATTTCTTCTTTTTTGAAGGTTATGAGAACTTGTACAGAGTTTTATGCTTAGAAGTAAAAGACGAAGATCATCAATTATTAGAACTCTCTAAGAAGATAGAAGGTTTTGTGAAAGGCAGAGAAGTTAAAGAAAAAGAGTTTAAACCACACCTAACCCTTGCATATGTTAATAAAGAATATAAATTACCTGAGAATATCGAAGAAAATAAAAAAGAATTAGATATCGAGAGTATTAAAGTATCACTTCTATCAGAATTTATGAAATCATTAAAAGATACTTCAGGCACGAGTTTAGCTGCTTAATTACATTTCTGTAATTGTTCTGCCTATTGCGCCATACAAACCGGCATCTGAGCCAAGATTTGCTACTCTAATTTCAGGTAACATCTCTTGAAGTCTATTTTGTTCTAATATGGCTTTAACTTTCTCATTTATTCTAGGTAAGAGTTGCTGTTGTTTATCCATAACACCACCACCTACAACAATTAAGTCTGTACCTGTAATTGTAATCAGATTATATAGACCGATTGCAAAGAAATCTGCGACCTCATCCCACTCTTCTTCATTTAATTCACCTGCACCTTTTCCATATTTTTTTGCTATTCCTCTACCAGCACAATTGCTACCCCATGTAGGATACGGTGAATTAGCAGCAATAACATGAAACCCAGATTCGTCACTGGTAATACTGACTACTTGATCTTGTTTACGCAATAAAGCACTAGAAAGCCCTGTACCCCAGATAACAAATAGATAGTCTTGTTCATTTGCACTACCATATAGGTATTCTCCTAAAGCAGCAGCAGCAACATCATGTATAGTTTTGACAGGTACAGAAAAATCATTTTCAAGCCTTTGTTTAATAGGCTTGCCTGACCAACCTGGAAGATTTAAACACTTTTGAATAGTTGTTTTATCAGGTGTAAGAATTCCTGGTAAAGCCAATCCTATGGCATCTATAGATCGAGTGTTAACTAAATATGCAACTAGATCTCTTATCTGTTCATAATCCTTTTCAAAGTCATTAGTATTGGTTACTTGCTCTCTATCCGTAAATCTTACTTCACTAGGATTTTCAGAAATTCCTACAGCGGTTTTAGTACCGCCAACATCAATTCCAACATACATAGTTTTAAAGTTAAAATCTGTTCTATTATAACAAATATTTTACTGATAATGAAGTGCAGTAAGGAAATTAGGGGTTTTGTAACAACTAAAATTAACTTTACTTGTTTAAGGTAAACTCGTGGTATAAATTCATAGTAAGTTTTAAGTAACCTTAACTATGAATCAATCAAACATACAACTTCACTACTTACAAAATGAAATACTTAAGAAATTAAGCTTATCTCCAAAGCTTAAATTTAATCAACTTTTGATTGAAAAATTAGAGAGTGTACACATGAATTATCATTTAAAAAGATTAATCTCTTATAGTCTTGTTAAGAAGGAGAAAGAATATTATCTCCTTACAGAGTTTGGTAAAGATTATACAAATCGAATGGATGATATTGTTAAAGATATTGAAAGGCAACCTAAAACTTCAATTCTTATTTACGGTATTAGAGAAGATTCAAATGGTGAACTAGAATTTTTATTAACTAGAAGATTAAAACATCCTTTTTATGGAAAGATTGCAGAACTTACAGGAAAGATACGATTCGGTGAAGATTTCGAAGAAGCTGCAAGAAGAGAGTTATTTGAAGAAACTGGACTAACTGCGAAAACATTTGTACTTGATAAAATAGCTCATATTCTAAGAAAAAATAATAACGGAGAGATTTTACAAGATGTAATCTTCTATGAATTTTTTGTTAAAGATTTTGAAGGAGTATTTATTGAAAAACTACCCTATCAGGAAAACTTCTGGATTACTAAAAAGGAGTTCGACAAGATTGATAAATCTGAAATATTAAATGGATTAAAAATTGAAGAAAGAAGAGAACCTAGAACATTAGTAGTGAAAGAATATCATACTAATGAGGAGGGATATTAATTATTATCAAAAATTACTATGAAGAAAATAGTAGGTTTTCTTTTTGAGGTAGGTTCACTCAAAAAAATTGCTCGTGCACACAGACAATCTTTTTTAACGGATGATTTATCTGATAATATTTCTTCTCACTCACATAGAGTTTCAGTAATTGGATATTTTCTTGCTAAATCTGAAAATGCAAATATTGAGAAGGTTTTAACAATGTGTGTCTTTCATGATGTAGGAGAATCAAGATCAGGAGATCAAACTTGGGTACACAAAAGGTATGTTAAAGTCTTTGAAAATGAGATACTTAACGATCAGCTTAAAGATATTACAGAAGATAACTCCTTATTTAAAACAATGTCTGAATATGCAGAAAGAGAAAGTGTTGAATCTAAAATCGCTAAGGATGCAGATAAATTAGACCAGTATTTATTAGTAAAAGAATATATAATGAGAGGTAATAAAGAAGCGGAAAAATGGATTAAAAGAAAAAGCCCAGATGATCTTTATTGCCAAACAGCCAAAGATTTATTCTTGCAAATATTAGAAACTAATCCTGCTGATTGGTGGAAAACTTTATATACAGAAAAAAGAAGATAATGTCATGAAGATGCCTACTAATGAGACAAAATTTAAAATCGGTAACAAAGAAATCCTTTTTAAGGAATACTTTGATAACGATTTTGCTATTATAGAAACTGATCCTACTCAGAGCTTAGGAGTAATCCTTAATGAAAAGAATGAAATACTATTAGTAAGCGCAGATGGCTCTTGGTGGGGATTACCCGGTGGAACAAGAGAAAAAGGTGAGACTCCCGAACAAACATTGATTCGAGAAGTTTATGAAGAAACTGCAATAACTATTGATGAGGGATATATTATCCCATTCTTCTATGTAATTGCTTATGAAATAAAAGATGGAAAAGAAATTTATGATTCTACTCAGCTTAGATTTATCTCAAGGGTAAAAAAGATTGATAAATTTATAAAAGATCCAGGCGGGTTACAGCAATTTAGAAAATTTGTTCCAATAGATATTATTGATCAAGAATTAAGCTGGACTGGAACTAGAGATATAATCAAAAGAGAACTAAAGAAAAAATTAACCATTTTAGTGAATGGAATATATGAATGCTCTAATTGAGGAAATACAAAAGAGATTAAATATTATAATTGTTGATTCTACTATTCCACCACAAGGAATGGGTAGCTCTGTAGTTTTTTTAAAGGATGAAAATAGCAATGAATATGCAATTAAACAAAGCGAAGAGAATAATAATGATGCTAACGTTTTAAGAATACTTCAACAATCAAATGTTGACCTAGCAGTACCGAAACTCATTGATAGCTTTACCTTTGAAGGAAAATCTATTGTAATTTTAGAAAAGATTTCAGCTCCATTATTAGAAACTATTGAAGGCATGGAAATGAGCAAATATATACCTTCAATGGTGGAAAATCTGGAGAAACTACATAGAGTTAAATCTGATAAAGCAGGATACCTAAACTCGCATCAAAAATATAATTTATGGAAAGATTTCTTACTCTCTTTTTTCAATGGTGATAATTCTAATTTAGATTGGGTTAAAATATCTAAGCGAGAGGGATTAGATAAGCAATTAATTTTAGACTCTATAGACAAAATTATTGAAGTAATTTCAAAGAATAAATTTATAGATTCAAACTATTCTCTATTGAATTCTGACTTTAACCAAAGGAATCTATTCGTGAATTCTGAAACTGATGAATTAGCGGCAATAATAGATTGGGGTGAAGCAATGTACGGAGACCCGATCTATGATTTCGCAAGAATAAGAATGTATATCTGGCACTTTAATTTAGGAGATAAAGCTATTCATGAATATTACAAATTAATGAATTATACTAAAGCAGAAAAGAAATTGGACACTTTGTACTGGTTATCAAGAGTTATTGAATATCTTGCATATTATTCTGAAGAATTAAATGAATTTAGTACAAGAAGAATTAGATTACATCAAGAGTTTCTAAGAGATTTTGATTGGGATATTTTTAATTAATATATTATGAAAACTATAGTAATTAGTGGATCAATTAAAAAAGCAGGTGAGGAAATTGAAAACTTTGCTAAAGAACTTGAAGATGCTGGATTTAGGGTAATCTATCCAAAACTTGGATTTAGAACAGATGATTGGGACAAACTATCTGAAGCTGCTTTGAGAAAGTTATATAAAGGTCTTACTATAGAATATTTCGACTTAATTGAAAGAGCTGATGTAGTCTTCATTTATAATAAAGAAGGCTATTGTGGAAATAGTGTAACTATGGAACTTGCATATGCTTATGCAATGAAGAAACCAATCTATGCTTTAATGAAAGATCAAGAAGTTAGTAGAGATGTATTGTTTGATGGATATGCTTTAAGTCCAAAAGAATTAATTAAATATATTTAATAATATTATTATGGCAAGTGAATATATAAGAAGAGGAGTGATTGCTATTATAGTAAAAGATAAGAAAGTATTAATGGGAAAAAAGGGAAATAGACCTGGACATTTTTTAAATGATGCTTGGCATTTTCCAGGTGGAAAAGCTGATGGCGATGAATTAATTGAAGATACTCTAATAAGAGAAATGAAGGAAGAGCTTAATATGGCTCTAACTATAATTAGGAAGCTTAGCGAATATGAACTTGTAGTTGGAGATTCAAAAAGTCACGGTACTGTCTTCTTATGTACTAGTAACGATGAACCTACGGCAGGAGATGATTTAGTAGATGCTAGATATTTTAATTACGATGAGATATTAGAGCTGCACCATAAAGAAAGCTTTGAGAAATTACCACAAGAAGTGAAACAGTTCATAGCAACACTTTAATTATAAGGTAATCTATAATGCATTACTTAAAGGAAAACTCAATTTTATATTTTCTTAATAATTTGTCACCACTTCTTGACACCTATATTCTCTAATATCCTTTACTGTACAATGTTTCCGGCTGCATGATATAATCCCTGTCAAGTGAATATGTTCTTTTTGTAAAGGTTTTGTCAAACAGAAAGTGATAATATCTTGAAAATTTTAATATCCATAATATGAAAAAGAATAAGCAACGTACTTTTACCGTCCTGGAGATTCCAGTAAATACTTTTAGGCTAGATTAATTATTTTCTTATCAGCAGTATTTTTGTAAAGGATCTCCTCAAAGAGATCCTTTTTTAATATGAAAAATAAACAACATTATAAAAAATATACAAAAGAACTCGATAAAGTAAGGTTTGAAGTTGTCAGATTCATTTATGATGTTCTCATTTGTATTGCGTTAGTTGCTTTAGGTATTTATCTTAGAAATTGGATTGCAAATGATTATGAATTCAATAAACAACCTCAAATCATGGCATTCATCTTTGTAGTGCTTATAAATGTAGCCTTAATGATTCTTAGAATTAAAATCACGTTTAAGAATTATCGAATCTTCATGTTTATACAGGTGATAATACTAACAATTACAATATTATTTTCTACGAGTCTTTATGGAATAGATATGTCAACACTTAACATCGTAGTAGTAATTACCCTTATGTCGATAATGGTTGTATTAGGATTTAAAGTAGCAATTATCTATTTCATAATAATGCTTGGATGGATGTCGTTTATAACTTACCTTCAAATTCAGGGCGTAGTCCCTTATACACCAGATACCGAACCTCCAAACTTTAATTCAGCGATTATGATCTTTACACTATTATTTGTAGTCTTAAAATTAATTCATATCTCATTCCATAAAATGCAAACTTACTATGATAGTGCTTTTAAGTATGCACAGAAATTAGAAGATATGAATACCAAGCTAGAAGAGATCATCAAAGCAAGAACAAAAACTCTTCAAGATAACTTCAATAAACAAATTGAAACAATGTATGATACATCTGTTATTGGTAGTATAGCTAAGCCTTTACTACATGACTTAACTACTCCTTTTAGTGGTTTGAAAGGTACTTTAGAGATTTTAAATGATACTAAGGAATATGATGAAGAGTTAATAAGTCTTGCTATCGAATCTTTGACACACATAAACGAAATAATTTATGAAAGTAAAGAGATAATGAGAGGTAAGGATTTAGTACAAACATTCAACCCTAAAGATCACCTTGAACGAGTAATCAAGATTTTAAATAATGAATTTAGCTCTAACAAAATAAAAATTGAGTTAGAGATTGAGGATGTAGAATTCAGAATTAAAGGAGTAGTAAGTTTATATGAAAGAATTCTAATAAATATACTTGTAAATGCGATAGAGGAGCTAAAAAGTGTTGATTATGAAGGCGTTATTAAAATTAGATTATTAAATCGTAATAATAAAGTTCAGATAGAAATCTTAGATAATGGGCGTGGTATTCCAAAAGAATATTTAGAGAAAGTATTTGAAGAAGATTATTCGCAAAAACATACTCACTATAATTTGGGTTTAGGATTAGCTTTTGTAAAAAGCACCATGCAGGAAAAATTTAAAGCTGATGTCGATGTAGAAAGTAAATTAGGTAAATATACTAAATTTACACTAGCATTTAATCAGGTTATTTAGTTTCTAAATATTTAAGACTTAATCTAAAGCCTCTACCATGTATTGTCTCAATAACTTCTTCACCCTTATACTTCCCTAACTTTCTTCTTAATCTACTAACTAGAGTATCAACTGAACTCTCTTCACTATTCATTCTAGTAACGTACTTACTTAAAATTTCTCTTCTTGAAAAAACTTCACCTGGAGAACTTAGTAATATAAGCATCAGGATAAATTCTTTACGAGTAAGTTCATAGATAACTCCTGCTTTTTTAAAAGTTTCCTTAGAAGGATCTAAAATAATATCACCTCTTTCTATTTCTGATTGAAGTTTGTAAGAATCAATTAGAGAAATAACTTGAACTCCTAATAAATCATAGTCAATTTTCTTATGGAATATATTAGCCCCATTTACATATGTTTTCATTTCATTCTCTTTTGTAGCATTATCGGTAATTATAATAATTGGTGTTTTCATACCTTTTTGCTTCATTTTTTCTACAATTGTAAATCCATTAGTTATTTCAGAAGTTGTTGAAGGTAAAGCAATATCACAAATTACCAAGGAATATTCATTGGAGATAGCTTTGCTATATCCATCATCCCCATTATTAACTATGAATACGTCATAGCCGAGTTTAGCGACCTTCTTTTGAATTACTACAGCCAAAAGTTTGTCATCTTCAATTACTAATACTTTCTTCTTCGTCGCCAGTGCCATATGTCTTAAATAAGAATTTTACTGAATCATAATAATTCAAAGAGTTTAACATTTCTTTGTCAAAAGGTAGAAAATTATTGTTAAAAATACCTATAGATTAGCTTATAATCTATAATATTATGTTGAATATGCAGAACCTAAATATTGAAACAAAAGCTAGAATTCAAGATCTAGAATCTTTAAAAAATATATTGAGCAATAATAATGCCACCTTTATTAAGATTAGCGATCAGGTAGATTACTATTTCAAATCTCCTAATGGAAGATTGAAACTGAGAATTTCAGATAATAAAAGAGGTGCTTTAATCTACTACGAAAGGGAGAATTTATCTGATTCTAAGACTTCAACTTATAAAACATTGAATATTGAGGATTACAATAGTTTAAAAGAAATGCTTACTCAATCATTAGGAGTAAAAGTAATAGTGACTAAAAAGAGAAAGAAGTACAAGTTTGAGAACACATTTATTCATATTGATGAAGTAAAAAACTTAGGTTTATTTGTTGAGCTTGAAAGTGAAGTTTTAGAAGGTGATGATTATGATAAAATCCAAGAAGAGCATAAAGTTGTTCAACATTTATTGAAGATCAATCCAAGTGATTTTATTTCTGAATCATATAGTGATCTTTTAATAAATAACTTAGCTAAAAATTTAGATTAAGATTATTTATCGAAAACCATTGTACAAAGGACTTAATCGACTCTATGAGGTCAAAGAAGAAAGAGTTCGATGCTGAGACCTGTAGGGTCAAAATTTCTTCTTCTCGACAATCCCCCCATCTAGTCCTATAATCATGCTTATGAATACCAACATTTTCTCCCTAAAATCAATCCAATCTACAGAGCTTAGCGAGCTTTACGATAAAGCTTTTAAAGAACTCAACGACCTGTTTAAACTAAACTGGGTGCGCAATTTACCTAAACTACTTTTGGTTGAAGACAGAAATACTGTTAACAATTGGCAAAACCGTGACAATACAAATATGTCTGGCTGGACATTTGGCTCTCATCAATTTTATGTACTAGATAAACAAACATACATTAAGGAAAAAGGCGATAGATACAAGGAAGATGATTACTACAAACTAATCAAACACGAGATGGCACATTGTTTTTACCAAATTATAACCAAATCAACATATTACCCAACCTGGCTTTGGGAAGGCGTTGCAATTTATGCATCTGGTCAAAATTCACAAAAATTCCCTGGCCAATTTTCAATGTTTTTAAACAGCCAAGAATTCCATGAGGATGGAGTTTACCAGGAATCTGGTTACGCAATAGAATTATTAGTTAAATACAAAAACTTTGATACGCTTTTAAATCTCCTAAAAAGAATTCATAACGAAAAACTTGAAGATGTTTTTACTGAAGTTTATCAAGCTAAACTTGAATACGAATTCTTTAACAAATTGCTAAATGGAAATTAAACCAATTTTTGCTCTTTATTCTCACTAAGGTATTCTGGAATAACATCTTGGATTATTCGCATTGCATTCTCCAGTTGACCTTTAAAATTTAAATGTGTACTTAATTCACTTGCATCTACCCATTTGTAGCTTCTTACTTGATCCGGCGCAGGATTTATATCTTCTTCATCACCTAAAAACTCAAGTACAAAAGCGTCTTTAATCTGACCTTTATACTTCACATTTCCCATTTCTCTAAAACCACCACTAAAATCAAATTTAACTTGATGCTTGCTCTTACCAACTAATCGGAATGATTCTGATGTTAAGCCTATTTCTTCTTGTATTTCTCTAAATAAATTTTCTTCAGGGGTTTCGTTACCTTCTCTTCCACCACCCACAAAGTCATAGTCACCTGGATTAAAACCCATATCGTTTATTACAAGGAATTTTCCATCTTTAACTATAATTGCAATAGCTCCATAACGGTAAAGATAATCTGCTTCCATGAATTTGTTATAACTTATATGAGATAATGTTATTATAAGAGCTATACATAAGCAAGCTGAAATCATAGTTCATATTGAATATTTTATGACTATCCCGGATAGAATTATTACGAAAACTGAAAAGCTTCTAAATACTAAAATTGGAGAGATCACAATTCCAAAATCTGGATATGACCATATTGTGTTTACCTTTAAAACTTTGGAAGGCAAAAAATATATTTGTAAAGCAGATTACAATGCAGTTGTAGATGCTCTGGTTTTGAATAAGATTAAAAATCAAAATATTTTAATTCCAGCCCCAAAGGTTATTAGCTACTCAGTAGAAGATAAAATTGCAATATTTGAATTTGTTGAAGGAAAATTACTAGATACTGTACAAAAAGATTCAGTAATTAAATACCTGCCAAGAATTTTAGAAATAACTTCTGACATACACAAAGTAAAAGAAAATCTAGCTGGTGATTTTGAGATGGTATATAAAGGTAAAGGCATGAGTTGGAAAGAATTTTTTTCCTTAAAATATAAAATTGATCATCCTTATTATAAATGGACGGAATTAATTCAAAATAAAAGATTTGATGGAGGCTTAATTAATAGTGCACTCCAAAAAATTAATAAATCAATTTTAGTATTAGCCGAACCTAAAGAATATTCCCTGCTACACTCAGATATTCACGGTGGGAATATAATTATTGATGATAATCAGATTAAAGCATTTATTGATTGGTCGGATGCAAATTTTGGTGATCCTTTATATGACTTTTCAAGAATAAGGTTATTTTTAATTGATGATAACAAGCAAATGCTTGAAATGTACCATGAGTTTCTAAATATGGGTAAAGTAGAACAAGAAAGGGAGAATCTGTATTATTTAGGGCACGTGCTAAGAATTCTATTTTTTGGTTTTAAAGAGAATTTGTCAGAATTTATAGATACAAATTATAATAAGCTCATAGAATTAATGGATTAATTTGATAAATCATATAAACTTCTAATCTAATGGAAATTACACACGGCTCCATCTACTGGCTAAAAACTGAAAGTAAATTTTCCCATCCATACGTGGCCGTAAAAGTTAACGAAGACGATTCTTTGCTAGTTTGCGGCATAACAACAAACATGAAAAAACTGAATATGCCCCAAATTATAGTTTTAGAAGCTGGCGAAGGAAATCTTCCCAAACAAAGTATTGTTGAAACTTACACTACACTTACAATAAATAAAACCCAGCTTGGTGAATTTATTGGGGCTTTAAGTGAAGATAGAGTAAATCAAATACTAAACCAGTTAGACCTTTCTTAAGAATTTGAATAATTATGCAGCCAATCAACCTCTACATCCACATTCCATACTGTAAAGCAAAATGCCGCTATTGTAACTTCTTTATTGTTGCTGGCCGTACTCCCGAACTACCCGCATACTTTAAAGCACTTCATAAAGAGATTTTGGATTACAAAAAAGATCTAAAAAATCACTATGTTAAAACAATTTACTTTGGAGGTGGAACTCCATCGCTTGTTGATGCCAAGTACATAAAGGATATTGTTGAACTAATTAAAAATAACTTTGAAGTTAGTAAAGATTTAGATATTTCTATTGAAACAAATCCAGAAAATTTAACCAGCGATAAGCTTCAAACATATTTAGATTCAGGAATATCAAGAATTAGTATTGGCTTACAAGCCTGGCAGAATGAAATGCTAAAGTATCTTGGAAGGCTTTATACCATTGAAGAATTTTTGCAAAGTTATGATAGGGTAATCAAGTCAGGCTTTAAAAATATTAACCTTGATTTAATTTTTGGCATTCCCAATCAAACTATTCAAAACTGGGAAGAAAGTGTTGATAACGTAATAAAACTTAAACCAAATCATATTTCTACATATAGTTTGGAAGTGGATCAGGAATCAATTTTCGGAATTCTTGAAAAGCAAGGTAGATTTAAAAGATTAGAAGAAGGACTCGACCGGCAAATGTACGAAATTGCAAAAGAAAAACTTGAAAAAGCTGGCTACAAACACTACGAAATTTCCAATTTTGCAAAGCCTGGATTTGAAAGCAAACATAATCTTTCGGTGTGGGGTGGAGAAGAGTACTTGGGAATTGGAGCATCCGCACATTCATATTTTAAAAACCAACGTTTTAATAATATTTATAGCGTCGAAAAATATGCGGCTGGAGTTTTGTTTAATCGAGAATACAAAGAAAATGTTATTGATATTTCAGAAAAGCAAGCAATAAAAGAATATATAATTTTGCATTTGAGATTAATGGACGGCATGAACCTTTCTAAATTTAAGAATAAATTCGGACACAACTTTAAGGATTTGTTTAAAAAAGAGATTAGAGATTTGAAAAGCAAGAATTTAGTTGAAATTGATGATGTCTCCTTCAAGCTTTCTGAAAAAGGAATGGATTTGGAAAATACTGTTGCAATGGAGTTTGTGTAGAGGCCAGTTTACGAGTTAGCGGGTTAACGAGTTTACGGGTTTGGCGAGTTATCGGAATGTTCCATCTCCCCTCTTGAGAGGGTGAGACAGCATATTATGCTGTCGAATGGAGTTATTTCCAAACTTTCCCCCAACTACATTCATGTGTGAGAAAAACGTTCCTATATTAGCAACTTCTTTAAGTCATCCTTAACAACTTCCAACTCTTTTCTATCAACTTTATCAACATTTCCAGACTTTTGGGCTTTAACCATCATTTTTTGTAAAAAATTAAGCTTATTCATATCAATTCTTCCTGGAAGCTTTCTATGTCCTAGAAGAGAAGATCTAATTTCTTCAGGAATAGCTTCAAAAGCTTTTTTAGCATCTGGTTTTTCCCACGGAATAATTCCAACACTAAATAAATAAAGTTTTTTTGTCTTTAAAATATGCCAATGCTTTTTAATAAAAGAAACAATTTGGATTTGGCCAATATATGTTCTGCTTCCTAAAATTATTAAATCAGCATCATTCAAATCTGGCTCTAGCACATCATCTACGGATTTTAATATTGAACCAGTTAACTCCTCTGCAAGACATTTGGCGTATTGTTCTGTTGCACCCCATTTTGATTTATAGATAATTAATGTTTTCATAAATAACTATTAAAGTATATCCTATAATATTGCTACGTAATTAGAAATTTTTCAACTGTTTCTTTGCATTTTATTCTTTTGATTAATATAATTATTCTATGGAAAAAATTTACAAAATCTTCGTTACTGTTCCTGAATCTCACACTGACATTTTGATTGATGAAATGAGTAAAGCCGGCGCTGGAATTGTTGGCAACTACACACACTGTGCATTTATTACAAAAGGTCTTGGGAACTATAAGTCCAGCGAATCTGCCAATCCTTTTATTGGATCAGTTGGCAAATTATTTAGAGAGCCTGAAGACAAAGTAGAGATGATTCTTCCGAAAGATAAGCTTGAGGTTGTTTTAAAAGCCATCAAAAAAGTGCATCCTTACGAAACACCCACAATTGATGTGGTTGAGATTTTGTTTTTTAGCTAGTGCTTAGTTTTAATCCTCACCCGGTTTGAGCAAAGCTCAAACCACCCTCTCCATCCTTTCATTTCATTCACTATGGAGAGGAAATTGCATCAGTTGTCTTACGTCAAACGACCTTATTGTTTTTAATCGTAATTGCTCTATCAACTCCAATACTTTCCACAAAATATCTATCATGCGAAATTAGTAAAAATGCGCCCTGGTATTCCCGCAAAGCAGTTTCAATCACTTCTTTAGATTTAATATCCAAATGATTTGTAGGCTCATCCAAAATCATAAAGTCGTATTCTTTTTGAGCAAAAACAGCAAAGGTTAATCTGGCTCTTTGTCCCGGGCTTAACTTTGCAATTTTTTTATTACGCATATCTTTAGTAAACAAGAATTTTTCTAAAATACCAAACGATCCGCTGTAACTTACATCTGTATTTTTTAAGAAAAATTCTTCTACAGTTTGATCATAATTTACATGTTTTTGATCCTGAGCAAAGTAAGTATATTTTAGGTTTTCGCCAATTTTTACTGTACCGCTTGTTGGTTGTAACTCGCCCACAATTAGCTTAACTAAAGTTGATTTTCCAATGCCATTGGCACCATAAAACCAGATTTTTTCTTTTCCATACATTTCAAAATTTGCTTTTTCAAACAAGTACGAACCATTTGCATAACCAAAATCTAAATCTTTAACTTTAATAATTAGCTTAGTTTTATGGTTTTGCCCAGAAATATTAAAATCACTAATTTTTGATTCTTTATATAAATCAACTTCATTTGATAAAACTTCTCGATCCATTCTTTTACGTGCAGCTTTTAGAGCTCTGGCTTGTTTTTCACCACCTGCTCCAGATTTGATATTCGTAATCATTTGTTCAAACTTTTGCCTTCTTCTTTCTTGCAAAATAAATTGCGTTCTTTGCGCTGCAATTGCATCATGTTTTTGCTCTAAATAATCATCATAATTTCCTTCAAAGATATTTAATTTTTGCTCGTCAATTTCGAAAATTCGATTTGTTACAGCATTTAAAAAAGCTCTATCGTGAGAGATTATTATGCAAATTCCACCGAAGTTTTTAATAAATTCTTCAAGCCATAAAATGCCTTCAATATCCAAGTGATTTGTAGGTTCATCTAAAAGTAATATTGTAGGATTTTGCACCAAAAGCTTTGCCAAATAAAGCTTCATTTTTTGTCCATGGCTTAAGGTATCAACAGTTTGGTACCAGTCAGGTTCAAATTTTAACTTTCCCAAAACTTTATTAACTTTGTAGATTTCGTGTTGATTTTCCACTAAACTTTCCAGAACTTCGCCAATTAATAAATCTTTTTCAAAAGAATATTCTTGAGGAAGATAAGCTATTTTTTCATTAACAAGTTCAACGGTACCTTCGTCTTGAGGTTCCAATCCAACAAGGATTTTAAGTAGAGTAGACTTGCCGCAGCCGTTAAGTCCTACAAGTCCAACTTTTTCTTTGTTTCCAAGTTTAAAAGTTACGTTTTGAAATATTAATTTACTGTATTCTATTTTTAAATTTGTTGCTTTTATCATGTTAGTATTTTAACTATATTTAATATAATTGTGTCATTCCGAGGGAAATCGAGGATGACACTTAGGTCGTATAGACCTGCGAATATAACGCTAGTTAACTAACATGATTTTCTGATTAGAAAGAGTTGTGAAGTGTGAGATTTGTTGAACATGCGAATATTGTAGCAGAAAGATTGTTGCTTTTAAAGCTTGGCTTGTGAAATTGAACTTGTAGTTTTTATATTCCGAACAAAATCCATAAGATTTTAGCAAATTCCAATAATTAGTCTATAATGTAATATAGGTTAATTCATCAGTTGTTTTTTTGTTAATTGAAAATTAAACCAATTAATTGTCTATAGTATTTACTAATTAACGTTCATAATCTTTATTCTTTAATCATTGTTTATGACCCTAAAAAACAAAATCGTCCTGGTAACCGGTTCTTCCAAAGGCATTGGAAAAGCAATTGCAATTGCCTTTGCCAAAAAAGGTGCAAATATAATTATCAACTTTAGAAATAGTGAAAATGAAGCAAATAAAACTCTGGAAGAAATTTCAAAACTGGGTGGCGATCACATGCTTTTTAGGGCAGAAATGAGTAAAGAATCTGAAGTTAAAGATCTTTTTAATAAAATTAAAGCAAAGTATGGAAATTTAGACATTTTAGTCAATAACTCAGGAGATGCAAGAAGCATAGACCCAGCAATGGCTCAATTAAGTGATTGGGAGTATCAGCTTGATAATAATTTTTTGAGTGCAGTTTTAGCTTCCAAAGAATTTTTGAATATAGCAGGTAGTAATACAATCAGGAAAATAATCAATATCTCATCAATTTGGGGATTTGACGATAAATCAGATAAAGACTATATGGCATATGGAGCATCCAAAGCTGCAATGAATAGTTTTACAAAAAGTATGGCTAAAAAATATGCACCTAGAATCCTTGTAAATGCACTTGCACCTGGATATGTATTAACTCCTCACTGGGGTGAAATGTCCAAAGAAGATTTAGATTTTTATGGCAAGCAACAGTTAATTGAAAGATTTATAACCACAGAAGAAATTGCAGATGGTGTAATCTTTTTAGCAAAAAATGATTCCATGACTGGAACAATTTTAACTATGGATGGAGGAATTGGGTTGAAGACGATTTAGGTGTAGTGTTATTTCCCCTCTTTGAAGAGGGGAGAAATGCATATTATGCATTTAGGGGTGTTGCTGCTCCAGCTCCATAATCTTAAGTTCAATCGTTTGCACCACCTCATAAAGGCTGTTTCTTGCCTCATACTCTGTAAATCTTAGGAACGTTATTCCTTCCCGTTCAAGTTCTCTTTGCCTTCTCTCATCGTACTCAAATTTAGCTTCATCGTGAGACGAGCCATCAATTTCAATTGCAAGTTTTAACTTTATACAGTAAAAGTCTACAATATAATTTAGCAAAGGTTTCTGTCGATTAAAATCGTAACCTTGCTGTCTATGTTTTAGCTTTTGCCATAATAAAGTCTCTCCACGTGTTGAGTTATTTCGAAGATGACTAGCCCGATGTTTTAGTTTTTTGTTATACGGAACGTAACTCATATAAAATGTGATCAGCAGAGAAATTATAGACAAGTTCAGAAGAAAAAACATTGTATTGAAATACAAATTTTGAAGAAAATTCCAACACCCCAAACAACACTTTGTGTTGTTTACCCCTCTTCAAAGAGGGGTGGCTAAAGTAGCGTCAGTCTCATTTATGCTTCAGCGTTACCCACCTCCAACTCTAAACTTATCTCAGTTCCTGTAACTTTAAAACTAACTATTTCAAAACCAAAGTTCAATATATGTAAAAGGTTTATTTTAAAAGAAAATTCATCTTTTAAATAATCATCTATCATTTGTTGTTGTGACATCATACTAGGTATTTCAACAACTAATATTGGATTGATTTCTTGCAATGCTTGTATATGCGATAAATGCATTCTGGGAATATTGTCGTTAAATTTAGATAGAAACTGATCAGTAGCTACAACCATCATAATTTTTCCGCCAGCATTCAATATCCTCCGTACCTCTTTAAAATGATCTTGCAAATCTTTTAATGACTCCGCATAATAGCCTATTCCATAAGACGAAATTACTCTTCCAATACTACCTGTTTCTAATGGAATATTAGAAAAATCAGCATGAATAATATTACTAGCCTCTTCTTGTTCATAATCAACTCCTATTACTTTTTTATTTTTTGCGTGATAGCCAATCTCTTGAAGTGAATTACCTTTTCCACAGCCTAAATCTACAACATCTCCCTCAAAATGCTCGTGAAAAAACTCACAGAGCCTCAATCGCCCATGGATGCTTGCGTATAAATTAAACGATCTATCATTTGTAATTTGACCTTCGAAATAGACCATGTTTTAACTTTTTAAATATTCTCTAAACTCGCCATCTTCTTCCATACTTTTTCTAATGGCATCTCGAATTAACTTAGTTCTACTTTTATTTTTGCTAAATTGTGCCCAATCTAAATATTTTCGCTCAACTTCACTTAAAACTAAATGAAAACGGTTCTTTTGATTTGCATTTTCGTACTTTTTAATAAAAGTTCTAATTATATCTTCTAAATTTGAATCATCATATTTATGAACTTCAAGCGAATCAGATTCTATCCCTTCAATAAATGAATTTTTGAAATGTTGATTTTTAGGTACTGACCGTAACACTAGTGTTGGTTTTTGGCGCTGAAGTGCTACGGTTATTTGATGACCAGTACTAAAATTTGAAACTGTATCTTCAATAATAACTAAATCAGCTTCATTTAAAGCCTTCATACATTCTTGATAAATTTCTTTTATGTCAGAACGGTCAATTTTACCTTGGTCAATTCTGTCTTTAGCGTCAGAAAGCCAATCCCTAGTTAAAATATGACTTTCTGAAATAAGCATATCCCTGATCTGAAAGTATAAATCTTTGTACTTATTGAATTCAGCAGTTGAAGCTGTAAAGTATATTTTCATTTGTTGATGTTACTTCATGAGCAAAAAATGTGCAATATGTGCATATACATTTTAAATTCAAAATTCTAAAATCTAAATACGAAATATAGTTTTATATTAGTATTATAATATTCTTATGAACAAACAAATCCGTGAATTGAAAAATACAAAATTAGGAATCCGCGTAGTTTGTTACTTACTAAAAAACGATAAAGTTTTATTAGGCAAACGTAAAGAAGGAATGGGAACTGGAAATTATGTTGGAATTGGTGGGAAACTAGAAGAAGGTGAAACGGAAGTTGATGCTGTAATTAGAGAGATGCAAGAAGAAATAAATGTAACACCTACCGAGTTTGAACGGAAGGGCAGTGTAAAGTTCTTTTTTCCTGAAAAAGAAAAATGGAATCAGGAAGTGGTTCTTTTTACATGCACCAAATGGGAAGGTGTACCAACAGAATCAGAAGAAATTATTCCCGAATGGTTTGATGTTAATAGTTTGCCTTTTGAAGGAATGTGGGATGACGCACCACAATGGATACCGAAAGTTTTGAACGGCGAAACTATCAACGGAGTATTTGTGTACGATGAAAATAACTCTAAAGTTAAAGAGTACGAGTTGGGTTAGACGTGTGAAGCTGCCGCTAACACCCCTCTTCACAAGACGGGTGAAAAAGCATTTATGCTTTTTCGGGGTGTTCTTTCCCCTCTTTCCAAGAAGGGGTTAGGGGTGTTGAGCTTCCAGCTCTCTAATCTTCAGTTCAATCGTTTGCACAACCTCATAAAGGCTGTTTCTTGTCTCATACTCTGTAAATCTTAGGAATGTATTTATTGTATTTCCATCAATGAAAAGTATAAGTCTTCGCGAGCGCAGCGAAGCGAACTCATTAAAGTGGTGCTATAATTAGCTATCCCCAACAGTTTTTAATTTCATTTATGAATAAGTATTATTATGTCTATATTATGACAAATAAATACAACTCTGTTTTGTATACAGGCATTACCAATAACTTACAACGACGAGCATCTGAGCATAAATTCAAAGTAAACGCTAAAAGCTTTAGTGCAAGATACAATGCAAATAAACTTGTATATTATGAAGTATTTAACTCCCCAAATGCGGCAATAGATAGAGAAAAACAAATTAAATCAGGTTCAAGGCTAAAGAAATTAAAACTTATTAACCAATTTAATCCTGATTGGATGGATTTAAGTTTGGAAGAATAAAATGAGTCAAGTCTTTGCGAGGAAATGCCTTAGTACTTTGAAGTCACTGCTAGCGTGTGTCTAAGGAAGAGTCTTTGCGAGGAGGTGCTTAACTACTTTGAAGTCACTGCGAGTCACGATTTATCGTGACGAAGCAGTCTCATTAAATTAACGCTTTACTTTACAGAGTTTGCTTCGTCGCTTACGCTCCTCGCAAAGACTCTAACTTATTACTTCAACTACCCAAACGCCTTCTCCTTCCTATCCGCCATTTCAGCAATTTTCTCAATTCTTATTTTTCTGGTTTCAGGTCTTTTAGCACTCAAAAGCCATTGCAAAATCATTTTTTGAGAAGATTTAGAAAAAGCATTAAAGTTTGCTTTTGTATTTTTGTATTTTTTAAATTCATTTTCAAGATCTTTAGGAATTACTAAATTTTCTACATCATTAAGTGCATCCCATGTGCCAGTCTCTTTTGCAATTTTGATCATTTTTAAGCCAGGTTCTTCCATAAGACCTTCTTTCAATAATCTTTCAACTCTTGATTTATTTAACCCAGACCAATTACTTTTTGGCTTTCTTGGAGCAACATAAAGCTTTGTTTTTGTTTCATCAACTTTTCCCCCTTTGCTATCAATCCAGCCAAAGCAGAGTAGTTCTTCAACAATTTCAGAAATATCAACTGTTCTATTCTTGCCTTTTTCAAATACAAGCCAAATGCCTTCTTTTTGATTGTAATTTTTGGAAAGCCAGTTTCTTAAGTCTGATCTGTTTTTTATGTAGATTTCACTATTAGTCATAAACTCAGTATAACAAAAAGTGCTAAAATCATTTATGACTTCTACTGACAGCAGACAAATATTTTGGGATCAAGAATATTCCAAGCAAGCGAATGCAGATGTTCCATCTTCAAAAACTGATGCTCCTTCTCGCGCGGTTAAAAGTTTTATTGAAGAGTTTAATCCAACAGATAGATCTGGGGTTTTAGATATTGGAGCTGGCAAAAGCTAGAAAGGCAAGATCAAACTACTACTGCATTTGGTGGAACATTCAATAGATCTTATTATTACGGAGTTTTTAGGAAAATTTAACTTAATTTGAATTCAGAGTATGAACTAGTCCCAATGGGTTTTGTTTCAGATCTTGAATTTTAAGCATATTTGTTTGTACAGGTACAATATAGAAAAAGCCCTGAAAATAATTTTCAGGGCTTTTTCAAAACTAATTTTACAATTCTCCATTTGTCAACGCTTCCATATATTCTGCTCGTAAAACACCTTCTATAGCAGATTCCAAGATTCTCGATCCTGTCAATCTTCCATGTTCATCTCTTGTAAGCTCCATTTTAGGTGCAACAACCTTTACGACCCTATAATTTTCGTAACCTCTTTCTAGGTACAGTCTGATATATGCTCCCTCATTTGGAATCGATAGGTAAACTTTAACATTACTAGTTTCAGCAGTTTTTATTATTCTCGGCATATCTAAACCAGAAAAAGCACTTGTAATTTGTTCTTCAAGAAGCCCGATAGCGCGTTTATTTATTAAAGAAATTGCATCTCTTTCTTCTTTCCCATACAATTGACCTTTCTTTTCTAACTCATTTCTTGCTTCATTTATAGGAATATATACAGTTAATTCCTTCAATACTTCTTCAAAATCTACCAAAACAACATCTCTGTCATCTTTACAAGCATCGTGGATCGCATTTACAATGGATTCTGTATCAATAGCTCCAGATACTTCACAAACTCTTAGAGTGAACTCAAAGTTACCTTCTGATAAAGCTTTATCATAAGTGTAAATTTGTGGCATAACTTCATTATTTCCCATCAAATTAATTTAAAAGATAAATTGTTTGCTTCGCTAGGATATGTTGATTTTTAACACACCATAATATGATTTGCAATAGATTGAATATAGATTCAAACTATAGGCCAAAGTTCTGGGTTATTAATTTGCGTCTGCCATCAAGGTTAATTTGGTATTAATAATCAAAAATTTTTATTTACAACATTTAGGCATCAAACTCCAACTATGCTGGAGTAGGTTTATTATACTTTACATGAAACAAAGCCTCTAAACGAATGTTTACAAAATATGTGTTCAGGATTTTAGCTATGGGTTAAATTATTATTAAGAATATTGAGTATTGATAGCTAAAAGAGTAAAATAAGTCCTTGATAGCCCTTAAAATTATATAATGACTGGAACTAAAAAACTGATTTCTTTCATACTTCCAATCTTCAATGAAGAAGACAATATTCCTGAAATGAATATAACTCTTCTTAAGACCCTTGAAAACCTAAATACAAACTATGATTTTGAAGTTATATATGTTAATGATGGAAGTTCGGATAGCTCTCTAAATCTTCTTAAGGACATTGCTAAAGAAAACAAAAAAGTCAAAATAATCAGCTTTTCTCGAAACTTTAGCCAGCAAATGGCAGTAACTGCTGGATTAGACTTTTGCAAAGGAGACGCTGCAATCATTATGGATGCAGATTTGCAAGATCCTCCTGAAGTAAGCTTTGAATTAATCAAAAAATGGGAAGAAGGATTTAATGTTGCTTATGCAGTTAGAAGAACAAGAAAAGATGGATTTTTTAAAAAGTTAACAGCATTTTTATTTTATAGATTTCTGGAAAAAACAACAAAAGTTAAAATTCCAAAAGATACGGGAGATTTTAGGTTATTAGACAGAAAAGCAATAGATGCGTTTAAGCAAATGAGAGAGCAGACTAGATTTGTACGTGGAATGATTAGCTATATTGGATTTAAACAAATTGCAGTTTATTTTGACAGAAACGAACGATATGCAGGCGTTACAAAATATAACTTTGGAAAGCTTGTAAAACTTGCTCAAACTGCTGTTTTAAGTTTTAGCGACATGCCAACAAGAGTTTTATTTAACACAAGCTTATTCTTAATGTTTTTCTCAATCTTTGTTGCTCCAATTCTATTTGTAACTTTAAACTTGGTAAGTGCAAGTTTAGCTGCAATTGCTTTTTACATAACAGCAATTTTTATGCTTTCGATAATTTTTTTGACACTCGGAATTTTAGGATTATATATTCAAAAAATTCACGAAGAAAGTCTTCAAAGGCCTTTGTATATTGTGGATGAAGTAACTAATTAAGATACAAAAAAGAGCGAGATTGCTCCCGCTCCGTAAGACTTTATCTTACTGTTTTGCTAGAAGCCTACTTCTAAAAAATTCTAAGCACAAATAAATATTTTCTCTATAACTTTTTTGATTTAAAGCCAATACTACTGGCTGTATATTGGGAAATTTTTGACACAGCTGAGCTATATTCATTTCATCTCTTTTAAATCCTAACTCTTCAATAAGACAATAATTAAATTCAGCAACTCGATACATGTATTCTTGAGTTTCGCAGTTATCTATAAAATCATCATAGCTTCCAAAAGCTCCTTCATTTAATGCTCTTTGCATTGCATTTACAATACTAATTTCATGATCTTCAATTTCAACTTGATCAAATGCCAGTACACATTCATAACTATCTTCGTTTAATGTCTCCTTACTCAGGTCGTATTTTATTACATCCATATTTTAGATATATAATTAATATAGCATTATTATACACTCAAAATATTAATTTGTCACCAATTTGCGCTAACATATTATAATGCCTTAAACTATTTGTCATTTTTTGTTAACATTAATCATGAGCATCGACGAATCCTTACAAAATTCTGAACAACTTGTTGTTATAAATCCTCCAATGAATTTAAATAATTTCGGGTCGAACATTCTTCAAATCTGTTATCCTGATAAGTTTTCAGAGTTCTTCGAAGAATATTACGAAAAAGAATTTCCAGTAGAAGTAGCTTCTAAATTTATGTTCATTGAAGAGAACGACGTTAAATTAGCGATAAATTGCGCAAGAAGATTAAGTGAAGTGAAAGTTGTCGAATTTCAGAGACTTCTCAAATTAGCACTTTCAGAATTAAGGACAAATGAACTTTGGGACAAAACTGTCTTGGAACAAAAGCTATTCTCTCTTCTAAAAGAAACATTACTGACAATTGAAAGCTTCAAATCTAATTTGTCAAAACTAAACCTAATTCTACATGTTTTCTGCGGTACAGATTCATCATTAGTTTAGCTGAGAATTCAGCTCATAGATGAATTTATTGCCTTAAAATTTATGATAGAATAATTGTATTACATCTTATAGTCTTTTTTATGAGTTTATTAACACTCTTAACGTTCCTACTTGTTGGACTTATTTCTGGATACATTGCAGGTTTTTTGGTGAGGGGTAGGGGATTTGGTATTTTTGGTGATACATTGGTTGGAATTCTTGGTGGTTTTACAGGTGGATATATTTTTAAAAGCCTTGGCTTCTTCCCAGAAAATCTTCTTGGGGATATTATTGTAGGGGTAATTGGAGCTATGATATTGCTGGTTTTGATTAAAATTGTGAAGAAAATATAGCAGACAATTAACAATTACAGATTCGCTCACTCTTATATTTACGTATCCGTCCTAAGCGCAATGCTTAGGACGGATTGCGTAAAAGTTATATGTAAAGAAAGTTCATAGTTATAGTTCCAGTTGTATTGTAATGTGTCAAAATGTTTTGCATTGCTGTATTTAAAAGATAAGTTAGACTTGGTTCATCAATGCCTGGTGCAGTAAACTGCGTAGTTAGTGTGAATACACCTCCTTGCCATGTCGGGTAGAATGTATACAAAGCTTTGTAAGTTGCAACTGGCCCAGCTCCTTCAATGTAGTAATACCATGGTCTGTACGCCGATTTAACTTCAACAGTAGAATCTAAAGGGATTCCATTAAAGTAACTTCTTTGAATGTAAACTTTACCAACACCGTTTGGACCACCTGGATTTACAACTTGGGTTTCTTCGACATTTGGAAACCATAATGGGTCGTTTTGTAGATCAGTTACAAAATCGTAAAGCGTAGTGCTACTTACCCCATCAACTTTTACCGAAATACTTGAGTACGCAGTCACAGGTGGCGGTAGTTCTTGAGCATAAGCTTTAGAAGGGAAAATTACCGCAGCAAAACTAACTACGGCAAGCATTGGAACCAAAACCAACGAAAAGGCCTTTTGTACCTTAAGCATAAGGGGTGGAATAAAAATTAAGATATATTTAATTTTAAAGGGAGGAGTTAAAGTAGTCAATAAAATTATTACTACTCAAAAAAGCAGCCCCAATACAACTTTAAAGTTTTTGCGAATTTTATAAAATTTCTTTGACAATAGATACTTCTCTCTGTTAAGATTCCTAGTAAATTTGAACGCTCAATGTCATCTACAGCAAATAAAAATGACTTGTATTCTCCAATTTCACACCAATCCCCTGACGACACAGAGCCTACTAATCCCATAGAGATAGACTTTCTCAATGAAATATTAGAATCCAAAGAGTACATACACTTCATAAATGCAATTGATCAAATACCAGAAAATACTGTTGGCGAAAACCCAGACGCATATACCAGACTAATAGAAAGCTTTATATCCGAACAATTTCTAGCACTTTGCAACGAAGCACTTCCTGAAGAATTTGAATACTTAAAAGAAAGAAATCAAGGCAAAAAAGGTAAGTTTGTTTCAAAACTCCAAGAGTACATAGAAGGACATGATGGAATAACACAATTAGCAGGTGTAATTATTTCTATGACATTGGACAAAAACAAAGAGTTTTTTAACAGTCCTGATGTATTTACAATCCTTGGTTCACTAGTTGTTCAACATCTGACGGAAATAATTTCAGACAATTTAAACGAAGAAGGATTGCTATCAGAAAACATTCTGCAACACTTCGGAAATGTGCTTTTAGCTCGAATTGAAAATAAAAATGAATATTTAAGTAATGCCGTAAAAGATTTTTTACTGGAATTGGGAGGGAAAAAACTTAGAGCAGTTTTTAAAGTAGGCAGCATTTTAAAACAAGCACTTTTAGAAAAATTAATTGAAAATAAAATTGGCAAAGAATTGAATTTTAAGCTTGTCCCAGCTTTGCTATTTATAAATCTTTATGCTTCTAAAAAAGCCTACGACACAATGCAAAGATATTCAAGTGAAAGTGGCATAATCGGAAAAATTGCACAAAGAGGAATGCAATCGTTGGTTGAAAGATATGCATCACAGATTGAACTAAGGCATGCACCTAAAGATGATTCCCAAATAATTTTGCAAATAAGAACCAAAGAAATTTTAACTAATTACACTTACGCAGCTGTTTTTTTGACTTTTGCAGTAGGAAACATGGAATTTAGGAAGAATGCGGAACAATTTAACTATGATGATAGTATTCAACCAAGTGTAGAAGCATCCGGTATGTACATACGACTTTCAAACGATTTGGGTGGGCTATTGCTAAGAGATAATTTAGAAATTGATGCGCAATTTAAATCTTTAGAAGAACGCGCAAAAGACTTATATAAACTAAAACCATTAGCAAAAGTTAGAAATGAATTTTTAAAACTGCTTGAATTGCAGAACGATGAAACTAGAAGGCTTTTTTATGCATATATCAAAGATCTTAGCACTGGGGAAGAAAATACCGCGCTTGATTATATCACGCAACAACAGTTAACACTGGCTGACTTTCTTTTGCAACTAAAGCTTAGAACCCTTGAACTTTCAAGAATTGGTCATGAAGCACTCGGAATGCTTGAATTTACCGATCCTTTGTTTTTCGATACTATAGATAATTTTCGCAAACTGTGCGAAAAACTATACGATAAAGGAGCAGATTTCGACACAAAGGATGCCAAAAATGTTATTAAGCAAATAATAAAAGAGATCATGGATGAAAAGAAAAGCAAGATGAATAGTTTCAGTCAAGTTTATGTAGAAGCGTAAAAGCTATTTTCCCAAAACAAACTTGTCGAGTTTTTCTGGAAAACCTTCTTTTAAGTCAACTATTGTAAGCTTATGAGTCATTTGTGTCAAAGTCTTAGCGAGCTCCTTTAAATAAAAATTTTGCTCACCTGGATCTGCAAAAACTTGAATCAAAAAATTCATTCTCATTTGTTTCAAACCATTCATCATAGCGCCGTAGGGTAGAGAAGTTAGTCCGCCACTATAGTTTCCAACCATAATAATTTGTTTATTACGTCTCGAAACCTTTCTTAAAGCAATATCAAGTTGGTCAAATCGCAAGTTAATATTTTCAGAATCAGCCATCTGTAAAGCAGTCAATCCTGTATAAATGACAAGCTTTTTGTTCTTTAAAGCTCCAAACCTTCCAAAGCAGGCTTTAACAATAGGATTTGGAGGTAGGGCTACAATTTCGTAGCCCATACCTTTAAGCTCTTCTAAAAATTTATTGCGATCTTTTTTTACAAGGTCTTTAACAGATCTTGAGGTTATATTTGTTAGGGTAGGCATAAATACTTATTATACTAGGTTTCTAAATCAATTTTAAGCTTCTTTTTTATACTGCTCAAGAGCATGTCTTAGCATTGAAGTAAATCCTGTCTTTGGATCGTTCGAATCCTTTTCAGGATCAAACTTCAAAAGCTTCCACTGTGGAACTCTCGCAACCATCTTTAAAATTCTTCCTATTGCATCCAAACTTGGTCCAACGTCAGCAAGCGTAGTAACCGGAAGTGTCAACATCTGTCCTAAATCATGCATACTGGTTCCCTCTCCTATTCCAGCTGCTCCTCTATATCTAACAACGTTTACAAAAGGTATTCCTAGCTCATGGAATTTTTGCATAGCTGGAAGTTGCAAGTCTTTCCTTTTCGTAACTCCTGTAACACCTCCGGCTTCCCCTTCAGCAAATATCAATGTTACACCATTGTATTCCAAGCCTTTAGTACCATATGCAGCATTTATGTTAGGATCTTGTGGTAAATCTATTAATGTGAATTCACCCGTACCTATCAGTTCTTTCATGAACGGTGTTACTTCATCTACACTATTTTCGTAACTCATACTTGAAAATTAAAAAATAAAAAATATTACCTTCAAAATTTGAAGGGATTTGGTAAGACGTAGTTATATACAGAATCAGGGAATTTACAGCTTTTTTGTTTAAAAGCCTTGAGGGCACTATGTTCTTCATGTGTTGGGTTTTTAGGATTTTGAACTTCTTATCACTCTGAATATGACAATGTCATGTTTCATGCTCAATATTTTTAGCATAAGTTCACAATACGATCAAGTTATATGTAAATACAATAGGGAATTTTATGTAAATAAACGATATATAAAATGCAAATAACCCCCTATGTTTGCCATTTTCAAGCGACAACATTCCTATAATATTTTTCTAGTTTTTGACAAAACCTTATTTGGGCTACGCTTCTTTACCTAAGCCAGGCAAGCTTTCGTATGGTGGAAAAAAGTAATGTTGTGGCATTTTTAACTGTATGCTTCCAATGCCACTTGATGTGCAATGATGATCTAGCCTTCTGATTTCTTTTATAATTGAAGGTAACATTGTTAACTTTTTATTATTCTCGAAATCTAAAGTAACGACAACAGGCAATTTAAAGATAGTATGTAATTCCGAAACAGCTTTTCCCAGTTTTGCCATAACTTCGCTTATTGTAGAATTAAAAAATATTCTTTCCATATCTATAACTTTTGTAACACATATTCTATTTTCAACGACAATCGCTTCTGAACCAAAGCTATCAAATATATTGTCTGACTGACAGTCTAGATTTAAATGTAGAACATCGGGCCTGGTGATAACGGTTTGATCTGACATATGCGACGAAATAATATCTAGAATAATTAGTACGTTTGATGTTTAAGCTTTGGGTGAAAGAAAAGGAGAAATACCTGAAATTGTTGTCTAAAACAAGAATCATTACTAAAAAAACTTTCCACCTTCAATTTATCATATTTAGAAACAACTCTTCAATATTTTCAACCGGTAATTTTATTGTATCGTAACTTAATAATTCGTTCCCTTTTGTATTTCCAAGCCAAATTCCTATAGTATAATTTTCATTAAAACCTATTAACATATAATCTTTATTATTTCTAACTCTTCCTTCTAACCAAAACCAACTATTACTGTTTCTTTCAAGTAGGCTATTCACTAACGTAAAACTTTCCTCATTTAATCTATCAACTGGATCAAGGTTAAGATCCTGCTGCCAAACTACATTTCCATTCAGGGTTTTCACCTCTTTAATAAATTTCAAAGATTTAAAATTACCATTATTTTTCAATCCGTTGTATAAAATCACTAAATCCATTAGCGAAACTTCACAACCTTCTTGGGTCAAAATTTCATTGCAATAATTCCGAAAACTTTCCAGCTGATTTTTTGAACCCATAGAAATCGGTAGTGTTTTAAGATAATCTTTGAATTCCTCGGGTGTTTTGCCCTGTATAATCATTGTTGCAGGAATATTTAAATTATTTTTAATTGCTGATTCAATAGTTGAAAAGCTCATAGGTGAAGTTTTTTTAGAATTATTTACTTCTACTTTTTCAAACTGGCTATTCTGACCACTTTTGACATTCATAGTGAATGGTGCATTATTGATCGTGTCCGAAAGCAAGTATCCCTTTTCTAATCCAAATGAATATACAATCGGTATGTACAAATTACCTGGTTGTCTAAATCCAGTACTTGAATTAAATTTGCCATCAATTGAATCATCAAAGAAGTTTATACTCCCTATCATTGTCACCACTTCATTATTTTTTCCAATCACAAATGCCGAGGCATTATTTAAATTTTTATCTTGATATTGGATTACAAATTCGTTTAATTTATTGATCAAGGCTGAATGCAAAGAGTAATCATAATAAGTATCTACACTATAGGATTGGCTCCAATCTATTGCTTCTAAACTATCATCCATGTCTATAAATTTCGCAGTATTATCCGTTTTAATTTCAAGATTATCCTGCAAAAATTGAATAAAGTGTGGTGCCCTGACCTCAAAATTATTCAATTTAAATTCAAGGCTTGTATTAAATATTCCATTAATCTGCGCTTCTGAAATGTATCCATCTCTAAACATTGACTCCAAAACAAGCTTCTGCCTGGATCTTCCTGCATTCAAATCGCCATATGGATTATAAATACTTGGTGCCTGAGGCAACCCAACAAGATAAGTGCACTCAGCAATACTTAAATCTTTAGTTTGCTTATCAAAATAATCCTGGCTTGCAGATTCTATCCCATAGTTTAAATTACCAAAATATGCATTGTTAAAATACATTAAGATAATATCTTCTTTTGAGTAGTATTGATTTAATTTTAAAGCTTTTGGTATTTCATTTAATTTATCAATTGGAGTTCGATTATAAATTGATAAATCAGAAAGTTTAATAACTTGCTGGGAGATAGTGCTTCCACCACTGGAATAAGAATTAAGAGTTGCAATGCTAATACCCAATCTTATTGTTCCATTTAAATCAACTCCTATATTATTCCAAAATGTTTTATCTTCTGTTGCTACTAAGGCATCTACACAATGTTGTGGTAAAGCGGAATATTCAATAGGGGTATTTTTAACAGCATTATCTTTAGAAATTTCATATAAAAGCTGACCTTCTTTATCCAATACTTTTGTGGAAGTTGTATGAAACTTAATATCTTTAGGATCAAAAGAAAAGTACTGAAACAGGAAGTAAAAACCACAAAAAACAAATATGAGGAGTATTGTTGCTAAAACTACCTTAAAAACACGCTTCATAAGTAGAATTCAATGGCTATGATATAATAAACAGCACACATTCATCTATAATAATACTTGATTTTTAAAGTTTTTGCATGTCCCAAAACATTAAAATTGATCCTCAAATTAGTATCACAAAACTCTTAGAAGATTATCCGTTTTTAGAGGAAATTTTAACTTTAGAGTACGGATTTCACTGCGCAAACTGCATGTTTGCAGAATTTGATACACTTGAAGATGGCGCAAGTTTGCATGGGATTGAGGGAGAATACTTCCAGGAATTACTTTTGGATATTGAAACTAGGATTCATGAGAAAATAAATGGGCAATTCGAGAAAACCGCTTCTTCTGAGGAGTAAACTCAAATTTAAAATCATTGGGAATAAACAAAGCTCCAGCATAAACATATTTCCACCAATTTTTAGATTCTTCAAGATTCGACCATTGTCTTAAATAATTACCGTATAAGCATAACGATTTGGACAATATATCGGGGCGTATTTGCATTTCTTTTGCGAAAGTATCAATTAATATAAACATTTCTTGCATCTGAACAGTTGAAAGCAATTTAGAGAAAATTTTGCCCTCCTGCCATATACATTCGTCAAATATGTAATCTAAATCCAATATTAAATCTACTAATACATCATTCTCAACCGTTTTGTTGTAATCTGCTTTTGAGAGTTTTCTTGCCCAGTAAAAAATTGCATGATTGGGATGAACAGGCACATTAAAAGAAGGAAGAGTAGTATCAATAAAATCAGGTTGATTTGTTTCAGTAGCTGAATGTTTATTCAAGTTTTTAATTTACAAATTTTTACCTAATCAAAAAATTCATATAAAAAACGGTAGACGTTAAGCATAAAGCCTAAATAATCTACCGTTCTAAATTTCTAGGAAATTTAGTTTCTTGGTCTGAAATCTCTTCTTGGACCATTTTGTCCAGGAGCAGATTCTCTAGCCATGTCGAACTTTAATGTTCTACCATCAAATTCAACACCATCAAGCTCTTTTTGAGCTCTCTCAGCTTCTTCCTCTGAATCAAAAGTTACGAAACCGAAACCTTTTGATCTTCCAGACTCTCTATCTTTAACAATTTTTACAGCATATTCGCTATCTTCTAGCTTATAACCTTTCTCTGTTAAAAATTCTCTTAGGGATTCTTCTGTGGTACCCCAAGATAGACCACCAACGAACAATTTTTTCATTAACTGAACATAAAAAAATAAAATAGAACTTTTTAACCAATAAACCAATTTTTTAAAAAGGTTAAAGGCTATAAAGACAACTGAATAGAATTATATCATAAATAGTCAAGGAAACATATAACCCCCTCAAAAACCACCTATAGACAAAGTAATGCTAAGTGATTAATATTCGAAATTCTCACATGGATCCAGCTGTATCCAAAAGCACTTTTAATTCAGAAATATCAGTACTCCACTTACCAGTATGAGTATTCCACCATTCTAAGCTTTCGAATTGAAGTTTATACCTTGAGGAGGAATCAACTACTGATCCCAGATAAAAATACTTTTTACCATTTTCTCTTGCCCAAATAATTGCATTAATCATCATTCCTAATCCAAGATTGGGCAATTTTTTTGCAACTTCTAAATCGTAAAAGGGGTAAGCATAATGAAGTAGAGTAGAGTTTGCATAGCATAAGCAATAGCCGTCAGCTATCTGCTTTCGACTTTCAGCTTGAGTTTTTATACCAATAGCTGATAGCTGATAACTGATAGTCAAATTCATATTGGAGCTTTCATTACTCGTAAACATTTCTTTAATTTTCGCTGCACTCATTGTGTTATCGCCAAATTTTGTAGAATAAAATTCTTTGCCTAGCTTATGAATTTCCCAGGAATAATTTTTTAAAGGCAAACTTTTAACATTTAACTTTAAACCTTCAACTTTTTTAAGTATTCTCCTATTTTCTGAAGTTAATTTAAAATCGGATAAATCAATTCTTAAAGAACGGGTTTGAATCATTTCCCCTTTACCTAGACGAGTGAATACAAAACCTTGATTATAGCTTTCAGTTACATCCGGTTCATTATTGTAATCAATTATTTTAGAATCAGTTTTAAAATACATACTTAAGATTTTAGATTATAAAAAAGGTAATAACAACTACGCCTCAACTGAAATGATTTTTAAAAGATCATTTATTGGAAGCTTGACAACAAATTTTTTACCATTACCTTCTTCCAATTTTTCAATAATAATAGATCCTTCCATTTTACTTATTACGTCAACAACACCACGTAGACCTTCTCCTGTACTCGGAATATTTTCAAACCCTTGTTTGCTTTTATGTACTTGAACCCCTTCGAGTACTTTGCTGAAATCATCTTGATTTATATTCAATCCATAGTCAGTAACTTCAATATTCAAAATTTCTTCTTCTAATGCTACCCTCACTTCTATAGGTCTAGATTCAACATTGAATTCTCTTTTTATATCTGGGTGAAGTGAATATTTCCACGCATTATTTACTAGATTAAAAATAATATGAAAAAAATCGAAAGCAGTTTTCTCACCAAGTACAAGGTGCTCTAATTCAGGATGTATTTCTAATTGTATTTCCGAATCCAAATAAAATTTAGTGGCATTTTTTATAAGAAAACCGACAGTTGCATCAGGTTCTATTTCAATTTTCAAATCACTTTCTAAAGCTATATACCTGACTATAAAATTCAAGCCTTCAAACGCATGTAAAAACTTTTCATGGGCAAGATGAGCCTTATGATATTCGTTAAATATTGATACCCCTATTCTATAAGTACTAATCACTGCGCTGGCATCATGAATTAGTTTTCTCAATTGTTGTACTTTTTCTTTAGGAAGATTAATAATTTGATCATGTACAACTGTTTTGATGCAAAATAAAAAATCTTCCATGTAAAAAAGACCACTACCAATAACCATTTGATGAAAGAATTTTCCTGGATTTTCCTGAGCTTCGTTTCCAACACCAAGAGTCTCTAGATCAAAATTATATAAGCTTAAAAAATCATTTAAAAGCTTACCATGGATAGGGCGCATATCTTCTGAACCACTTTGTTTTGCAATTTCAGTTTTACTTAGTTCAAGAACTTTTTGAAAAAAAGCTAACCTATTAAATGCGTCAATAACTGACATTAAGTGTGATAAAGAGGAATCTTTTAAATCAAATACAACTTCACCCAAATTTACCTGCTGGGAATTTTTTTGAAGTGAATATGGAACCAACGTGCCATCTAGAATGGCAAAACCGTGATATGCTGTTATTTGAATCTGTTCATCAAGTTGGCCTTGCATGTAAGCAATATGATCCTTGTGTGCGTAAGGAAGAACAAATGCTTCATTATTTTGCTGGTCGGCCATATCCAAAAATTCAAAAATGGAATAACTAACATTATTGTCTACTTTTTAAGTCTTTAATTACTTCAAAAGCTCTGCTTACATATACATCATTGATTATTATTGTTAGTTCATCAAAGGTGGAAACGACCTCTATTATGTTAACACCTTCCCATGCCAGATAGTCAAGTACAAATGCCATAATGCCAGGTTCTTCAATATGATTATCAATTAATTTAACAGTAATACTTGAAAGATTTTTGTAACTAGTCTGCAAAGCCTCTTTTTGGAAAGTTTTAATTATTTCAGATGACAACGACTTACTTGCAATAATAGTTGTTTGCCAAACACCCTTTACAAAAGTAAGATAAACTTCATTGTCAATGTTTTTTAAAAGCTTGTGTATTTTGAAATAAAGATTTTCCGAGTTTTTGTAGGTAAACTCAACAAGACCAGATTTTAAAGTAATATCGCCTAGGTGCTTACCAAAATCTTTTTTGTTAGTGTAAGTTATTTCTAACGATAACCTTTTTAAAGCCATTACTATTGACGCTTCAGATACATTTTTCATTAATTCTTTTTCAATTCTGGGTTTAAGTACTCTTGCCAGTGAAGACAGGTTTATTAAGCCTTCAGCTATACCTTTTCTATAAAAGCTAGAACTCAAAACTATTTCTTTTGTTTTTTCAGGTACAGTTGTCATATATATTAAGTATTCATACGATTTACCTTTCCTTATGGAGAGGTCGATCCTGAACTTTGTTTCAGCATCGGGTGAGGTTAAATAAATTAAATCTTCTATTTTATTCCCAAATGCACAATGTGCATTTTCTGGAGGTGTCTCAAAGAGACGGAGGGTTGTTTCAAGTTAAAATTTTAACAATTATAACAATTTTCGAACAAATTTCTATTAATTTTGATTAAACTTATTTCTAGAATTATCATTCCGTAGACTTTTTATATATGAAGCAAAAGAATTTTAAAAAATATATTTTACACCGGAGGATTTAAGTTGAATAACACCCTTTTCAACTTAGCCTCCGTTTGGAGGCTTTTTTAATATTATGAATACAATAGCAGAAACTCAAATAGTTACTTTAGCCCAAACCATAAACCCTTATACTATTGCAGAATTGTCCATGCAAATTTCTGAATTGGTTGGGCATGAAGATAAAATGATGCACCCCAACCCCGAAGCTATTGCAGAAAGTTTTTACGCAGGCAAAGGAGTTTTTTATGTAAATGAAAAAAGTGAGGCTATTGCTTTCTGCCGGTTAATTCCGCTTCTTAATTGTGAGCAAATTGAAAATTTAGGGCTTACAGGAATATGTCCTGAAGTTTATGAACTTGGCACAGTCATAGTATCCACGGAATATAGAAACCAAGGAATTGGGAAGCAAGTTGTAAAAGCGATTCATCAAATTAATAGTGAGGCCATTTTTAATAATGAAATGTTAATTATTGGTACTACTACAACAATTCCAATGCTAAAGAGCTTACGAGTTCTTAACCCAGTAATTAATTTTTTCGCAGGAAGTACATGTAGATTGAAATTTATTGAAGCTTTAACTTGTATGTGCGAGCCTAGTGAACCATTAGGCGGAACTGGAGTACATATTCAAGAGAATTGCCATGTAAGAGCTAAGACAAATTTAATGCTCGACGTAAGTTCAATTCACGTTGAAATGCTGCAAACGCCAGGCTGCAAAATATTTATTTCTAATTTAGAACTTGCTGAAAAAACAAATGAAGTGTTAGCTAGAAGAATGAATGAACTTGGAACATCAAGGCAGCAATTCGCACAGTGGCTTAGAGCTGATAGCTGATAGCTGATAGCTGATAGCTGATAGCTGATAGCTACATTATATAGTTCCCATGATTCTCGATTCTTAATTCTTAAATCTTAATTTTATGGATCTAACAACACTCTTTAAAAGCCTGGTACAGATAGATTCTGTTTCTGGTTATGAACAAGAAGTTTCAGATTTTGTAATGCAGTATTTAAAAAGTTTGAACTTAAATCCTGTTCAAGATAGAAACCAAATGATTTACTGCAGAGTAGGAGAAGGTGCAAATCCATCACTTTTTTGCGCACACATGGATACAGTTGAACCCGGAAGAGGAATCAAGGTCATTGAAAAGAATGGTTATTTAAAATCTGAAGGTCAAACTATTTTAGGTGCTGATAATAAAGTATCAGTGGCTACAATTTTGTATAGTGTTTCTAGTCTATTAAAGGCTAGTAAAACACCAAATATTGAGCTTCTATTTAGTGTTCGAGAAGAAACAGACTCTGGAATATCTGAGTTTGATGTTAGCCAACTTAAATCTAAAGTTGGCTTTGTATTTGACGCTGGAAACGGAGATTTAAGTTGGCTAACAAGTAGCGCACCCACTCTGGAAGATTTTATAATTGAAATTTTTGGTAAGTCTTCACATGCTTCTCACCCTGAAGAAGGAATTAATGCACTTGAAATTTTAACAACCGCTTTAAGTGAGCTGAAAATTGGAAGGCTAGATTCAGATACAACTTTTAATATTGGCCTAATTTCGGGAGGGAATGCGACAAATACAGTTCCAGAAAAAATAACTCTAAAAGGTGATTTACGAAGTAATAATTCTACTTCCTATAAAAAATATAAAAAAGCTATAATTGAGAAATTTAATGAAGTAGCAAAAAGTTTTAAAGCTGAAGTGCGTCTTACATGGATACCTTATTCTGTAGGTTACGTACAGAATCTCGAAAGTAATGCTTATAAAAATCTTTGTGAAATTTATTGGAACTTTGGTATTAAAATAAATCCCCGGCCAACAACAAGTGGTAGCGATGCCAGCTTTTTAAATAATTCAGGGATTGAAACATTTTGTCTTGGATCCCCAGATGAAAATGCACACACAATTCATGAACGTGTAGATGTAAAGAATCTAATAAAGTTTCAGAAGATAGTTGAGAAGTTAATGAGTGATTTTGCGAAAGCTACGTGACGTAGCGTGTAAATTAGAATATAATTCGAAGTAGCTATAAGCTATCTGCTATTAGTGAATCTAAACTTAATTAAACTATATATGGCTATAACCAAAGAAACCTCAGACCTAATCGGACAAAGAACTTTAAGGCTTCAAAAAGTACAAAAGTTGAAGGACCTAGGAATTGATCCATACCCTTCAAAATCTAAGCGTGATCATAAAGTCATTGATGTAATTTCTAATTTTGATTCGTTGGAAAATCAAACTGTGATTTTAGCAGGAAGATTAATGAGCTGGAGAGAGCACGGTCACTTAATTTTCGGACACATTCAAGACCAAACAGGAGAAATCCAACTTTATATTAAAGATGATGAAATTTCTGGGACGTCAAAAGCCAATCAGACAGTCGGATTTAAAGATCTAAATCTACTTGACATTGGAGATATTGTAGAAACGGAAGGTGTTATTACAAAAACCCAAAGAGGTGAAATTTCAATTTTAGTTAAAAACTTAAGAATTCTTACAAAAGCAATAAGACCACTTCCAACAAACTTGGATGATGTTGAAGAAAGATTCAGAAGAAGGTATTTAGATATGACCCTTCATCCGGAAGTAAGACAAAGATTTGAAAGAAGAGCAAAATTCTGGCAAGCAACAAGGGATTTTTTAAATCAAAATGGATTTATAGAAGTTAATATTCCAGTTTTAGAGCATGTAACAGGCGGTGCTGATGCGAAGCCTTTTGTAACTCACTACGATACATTAGATCAAGATTTTTATTTAAGAATTTCCCACGAACTTCCTTTAAAAAGATTAATAGGTAGCGGATTTGAAAAAGTTTACGATCTTGGGCCAAGATTTAGAAACGAAGGTTTTAGCGATGAGCATCTACCAGAACATATTGCAATGGAGTGGTACTGGGCATATGCAGATTACAAAGATGGGATGGAATTTACAAAAAATCTATTTAAATATGTAATGCAGGAAGTTTATGGAAAACTTGAATTTGAAATAAAAGGATTTAAAGTAAATTTGAATGACGAATGGGAAATTATTCATTTTGCAGACATTATTAGAGAAAGATTAAAAGTAGATATTTTTAATGATGATCTTCAAAAAATGAATACTGTTTTGAAAGAAAATGGTGTAGATTTAGGTGAAGAAACAAACAAAAATAGAGTAGTTGATAACCTTTGGAAAGTAATAAGAAAAACAATTGCAGGACCGGCATTTTTAATTGATGTTCCTAAATTTTTATCTCCGCTTGCAAAGTCTAGTTTAGAAGATGCAAGACTGACTTGTAGATTCCACCCAGTCATTGCAGGAAGCGAGCTTGGAAACGCATTTTCAGAACTTAATGATCCGGTTGATCAATTAGAAAGATTTTTAGAACAACAGAATTTAAGAGATTCTGGTGATGATGAAGCTCACATGCTGGATATCGATTTTGTGGAAATGTTGGAATACGGCATGGCACCAGCTGTAGGTTATGGACATAGTGAAAGAGTGTTCTGGTTTTTCGAAAATGTTACCGCAAAAGAAGGGGTTCCTTTCCCTCAGCTAAAAACAAGTGTTGACGAAAATACAAAGAAGATCTACCCCCAAGTTAAGTTCGAAGAAAAGAAAAGTTCAAAGCCAGCTGATTCGAAACTCGGAGCTCACAGCTCGCAGCTCTTAGATTTAGTAAAGAACATTCAAGTAGTCAAAATTATCGAAATTACCAAACATCCAAACGCCGATAAACTTAGTATTGTAAAAATTGATAATGGTAATGTTCAAAAAGAAATTGTAACCGGAGCTAGCAACATAAGAGTTAATGATTTAGTCCCGTATCTAGGTGAAGGAAATATTGTTCCAGGTTTTTTAATTTTCAATAATGAAGAAATAAAATTAGAAAAAAAGGCTTTAAGAGGAGTCATATCTGAAGGAATGATTTTGGCTGAGGATGAAATTGGAATTGGGCATGATCATGAAGGAATTTTAATTCTAGATGTTCATACAGATTCAATAGGTAAAAGTTTTTTGGATGTAATTACACCAGAGCAAAAACATGCACTTAATTCCAATATTGATAAATTTGAACAAAAGAAATCCGAAAATGCAGCCCAAAAGAGTTCTATTGAAATTGATCCTAATCAAGAAGGTAAGCTTCCAAATAGAGATGAAGCTTTAAAACTTTTGGAAGAACATGTTAAAGATGAATATCAGATCTTGCATTCTAAAATGGTTGCAAATGCAATGGAAGCTTGGGCTAAAAAGCTGAACTCCAAAACTGGAAGCTCAGAGCTCGATGCTGACTTATGGTACATCACAGGGCTACTTCACGACATAGATTATTACGAATTTCCAAACGAACATCCCAATAAAGCAATTGAGTGGTTTACAAAATGGGGATATCCTGGAGCCTTAATTCATGCTGTAAAAGCGCATAAAATTGGCGACGGAGTAATTGCTGATACAAAACTTTCTGCCGCTCTAATTGCATGCGATGAATTATCAGGATTTTTATATGCTTATAGCTTAATGAGACCTCAGGGTTTTGATGGAATGGATGCAAAAGGAGTTAAAAAAAGACTTAAAGATAAGCACTTTGCGGCAAAAATTAATAGAGAGGATATAGCTTACGGATTAGAAAAATTTGGAGAAGACTTCAATCAGCATGTTGAACTTTTAGTGCAAGTTTTTAAGAGTATGAGTGAATTAAAAAAATAAAATTTTATTATACTCATATTTTTCATGCTTGTGTACGAATTTAGAGAAGAGAATTACAAAACATAATAACGACGGGAGACCCACGTTATACTTCTGGTAAAATTACTTTCCAAAATGCTAGAGTTAAAGAAATAATTATTGCTCCATACCATCTAAATCTACAGCTGTTATCTTTCTATAATTGCTCTGGAAATTTTCTTTTTCTTTTTTTAATTTTATTGCACTATCAGTATCAATAGCTGCTTCTATTGCCACTTCGTAGGATTTGACAAGCAAAGACACAAATATCTCAGGTTTAATTAATCCATTATTTAATGCATTTATACATGAGATATGAAGAAATCTAAGTACACCCTTATCTGCTGCTGTTCTAAATATTGCTATAACTTCAGAATAACCACTGTTTTTCCAATCCAACGAATCGTCTAACTCATTTAAAGGATACAAATTGTAGGACCCATCGCTCATTTGAATTTAGTTTTAAAATATAAATTATCGCTTTGGATTTATAGGATGAAGTTTGCGAATTATATCAGCAGGTAAATTGTTATTCAAGCTTCGGCCGGTTGCAGTTTTGTATTAAGAATCTCATCATAATTAGTACAAAGATTTTTCTGTTCTTCTCTAAGTCTAGCCTTTTCTATCGGGTCGTCAGTAAATTCAATCGATTTGTCGTAGGATCTAACAATCAGAGGAATAACTTTTTCTGCTTTTAGTTTTTTAGATTCATCACAAATCGAGTTATATGAAGAATAATGAACTAATCTCAATTTACCTGCACATGCTGCAGAAATAAAAAGTATAGTAATAAGTTTAGATGATGCATTTGACCAATCAATATTTTCGTTTAAATAAGTTAAAGCCTGTAAACGGAAATCAAGTTCAAATGTTTCCATAATTTTCTACATAATACTACCACTCTTAACTATAGTTAAGTCATATCCTCTTTTTTTGCCTTCAAACCAAGTTCTTTGTCTTCTAGCATAATGTTTGTGTGCGTTTTTCACTTTTTCTACACAAGTTTCCAGGTTGTATTTGCCATCAATATATTCAATAACTTGTTTATAACCGACACCTTGCAACGCAACAGAATTCTTTTCAAAACCCATTTTTAAAACTTTTTCTGTCTCGGAAACCAAGCCATCTTTAAACATTTGTGCAGCTCTTTTTTCTATCTTTACTCTTAAATCTTCCCATTTGTATTCTGGATACAAAAAAGTAAAATCGTAAGGTGCTTTTCTTCTTTTATCCAAATCTTCTCTGGAAATCTGTTTTTTATTCTCCTTAGCTTCAAGATACTTTAGTTTTTCAATAATTCTAGCCAATCTTCTTGGATTGTTTTTATCACTTTCATTTAGAGAGTTAAATACTTCTAAACTTTCTGTTGCCAGCATCTCCTGCAAAATTCCCACATCAAGGGAATTTAAATAATTTCTAAGCTTTATATCCTGGTATTCATCAACATCCGAATGTGAATAGTTTTTCAGTATTGCGTCAATGTATAATCCTGTTCCTCCAACTACAATCGGGAGTTTTCCTCTTGTTAATATGCCATTAATCAAGTAGTAGGCAGCTTTCTTGAATCTATATACATCAAATCTTTTATTGGGATCCATAAAGCTAACCATATACATTGGTTTTCCTTCCAGCTCGTAAACTGGCAAATTAGTTTTTACATCATCGCCAAAAGGATTGGGTAGCTCGAGATCTACACCTTCTAGGGTAATTATAGAACCAGTATTTTTAACCTTGCCTTTGTTTGTACCTATGTCAAGGTATTTATAAATTTGTCTGGAATCAGCGTTAATTAACTCGCCATTATATTTTTCTGCCAATTTTAGAGCTATATCTGTTTTGCCGCTTGCTGTTGGTCCACCGATTAGTATTACTTTTTTGCTTTGTTTATCCATAAAATTTTAAATTCAACCTGCACATTATACAATACGTAGGATGTAAGAGGTAAGACGTTAAGCGAAGAAGAAATGACGAAATTCGAATGACGAACTACCAATTAAATCTCAATAAAGAATTTTCAACATAAACTAGTTGAAAATTATAAATTGGGAATTGTTAATTAATTCTTCATTTTTTATTCGTCATTCCAAAAGCCTTAGCTTTTGGCTATACTAAATTTATGAACCAATCCGAAATCATAATTAGAATTTTTCTAACAATAATATTTGGTTTTATATTAGGATTAGAAACTGAAACCAGAGAAATTGAAAAACGAGGTGAGATCATAGCAGGAAAAGAAGAAAGACAAAGAATAGGAGGTGTCCGAACATACACAGTAATTTCATTAATTGGTGGCATAACCGGATTATTGTACACAGAAAAAGCTTACATTCTGACCTACATGATTTTTGGAGGAATACTGGCTTTCATTTTAAGTGCTTACATTTTAAACATTCAGCTCAAAAAAGCATTTGGGCTTACAACTGAAATTGCAGTTATAATAACGTTTTTACTAGGATTTTTAACAACTTCGCAAGTTTTAAAACTTGATATTGTTTTGATTATTTTAGTGCTTCTTGCTTTTTTTCTTTCACAAAAGCGTGGAGTTGGAGAACTAGTACATAAAATCAAGCACGAAGAATTTATAGATTTTGTAAAATTTGGTCTTATATCTTTAGTAATATTGCCCTTATTGCCAAACGAAAATTTCAAGGTAATAGATCTTGTTGAAGCACTTGAGCTTCCAGTTGATAATTTTTCAAAAGATATTCTAAATTTTGCGTTAATAAACCCTTTTAGTATTTGGCTTATTGTTGTACTGGTTAGTGGGTTTAGTCTTTTGGGGTATTCTCTTGCCAAATTTCTCGGAAAGAAAAAAAGCACTATTTTAACAAGTGTTTTAGGAGGAATGGTTTCGTCAACATCAACTGTTGTCGCTCTTGCCTCAAAATCCAAAAAGGATAGTTCAGTCCAAGATACAAATATTTATGCTGGTTCTGCAATTCTTGCCAATGCGATAAGTTTCATTCCAATAGGTTCTTTGATATTTGTAATTAACTTTGATTTGTTTAAGCACTTATTTCCAACTTTAGCTGTAATGTTTTTTACCGGTCTAATTACCGGACTTTTTGTTATTTATACTTTGCCGGGATCTAAAGCTAAAATATCTCACATAAATATTAAACAAAAACCTTTTGCAATTGGCCCAGCGATAGAATTTGTTTCACTGATTGTAGTCATTAAATTATTTGTACAGGCGGTACAGCTAGTTGATAGTAACAGTCTGTTCCTAGCTTCCACATCAATTTCAGGACTAGTTGGGCTGGATCCACCTGTTGTAGCTGTTGGTGAATTAAACCGAATTAACTTAATTACACTTCAACTTGCAAGCTATGCAATAATAGGCGCAAATTCTGTAAACCTAATAGCTAAATGTATTTATTCGTATATTTTGGGAAACAGAAACTTCGCCTTAAAAACAAGCGTAGGCTTACTGATTACCCTAATTGTTAGTATAACTACTGTGTTCTTAACAATATGAAAACTTTCATAAAAAATAATGAGGAATTTAATTGTTTACACTGTGGGAAACTTGTACCTAAACATCCAACAAGTTCAAGAGATCACTGTCCATTTTGTCTTTGGGGACAGCATGTAGATATTAATCCAGGTGATAGATTAAACGAATGCAAAGGTATGTTAAGACCT
This sequence comes from uncultured Candidatus Saccharibacteria bacterium, assembly GCA_964607415.1. Lineage (GTDB taxonomy): Bacteria > Patescibacteriota > Dojkabacteria > J137 > J137 > CAZSKK01. The sequence continues at coordinate 23,802 of CAZSKK010000001.1, read as the reverse complement.
GTCGGAATTAAAATTGCAAACGGTAAAACTAGAGTAGTTTATACCTGTGAAAAGTGTAAAAAAAATGTATTATGTACTAAAGCACCAGATGATAATCAGGAAGAAATTGTAAAGTTGAGTTCAAAAAAATACGATCTATAAGTAATCTAAACAACAAAATTCAAACTATCAAAATAAATTTAAACTTCAAACAACCGATTTTAAAAATTTTTATTATAATTATTTTGAGCTTTGACCTTTGAACTTAAAAAATCATTAGTATGCTAAAAAAGTTAATCAAAAAACTCAAATCTCGAATCTACATAACTTTAATCTGGTCTATAATAATTTCCGCCTCTATACTTGTCGTTTCGTCAACGTTTGCTGCAACAATTTACAATATAAAAGACAAAGAGATTGTTGTAGTAAACTTTTATAACACTCCAATAGAAGTTAGAATTAATAATGATATTTTCCTGGTTGAAAACTTTGACATTTTTACAACAAAAATTCGAACAGACCGCGACATTATTTTAGAAACTGTTGATTCTGAGGGCAAAACAATAGACAAAATGAAGTTTGATAATCTAGGCCTTCAAAAAAAACTAATTCTTAATGTTGCTTCAAGAAATTCTGTCTATTGTTTTGCCCAAGCAAATGTAAAACCACTATATTACAGCCTAAACAACGGGTCTGGTATGGATAACTTTTCAGTTTTAACTAATTATTCTAAAAATACATATATTGGAACCCTAAGCTCAGACACTTTGTATGCATTCCCGGGTAATTCACTGAAAGAACATTTTCCGGTTGAAATAGACGAAGTAAACCTAACTGGTATTTATCCAATCAACTGTAATGAGCTAACCGAAGAAGAATTTGAAAAAACAGTAGAGCTTTTTAAGCAGTATGATCCTTCTTCGCAAAGAGATTTTTATAACAAAGAAACAGAAAGAATTAATAATAGTACAACGCTCGAGGAGCTACTTAACTAGGGGTGGCATGCAGGAATTGTCATATATGAAGCCGCGACGTCGACGTCGCGGCTTCATACCATATTGGCTATTGAAACTTTTCGTGTAAATAATCTTCAAGCTCACTTATCTTTATTCTCTCCTGAGCCATTGTGTCTCGATCTCTGACAGTTACTGCATTATCGTTTAACGTATCAAAATCAACGGTAATACAATATGGAGTTCCTATTTCATCCTGTCTTCTATATCTTTTTCCTATTGACGCAGTTTCATCGTATTGGGTCATATACTTATTTTTAAGTAAATTCTGAACTTCAAATGATTTTTCTTGTAATTCAGGTTTTTTAGACAAAGGCAAAACAGCAACTTTAATTGGTGCAAGGTTTTTCTTTATCTTTAAAACAACTCTTGAATCTTTTTCTCCTTTTGCATTTGTAAGTTCTTCCTCACAATATGCTTCTTCCAGAACCATCATTAAAAGTCTATTTAAACCAACAGAAGTTTCCATAATATGTGGCGTAAATCTTGTATTTGATTCCTGATCGAAATAATCAAGTTTTTCTCCCGAGAATTTTGAATGCTGGGTTAAATCGTAATCCCCACGATCGTGAATTCCTTCCAGTTCTTTAAATCCTCCAAGAGTTTTAAAGTTATATTCAATATCAAATGCTTGAGTTGCATAGAATATAAGCTTTTCATGCTTTTTGAACCTTAAATTTTCAGGGTTAATTCCAAGAGCATTAACATGCCAATTCATTCGCTCGTTTTTCCACATTTCAAACTTTTCAACTTTATCTTCAGGTTTATGAAAATATTGCATTTCCATTTGTTCAAATTCACGAGTTCTAAAAACAAATTGTCTAGCTACAATTTCGTTTCGGAATGCCTTTCCCACCTGAGCAATTCCAAAAGGAAGTTTTGCTCTCATCGTATCACGATAGTTTTTATATTGAAGATAAATTCCTTGGCAGGTTTCTCCTCTAAGGTAGGTGACATTATCCTCTGTAAAAGAAGCATCAGTTGTTCCCATGTTTGATTTAACCAAAAGATTAAAAGGTCTTGGCTCTGTCAAATCATTCCCTTGTGGAGATTTAATATTATTTTCTTTAATTATTTCAGCCAGTTCTTTTGCAGTTTTTTTATCCATATCGACTTTTTCTCCTTTTGACTCAAAGAACTCTTCTATAAGATGATCTGCTCTATACCTTGCATGAGTTTTTTTGTCTTCAACTAATACATCATCAAATCCACCTACGTGTCCAGATGCCACCCATGTTTTTGGATGCATAAAAATTCCAGAATCTAAAAGCAAAACATCAGTTCTATCTTGGATCATTGATTTTATCCATTCGTTTTGAATATTATTCTTTAATAAAATTCCGTAGTGTCCATAATCGTATACGGCAGCAAATCCACCATAAATTTCCGATGAAGGATAAATAAATCCATTCTCCTTTGCCCAAGCTTTAAATTGGTCGAGATTTTCTAATTTTTTCATATTTTGTATAGAGTTTAAAAGTTAGAAAGTTGTAACGTTACAAAGTTAAAACTTTTCAACCTTAAAACACCAAAAGCCGTCCTCAAAACACAATATATCATCATGTTCTAAGGACGGCTTGAGCTTGTGGTGAGCTTCGAACCGCGGTTCCACCTTAATTCTAGATACAAATCTAGCTACTTGATATTAAATTTTGCTAAAATCAACCAATTTTACACTCACAGTACTATTGTTTCACTTTACTATTGATAAATAACACTATTACAAATTCTGGCTTGCCGGGCCACATATGAATTAATTTTATCAGCTAATCTATGAATGATCAACCATTAGCACAGGAAGAGGGTTTACAAAGTAACCTTTACAATGAAATTTTATTAAAATTTGCATCTTTAAATAAGTGGAACGAAGCAGAAAGGTACTTACAGTTTGCAGAAGAGTACTCCAAATCAAAGCCAAACCTTTCAGTTCGTGAGATTATAATTATTGCCAAATATTCTGTTGGCGGATTTACAAATAAAGAAATTCGTAAACAATTTGGTGTTGACTTTACTTTTGAGCAGAAAAAAAAATGTTTAAGAATGTGCGCTAAAGCAGCTATAGCCGTAATGACTCCAAAAGAGCTTGAAAAGTTTGGACTTGAAGAAATCGCGGGGCATACAGAAATTAAGGAAAGATTTAAGCATTTTCCAAAAATCAAAGATTGGCTCAAGCCAGATAGTCCAATTTTTCATTTGCTACAAAGAAACCCTCACTATAGAAATCTACTCGAACTGTTATCGGATGGCATTAATCCTTCAACAATAGCAAAAAAACTCACTCGATCAGATTTCTCAAACGAAACTATGACAGTTGCAATTAGGAATCTATCACACGATTTTTTAAAATCTTTTGCAAGGGGTCAGTATGCTCCGAAAATTGGCAGAAAATTAGCTAGAGCAATGCTTTTTACAGACTACCTTGATAAACATAAAGAATATATTAATGGATTTATAATTGATAGTGCATTAGAAGTGCTACGCTCTGAAAGTGCAATATTTGATTTAAAAGACGTAAGAGAGGGATTAAAGAACATTGCCATATACGATGCAATTTTACAAAATAGACCTCGTGACTTTAGACCCCCTGAAGCTGATATTTACTTAACTCAACTCGCTGTCAAAGGATCAATTCCTGTGCTATTTGAGGAGCTAGCAAAAATAATTGCTACTCAAAACTCGTATCAGTATACTTCAAAAGTACTTGCTGAAAAATCTGGCTATAAAAAAGACACAGTTGTTGTGCATATTTCTGGATTGGTAAGATTTTTTGAGAACTGTTTACTATACGATCCTTACGCTACAGGTAGTTTTCTAAAAAAGATTTCACAAAATCGAGGCGAAGATATGCAAAAAATTGCAAAATTTTTAAGGGGAAAAACGGCAGAACGACTAGGAATGCTTGCAGATGAAGAAAGTTAGAATAAAGTGATTGTAAATTTAGTTGATTAGTTCTAAAATTAGCCATATTAGCTTAGTACGCTATACGCCAAACACAATACGCTATAAGCTATGTTCCGGTCCTATAACTTAATACTTACTACTAATAAATATGCTTGACCCAAACTACATTAGAAAAAATCCAGAAAAAATTAGAGAGCTTATTAAAATTGGGCGAGCAGATTCTTCAAAGGTAAACGTAGATAGGTTCATTGAACTAGATTCTATACGAAGTAATTTGATATCAAAACGGGATGAAAAAAGAGAGATACGAAACCAATTAAGCCAAGGGTTAAAAGGAAAACCAGATCAAGCAACAATCGACAAAGTCAAAGCTTTAAAAGAAGAAATTGATGTAATTGAAAAAGAGCTTGAGGTAATAGAAGCAGAGTGGAAAACAATTATTGATTGGATTCCAAACGTACCTTTGGATGAAGTTCCAATGGGTAAAAATAGTTCCGATAATGTTGAAATTAAAGCATGGACACCAAAAGCTGGATATCTAAGCAGCGATAAACTAGGTAAAGAAGAGTATAGTGGTCAATTTATGCCTAAAACAGGTTTCCATGCAGATTCAGATTTTAGTCCCAAGCCACATTGGGAGATAGGAACTGAGCTAGACATTATAGACCTAGATGCCGGTGCTAAAACCTCTGGGAGTAGATTTTATTACATTAAAGGTGATGGAGTTTTATTAATCTATGCTATCTTTAACCACTTAATGAAGAAGCTAATCAAGGAAGGATTCGAGCCTATGATTGTGCCGGTACTTGTTCGAGAGAAAGCATTGTATGGAAGTAGTCACTTCCCTGGAGACGCAGATCAGGTGTATAAACTTGAATCAAAGTATTTAGAAGATGAAAACAGTCTTTATTTAATTGGTTCATCTGAACCTGCAAACTTTGCATATTTTATGGACAAAACTTTAGATTTATCTAAAGATATGATTAAAGTAATGGCTCAAACACCTTGTTTTAGAAGTGAAGTTGGAAGCTGGGGCAAAGATGTAAGAGGAATTAAAAGAACTCACCAGTTCGATAAGCTAGAAATGAATTTAATAATCGAAGCTGATTTAGATAAAGCAAGAAAAGCTCAGGAATATCTTTTATCACTTAACGAGTGGCTATTACAAGAGCTGGAAATTCCTTATCATGTAATTAACATGTGCATAGGCGATCTTGGCTACTATGCTGCTGCAAAAAAATACGATATTGAATTTTGGACTCCAAGTCAAAATTCTTATACAGAAATAATGTCTAACAGTATTACAACTGACTATCAAACTAGAAGATTGAATATAAAATACAAAGATGAAAATGGACAAAGCAAATATGCCTATACCCTAAACGATACTGGGATTACTCATAGAATTCTTATAGCCATTTTAGAGCATTACCAGCAAGCAGACGGTAGCATACTAGTTCCTAAAGTTCTTCAAGATTACGTTGGAAAGGGCAAAATTACTAAAGAATGAAGAATTATGAATTAACCTCCAAATTTCAAGTTTGGTGATTTTTCATTTGAATTTCATTCGTTATTAGTTATTCGTCATTAGTTATTTTTATATAACTATCATATATATTTCCTCTTCATTTTCAAATATCTAATAATATTATTGTGTTTCTCAAAACTGGCAAAAAATGCTATAATAAAACATGTCAAATGCATTAAGAAAACTTTCTGATCTTAAAATTAAAAATAAGATTGTAATAGTTAGATCCAACCTGGATGTACCTATAGAAAACGGTGTAATTACAGACGCTTCAAGACTAAAAGCATCAATCCCAACAATAAAATTTTTATCCGACAATAATTGCAAAGTAATTGTAATTGGCCATTTAGGTAGACCCGAAGGGAAATATGTGGATGAGCTTTCCTTAATACCTGTAAGATTTGAATTGGGTAAACTTCTTGGTAAACAAGTTAAGTTTGCAAATATTAACTCCTGTGAAAACTCAATTAAATTTATGAGTGCTGGCGAGATTTTAATGCTCGAAAATTTAAGATTTGATCCAAAAGAAGAAAGTAAAGATCCGGTAGAAAGATTAGAGTTTATTAGAAAACTAGCTAGCCTTGCAAATTTATACGTAAATGACTGTTTTGGTGTTTATAAAGAGAACGCATCTACATATGAAATTGCCAAACTAATGCCAAGTGTTGCGGGTTTTGCACTTTCTGATGAAGTAGAAAAACTTTCATCACTGAATAAGCCAGCTAAACCTTTTATTGCTGTGATTGGTGGGGCAAAGATTGATTCCAAAGTGCCAATAATGGAAACTTTACTTGGGAAAGTAGATAAATTTCTAATTGGTGGCGCTATGGCCTATAGCTTTTTAAGTGCAAAAGGAATAGATATTGGTAAATCCAAAATTGATAGAAATTCAGTTAAAATTGCCAAAGAGATTTTAAAAAAAGCAAAAGATAAATCAGAAATTGTCCTTCCTATTGATCATATTACTGTTAAAGAAATTGATGCAGAATCTGATATAGAAGTAACACCTGACTCAAAAATTAAAGGAAAAAACATTGGTGTAGACATAGGTCCAAAAACAATTGAACTATTTGAAAAAGAACTGTCCCAAGCACAATCAATACTATGGAATGGGCCAATGGGTATTTTTGAAATTGAATCATTTAGTGAAGGAACTAAAGCAGTAGGTAACGCTATTATTAATATTGCTCCAAAAGAATCTTTTAAGGTTGCAGGCGGAGGAGACACAATTTCAGCGATTCAAAAGTTAAAAATAAAAACTTCACGATTTAATCATATTTCTATGGGAGGAGGTATGATGCTTCAATTCTTAAGTGGAGGAAGCTTCAAAGTTCTAGAAGTTCTAAAAGGTGAACAAAAATCCAAAAAGCTGTAAAATGTGAATAATTTTCAATTCGTTGAATGAAAATTATATAGTTTTTAAATTGTGAACTCAGTTTACATGTTTTAGCTAATTTCAGAACAGCTTTTTATGGACGATTTAAGTGCGCCCAAAATTTTTGGCTTTGTAACAAAAGAAGGTTTAAGAACGTTTTTCGAGATTAGTTTATCCTCTTCACTAACCATTCTGATAACTGTTCCTTCTGTAATTGTTATGTATTACTTAACAAACCTTATAAAAGAGAGTTTGAAACAAGAGCCGAAAACTTCTTACTTTATTCAGACAGAACTAGAGGAAGCAAAGCCAATAATCATCCCTGAAATAGAGCAAGAGATAGAAACCAAAAGATTTCAGAAAATCAGTGAAATTGAAGAAAGAGTCTTAGAGGAAAAGGCAGCAAAAATTGAAGCCCTTTTTAGCCGATACAATTCTCCAATGTCAGGGCTTGGAAAGTTAATAATTAATAGGGCAACGGAATGTGGTGGTGACTACAAAATTATTGTCGCAATTGCTGGGAATGAATCAGGCTTTGGAAGAATACCGTATAAACTTTACAACCCTTTTGGATACCTGGATGGTGTACAATATGCAAATTGGGAAGATGCAGTAAACCAAATATCGTGTAAAATCTCTAAAGAGTTCTTAAAACCGTGTAATAATGATTTAACATGCGTAATTAGCACATACGGAGGACCTGACACAGACAAACCTAAATGGATTAGCAATATTACGTATTTTATGAGTCAACTATAATGCAAGCAATTTTTGCTATTCCCCCTCTCCCTCTGGGAGAGGGCAGGGTGAGGGGTTAGCTGGACAAATTTAACTTTTATTTTTACCTCACCCCGAGACAGCACGTTGTGCTGTCGAGTGAAGCTAGTTATTAGCTGCACTCGAATGCATAATATGCATTCTCGTCCTAAAGGAGAGGCATATGGTCTAAGCTAATGACTATAAGCTATTAGCTATTAACAAACTTAGAACTTAAAACTTATTGTTTAAAACTTAATTATATGTTCAAACTATTTACAGACGGAGGATCCAGAGGGAATCCAGGAAGTGCAGCAAGTGCATATTTAGTATTTGATCAAAACAATACACTTGTTGATTTTGGAGGTCAACATTTAAATACAGCAACAAATAACTTTGCAGAATATACAGGTTTAATTCTTGGTTTAAAATCACTTCTTAAAGCTAAGATTCTTAAGGTAGAATGTTTTTTGGACAGTGAACTTGTTGTTAAACAATTAAACGGCGAGTACAAGGTTTCGAGCCCTGACATAAAGCCATTGTTCGACGAAGTTGTTAGTCAAAAAAACATGTTTGAATCCATAAGATTTATTCATGTACCTAGAGCTCAAAATAAATTTGCCGATCGGTTAGTAAATTTAATTTTAGATTCAAAAAACTAATGCTCCAAAATGTAAAAACATTAGACGTAACTTATTCAGAGAACGAGGAGTTTACTAAATCAAAGTCAGCCCCTAATAAAAGTTCTAAATTAAAAAAGTTACTTTGGTTTTTCACATCCTTTATTCTTTTTTGCATACTTGGACTTTTGAGTGGAGTTATCTTGTACAAAACATATATCTATTTTTCTAATACTAGAACTATTTTAAAAATTGTTGAAATTGATACCCCTACAGAATCCAAAGAACAAATTGAAGCGGAAAATTTGAACAATACAAAAAAGGATCCCATAAGCTTAACTGATCTCAAAGTGTTAGCCTTAGACTCTGGCTCAAAGGCCGAAGCAGATAAACTTAACCTTTCAGCTGAAATAGAAAAATCAGAGAATATAGTTATAAAAGATGATGGAGTTATAAATACAATTGATAAAAATGTTATTACAATTTATCTAACCTTTAAACCACAAGTAGAATCGCAATCTTTAAATAAAGATCAATTCCTTAGCAATATTGATATACTCACAAAAAATAGCACAATTCAAAAAATTCACTTAGATACATCATTTTTAACAACAAATTACAACGAAATAATTACAAGTTTAAGCGATTTGTTAAAATCCAGAAACATACAACTATCTGTTCAACTACCTACTAAATGGGGTGATTTTGTGGATTACTCTGATTACAAGAACTTTGATCCCAGTTATAAGGTCGATTTAGCTTTAAATCTTGTTGCAATTTATGCAGATGAGATCCATATTGAAGGGTTTGGGTATACAACTCCAAATAGCATTCTGCCTGGCCCCATTGCTCCAGATGAATGGTATGAAAAAGTTTTACAATATTACATTTCAAAAGATTTACCTAGAGAAAAAATCTTTATTAGTGTTAATACTAAAGCATATATCTGGGAAAAAAGAGAAATTGCACTAAAGAATCCCGACAATTATATACTAACAGAAAAACAGATTATCGATTTAAAAATTAAATCAGAGTTCGAGGAAATTACACCAATACAAGCGATTGATAATGAGAACTTTGTTGAGCTAGACAAAAAGATTATAGTATTCCCTAAATCTGAAAAAATAGAAAAAGCCGTTAAATTAATAGCTGAATATGGATTAGGTGGCGTTGTCTTCTACTAGAAGTTTTGTTTCCTTCATAATTTTTCTATGTGTAGGCTCTACAGGTTTTCTTGTTGTTTCAATCTTAGCATCTAAATTTGTAATTAGATTTGCTGGTGCTTTACCCAAAGGCTTATAATCCTCATACAGAACATACAGAAGAAACAAACTCAATAAACCCAATATTGTCCCAACAGGGAAAATAATGATTATTAGAAAGTAATACAGTAAGGAGAATACATATACTTTCCTAAAATTTCCGTGAACAATAAGAAGAGAAATTAATGATAATAATGTCAAAATAAATAACACTGTCCCTAAACTCACATATTCAGATGTTAAAAAACCTACAGCACCTTTAAAAACAAATTTATAAAAAAGATCGAAATTATCAAACTGAGAAGAAATTCTTTCCTGGTTTGAAGGAAGTAAAAATACAAAAAGTGTAAATGCTGCAAAAAATATGAGTTGAATGGAATTTAATACCAAAAGAGTTTTTCTAGGGTGCATAAGCTATAATTAATACAAAAGCATTATAGGAAAAATATCGGCAAAACGGAAGGTTAATGTACGATTATTATGAAGAAGCCGCGACGTCAATGTCGCGGCTTCAGTTTTCATTTTTCTCTATTGCTCTCTACCTCTTCACCTCTCTACCTTATTTAACACCTTCTTTCTTCTTTACTGCATCTGGTCTGATAGCCAAAAGGTAAATCAAGAGTCCTGGAATTGTAAAAAAGAATGTTACAACTGCCCAAAGGATTGGGTTTTCAACTTCATTTTTTACAGCATCTTTATAAACAAAGAATGGAATTATTAATCCTATTGCTAAACCACAAAGACATGCCATGCAATAAAGCATAAAAAAGAAGAATCCAGCAGCATCATCACTATTAGATGCAGCAGAAACTACGTTAAGACCTGCTGTTAATGCAAAAAGCGCTACTGAAACAACACTTGTTGCATATACTTTTGAAACTATGTTTCGCATAAATAAACTTATAAAAAATTAAATCCTCGATCTATACTCGAGATTGATGTGTTAAGTGTAATTGAAATTTTGTTTAAAATCAATATATCCCTTATGAATATTTGGGAAATGCATCTTTAAATCTTCTTCTAACTCGAGCTAAATCAACCCTCCTTTCTTTGCCTTCCGTGAGTTTCCTTTTCATTTGATCGTAAATATAATCAATACCAGGTTTTATAGCTCTATTCTTAGTTTTAACAACAATATGCTCACTATTAAAAAGTTCTGCCATAATCTCAAACTCATCCCCTTGTTTGGAAATAGACATTCTAACTTCATGCTTTGCATCTTTCTTTTCCCTTAAAAATTTCTTCAACTTACTTAGTTTTTTTATAGAATATTCTTCAAAAGTATCGGCGGTTGGCTTACTTACATTAGGAGCAGCAAAAATAAACTCCATATTAAAAATGTAAAAAGTAAAAAGCAAAATTATTTAGCACTAGATAGTGTGAATTAAAGTACAAGAAGAATAACGGATTTTGATACTTTAAGGTGTTTAGCATCTAGACTATTTTATCACAACCTCACCCGGCTCGCCATGCTCGCCACCCCGAGACAGGATATTATCCTGTCGAGATCTTAATTAGCTGCATTCGACAGCATAATATGCTGTCTCAGGAGAGGGGAGGATGAGGTGAAGCCAGAGACTATTGCTTACTAATTCAATATTCGTTATTCTATAATCATAATCTAACTAATTTTTATGAAAGTTTTATGAATGTGCAAGAAACAAAAGTAACAAAGACTACAGAAGGAGCTGATAATGCTTCCGAATATTTTCAGCTAAAAAACACACTAAAAACCCTTCGAGCTGATCTGAAAGATTTTCAAATTCAACAAGAAGATTACGAAGAACTCCAAAAACTTGTTAAAAAAGCAAAAGAACTTAGAGAAAAAGTAAATGATGATGAAAACATAAAACAGACAAAGGAAAAAATCTCTCAGCTTAAAGAAAGAATGGACCTTTTGAAGGAACTGATTAGAGTAGATTTAATTGAAAACGCACTTGAAGAAGTTAAAAAAGACGGAAAGACTTTAAAACTTGTATATGTGCTAAAAGAGCTTACGGACAAGGAATAGCCAGAAAGCTTAAGAGGTAAAGAGCTCTAGCGCCAGACAGGTTATAGGTATGAAGTTTAAGGTAAGAAGGGAGGCACATGAATTTCCTCTCCCGAAAATGCACATTGTGCATTTGAGTGCAGCTAAAAATACAACTTAAGTAAGCTGCATTCGACAGCATAATATGCTGTCTTAAGGAGAGGGCAGGGTGAGGGTGCGTACTAATTCTCTAGTTACTAGTTACATTTTACTTATTACTTGCTACTTATCTATGGACACCCCTAATGCAGTTCCAGCTCAAGTTATTGAACCTACAAAAAAAGAGAAGAAAAATTCTTGGCTTATTTATTTTTTGATGTTTATAATTATTCTTTTAGTTGCAGCTGTATCAGCTGCAGTTACATACATTGTTATCAAGGATTCTGAGGAAAATAACTCCGAAGAATCGCAAGAGAATACTGATGAGCAAAACACACAAGAAAGCAGTGATTCGACCAGTGAAGATGATGAAGACTCCGAAGAAATACCAGATGAACGAGCACTAAGAGTATACTTTCAAAAATTTCCTGAAGCTACAGATGATTTTTCTTTTGTTGATGCAGTTTTTAGAACTACATCAAGAACTGATGAAACTATTTTTGTTTTAGAAGAATTTTTATCCGGCCCAACTTCAGTAGAAGAGGCACAAGGTTTTAAGGGAATTGAGCCTGTTAGTCTAAGCGGTTCATCTAATTGTGGTGGAAAAAATTTTAAGCTTACAATAAGTGGATCTGAGGCAACATTTCAGTTTTGCAAAACTACAACAGGTCTAAGCGATAACACATCTCAAGTAAGTGTTCCAATTTTAGAAAATATCAAATACTACAACTCTGAAGTTACAAAAGTAATAATTTTAGACAAAGACGGCAATTGTTTTAATGATTTGAGTGGAATGAATGCATGTTTGTTGTAAAATTACTTCATGCAAAGAAAATTTAACACATACGAATTTAACTGGTTAATAAAACATGGGGTTGATCCAACTAAATTAGATTTAAAAAAGGTTGGATCAACCCCTGTTGAGTATTTGGTTGAAAAAGCAGAATTTTATGGGAGAGAATTTGTGGTAAATAAAAATGTTTTGATACCAAGAGTTGAGACGGAGGGAATGATTAAGATTGCGATTGATCACCTCACCCCATCTGAACTTCGTTCAGATTTCCCTCTCCTTCAGGAGAGAGTGGCTCAGCATAAGCGAAGACGGGTGAGGTGGGCCGACATTGGCACTGGTTCAGGCTGCATAGGCATAACATTCGCACTAGAACTTGAAAAGCTAGGAATTAATTATGAAGGATATCTATCAGATAAGTCCGAAAAGGCTCTAGCGATTGCAAGACAAAACAAAGAAACTCTAGCGCCAAACTCAAACATAGAGATTTTCAAATCCGATTTGCTGGAAGGCTACTCGAAGCTGGAAGCTCGTAACTCGCGGCTTGATATTATTTTCGCAAACCTTCCCTATATTCCATCCAACCGAATTAAAAAGCTCGATTCAAGCGTTAAAGATTTTGAACCTAAAAAAGCTTTAGATGGAGGAAAAGATGGGCTTAAATATATTAAAAAACTTTTAGAACAAGCACCAAAATATTTAGCTGGGAATGGAATTGTGATTTTAGAAGTGGATGATAGCCATGACGAACTGCAAGCTACTAGTCACGAACTTCGTAATTGGAAATTACAGGTTTTAAACGATGAAAATAAAAAAGTTAGGTTTTGGGTTTGCAGACAAAGCGTTCATGCCTAAGGTCTAGGCTACTATCCTTCACCTAACCCATCAAAATCTATTTGGCACGCACTATATAAATCTTTAATTGCTCTTTCATATAAATCATGAATTTCTGAGAGTGCCTCAAAATTACCTTCACTTTCTAGTTCTTGAACTGTAGCCTTATAAGAAGGATCTTGTGAGGATCTAATTTCGTGAACAGTCAACTCATGAAAGCCAATTCCGTAAGAAGCGAAAATACTTAATTCTGGTGCTGCTGATAACTGTAAAGGGTTATTACTATTTATTAAAAGATAACCATTTATTCCATCTGGTATCACACTTTCACCATCTAAAACTGCTGAGTAATTTGTGGATGAGTCGCAATAAACTCTATTGCTTTCAGGTAATTTACTCAATATAGTTTCTACAGTTATATCCCCATTCGAAATTATCATTAGAAGTTCATTTAACGCGTTAGATTTTCTCAGAAGATCATTAAAACTTATTTGATTAGCATTAAACTGGGAGCTATCGTTATTTTCGTTAATATTTAATGTTAAACCATGGGTATCAAGACTAAGATTAGGGTAGGAAATTTCAGCTATTTGGTTTGATAACTGAAAACTATCTGTTCTGATCCTTCTATCACCTACCACTAATGTAACCTCTTCGCCATCTCCATTGACCACTCTTAAAGGTGAAATATCAGCATTATTGATGCTTAGGGTTTCAGAAGTTTCTTGATTACTTTCTAGTAATTGTTCCATTTCCCTGATCTTTGCAGGATTGCTTAAAAATTCTACTATTTCCATTTTTGCTGCCTGCCCATTTTTAAGCCTAATATAAAAATCCTGTGCGTTCCAAGATTCATCTCTTTCCGCTGTTATTGAACCAGCCAGTATGCTTCCCAATATAAAAGCAGTAGCTATCAATTTATGAACTAAATTCACAGGAATGATTCTATCCCTATTAGGATCTTTAAATACAAATTTAACAACTGGGTTTGCCATGTAATTTGAAAAATAAAAAGTTATAGATTTTACCATCTACTAACAAAACTACCAATAAACTTTTATTTTTATTGACTATTTGTTATAAAAAATAATACAGATATGAATTCTTGACAAAAATTTAGCCTCTATTTTATACTTAAATTAGCACCGGATCTTACCAAGTGCTAAATGATATCTTATTTATTAAAATTTACTTTATGAATAGAATATCAATCAATAGACCTTCACAAATTTTTGATACTTTTTTGGACGAGTTTTTTAACTCACCAATTTACGCTGGTAAATTTTCTGCAGATATTTCAATGGATGTTTACGATGATGGTGATAATGTTGTTGCAGAAGCAAAAATTGCAGGTTTTAATGAAAAAGATCTGGACATTTCAATTGAAGATAACATGTTAACAGTGAGTGGAAATATGGAAAGCAAAAAAGAAGAAAACGATGAAAAAAGAAAATATTATTACAAAGAGATTAGTAAACAATCATTTAGTAGAACTGTACAATTGCCAGCTCGAGTTGATGCAAGTAAAGCAGACGCAAATGTTGAAAACGGAATGTTGAAGATTGTAATGCCAAAGTTACCGGAAGCTAAGCCTAATAAGATTAAGGTTAAGACTAACACGAAATAGGTTTGAGGTTAGAGCGAGGTCCATAGGTTGAGAGCTAAAGAGCAAAAAAGAATAGAATAACCACCATTGTGTCATTCCGGTTTTAGCGAAGCTAAAGACCGGAATATAACACTAGTAAATCTATCAATATACTTCAGACATCTCACTTTGTTCGATTCCGGAATGAAACAAAAAGAGCCTTTTGACTATTGTTGGCATATTATGGTAACATTCCCGAATGTCAAGTAAAAGATTTACTATCGAAGAGGAATTATTAATCCTTTCTAAAAGACGTCCATTAGCAAAAGTATCTTTAACTCAGCACATCAGTACTACAAACTCTTCAGGTTTAAATGTAACACTTAATTTTTATAGCAATAATACTTATCGTATAGGTATAACAAATAGCCCGCGAAAGAATGCAAAAGAGCTTGGTAGCAGTGAAGACTTAATAGCTGAGCTTCAAGCGTATGGAGTAGATGAATCGTTCATCAAAAGAGCAAGAGCGTTAAATGAGCAAAAACTTTCTGAAATAGATAACAACAATAAAGAAGCGTAATATTAATTTAAAATGCTTTATGCCTTAATCTCTAAATCTTCTTTTTCTTCCTTTGCCTTGTTTTAAGTTTGAATATTTTCTAAACTCACAACCAATTCCTTCCCAGTTTTCTGCACTTAAGTAAATTGTTTTCCCTTCGAAAGTCAGATAATTAAAGTTATCTGGAACACTAGAAACTAATTTCAAGCAAACAATTTCAGGATTTCTTAAATTATTTAAATTTTTCATACTTGGAATGGATCCCGGACCAATTGGAAATTCTTTAAATAAATCTATGTAGTCGGGGAATTGATATGCTAAATCTATTAAAACCTCTGTCCAGTGAAACTTAAAGTTAAATTTAAAAGCAGGCAAAATTCTAGACAAAGCTTCAACTACTGAAATATTTCCAAAAGATTTTATAATTTCACTTACGTCGGGAATTGCTATGGGAAGATATTCACAGAAAAATTTTTCACGAGTATTCCATTTACTTTTTTGGATTATACTAATTGGGAAAATATAGGCAGTTCCATATTTTGGTGAAGATAAATTCACTAGCTTTTTATAAACTTCTTGATTATTTTTTGTATCAAAGTTTAAAAAACCAACTTTAGTAATAGTTTCTGGGTTACAAACAAATCTGCAAAAAATCATATTCAAAAGCCACAAATCCAAATCATGTTTCAACGGTTTCAACAGTTTATGGAAAACTATTGTTTGTTTATCAAGCTCTCTGTAAACATTGCAAAATCTAAAATTTGTTAGAATCTGATCGTTTGAGTACGGCGGATTTTGATTCAATATTTTCTTCTCCCAAATATTCATTCTTTCATTTGCAAAAGACAAAACTTGATTATAGATTGATTGGTTAAAATCACTATTTGTTTGAGCGGCTGGTTTAACTGTATGTTTTTCCCAGTGATAGTAAAGCGTTTTTAGTTCATATGGTAGTTCCATTCAATAATTTTATCCCAGTTCAAATGTTGTGACTCCAAAAATTTTGTCTAAATCTATAGCTGGTTCTTGCTTGGTATACATCCTCGCAGTCTCAAAAACGTAATGCATATTATTGTCTTTTGCTAAATTCACACCATCAGTATTTGCTTCGGGAGTATCAAGATAGAAAGTTGTATTTTCATCTAGAAAGTTACACAAAGCATTGAATATTTCTGTAGCAACCACTTTACTATCCGCAAACAACGGTCCTATTTTATATCCATTTCTGCATTTTCTAATCATCCCATATCCACTAACCTCATTATCTTTAACGTAAGCAATTGCATAGCTTTCCGGCTGAGAAAACCAATTTTCTAAAAAAATCTTTCGTGACACTGGAAATACTTTTGAATCATACTCCAAAATTTTTTTAAAAGGAACCCGGTTTATAGGATGAATTTCTGTTGCAATATCTTTAAACTTCTTACTCAAGCCTTCGTGTCTAATATTTCTATAGGCTAACTTGAATCCAGATTTCTTGTAATTTTCTTGCTGATCGATAACTCCATCAAGGCCAATGTTTTGAATAGGAAGATGTTTAAGAGCTTCGTTCCAAAGTTTAAATCCGTAACCTTTGCCTCTATATTCAGATTTAACGATATAGAATCCAAGGAATCCAAAATCTTCATTGTATGAAATTGCTGAAATGCAAGCAATAGGCTCGTTATCAATAAGACCAATATAAAAGCCTTCTGGGTCTGATTCATAAAAGCTATCTAAATCGTAAAGTCCAGGGTTCCATCCTTCGTTAGCAGCCCATTCAATAGCAATATCTCTTACTTCATCCTTGGACATTATTCTCACTACGTAGTTATCTTTATCTGCCATAAGAATAAACTAACAGCTATACAATTATTTTAGCACTTATGTAAATTATAGAATGAATATAGAAGAATTTTCACTTCGCCATTTAGGATAATTTTTAGTATAATTCTTTGACTGAGATTAAGACAGTCATAAGAAAGCCAAGGTGTAAGTTTAAGTGCAAGTAAAAAGCAGCACCAATAATAAACATTTAGCATTTACTATTGCTATTTACTTAAACTCAAAACTAATTCATGGAGAGGTACCCAAGTGGTTGAAGGGGCGGGTTTGCTAAACCCGTAGTAGGAGCAATCCTAGCGAGAGTTCGAATCTCTTCCTCTCCGATTGTGAATTTAACACTGCAATTTGCAGTGGTAAATTTGCAAATTAGAGGAAATAAAAATGAGAACGAAAGTTCGACAAATAAGGTCAAGTTGAGGCAAACGAAGTACAGCCGAAACTTATGACCGCATTTGATCCTCGAAGAGGAAATCTCTTCCTCTCCGAACTGTAAATTTATGCAATTTACAGTAATTATGTGACAACCTTACGAACCCTAAATTCGAATAATGAACGATGCAATAAGTAAGTATTTAGAGGAAATACAGAGTAAATTTAAAACTGGACACGCCAGAGAACATGCATATCGTCCAGCACTTCAGCAACTTATTCAAAATATCAATAGTTCAATAAATGCAGTAAACGACCCCAAACAGCAAAAAGTTGGAGCACCTGACTTTCTACTGCTTAAAGGAAAAATTCCAATTGGATACATTGAAGCAAAAGATATAGATATTGATTTAGATAAAGAGTTAAAATCCAGAAATCAAGTAAACAGGTATAAAGCTTCATTAAATAATCTTTGTTTTACTAACTATCTAGAATTTCGCTTTTATTTAAATGGTGAAGAAACAGCACGTGTTGAAGTAGCTAGACTAGTCGATAATAAAATTGAGATTTTTGAAAATAAAATTGCAATTCTAGAGAGTTTATTAAAAAACTTCACTTTAGAAAAAGCAGTTACAATCAAAAGTTCAAAAGATTTAGCACTGCTAATGGCTAATAAAGCAAAGATGCTTAAAAACACACTTTACCTTTCCCTAGAAGATGAAACAACACAAGATGGTCAAGTTGAAAAACAATACGAGACTTTTAAACAAATGCTAATTCACGATTTAAGTAAAGAACAATTTGCTGATATATATTCTCAAACTGTAGCTTACGGAATGTTTGCAGCAAGATATCACGATGATTCAATAGAAACATTTAATAGAGATGAAGCAAATAAATTACTTCCAAAATCCAACCCTTTTTTAAGAAATTTCTTTCAATCAATTGCAGGGTACAATATTGACCAACGTATTGAATGGATGGTTGATGATTTAGCAGATTTATTTAATCATGTGAATGTAAAAGAACTACTTGAAGATTTTGGGAAAAGTACAAAAAGAGAAGATGTAATTGTACATTTTTACGAAACTTTCTTGGCAGAATATGATTCCAAGCTTAGAAAAGCTAGAGGTGTTTATTACACTCCAGAACCTGTTGTAGATTTTATTGTTAGAGCAGTTGACGACATTTTAAAAGATGAATTTGGAATTAAAGATGGTTTAGCTGATACGCAAAAAATTGAGATTGAAAAAACTGTTGAAGTTCAAGGTAAAAGAAAAAAGCAAAAAGTAATGGAGCATAGAGTTCAAGTTTTGGATCCTGCAACAGGAACAGGTACATTTTTGGATCAAGTTATTAAGTTTATTTATAACTCTAAATTTAAAGGCCAGGAAGGTTTATGGCAGAGTTATGTTGATGATCATTTATTACCAAGATTACATGGGTTTGAAATTTTAATGGCAAGTTATGCAATGGCGCATTTAAAGCTAGATATTACACTTTCCGAAACTGGTTACGATTTTAATAAAGGAAAAGGAAAAAGATTAGGAGTTTATTTAACAAATTCTTTGGAAGAACCTGAGGCTTC
Source organism: uncultured Candidatus Saccharibacteria bacterium (assembly GCA_964607415.1). Lineage (GTDB taxonomy): Bacteria > Patescibacteriota > Dojkabacteria > J137 > J137 > CAZSKK01. The sequence continues at coordinate 4,691 of CAZSKK010000001.1, read as the reverse complement.
GCAGCGAGATTTATTTTCTCAGTGGTTATCCCAAGAAAGTGAAGAGGCAAATGAGGTCAAAAAGGAAAAGCCAATTATGGTTGTTATTGGAAATCCACCGTACAGTGGCGAAAGTTCTAACAAAGGAGAGTGGATAATGAATTTAATGGATGATTATAAATATGAACCTGGTGGGAAAGTGAAGCTTAAAGAAAAAAACCCTAAATGGATAAACGATGATTATGTTAAATTTATCCGTTTTGCTCAATATTTTATTGAAAAGAATGGTGAAGGTGTACTTGCATTTATTAATCCTCACGGGTTTTTAGACAATCCAACCTTTAGAGGTATGCGGTGGAAACTGCAAGATGTGTTTGACAAAATATATACGATTGATCTACATGGGAACACTAAAAAGAAGGAAGTTTCACCTGATGGCACTAAAGATGAAAATGTTTTTGATATACAGCAAGGCGTGAGTATCAATATTTTTGTTAAAGGCAAGAAAGATGTGGTAAGTAAAAAACTAGCAAAAGTATCCCACTATGATCTCTACGGTAAAAGACAATTAAAATATGATTTTTTAAATAGTAATTCTATTGATTCAATTAGATGGAATGAGTTAGAACCACAAGCTCCTCAACAATTTTTTGTAAAAAAAGATTTTGAGTTATTAAAAGAATATGAAGAAGGGCTTAAAGTTAATGAGCTATTTCCTGTAAATGGTACAGGGATTCTGACAAAGCGTGATGAGTTATGTATTCAACGAACGGAACAGCTAGCATTGCAGTCGGCAAAAGATATTTTAGAATTATCTAAGGAGGATTTTTATAAAAAATATAACTTACCAAAAGATGTTAGGGATTGGAGATATGAATGGGCTATAGGTGATATAAAAAAGTCCAATCTAGAAGCCTCTTCTGTAAAACCTATAGCTTATAGGCCCTTTGATAATAGGTTTATTTACTATACCGGCAGATCTAGAGGTTTTATGGGATGGCCAGTTTACAAAGTAATGCAACATTTTTTAAAAGGAGATAACATTGGGCTAAGCTTTATTCGTATAAATAAAGAAGATTATTATTCAGGTGCATTTATTACTAAAAATGTATCAGAAGCGAGGTTGGCGGATCGCTTTATTACAAATATCGCTCCTCTTTATGAATACCAAACTGATTTAGATAGAAATGGGCTTATCCGATTAGCTAACCTTAACCTGAAGTTAATTGAAGCAGTTTCTATTAAGCTTAATTTTAAATTCATCCCAGATCATGAACATCCAGATGCAAATAAGCCTGGGACTTTTCATCCTGTTGATGTTTTGGATTACATTTACGCAATTTTGCATTCACCAACTTATCGAGAACGCTATAAAGAATTTTTGAAGATTGATTTCCCTAGAGTTCCATTTACCTCAAACCAAAAGCTATTCTGGGATTTAGTTAAAAAAGGATCAGAGCTTAGACAATATCATTTAATGGAACACCAAAAAAGCAATGATTTAATTACAAGCTACCCACAGCCTGGAGAGAATGAAGTAGTTAAAGTAGAGTACAAAAATAATAGAGTTTATATTAATGAAAATCAATATTTTGAAAATGTGCCTGAAATTGCTTGGAACTTTTACATTGGAGGTTACCAGCCAGCTCAAAAATGGCTAAAAGATAGAAAAGGTAGAAAATTAACTTTTGAAGATATTATTCATTACCAAAAAATAATTGTAGCGTTAACTAATACAGATAGAATCATGAAGGAAATAGACGCGCTAATTCCTGAGTGGCCGATTAAATAATCATTTTCACTATCAATACATGCCCGATGTAAACCAAAACATAATTTCAATTCAACAAGATCCTGATGCTATTGATAAATTATCTCTTGATGAATTAAAGTCAGTACAAAACGAATTATCGAATCGTTTTAATTCAATATATCCTAATAATAGTATTGATGAAGCTTTTTATAATACTTTGTTTAGCCACTTCTTTCAAAATATTGTAGATCATGAAGAGCTTAAAGTTGCAATTAGCTACTTACTTCCTTTAAATGAAAGATCATTTGACAAACGATTTCTTGCATTGAATGAATTGCATGCATTTCCTTTGGCCAAAGCTTTAGGTGAGGATGCTTTGCTATTTACGCAAGTATTTTTTAAAATCTACCCCTATGCAGACTCAATTCCGCCTCTTGCTTTGCCGGAAGAAGCAATTTTTGCACTTATAGGGCAAACAGCCAGGGAAGGAACGAACCCTTTGCGCATACCGAAAACAGAACACAGCGCCAAGTACCACGCATTTAATATGTATTTATATTTGAAACAAAAAGGAGAAAATTTAGATGTTATAGAAAGCGAACTTAGACGGTATAAAGTTGCACAAAAACTTCAACAGAACATTCAAGATTTTAATCTTTCTGATCAAGAAATAGCATTATTTTATAAGCTCCTAGAAGGCTAACATTACTAGTTTCATAAATCTCTGTCCAATGATAGGTAACTGCATCAACTTCTACACCAAAAAGCTAAGCCCTCAAACATTTTCATTTTCATTATCAATTTGAGATATAATACTTCTAATGTTAACAGACCAACTTGACAATATATTTAATCCTAATGAATTTCGTAAACTTGCCGAAGTACCTTCATGGGGCTGTGATATTCCATTAAATGCAGCAGCTCATGTTCTCTATCCAGCAATTATTAATTCTGTAAACTTACTAAACACCAATTGTTTTGGCTACATAGCTTTTTCAGATGATAATCCTGTTTATCACATCAGCCGTTATCCAAGAATCAAATATGGTCAACCTGCTTCAGATCCGGCTCTTGAAACCTTAGCAAATACAATTGCCGCGCAAATAAATAGTAATGCTCAGTTTGAACAGATTCCACCTAAAACTTTTTCAGTAGTTATTGGCCTTGAAGAAGGGTATGGTACTGGTATATTTCACCCCCTTAGTGAAGTTAGTGATATATTAGATACCGAAGCAAAGCTTTCCAATGCTACAATACTTACAGCAAGATTATCTAATGGAAAAGTTGTTACATATACGGAACCTGCAGTTTTAATTCAAACTGATGATCTTAATCAAGTATTTAAATTGGCTTTGGCATTTAAACAAGAACGATTTGCAGTAGAAGATCATATACAAAAAGTTGGATACATGGTTGAAACACCTTTTTGTTCTAGTCATGATTAATCTTATTTATAAAAAGAAGATTCAGTTAAAAAGCATGGATTCTTTTTAGCCTATAATATTTTATTCCTCAAGTAAGTTTTATGGAAAATTTTGCAGACATAAAAAATCTTTCTGAGCAACAAATTGAAGTTGTAACTTTGCTTGAAAATGAGTATCGGGAAAAGTTTGGTAATAAGTTCATTTCACTTTACGTTTACGGAAGTAGCGCTAGAGGAGAAGCGCAAAACGGATCAGACTTAGATAACGTTGCCATTATTGATTTACCCTCAGAGTATTTTGATACTGGCAATTATAAAACTTGGGTAAAAGAAACTGAAGCAAAACTTAAAACCAAATTCCCCGAAGGAAACACCATAGACGTTGCAGCTATATCCACCCAAACTGCAAAACAAGCTGACTGGGTAATAATACTTAAGCTTGATGGGTTTTTAGTTTCAGGCGATGACATTCTTCAGAATTTCGATATACCAGAAGATCCAAAAATTTTTGTTAAAGCTTTGAACGAAAGATACTTTAACATAATTCCTGAAATGTGGAATACTTTTCAAAATGATCCTAATCCGCAAGAAAAACATATCGCGTCATTATCTAGATATTTTTCTAAAGTTGCACTTAGGCTTGGATTAGCTCTAGTTATTCTAAAGCAAAATGATACTTCGATTTTTACAAACAATGTTACAAATCAGCACAAAATAGTGTCCGAAAAGCTACCTGACTACATAGATCTAAACGATTTAGCATTTTTATATCGCTATAGCCCAAATATAGATGCCGAGACTTTAAGAAGAATTGGAAACCAACTTATGAATTTGATTACAGAGCTAAAAAATTATCTTTAACTTATAATCAATCTTAAAACTTACTACTTATACCTTATGACTAACATTTACTTCGTTCGCCACACACAATACGAAAATCCTGAAGACATTTGCGCAGGCCGCCTGCCTTTTGTTTTATCCAAAGAAGGTTTAGTTGAAGCTGAACGATTAAAAAAGTTTTTTAATAATAAAGATATTCATAAAATCTATGCTAGCCAGGTTGAACGTTGCAAACAAACCTCAACAATAATTTCTGATAAAAAAATTCCAATAGAATTTGACTTAAGACTCTTAGAAACAATGACTTTAAGACAAGGAGTAGTTGGGAATAATGGCTATAACTATTATGGGTACAGACACATAGTTGGCGGAGAATCTAATGTTGATGTCCAAAAAAGAATGATTGATTTTTTTGAAAACATAAATTGGGAAGATAATAAAAACTATATAATTTGCTCCCACGGAGATCCTTTGTACTTTTTGTATCAATACCTAGCAAACATTCCAATTACAGAAGAAATAGAACTGGACCAGCCATTCCCAGAATACCCAAATTATAATCCAAAAGGCAGTGTCCGAATTATCTCAAGGGAAAATGTAAATGAAGAATGGAAAGTAGAAAACCTGATAGAGCAGAGTGATTTAGCTGATAGCTGATAGCTGATAGCTGATAGCTGATAGCTGATAGCTGATAGC